>CAZFMF010000002.1:0-293250 GCA_964519985.1 uncultured Pseudobdellovibrionaceae bacterium | reverse complement strand
GGTCCAGATGCGCAAACACGCCAGCAGTTTCGATTTCATCTTAGACACCGTTTCGGCTCCGCACGATCTCAATGCCTACCTGCAGCTTTTGAAACTGCAAGGCACGATGACCCTGGTGGGGGTGCCGGAAAAGCCTCCGGAGATCGGAGTGTTTAACTTAATAATGAAGCGTCGCCAGCTGGCGGGATCTTTGATTGGCGGCATTCAGGAAACACAGGAGATGTTGAACTACTGCGCGGAAAACAAGATCACTTCCGACGTGGAAGTGATTCCGATTCAGGAGATCAATGTGGCCTACGAGCGAATGCTCAAAGGTGACGTAAAATATCGCTTCGTCATCGATATGGCGTCGTTGAAGGGATAGTTTTTAGAGCTCAATGTTCAAGATTCGCAGTCGAAAACCCGTCGCGGGCGGCCTCGCAAACCCGAAGGTCTGCGAAGCCGTGCGCGAAAACAAAGTGGTCGAGTGTGTGTACATCGACGGCGAGGTAAGGGTCATCCACCCTCATTGCCACGGGCACAGCCACAGCGGTCATGAAATTTTGAGCGCCTTCCAGATCTCCGGCGGAGAAGGTTGGAAGATGTTCGATGTGGCAAAGCTCATCTCATTCGAGGTGAAAGGTGAAACTTTCCTCCGTCGAGAGGACTACAATGCCGACCACCCGGGTGTTACCCAGGTGCATTGCTCAGCCGCCGCGCAGCAGAAAGATGATGACAAGTAGAGACGCAGGCACGCCTAACAGCCAAGCGAGCACATAGCCCACCGCGCCTTTTTCCGACGATAAAACGGACTCAACCTTAGTTAGCTTTTTCATTTTCATTTCCTCCATATCCTGCTGGTAGGTCTTGCAACCTGCGTGCCCATTCGATTCAATGCCGCCATGAAAGACGAAATCATCAGTCGGAGAGAATTTGTCGGAATCAGCGCGGGATTCGCATTGTCCATTTCACCGGTCGCGTGGGCAGTCTCAACGCCGAGTCAGGGGATGGAGGCGGGGCCGATCAAAATCCCCACGGTGGGCGGCGAGATGCCAGGGTATTGGGCGAGGCCTAAAGGAAAGGGCCCCTTTCCAGTGGTGCTAGTCATTCAGGAAATTTTTGGCGTGCACGAATACATACAAGATGTATGTCGTCGATTGGCGAAGGTCGGTTACTTCGCAGTGGCCCCGTCTCTGTATTTCCGGCAAGGCGACGTGACGAAAATGACCGAGATTCCGAAAATTATTTCCGACGTCGTATCGAAAGTCCCGCAAGATCAAGTGATGGGGGATCTCGATGCAACGCTGGCGTGGTTAAAGAAAAATCCGGCTGCCAACCCCACCCGCACCGCCATCACCGGTTTTTGCTGGGGTGGAAATGTGACTTGGATGTATTGCGCCCGCAATCCGGAACTAAAGGCCGGTGTGGCATGGTACGGACGCTTGGTAGGTGAACCGAATGCGATGAATAAAAAATTCCCGGTCGATATCGCCAAAGATCTGAAGGTACCGGTGCTGGGCCTTTACGGCGGCAAGGACAATGGCATTCCCCAAGCGTCGGTCGATAAAATGAAAAAGTTATTGGCCGAAGGGAAGAGTGGTTCGGAGATTGTCGTCTATCCCGACGCCGAGCACGCGTTCCACGCCGACTACCGGCCGAGTTACCACGAGCGCTCCGCCAAGGATGCTTGGAACCAGTTGCTCGCGTGGTTCAAGAAACACGGCGTCTCCTAAAAGGTAGCAGTTACCTTTTAGGAAGCGGGTATTCTCAGTGTCTTACCGCTGTTGCCGCCTCCCGCGGTATGCTATTACCTCCCGCCATGGCGAAAGGTTTGTATGTGGTTTTGGTCTTGCTGGCCGGGATTGCCTTCGAGGCTGGGGCGGCGGGGGATAGGACCGCGTGCGTAGTTCAGGTCTTGGCTGAACTGCGCGGGCGTTCGTCGGCCTTGGTCGTTGAGGTTGGAAAGCTCGCGACTGATCCCCTTCATCTGGTGACGGACGTTAACCGGGATCTGATGCGCCAGTTTGGGTTGGTCGATTCCAGTGGGCAAATGGACGATGCTACCGCACGGACTATTTGGGAGGTTGAATTGGCGCTTTCCCCCACGCCTCGGCGCGCGGATGTCTGGACGCCGGCGCTAAGCGAAGCCGAACTGCGTGCCCAACTGGATGCGGAAACGGGTCGGGGTTATGCATTCTTTGATGCCACGGATCTGATTTCGCCTGAACTTCGAGCAGCGATGGAGCACTTCCTCCCGGATTTTTGGAATGGTTTGAATCCTCTCTCCGGGATTTTTGAGTATCCCGGTATGGCCGGTCACATGCGTGACCAGAAGGCGCATTTTGAAAACGCCCCCTCTACTCCCGATCAGCAGCGGTGGTTAAAAAATATTGAGGTGATGGAAATATTCGAAAGGGAAAGCCCCGTTCTGGCGCAACGCTTAGGCGAAAAAGCGCTTTCGCTTTTGCCTCCAGAAGAGGCGCGTGGTCTGGAGATGGGTCGTAGTTTCGTCTTGTCCGCACAAAAACCCAGGGGCTTGCCGCGCCATGCGGATAACATGTATCTGCGCGTCGGAGTTTCGCTCAACAACGAGGCGACGTGGCAATGGGATCCGGTCACGCGTCAGGTCGTTACGGCGCCGAGAAACTGGGCGGTCATTTTTTCTGGACGCCTCCGGCACCCGCCGAGCTGGCACTATGGGCCGAAAGGATTGGTTGGGCGCCGAGATGCGATCTTTGTGGATATCGTGAGGAAACAGCAATGACCCGAATGGGAAAATGCCATTGTGGCGCGGTGGAATTTGAAGTCGATCTCGACGGGGATCGTTTGGATAACTTTGACGACGTTCGCCGCTGCAACTGCTCGTTGTGTCGGCGCAAAGGGGCGATCATCGCGAGCGTGCCGTTGGCGAAACTGCGAGTGACTCGCGGGTCAGAAAACCTCACGCTCTACCAATGGAACACCCGCACTGCGAAGCACTACTTCTGCAAGACCTGCGGGATCTACACGCATCACCAACGGCGTAGTCGCCCCGAACTTTACGGGTTCAATATCGCCTGCATCGAAGGCGTGGATCCGTATGCCTTCAAAGATGTGTCGGTGGGCGACGGGGCGTCGATGTCGACGGTCTAAAAACTCGGCGCTCTCCAAAATTGGTCCAGGACCAGTTTTGATGCACTTTGATCTTTCCAGGTATCACCGACAAGAAATTATCGAAGTTTCTATAACATACGTTTGTATATCGTCTGCTATATTGGGACAGCATGAGTGAGGCCAAGCCGAGAAAAATTATTCACGTCGACATGGACGCCTTCTATGCGTCGGTGGAGCAGCGGGATAATCCGTCTTTACGTGGGAAGCCCGTGGTGGTGGGCGGAAGGCCGAACGGACGTGGAGTCGTCGCTTCGGCTTCCTACGAAGCCCGCCGGCATGGGGTGCGATCGGCGATGAGTTCCAGCAAGGCCTATCGCCTTTGCCCCCGCGCGATCTTTGTGCGCCCGGATTTTTCTAAGTACAAGGCGGTGTCGCGCGCTTTGCGGGCCATTTTCGCGGATTATACGGATCTTATCGAACCGTTGTCCTTGGACGAGGCTTATTTAGACGTGACAACTAATAAGATAGGTGAACCTTTGGCGCGCAAAGTCGCGGAGCAAATCCGTGCGCGCATCCGATCAGAACTTCAACTCACCGCCTCCGCCGGAGTCGGGCCGAATAAGTTTATTGCTAAGGTTGCGAGTGATATTAAAAAGCCCGACGGCTTGGTCGTCATCCCCCCGGATCGTGTTTCGGAATTCGTGGCCGGCCTCCCCGTCGAACGGCTTTGGGGAGTGGGGCCGGCGACAGCGAAGAAGCTGCATGAAGCGGGATTGCGAACAGCGGCTGATATCCGCAGTCGTGATCCGCGGATCCTATTCGAACGCTTCGGAAAGTTTGGGTTGTTCTTGCACCGCCTCTCCCAGGGTGAAGACGATCGGCCGGTGAGTTCCGATCACACTCCGCGTAGCCGTGGATCGGAGACGACCTTTGGCGAAGACATTCTGGATCTGCCGAGTTTGAAACGCACCATTGCGGAGCTAGCCGGGGAAGTCGCCGAGACGTTGCGGCGTCGCGATCTGCCCGGTCGTACGGTCGTGCTCAAAGTGAAGTATTCTGACTTCGTTTCGATTACGCGCAGCCGGACATTGCCGGATTTTAGTTTCGAACCCGGCCTTATTTCCCAAACGGCAAATGATTTGTTAGCCAGCACCGAGGCTGGCCGTCGACCGATTCGCTTGCTCGGCGTCAGCATCACGAACCTCAAGACCGAGCCCGATGACACGGGGCGATCGGATCACGATCAATTGGCACTGCCGCTCTAGAAAAGTTCTAGACACCAAAATCGGTGCGCGGCTCCGCGTTCGAAGTCGGGAGGGGTGAGCTGCGAAGTGATTTCCCGAATTTGCAGATTTCTTCCCGCCTTCAATGCGGTTTCATCCATCTGAAACGATCGGTAGGCGGTCGAGAAGTAGACTTTTCCGCCGGCGCGCATGCGCGAAAGGACTTTTTGAAGCAATCGGACGTGATCCGCCTGGGTATCAAACTCCTGACCGGTCACGCGGTTCATCGAACGGGCCGGGGGATCTACGACCGCGAGATCGTAGCCAGATCGCGTGCGTTCTAAGAATTCCATGACATCGGAGCGAATGCCTTCATTGGACGCGTTGGTTTGGTCATTCAGCCGGAGATTGCGTTCGGCCCAGTCCAAATAAGTGCTGGCGGTATCGACCGTCATCGTACTGCGCGCTCCGCCGGCGGCGGCGCATACTGTGAACGCACCCGTGGAGCCGTAGAGATTTAAGAACTCTTTCCCTGCGGCTTCTTGGCGAATGCGGGCCCGAAGTTTTCGGTGTTCAAGACATAGGCCAATATCCAAGTAATCGGTGAAATTGACGAGAAAGCGCAGGCCTGCCTCGCTCACCTCAAAAAAATCGCCAGTGGGCGTTTGCGCCGCGCCGCCGGTTTTCTTAGGTTTGCGTTTTTTAAATGTCACCCGCTCGGCCGCAATTCCTACCACGTCGGCGGCGGCGTGCACCATTAGCTGCAAGTACTGACCTTGTTCGATCGGCGATCGATCAAAATTGCGCGGCACTTCGGCGAAGTGCAATCGCCCTTCGCAGAGATCCAGGATGAAAGGAAACTCAGGAATGTCCCAATCGTAAATTCGGTAGGCGGAGATTTTTTCGCGGGCCGCCCACTTGGAAAGGTGTTTGTAGTTCTTGCGCAGGCGGTTGGCGAAGGTTTGGACCTTTCTTTGCCACTCGGGGTTGGTTTCGGGATCGGGGCGCAGGGCGGTTTGTGCCGTGGTGGGCAAAGTGGATCTCACCAGCCGACATTCGATCGGGCCATTGAACAGCGTAAGCTCTTTAGCGTGCGGGAGCGCGAAATATTTGGCCGCCTCGAGGTTGCCGGTAAGCAGGCAGGCATTCCAACCCGGATACGCGGCGTGGAGGCGCTCGCCGATGCGTTGGTAGAGTTCCGGAACATTTTGCACATCGAGGCGTTCATCGTAGGGCGGGTTCATCACCACGGTGCCCTTCGCGGCCGGGATGGCGTCGCAAGTGAAGAAGTCGGCATTTTCGATTCGGACGGTTCCGGCCAGGCCCGCACGTTCCACGTTTTGCTGGGCGATTTCACTCACTTTAGGATCGATTTCAATGCCGACAATGGGAACGTCGACGTCCTTTTGAACGGCCGCCTTGGCTTCTTCCACCAGTCGGTTGAAGAGCGCGGCGTCGTAGTCGGCCCAGCGTTGAAAGCCAAACGCCTTGCGCAGCAAGCCGGGTGCCATGTTCTTCAAAATCATTCCGGCTTCGATGGCAAAGGTGCCGGAGCCGCACATCGGATCGACCAGCGGGCTTTTGCCCTTCCATCCGGACAGCTTCAGAATGCCGGCCGCCAAGGTTTCCCGCAGTGGGGCCTCTCCCGCCTGTCGCCGATAACCGCGCTTGTGCAAAGACTCGCCGGATGCGTCGACCAGTACTTGCGCCGTGTTTTGAAAGAGATTGATGGCGATACGCAATTGCGGGTGCTCGAGATCCACCGACGGCCGATGACCGGCAGTTTCGCGAAAGCGGTCGACGATGGCATCTTTGGCCAACTGCGCGGCGAAAAGCGAGTGGGTGGTAAAGGAGGAGTGCACGTGGGCGTCGATCGCCAGTGTTCCACTGGGGGCCATCCACGGTGCCCAATCGATGGCCTTCAAGCCTTCGTAGAAAGTCTTTTCATCGGGAGCGGAGAAGGCGGCAATCGGTCGGAGTACCCGGATCGCGGTGCGGCACCAGAGATTGGTGCGGTAAAGCAACTCCAGATTCCCCTGCCCAATCACGACGCGATTAGCGATTGAGAACGCTTCGCCGCCGAGGCCGGTTAGCTCCTCGGCGAGAACCTTCTCTAGACCGGTCAGGGTGCGGACATGAATGGGAAAAACGTCGCTCACGGCGACGCGCACCCTAGCACATTTCGCGCGCTGGTGACCAGCCGCGGCTTATTTCTTACCCTTCGCGGCCGCCGCTTCGGAGACGGTCTTTAAGTTGTTGAGACCCTGCTCGAACTGGCCCCCGACCATCTTGTCCATGTTCACGAACAGGCAAAAAAGCCGACCGACAAAGCCATTCTTGCCGCTCATCTTCCAATTCACTTCGGTTTTGGGGCCTTGGGGCGTGAAGGTGAATTCGGTAAGGTTTGTTCCCGCCATGGGTTTGTAGAACTCGACATTGATATGAATCAAGGAAGGCGGCTGGCTTTCGATAATGGTCATCTTACCCGAGCCGACGTCACTGTTTCCATCCCAGCCCATGGATGCGCCTTTGCCGGAGTCAGGGCCTTCGTAGGTGTCTTTGGCATTGGGATCGAGTTTGGCCCACGGCGACCAAGCTTCCCATTTATGTAGATCGTTGACCTGGGCAAAAACCACCGCGGGCGGCGCGTCGATGACGGCTTTTCTTTCGACGCTAAAGGTGGAAGGTTTGAAAGCGGCGATGATGCAGATCACCGCGATGAACAAACCGATACCGGCTAGGATTTTCTTGAGCATGGGGAGTCTCCTCGTTGGAGAAATATTCTAGCGCGACTTTGTGAAAACGCCCACGACTTCAACGTGGTGTGACCAAATGAATTGATCGACGACTTGCAAGCTCTTCAATCGATAACCGCCCGCGCAGAGAATACGGGCATCGCGCGCGAACGTGGCCGGATTGCACGACAAACCGATCACTTTCGCCACGCGGGATTTGGCGAGCGAAACCATTTGGGCCTCGCAACCGGCGCGCGGCGGATCGAAAACCACCGCGCCGAAATGGTTCAGTTCCTGGGGGTGGAGCGGGTTCTTGAAGAGATCGCGTTTGTAAACCCGCAGCGGCATCCCTTTGGCGGATTTTGCGAGTGCTTGAACGGCTAATGCATCCGATTCGAAACTATCGACGGAACCCTGAGTGAGCATCGGCCCGGAGAAGGTGCCGCAGCCCGAAAAGAGATCGGCGAAATGTCCGTCTTCAGGAAGCTCCGCCATCACCGCATCGACCAATGCGGCTTCCCCTTCGGGAGTGGGTTGCAAAAAAGCATCGGGCGGTAATGCGACTTGGAGAATGCCAAACTGGGCATGCACCGCGCCACGATTCAACCATGGTTCGATCACCGCGCCTTCGCGCACCCGCCAACTCACCCGGGCGACGCCCGGGAGTTCTAAAATCTTTTGGCCCAAACCACGGCACGCTTCGTCCGGCCGGCCCGTACTTCCAATTGGGCCGGTCAGGACGACATCAACCACACCACCAGAGAGTTGCAAAAAGACGTCCACCGGCCTTGCTTCCTGCATCATGGGCATCAGGATCGGTTTGATCGCGGCACGCAGCTCGAGTAGGCGAGGGTCGGCCACCAAACAAGAATCAATCTCGTGAATCCTCTGCGAACGGCGCTGGTAGTACCCGAGAGTGAGCGAGCGTCGGCCCTTGAAAGCGGAAAAGGTTGCGCGGCGCCGTTTACCGCCCTCGATGAAAATCGGTTTCAACCAGTTCTGCGGCCGCAGCCCTTCCGCCCGGAAGGCCTCGCCCACCATCTTGGTTTTCCAAACCCGGTAATAGTCGGGTTTCACGTGTTGGAGGGTGCAGTTCCCGCAGACGGAATAGTGGGGACAGGGTGCCATTTGTCGGTGGGGAGATGGCTCGAGCAACTCGGCGATCTCGGCTCGCGGAATCCCCATGCGGTCTAGTTGCACATTTCCCTTCAGCACATCCCCCGGGGCGGAGCGCTCCACATACACCCGGCCGCGGGGCCCACGGTGAACGCCATCGCCCTTGGGGCCGAGCTCGAGGATGTGGAGATCGGAAAGCATTGGGGGGTTTAAACACAGAGCGAATGGTAAAATAAAGCCCTCACCGCGATAGGAGGCCCTTTGACCCCATTTCTTTTGGTAGGCATCGGCGGCGCATTCGGGTCGATGAGCCGATATGGCTTTTCGCTGCTCATTCGGCCTTGGTTTTCCCACCCCTTTCCCGTCGCAACCTTCGCCATTAACATCCTGGGAAGCTTCGCGATCGGGCTGCTTTTTCAGAGCTTGAAAGACAGCGAGCATTTTCCCCAAATGGCGCTCTTTTTGGGGGTGGGGTTTCTGGGTGGCTTTACGACCTTCTCGGCATTTAGCCTGGAAATGCTGGAACTTGTGCGTAAAGGGGAGGCATTTTGGGCACTGGTTTACGCACTGGCCAGTGTCCTTTTTGGGCTCGGGGCGGTGGCTTTAGGGTGGTTCCTGGGGCGCTGACTGTGCTATTTCAGCCCGAATGAAAACCCTCTGCCGCATCTGCCAAAGGCCCAAAGCGGACTTCGTCTGCGGCCTTTGCGAAAGCCACGTTTGCAAGCGTTGCTCGCACAAGGTGAAAGCCGGGACGTTTTCTTTTCTAGAACCCTTACCGGCGGAACTTTCTCATCGCCTTTATTGCGGTTTTTGTTTTGACAGCCAGTTTGCGCCCGCGCTGGAAGTTTACGAGCGTGACTTGGCGCTCGCCCGCGGCGTCATCGTTTACTACCGCCAGCAGGGCGAAGAGACACGCTTCATGAAGCGTAAAGAGAAGCCGTTAAAAGTGGAAGGGGTCGCGGATCGCGCGGACGCCCTGTTGCGCTTGGCCTTTCAAGCGGTGCGATCGGGTTTCAATGGCTTACTCGACGTCGAGATCACGTCCGAAAAGAAACGCGACTCGGGTTACCAGACTACCCATTGGCGCGGCATCGGAGTTCCCACTCAGCTCGACGAATCCAAATTGCCGAATCGCTACTAGTACCAAACACGTTGCAGTTGAGTTTGTCACGTCCAACGCATTGGACATTGCAAATTCGGTACTATAGTAAGTAGCTGCCACGAAAGGGATAGAAGTGAGTGAGAACGAAATCAGCTGAAATTGGAATGACCGATGACGGAATTGTTTACGTGCACATCGTTCCTGGTGTTGTCCAAGCACTTCCCGAGGCCGAGGAAAATATGAGCAACGCGATCGCGGTGACGAAGGGAATTCGCCGGCCGCTACTTGTCGACATTCGTAAATCGGAAATGCTGAGGCCCGAAGCCCGTCACCACTATTCTTCAAATGCGATGAATGGAGCCTTTTCGGCATTAGCGCTCTTAACATCCGCTACACCCCTCGGCAGCATGATGGGAAATATCTATTTGCGGATGTCCAAGCATTCTGTTCCGGTGCGGTTGTTTACTTCACAAGAAACGGCGATTGAATGGTTGAAGACCTTCCACTAATGCGCAAGGGCTCGGAGATTGATGTCGAGCGATTACAACAGTTTCTCGATGCGCTTACGATTATGGCGAGCGGACGTCCGATGCATCGTGCGAAACTCAGCGACAAGGGAGACATTATCGACGCCATCAGCTACGGGGTGAATATCCTCGCCGACGAGCTGACCTTCAGTTCCCAACGGCTCGACAAGGAAAGAGCGGCGCTCGAGCGCGCGAACCGTGTCAAGGGAGTCTTTCTTGCTAATATGAGTCACGAAATCCGAACTCCGATGACGGCCATTGTTGGATTCACCGAGATGCTTCTAAATGAGCCTCTTTCCATTGATCACCAGCGCGATTTTTTGCTTCGCATCCACCGCAACTGTCAGGCGCTTCGGCGATTGATTGATGATATCTTGGATCTTTCCAAAATCGAATCCGGTGAACTTGGAATTGAAAATGAATCGATTCCGATTCGGGATCGGTTGGAAGATTTTGCGAAGGCACTGGAGCCGGCGGTGCAAGCAAAGAACTCGAAAATTATTTTGCATTTCGATCCATCGCTCCCGCCGCTCATTGCTTTGGATGGCTTGAGGTTTTCTCAGGTGGTCAACAACCTCCTTTCGAATTCCATTAAATTTGGTTCCAACGATACGATAGAATTGCGAGCACGTTTTGAGTCGCAGTCGTCTTTATTGGAAATTGAGATTGTTGATCATGGATGCGGTATTTCGGAAACACAGCGAGAGCGGTTGTTTCAACCTTTCTCGCAGGGAAGTAGCGAGATCGGTCGAAAGTACGGTGGTACCGGATTGGGACTCGCGCTTTCGCGCCGGCTTTGCAAGTTGATGGGAGGAGATCTAACACTGGTAGAAAGCGCGTTTGGACGGGGGGCCACTTTTCTTGCGACTTTTAGGGCGGAAATCATGGCAAGGGGACCCGATGCGAGGGTTGAAATGGGAGCGCCTACCTCGTTTCAACCCGCACTGGAAGGACTTCGCGTTCTCCTCGTAGAAGATGCCCTCGACACCCAATTACTGATTAGCCGCATTCTAATAAAGCAAGGCGCAGAGGTAACCTGTTGCTCCAATGGCGCCGAAGCATTGCGAACACTTCACGGGCCAGGGGATCCACCGGATGTGATCTTGATGGATATTCAGATGCCAGAGATGGACGGGATTGATGCAACGGTTGCAATTCGCGGCGAGAACTTTCGACTGCCAGTCTTGGCACTTACGGCCCACGCCATGAGCGGCGAAAAGGAACGCTGCCTTCGAGTGGGTTTTAGCGACTATATTTCCAAACCGATCACCCCACAGGTGCTAGTCCGTCGAATTCTAGATCATTGCGAAAAAGACGTTCGCCGCCTTCGGGTCAATGGGTAAACAGCACTACAGAGTTCTTTCGTAGAGCGCGGCCGCGCAGTAGCAGGGCGGTTTCCCGCAAACCGGGCATTGGAGATCGATCTTCACGCTGAACTTCACATAGAAGTCGGTAACTAGGGCGACTTGGGTCATTCCGATTTTTTCGAAAACGCGGGCGGAACTTTCGGCCAACCCACTCATCCACGACACGCCGACCGCTTTGTCGCAGCCTTTGGACTTGAGCCAGCGCAAGCGCGCGTGCCCCAAGAGTTGCCCATAGCCTTCGCCCCGATGCCCTTCGGCGACGGATAGGATTGAGAGGGAGCCGACGCTATGGCGGGCCCAATCGATGAGAAAACGGTCGCCGAACGGACGGTAGTACTCAAAATCCCCGCGCAAAACTTTCGCGACCGCCGCGGCGATGAGTTTTCCGTGCATCATTCCGATGAGGAAAAGCTCGTCACCCGAATTCGCCGCCGTTTTCAAGTAATCCAGAGTGCAGACATTTCGCCCTTGAGTACGTTCCAAGAGATCCCTCGCTTGCGTCAGGAGCGGAGAATCCGGATCGGTAATTTCTAGAATCGTCACGCGCGGCCTTCGAGTAGACGTTTGCGTCGCATCGCGCGGCGCGGATGGCGGATGGACTTTTCGTAGCTTAGTTGCTTCTCCACCATATAACCGAAAGCGGCGAGCAAGGTTTTCTGCGCGGGATGGGGCGCCAAGAGATCCAAGCAGGCATTGATGGCTTCGACGGTGGAATAGCAGTGGGCGGCCGGCTGCACGCGGATGCGAAAATCGGAGGGTTTCTCGGGTGTGAAACTGATGAAAGGCAATGCGTGGAGGTTGCGACTGAGTCGCTTCATTCGCTTGGCTTGCGCCCAGGTGGCATCGATCACGAAGATCACTAACCGCTTTCCAGCGGGAACAAACTCTTGGCGCTGTGCCTCGTTGAGCTGAGAAAGATTGGTCGACTGTGGGCCCGGCCACAGCACGACGCAATGGTTTGCAGAATCGGCGATCAATGCATTCACATCGGGATGGCGGGTAAAGTCGGAACCTTCGATCAGCCGGGAATTGGAAAGGCAGATATGGGCCATGCGGCCCGTGGCTACCCCTTTCTTGGTTTCGCGTCGGTGCATCAGGATAGTGAAGATCGGTTCGGCGACAAAAGGGGTGACGACCGCGCAGTAGCAGGTCGCGACGGGGCGCTGGCAACTGGAACAGCGCGGGCGCGGTTGCCAGGCGTTTTGTGCGCGCGTGCGTTTGGCTTCAAGGTATTGTTCGAGTGTCATGCCGTCCGGGATGGGATTTTTCCGCCTACGAGAATGCCGATCAGCATGGCCACGACGAAGAGAATCGATGCGGTTTGCAACGACGAAAGCGAGACGAGGGCCGGGCCCGGGCAGAAGCCGGCGAGTCCCCAACCGATGCCAAATAGGGCCGCGCCCAAGAAAAGGCGTCCATCGAGTTTGCGGTTGGTCGGAATTTGAAAACTACCGGCGAGCACCGGCTGACGACGGCGCAAAACCAACCGGGATCCGAGGGCGTAAACGGCGATCGCACCCACCATGACAAATGCGAGGCTGGGATCCCAAGCGCCGGCAAAATCGAGAAAAGCGGTCACCTTTCCCGGCTGGGTCATTCCCGAAATCCCAAGTCCCAAGGCGAAGAAAATTCCGGAGCCCGTCGCGGCAAAGATGCCCTTCATATCCATCCTCCCAGAAGATGGTTGATGACATAGACGACGGCCGCGCCGGCCGCCATGAAGGTTAGGGTCGCGGCGATGGATCGGGGGGAAAGGCGACTGATGCCGCAAACCCCATGGCCACTCGTGCAGCCATTCCCCAGGGCCGTGCCCACGCCCACGAGCAGGCCGGCGGCAAGCAAAGCGCCGACCGAACGCGTGGGGGTAATGGTGAAGACCGTCGGAGCGAGGAGGGTGAGCAAAACGCCCCCCGCGATCAGCCCGGCCAAGAAGCCCCAACGCCATCCCCGATCGTGCGGCGTCGGACGTAACAGACCTCCAACAATCCCACTGACGCCGAGGATTCGGCCGTTGAAGAGTAAAATAGAGACCCCGGCGAGGCCAATCAGCATTCCCCCCATTAGGGGCATGAGGAACGTATTCATCGAAAGGGAGTGTACCACTTAGTCGACGTCGACATGAACGGATTGCGGGGTATCGGCGGCCAGCTGGGTTTTGGGCGGGAGCACGTATTTGAGTTCGAGCTGCTCGCCCTTTTTTCGCAGGCTCAAGTCAATCGGCTCGGAGACCACCATATTCGGCCCGGGATCGCCTTCGCGAACCACGAGCGTCACTTCTTCCGGTCGGACGCGGTATTTGAGCTCCGAGGCTGGCGCTCGGCCGAGCGTGTTGATCACCACCGGGACTTTCACTTTGCGGGTTTTGTACGCTTTAAGCGAAAGGTGTGACGGTTCAAATTGGATAACCCGGATCCCGGTCGGGAGTGAAAGGTTGGCGTTGGAGAGCGGGATCTTCAAATCTCCGGGCGTCAGGCGGCCGGAAGGCACGCGAACGATCTGTTTGTCCTTCGGCCAATTGGCAAAATCGTCCTCGGGACCGGAAAGGGTGACGACGACTTCGGAGGGAGAGGGGTCTTCCAGCATCAGGTCTCGCGGCGGCCCTTCCATCGTCACGCTCATTTTCAAGCGGCGTTGTTGAACGGCGCCGGGAGCGACAAAAGCGACCCAAAGGACCAGGGCAATTCCCACCGACACAAACTTTAGAATCCAAGTGCCCCGCAGGTAGTCCATAAAGCTGCGCTGGGTGATCGGCGGTTTTTGCAATTCGCGGAGGCAGAAGAGAATCGACTCCAATTCGTGAATCTCGACTTTGCGGAACTCTCCATTTTGCGCGATCCCGATATCGCCGGTTTCTTCCGAGACCACTACGATGAAAGCGTCGGTGACTTCACTCAGGCCCAAGGCCGCCGCGTGACGCGTGCCGACTCGGCCGGTGGTACCGTGATTGCGTGACAGCGGAAGATGCACGCCGAAGTGGGTGACGCGGGAGCCGCGCATGATCACGGCGCCATCGTGGCCGAGCGAGTGCGGATCGAAAAGGCTGCACAGGAGTGCGAAACTGACTTCGCCGTCGAGGGTGTCGCCGCCCCGCACGAGATTGACCACCGGTATCTTTCGCTCGAGCACAATCAGAGCGCCAATACGGTTTTTTGAAAAGGCCTTCACCGATTTGACTATCGACTTAAAGGCGGCTTCCGAAGATCCGGCGGAGGCATCGGAAAAGACGCTGAAGAGTGAGGTTTCCAGAAAACGGCGAATGTCTTCTTGAAACACGAGAATGAAGCCGACACTGGTGGAGAAAGCAATGACTTCAAGAAAACGTAGAGTGAGTTGCCAATGGTAGGTGCGAGCGGCGAGATAGATTACGGCCAGCACGAAGAAAACGAGCAAGACGCGCTTGTGGATGTTCCGGCGCAGAACATAGAGCGCGAAGAAAATCAGTCCGCTGATGATAAAGATGTCGACTAAATCCGAACCTCGCATCCGCGAGATGACATTCACGGTATTGGCGAACATTGGATTCTATTGTCGCATCCCTTCGGGAAAACCATATGACGTGAAGCAGCGCAGCGAACTGAACCATTTAGTCCGCGCGCAGGGTCGAGGCCAATACGGCCTTTTGTAACCAGAACTGGGCGAGGGATTTGATCGCGGTCGTGAAGTCATCGAGCTCGGAAGGCTTGGTCAAGAATGCATTCGCCCCCAGCCGATAGCAGTTTTCGACGTCGGAAGCGATTCGCGAGGAAGAAAAAATAATTACGGGGATAGTTTGGAGAGCCGGATCTTGTTTGATTTCAGCGAGGACCTCCCGTCCGTCTTTGCGGGGAAGGTTGAGGTCGACAATGACGAGTTGGGGGCGGGGGGCGGCAGTAAACGCTCCCGTCTGGTGCAAGAAATCGGTGGCATCCACACCGTTTTCGGCGAAGTGTAGTTTCCAATCCGGGCAAATGCCTTTCAGGGTTTGCTGGATTAGGAAGC
The DNA here is from genome assembly GCA_964519985.1 of uncultured Pseudobdellovibrionaceae bacterium. GTDB lineage: Bacteria > Bdellovibrionota > FAC87 > UBA2466 > UBA2466 > JAIEOG01. The sequence goes on along the minus strand of CAZFMF010000002.1, from coordinate 278,130 downwards.
GATCGCCAGCGTTGTCTTCGACAACAAGGATTTGGATTGGCATTTTCATGGCCTGGCGGCTTTCTCCTCGAAATGACTCGGGAAAAGATTGGAAAATTTCCCCTTCCCAAGTGTTCGAATGTACTTAAACGCCTAGTATCCCATCCCCGCAAACGAAGTCTAGAGCGAGCTAAAATTTGCTCAGCTGGACTGCTTAGAATCTTTTTCTGGCTAAAACCTTGGCGATCTGTCATATTCTCCCCGGCTCGCAACTATATTGTTGGGCGGAAAACGAGTGATTACTTTTCCGACGTGCCCCTCCCGAGCGAGCGTCCCAATCGTTTAATAAGAAACGACCTTCCTGTTTGATGCACGCCAACCACTAGGTCCCTTTAGAAAGCAAAATACTGTTTATGCAGTCTCAACTGACATTCAATGACTTTGGTCTACCTATGCCTCTGGCGGAATCGCTCGAGAAAATGGGCTTCGTATCCCCCACTCCCGTCCAGGCCGCGACGATTCCGCCGGCGATGGAAGGACAAGATATTCTTGGCACCGCGCAAACGGGGACCGGTAAGACCGGTGCGTTCGGCGTGCCGCTGCTCGCTTCGATTTTCGAGGGCCGCAAACGCCAAGCGCTGATCTTGGCACCGACTCGCGAACTCGCGGCGCAGATCCATCAGGTACTGCGCAAGATGGGTAGAGACATGCGTTGCTCTGGCACCCTCGTGGTGGGCGGAGAATCGTTCAATCGTCAGGCGGATGATCTGTACCGTGGAACCGATTACATTGTCGCGACCCCCGGGCGTCTCAACGATCACCTTCAGGAGGGCACCGCTGACTTGCGCAATATCGATGTGGTGGTTCTCGACGAAGTCGATCGCTTGCTCGATATGGGTTTTGCCCCGCAGATCAAGCAGATCATGCACCATGTCCCGGCTTCCCGTCAGACTTACCTGTTCTCGGCGACCTTGCCCAAGGACGTGATGAACCTGGCCAATACCTTTCTCAAGAACCCGATTCGGGTCGAGATCGGCGCGGTGGAGCAGCCGATTGCCCTCGTGAAAGAAGAAACCATTCGTACTTCGAATGAGGGGAAGAACACGTTGCTGCTACAGGCGATGAAGGAACGCGAAGGGCGCATCTTGATTTTTACGCGTACGAAGTCGCGTACGGATCGCTTGGCCCGTCTCTTGGATCGCGAGGGACATCGAGTCGTCTCCCTTCACGGCGGACGCAGTCAATCGCAACGGCGGTTCGCGCTCGATCGGTTTCGGTCGGGGGCTCACCGCATCATGGTGGCAACCGATTTGGCGGGTCGCGGGATCGATGTGCCGGACATCGAACATGTCATCAATTACGACTTGCCGCAAACGCGTGAGGAGTACATCCATCGCATTGGTCGCACGGGTCGTTGCGGGAAAACGGGTAGCGCCCTGAATTTGCTTTTGACCGGAGATTCGGACGGCGAACGCGTGATCCAGGGGAAAACGGAATCAGCCCGCGGTCCGGGAAACCACTCGGGCCCGCGCCCGAAGATGCAGCGCGCCGCTCACCGCGGCGGATTTGTCCCGCATTGGAAACGACGTCAAAAGCGCCGTGCCCAAGCCAACTAGCTAGCATTATACGCGCCGGGCCATTCCGCCATCGAAGGGATTGCCCGTTTGAATTCGGACGGCTCACTGGATACGGGATTTGCGCGGGGGCTGGGACCGGTAACCCGTACCTAACGCCCTCGTCGAGGCACGCGATAGCTCGCGGGATGTTTCCATCGGTGGCACCTTCCTGACTTACTCCGGGGCCAAAGTGGAGCGGATCTTACGACTCGGCACTAGCGGAACCGTGGAGTGAATCACTTTCAAGATTTTCGAGCATGCCAATCACTTCGTTCGCTAACGCCCGACGGTCTTCGCGAAAGGAGTGATCCAGATTCAGTTCGCGGTACAGCGGGGCGCGGGCGAAGCGCGCCGCCATGGCCTTAGTTGCTGCGGCGGGAGTGGATTCGTCTTGCCGGGCCTGAATAATCCCAAAGCGCAAGTGGGGGGCTAAGTTTGGCACCTTCTCCATCGGCGAAAATTCCCGCCGAACGGCTTCGATGTCGGTCACGATATCGGCTTCACTGCGATCCCCGTAAACGTCGGGAACCTCCTGTCGCACGCCGTGCAGAACCCACGGATAGAGGCCTTGCTTCGGATCGAGATCGCAAAGCGGGGAGAGCAAGAGAACCACGTGGATCTTTTGCGGGCGGGTGGCCGCGGCGTTGACTGCTACCAGCCCACCCCAACTGTGCCCAATCACGGTAATTGGCTCAAACCCGTCTTTATCGACGATTCGGTCGACGACGGCGAAGGCTTCATGGAGCGCATCGGTAAAACGGAAGACACCGTCGCGGTTTTCGCCTAGTCCCCGGTAGTGCAAAAGAAAAACATCGCGCTGGAAATGCCGGTACAAGCAATCGGCGAGATCAAGGTTCTTAACGTTCCGGTACGCAGGAAAACCGTGAAAAAGCAAAATGGCCCGCCGCGAGGGTTGCTCGGGACGAAAGCGGATCAAATAGCCCGGGTAGTCGGTGACTCGCTCGATCATCGGGCGCATTGAAACCGAAACCCACCGTTCGGGCAACGGTTTAGAAGTACCAACCCAAATACAGTTGCGGCGTGAGCGAAATGGCGCTCGAGAGTTGGGATGGGGACAGAACGTAGTGGACGCCGCCGCCAATATTGAAACCGGCGTGGGTTTGCCAATCGAGTCCGAACGTCAAGTACATGACTCCGGGGAGGCCGCTACCGGCGGGGATGGTCTGAGTTCCCATCGTGACGTTTCCGGTCGCGGACCAGTGAGTGTAGTTAAAGCCGGCAAACGGCGAAAAACTCCAGCCGGGAATGAAGAGGCGCCCGCCGCCGCCGAGCGCCGTGGCGGTAATGGTAGTGGTTCCCACGGTGTAGGAAAGGTTTCCGTAGCCCGCGTGCAACTGGAAGAAATCGGTGACGTTGATGCGCAGCGCGGCACCAATCATATTCGGAAAGGGGTCCGAGAAAAGCCCCACCGTGAAGCCGATCCGGTGTTCGGCGCGGCTTCCGCCGCCCTTGGCGGAAACGGGAGCGGCAAAGCAAATGGAAACGAGTGCAACCAAGGCCAATAAACGGCGCATGAAAGTGCCCTTTCAATAGGTGAAGCTAAGTTTTGGAGAGATTCGACTGCCGTTCGGCTGGGACCTTCGGCCCTCGCGACGACAGAGATACAGATTTTATTTTAGCAGGAAGTGGATCGTTAGTGTCCGCGCAGTGCGCCACCGTCCACCGCGATGCTTTGCGCGGTGAGGTAGCCCGCCCGCGGCGAAGCGAGAAAGGCGGCGAGATCCCCCAGCTCCTCGGGCCGGGCCAAGCGGCCAGCCGGGATCATCTGCCGGATCTTTTCTTCGGGCAGATTGAGCTCCTTGAGGCGCTCGGTGTCGGTGTAGCCGGGCAGGATCGAGTTGATCGTGATCCCTTCGGCCGCGACTTCGTTGGCCAACGATTTGGCGAGCCCCGCAAGCCCCGCGCGCAAGCCATTAGAGGAAGTGAGTCCGGGTAACGGTTCTTTGGCGGCGAGCGACGTTACGAGCAAGATGCGGCCATACTTGCGTTCCTTCATTCCGGGGAGGGCGGCCTTGATGCTATCGACGGCGCTCAACCAGAGAGTTTGGAAGTCCTCGAGCCACTGATCTTGCGAGACATCCGCGAAAGCATTTTTCTTAGGGCCGCCGGAGTTGATGACGAGGATATCGAGTCCGCCCAATTTGGCGCTGGCTTTTTGCGTGACCTCGCGGGCGCGACCCGATTGCGATAAATCGCAGGAAAAATAGGCCGCCGCGCCCATTTCTTTCGCCGCGTCGGCCAGCGTGGATTCCGTACGCGCCGAAAGCGCGACCGAAGCACCCTCGGCGATCAGCGCCTGAGCGATGGCGCGACCAATTCCGGTGGAGGATCCGAATACCAATGCCTTTTTGCCCTTGAGTTGGAGGTCCATTTTTTTTCCTTTAAGTGAAGTCTTCTTTTTTCATTCCCAGCCAGTTCAGCGCCGCACGGTGCCAGAGCCACTCCTGGATCTCCGCGTCCGGGAGCTTTGCAATCAACGCGCCCGGTTCGGCTTCGCCCAGCGGGAAGGGGTAGTCCGTTCCCAAGCAAATTTTTTCCGGACCGAAAAGATCGATCAAAAACTCGAGCGCCCGACGATCGTGCACCAAACTATCGACGTAGAAGCGGCCTAGAAAATCCTGGGGCGCAGTTTGACAGTCGACCGCACAAAGATCGGGGCGACTATCGAAACCGTGCTGGATGCGGCCGAGGGTAAAGGGAAATGCGCCGCCACCGTGGGCAAACGCCACTCGCAACTTAGGGAATTTTTCGAAAACGCCCCCGAAGATCATCGAACAGATGGCCAGTGAAGTTTCGGCCGGCATGCCCACTAACCACGGAAGCCAATATTTCGGCATGCGTTCTTGGCCCATCATTTCCCAAGGGTGCACGAACAGGCAGGCTCCGAGCGATTCACAGGCCGCGTAGAAGGGAAAGAGCGCCGGATCGGAGAGGTTCCACTGGTTGACGTGCGAACCAATTTGGAACCCTCGCATCCCGAGGTCATGAACGCAGCGCTCCGCTTCGCGAACGGCGAGTTCGGGGGCTTGGAGGGGTACCGTTCCTAAGCCCACGAATGATCTGGGCCGCGCTTGGACCACCGCGGAGAGATGGTCGTTCAAGTACTGCGCGACCCGGAGCCCGTGCTCGGGTTTCGCCCAGTAGCTGAACATCACCGGAATGGTCGATAAAACCTGCACGCTCACCCCGTGGGGCTCGTACTCACGCCGACGGATTTCGGGGTCAAAGCAATTAGCCTTTACCCGCCGGAACGGTTTGCCGGAATCCTCCAACATTTCAACGTCGGTTGACCCTACGCACGGTCTAAGCTGGATGAAGCCGCCGTACCCGAATTTTTCGCGGAAGTTCGGCAGCTCGGGTGGGAGGATATGGGTGTGGATATCAACCTTGAGCATTCCACTTCCGTCCGTTCACGTGACCGCATTGCCGGCAATGGGTGTGCTCACTGCTGTAATAGCGTTGGAAGACACCCTGAAACTGTTTCTCGATATCCACCAAGTGGAACCACTCTTCGTAGAGCTTCGTTGTGCATTTTTCACAGTACCATTGCAATCCATCCAATTGATCCGGTTTGCGTTTGAGTTCGATCACCAGCCCGATCGTTCCCGCGCCGCGCTGAGGCGAGTGCGGGGTTTTCGGCGGCAGCAGATAGATCGACCCTTCGCGAATCGGCACGTCGCGCATCTGCCCTTCCGGGTCGATAACTTTCAAAATCATATCCCCTTCAATTTGGTAGAAAAACTCTTCGCCTTCATTGACGTGAAAATCAGTGCGCTCGTTGGGTCCCCCTACGGTCATGACGATGAAATCGCGCTGGGGCCAAATGACTTTATTGCCCACCGGGGGTTTGAGCGTTGCCCGGTGGTCTTCAATCCACTGCCGGTAGTTCAACGCTTCGAAGCAATTCATTTTCCCTCCGGGAATACGGCAACGCACTTCAACTCAATCGCAATCGGAGTGGGCAGAGCGCTGATGCCCAAAGTGGTGCGACAGGGGAGGTTTTCCCGAAAGTATTCGGCCCAGATCCGGTTGTAGGTGGCAAAGTCGCGCTTCATGTCGGTGAGGTAAACGGTCACGTCGACGAGCTGCTCCCAGCTCGAACCCGCATCTTCCAAAATGGATTTCACATTCGAAAAAACACTATGGCATTGCGTTTCGATGTCGTAGGTGCGGATGCTTCCGTCGTCGTTGAGTTCGACGCCGGGAATCTTTTTGCTTCCCTTCTCCCGGGGGCCGACTCCCGAAAGAAAGAGAAGGTTCCCGACGCGGCGAGCGTGGGGGTATTTGCCGACGGGCTCGGGTGCGCGCGCAGAATGGATTTCGTTCATATTCGCTCCTTAAAGCCCGATGCAGACGTTTTTGACCTCGGTGAAAAAACGCAGGGCATCGAGCCCGCCTTCCCGCCCCACTCCCGATTCCTTTACGCCGCCGAACGGGGTGCGTAGGTCGCGCAACATCCAGGTGTTGATCCAAACGACGCCACTCTCAAGGCGGCTCGCCACGCGATTGGCGCGCTTTAAATCACTCGTCCAAAGGCTGGCGGTCAGTCCGTAACGGGTGGAGTTGGCCATCGCAATCGCCTCGTCTTCCGTGCGAAAGGGGATAAGGCTCGCGACCGGTCCGAAAATCTCTTCTTGATTCGTCCGGCACTGGGATGACAGTCCCTCAATCCACGTGGGGGCCACGAAGTATCCTTCAGCTAGTTCACCCGAAAGCTTGGCCGGTCCTCCGCCGCACAGAAAGGTCCCGCCTTCTTTCTTCGCCAGCTCCAGGTAGGAAACCACTTTGTCGCGGTGGACTCGGCTGACCAGCGCACCCTGCTCCGTTTTCGGATCGAGCGGATCACCGACCCGTAATGCTTTGGCTTTGGCGACGACCGCCTCTTTAAAGCGGCCGTAAATCGATTCCTCGACAAAGACTCGAGAACCGCACAGACAGATCTGCCCTTGGTTCGCAAACGCGGCGCGCACACTGCTTTCCACCGCGAGCTCAAAGTCGCAATCGGCGAAAACGATATTGGGATTCTTGCCGCCCATTTCGAGCGAGACTTTCTTGAACGTCTTCGCCGTCGTTTCCGCCACCGCGCGCCCCGTGGCCGTGCTGCCGGTGAAGGACACTGCTTTGATGTCGGCGTGCTGCGTGAGCGCAGCCCCCGCGCGACCTCCCACTCCATGGACAATATTGAGAACTCCGGGTGGTAACCCCGCCTCGGCCGCGATCCGGGTGAAGAGATAGGCGGTCATGGGCGTCACTTCCGACGGCTTCGCCACCACGGTGTCACCCACGGCGAGCGCCGGGGCGATCTTCCAAGTCAAAAGATAGAGCGGCAGATTCCACGGCGAAATACACCCGACCACGCCCAGCGGAGAGTGCACGGTATAGTTCAGTCCCCGCGCGGCGGAGATATAGCTCTCGCCGTGAAACTGGGTGGCGCAATCGGAGTAGAACTCAAGATTCAGCTGGCTGCGCGGGATATCCACGGTGCGGGAGACGGAGATCGGTTTGCCGTTGTCGGTGCTTTCGGCCAGGGCGAGCGCTTCGAGTTGGGCGCCGATGCCGTCGGCCACCTTGCGCAGAATTTTTGTGCGGTCTTCGGTGGGAAGTGCCGACCACGCCGGGAACGCCCGTTTCGCCGCTTCTACGGCGTCGTTCACATCGGATTCGTCGGAGTCGGGGACGAGCGAGTAGGGTTTGCCGCGGGACGGGTTATCATTCTCCAGAAATTTTCCCGATCGGGGTTCGCGCCATTCGCCGCCGATGTAGTTGAGAATTTTTTCCAATTTTTACCTCACGAGCACGGCCCGGACCGGTGTCGCATCCGCGCCCCGAATGGGCAACGGCAATGCGATGAGCTGGTAGAGGCCCTCCTCCACCCGATCTAGAACGATGCCTTCCAAAATGGCCATATCATTTTCGAGTACCGCATGGTGGCTCGCCAGCTCAGTATCCACCGCCGGATCGATGGAGGGGGTGTCGATTCCGACCAAGCGCACGCCGGCCTGGGCCAAATGGGCGATGAGCTCGGGCGAAAGCGCTGCAAAGTCCGTGTTCCAATGGTCGGACTGGGGAAAGGAAAGGGTCTTGAAGAGAATGCGGGGGGCCCGCAATGGCTTGCCCTCAACATCGTCCGGCGTGATCCGACGGCCGCGGGCGTTTTTTACCGCGATCACTTGAGCCGGGCCCAGATACAGGCGCAGGTCGCGCTTCTCGATCGTAGCCGCATTCGCCGCGTAATGACTTGGTGCGTCAGTGTGGGCGCCGAGGTGAACGGTGGTGGTTATCGTCGAAAGGGTGTAGCCGTCACCGTCCTCAACGCGTTTGAGAAAGGTCTGCTGGAAGGGCGTGTCGCCGGGAAAAACCGCCAATCCGGAATGGATCGGCGGAGAAATATCGATAATCTCGAGCGAATCGAGTTGCATCGCGCGCTTGCTCCAGAAGTCTCTTGGGAGTTAAATCGCATCATGAGTAAACCGGCAATCGAACACTGGGCAGAAGTTCTCAACACCTCGCGGCTGCAAGCTAAGCCGATTTCCCAGATTAGCAAGGAAGTGACGGATTTTTCCCGGCGCGACGCGTACGCGATCCAGGAAACCCAAATGGCGTTTCGGCAAAGTGCGGGCGAAAAGCTGATCGGCTGGAAGATGGGCCTGACGTCCGAAGCCAAGCGCCGCCAGATGAACCTCGATTCGCCGTTGTATGGATTTCTCACCAATCGCATGCAGATTCCGAGCGGGGGCGTTTTCAAGTTGAAAGGGTCGATCCACCCGAAGATCGAGCCGGAAGTCGCCTTTTGGATCGCGCAGGACCTGTTTGGAAACGTCACCCGGGATCAGGTGCTCGCCGCGTGTGGTGGGGTTGCCGCCGGATTGGAAATCTTGGATTCGCGGTACGATCAGTTCAAATATTTTTCGATGGAAGATGTGATCGCCGACAACTCTTCCTCTTCGCATTTTATTCTGGGGGAATGGCGACGGGATTTCGCGAGCGTTAACCTCATTCACCTTGATATGGAAATGAAGGTCGACGGTGCGGTGGTGCAAAAAGGAATCTCGGAAGCAATTTCCGGCGATCCCGTGAACTCGGTGATCCAGCTCTGCGAGCTTTTGGCCGAGCGGGATCGCACCCTGGCCGCGGGCAGCATTGTGCTCGCGGGCGCGGCGACCGCCGCGGTGGAACTAAAGCCGGGGATTCGCGTGGAGCTGGAAGTCGCCGAGCTCGCACCCGTACACGTGACCATCGAGAGTGGAGTTTAAGTGATGGAATGGAGTCCCGATCAGGACTCGTTAGCGGCGGCGCGCGCTCTCGATGAGAAGGACCCCCTTCCTAGTTTTGCCGAGGCGTTTGCTTTCCCCGCCGGCCCCGGCACGCACCCGCTCTACTTCGCCGGTCATTCCTTAGGATTAATGCCCAAGCAGGCCCGGAATTACGTGGACGAGGAGCTCGATGCTTGGAGCCGTTTCGCGGTCGAGGGACACTCCACTGGCCGCCACCCTTGGCTGCCCTACCATGAGAATGTCACCGCCAGCTTGGCCCGCTTGGTAGGGGCGCGCGAAAACGAAGTCGTGGCGATGAATTCCCTGACGGTGAATCTCCACCTCATGCTCGTGAGTTTTTATCGGCCGACGGCCCGTCGGTTTAAGATCCTGATCGAGAACAATACGTTTCCTTCCGATCGCTACGCGGTGGATTCGCAGGCGCGCTTCCATGGATTCGATCCGGGGCGGGCGATCGTGGAATTGCGGCCATTGCCGGGCGAGATGGCGGTGCGACCGGAGGCGGTGCTCGAGCAGATTACGGCGCTGGGCGACTCACTCGCATTGGTGCTCTTGGGCGACTGCAACTACCTGTCGGGACAATTTTTCGATATCGCCGCGGTGACGGCGGCGGCCCATTCCGTGGGGGCGGTGGCGGGTTTCAATCTCGCCCACGGGGCGGGTAACTTAGATCTCCGCCTACACGATGCGGGGGCGGACTTTGCGGTCTGGTGTTCTTACAAGTACCTCAATTCCGGTCCGGGCGGAATCGCCGGTGCGTTTGTGCACGAGCGGCACTTAGGCCAAACCGACTTGCCGCGCTTTGAAGGGTGGTGGGGGCACGACAAGCGCACCCGCTTCCAAATGCCCCCGGTATTTCGGGCGATTCCGACGGTGGAAGCTTGGCAGCTGAGCAACCCGCCGATTTTTCAGCTCGCGGCGTTGCGGGCATCGCTGGAGCTCTTCGACCGCGCCACGATGCCGGCCCTTCGGTCGAAAGGAGATCGGCTGACGGGCTATTTGGAATTCTTGTTGAAGCGGCGTTTTCCCCACTCGTTGTACATCGCGACTCCGGTGCAACGGGGATCGATGCTTTGCTTGCGGCTCGATCGCGGCCAGGCTTGGGCCTCCGCCGCGCGCGCAAAAGGGGTCCATCTCGATCTGCGCGAACCCGACATTGCTCGGGTCACGCCGGCGCCACTGTACAACACATTTGAAGACATCTACCGCCTGGTGAGCGTTTTGGAGGAGACGCGCGATGGAATCTAGCATTGCCGTCGTCGGGGGTGGTTTGGTGGGATCGCTCTGGGCGGTCTTGCTCCGACAAAAAGGGTATCGGGTGGCCGTCTACGAAAAACGCCCCGATCCGCGGCGACTCGGCTCCGAAGGGGGCCGCTCGATCAATTTGGTGATCACTTCTCGCGGTTTGTACGGCTTGGAAAAAGCCGGATTGCGAGATGCGGCTTTGGCGCTGAGCGTTCCCGTTTCGGGCCGCATGATTCACCCGCGGGAAGGGCAACCCACCTTTCAGCCATACGGTACCGAAACGGAGTGCAACTACTCCATCTCCCGTTCGGGACTGAACGCCTTTTTGCTCGAAGCGGCCGAGCGTGCGGGTGCGGAGCTGCATTTCGAACACACCCTTGAAGGCCTAGAACCGGAAACGGGGACGCTGGGTTTCCAGACGCCAAACGGTGAGCGCAATCGCTCCTTTGATGTGGTGTTTGGCGCCGACGGTGCGGGCAGTACGGTCCGTCGTCTTTTGGTGAGGTACGCGCCGGCCGCCTTTGCCGAATCCGTCGATTGGTTAGAGGCCGACTACAAAGAGCTGCAGATCCCATTGCGCCACGGCAAACCGGTGTTGGACAAAAATGCATTGCACATCTGGCCGCGGGGAAACCGCATGATGATGGCGCTCGCCAATCAGGATGGGAGTTTCACCGTCACCCTCTACCTACCGAAACAGGGCGATGTCAGTTTCCTGAGTTTGCAGTCTCCGGATCAGCTGCAAGCCTACTTCCAATCCGAGTTTCCCGATGCGGTCGATCTAATGCCGGATTACCCGCGGGATTTCTTTGCTCACGCCCAAGGGACGCTGGGAACCGTACGGTGCCCCCGTTGGGTATACCGTGGAAAGGTAGCGCTGATGGGCGATGCGGCGCACGCCATCGTTCCGTTTTTCGGTCAGGGAATGAACAGCGGTTTTGAAGATTGCACGACGTTGCATAATCTCATTGCGCCCTTCGGGGGACGGTGGGACGAAATCCTCGAGCATTACGAAACGCTCCAGCGACCCAATGCCGAAGCGATTGCGGCGATGGCACTCGAAAACTGGGTAGAGATGCGCGATCGCGTCGGTGATGCGCGCTTTCAGCTGCGGAAAAAAGTAGAGGGATGGCTCGAGAAACAGTTTCCCGGTTTTTATAAATCGCGCTACGGGATGATCACTTACACATTGGTTCCCTACGCCACCGCCCGCGCGGCGGGGGAGATCCAGGATCGCTTGCTCGGGCGGCTCTGCGAAGGCATTGCCTCGTCCGAAGAATTGGAGCCGGAAACGGCCAAACGTTTGCTCGAGTCGGAATGGGCGCCTTTTTTGAAAACCCATTCCCTTGATCTGAAATGATTTGAAGTGAACCCACCCGAATTGGAAAAGCTCGACTGGTTTTTTGATGCCGCGGAGAAAAACCCGTCCGGTAGCCTTTTGGTCTTCGATGTCGATCAAGTTTTGCTGCGCAGTCCCGGGCCCTTCGGAAGCGAACCCTGGTACGACTGGTTGATCCAAAGCGGAATGCAATCGGGGATGACGGAGGAGGCGGCGACGCTCGCCGCGAATGTGGAGTGGGAGGCCGCTAACCTCACTTATCCGAACGTCGCGGTCGAAGTCGGAACCGCCGAGCGATTGCGCCAGTGGCAGCGATCTCACGCCGCGATGGCGTTGACGGCGCGCACCACCCGCTACGCCGCGCGGACGCAGGAACACTTTGCAAGCGTGGGAATTGCGTTCCGGGGTGTGCCCGGGGTCACTGGCCATCTCGCCTTGGGCCCTTCGGAAGATTACGTGGACGGGGTGCTCTATGTCGGGCCGCTCGGGTCGAAGGGTGATGCGCTGGAAAAATTTCTCGCCCATTGCCACCCTCCGGCGCGGGTCTTCTTCATCGATGATCGCGCGGACCACGGCCGAAGTGTCGCGGCGTTGGGAGAAAAGCTGGGAATTCCGTGCTTTGCGTTTCGCTACTCCGGCTCGGATATCTGGCGAAGGCGCTTCGACCCCCGCCTAGCTATTCCCGGAGCGCTTTGGTAAAAGGGGGCCGATGACGCGGCTACCCCCCTTGGAACTTTTAGAATCGACGCACACGTTTCCGACCCAATACGTTTTTAAAGTGATCGGAAGCGCGGACGACGGTTTTCTCGCGCGCACCTTGGCCGGAGCGCGCCATTCCGCTAAGCTCACCGTCGATCCGGAATTCACGGTGCGCCAATCCGAACATGGCAAGCATGTCGCGGTCACGCTTTCGGTTCCGGCCGAGTCCGCTCAGCAAGTCCTAGATGTTTATTCCGAGCTTTCGACCCTGAAGGGTCTCGTCCTACTGATGTAGCAAGGAGATACAGTGCTCAATCTTAAAAAACACCATTGGCTCGGAGTACTCGCGATTGTTTTCATCGTGGCGTGGGCCCTTTGGACTTTTATTTGGCTCCCCGCTTCGGAAACGCCGAACCTTCCGGAAGTTCCGGTCCAGTCTGCTCCGAATTAGAAACTTGGTATGCGTCTTGCTCTTCATGGAACCTCAACTAGGAGGTTTTCATGAAATGGATCTATAGGACGACGCGTTTGGCCGTGAGTGCGGTTTTGGGTTTGGGATTGGCGTTGGCGTGTTCGAGCCAACCGAAACCGGTAACGGGTTTGGATCAGGTTCAGAATAATCGGGTCGCGCTCGACGATACCCACACGAAGCTTAAAAAAGCCCAAAAGGAACTTTCCCAAGTGCAGGGGACCGTCGCTGACTTGCGTAAAGAGTTTTTGAAGTCGAATGACATCGCCACGCGCGAACGCGCAGGCCGCAGTTTAGACGGGTTGTCTTCCAGCTTGGAACAAGCGCGTTTGGATATCGAAAAACAGCTGGTGCAGAACCGGCGCGAAGCGACCGACTTGGATTCGCGGTTGCGGCAAGCCGCCCAGGCCAATCGTCGCATCATGACGGGCGACGATCAGCTATCGACGCGCGACGAAACACCCTAGTCCGTCATTGCGAGGAGCACGAAGTGCGACGAAGCAATCTCGCACCGCGAGGCGGTGCGGGCTTCCGTCGCTGAGCTCGGAATGACGGGCTTGCACGCTCGGGGCCTCACTGCTACGACAGTCGTTAAGCCAAAAGGGGGCCCCATGTTGCAGTCGACTAAAGCATCCATTCAGTTCTTTTCGTCTATCTTCGCGATGATCGCGATTTTGTCCGCATGCACGATCCGCCAGGGCACGGTGAAATCGCCGCTCAGTGCTCCGCCGGTCGGAGCGGTGCCGGGAGATCAACCGGCGAGTTCGGTCATCCCGGACAAACGGGAATTCCCCGTCAACAGCCTGGCTAAACCCTGCGATGGCTTTTACGAGTATGCCTGCGCGGTGCCGATTAGCCGGTTCCAGTTGCGCGAGGATCGCAGCCGCCATATTTTTTCGATCAACGACTCCGCGGAGCGCATTCTTACTGCAAAGAAGAACAAGCTCGGGGCGATGGCCACCGCCGCCGATCTCACTCCCCGCGCCAAACAGCTGCGCGACAGCTACCAGGCCTGTATGGACGTTTCGTCTCGTCAGGGCGAAGAACGGGCGTTGGTGAAGGATACCGTGGAGCTGGCCGCCGGATTGAAATCACGGCCGGCGTGGCTGGCATTTCTCGGCCGCCATATCGTGCAAGCCGAAACGTCCTTCGTCGGAGCGAGCGTGGATGCCGACCTGCGGGATCCAGCGAAGTTTGATCTCTCCGTGATCCCCAGTGCCATGACACTGCCGGCGAAGGAGTACTACGAAGACGCGGCCGTGGTGGCCGATTTGCAGGCACTCGTGCAGGCGTTTTTTGAAACGGTGGGCGTTTCCGACGCGGTTGCCCGGGCTAAGGCGGTGGTGGATTTCGAAAAAGCCTTTGCCGCGAGTTTTCCGGCGATGAGTGAAATGCGGGATCGTGATTCGAATACGAAGTACTATACTGACCGCACCGATCTTGAAGCCAAGTATCCCGCGCTGTCACTTGGCCTCTTGCTCGACAAGGTTCCGGATGCCACGGGCATTCGCAATTTCTTGCCCGAAAGCTCGGCGGAGTTGAATCGGCTATTGACGGAATCCGCGGTGGAAGATTTGCGTTCGGTCTATCTCTTTCACGCGCTTTCCAGCAAGTTGATGGACGCCTACCCGGACTATTTCAACAAGCGTTTGGCATTTCAGAACAAACATCTGGGTGGGCCGCCGGTACTTCCGCCGCGGGACGAACGCTGCACAACCCAGGTGATGGATACCTTCGCCAAAGAACTCGATGCCGAATTGATTGGCGCGCTCTTTCCGGATTTCCCGCGCGATCGGTTTGAAACGCTGGTCAATAAGGTGCGCGAAGCCATCATCCGCCGCATCAAAGCCAATACCTGGCTGACGGCGGCGGGCAGGGAAGGCGTCTTGAAAAAGGTAAATGCGGCGCGGATGCAACTCGTTAGCCCCGTCAATGATACCGAGTGGGATTTCGTGGCGGTAGCGGAGTACGATCCCAAAGCGCCCCTTGCCAATCAGAAAAAGCGGAGTCAGCTCGTACTCGATAAGGATCTCGCCAATCTGGGTCAGCCGCGGGATTGGAGTCGGTGGAGCATGGGTCCGTTGACGGTGAACGCTTACTATAGTCCTCCGGACAATAAGTTTGTGATGCTGCAAGGCATTCTGCAGTATCCGTTCTTCGACAAGACGATGTCCGATGTGGAAACTCTGGGGGCCGTCGGAATGGTCGTGGGCCACGAATTAGGGCACGGCTTCGACGACAATGGTTTCAAGTATAACCAAAACGGCAAACTCGAGGACTGGGTGCCGGCGGAAGACGTGGCGCAATTCAAACAGCGCACGGCTTTGTTGGTCGATCAGTTTAATCCCATTGGCGGCAAGACGAATACGACGTACGGGAAGCTGACCTTGGGCGAAAATATCGCCGACACGGCCGGGCTAGGTTTCGCCTACGAAGCCGCGTTCCCGAACAACATCGGTACGGCCGAGGACAAGAAGGCCTTCTACCTGCAGTACGCCCGCGTTTGGTGCGGGGTGATGCGACCGAAGGAATACGAAAAGCGCCTCCGCACCGATCCTCATGCGCAGACGCAGAGCCGGGTGGACGAGCCACTGAAACACCAGGCGGGCTTCTACGAAGCGTATGGCTGCAAGGCCGGCGACAAGATGTACCGGCCGCCGGAACAGCGCATGGTTCTCTGGTAGCTGTCATTGCGACGAGCGTAGCGAGGAAGTAAACGCGCAGCGCTTTGCGCGACGAGATTGCTTCGCTATACTCGCAATGACAGGGGTCAGGGGGTATCGCTTGGGGATCGATTTCTATCAGCTATTTGAGTCGCAATCGTCGACTTACACTTATTTGCTCCGCGATCCGAAGACGCAAGAAGCAGTCCTCATTGATCCGGTGAAAGAGATGATCGAGCGCGATTTGAAGCTCGTCGAGGAACTTGGCGCGCATTTGAAGTACGTGCTCGACACCCATATTCACGCCGATCATGTCACGGCGGCCGGAGAGTTGCGCAAACGCACGCGCGCCCAAACTGGAATCGGTTGGAAGAGCGGCGTCGATTGCGCGGACCTTCTGTTGAAAGATGGCGAGGAGGTCTTTTTCGGCCAGATCGCGATTCGCGCGCTCAGCACCCCCGGCCACACCGATGGCTGCACGAGTTTCCTAGTGGGCGATCGCGTTTTCACCGGCGATGCCCTTTTGATTCGTGGCACCGGACGGACCGACTTCCAAGAAGGGTCGTCATTGCGTCTTTACCAAAGTATTACTAAGACGCTCTTTGCTTTACCCGAATCAACGCTGGTTTTTCCGGCTCATGATTACCGTGGTCAGACGCATTCCACCATTGGGCTCGAGAAGCGCTTCAATCCGCGGGTGGGTGGCGGCAAGAGCGAAGCGGAATTTGTTCGCATCCTCTCCGAGCTGCACCTCCCACCGCCGCAGAAAATCGCGGAGGCGGTTCCCGCCAATCGCGGCTGCGGCTTAGCGAGGGCATCATGAAGTCCGTTAAAGTTTTGATTCTCGGCGGTGGTTCGGGCGGGATCTGCGCGGCCGCGCGCCTGCGCAAAGCGTTCCCTAGTGGGGTAGCGATTTTGGAACCTTCCCCCGACCACTTCTACCAACCCCTTTGGACATTGGTCGGTGCGGGGCTGGTGAAAAAAGAAAAAACGCGCCGCGCGCAACGCGATCTGATTCCGCGGGGGGTGGAATGGATTCAAGACGCCGTGCAATCGGTGGATCCGATCGCGAAACAGGTGACGACACGGGGTGGGAAAATCGTCGGCTACGATTGGCTGGTGGTAGCGACGGGACTGCAGCTCGATTTTGACCGAATTGCCGGACTGCCCGCGCACGGGTCGGATCCCTTCATTCACTCCATCTACCGCTACGAAGGCGCGGAGAGCTTGGCCGGCGCTTTAGAAAGTTTTCGTGGTGGGCGGGCGATCTTCACCATGCCGCCGGTGCCGATCAAATGTGCGGGTGCTCCGCAGAAAATCATGTACTTGGCCGAGGAAATCTTTCGGCGCAATGGTGTGCGCGATCAAACGGAGATCGTTTTTGCGACCGCCGGAAAAGTCATCTTCGGCGTTCCCGAGTTCGCCAAACCCTTGATGGAAGTGGCGGCCCGTAAGGGAATTCAGCTGCGTTTCGCGCACCGTCTCACCCGGGTGGATGCGCAAGCGCGCTGCGCGTATTTTGAAACCGAGCAGGGGGAAGTCGGCTTGGACTACGATCTGCTCCACGTCGTTCCGCCGATGAGCGCTCATGCGTACGTAAAGGAATCTGGACTCGCTTGGTCGTCCGGCTCCCAAGCGGGGTGGTTGGAAGTGCATCCGGCCACCCTGCAACACCCGCGCTATCCCGAGGTCTTTGGGATCGGCGATGTGACCGGGGTGCCCAATTCCAAAACCGGCGCGGCGATCCGCAAACAGGCGCCAGTCGTGGCCGCCAATCTGCTCGCCGTGAGTCGGGGCCATTTGCCGGTGGCGGCGTACGATGGGTATTCGTCTTGCCCATTGGTTACGGGGGTTGGGAAAGTGATTTTGGCCGAGTTCGGCTACGAGGGAAAGCTTCTGCCAAGCTTCCCCTGGGACGCGACCAAGGAACGTTGGAGCATGTGGATCCTCAAGCGCTTCCTGCTGCCGCCGATGTACTGGCGTGGGATGTTGACGGGCCGTCTATAACGGTGGAGGAAAGGGCATGGCAATTTCAAAGGAATTGATGACCGAGACGTTCCAGGAAATGGGCATTCCCGTCGAAAACGATGGAGTCGATTTTGTGCACACCACGCAGGGAAACCATGCCCCGCTATTGCACTCCGTGGTCACGCTCGACGAAGACGGCGGCGGCGCTACCCTCATTACCGCGCTCGGGGGAGAAATCGACCCCGGCAAACGCATGGCCGTCTTCGAACTTTTGAACCTGATCCACGGTCAAAGTCTCTGGAATGTCCGCTTCCATATGGACGAGAACGGACGCGTGTTTTCCGTTGGAAAACACATGCTCTGGGGTAAGCCCTTCAATGCGGTCCAGTTCGGTGACATCTTTTTCAGCCTGCTCGTGACCACCGACCGCCTTTATCCCTGCCTGGCGGCAATCGTGGAAGAGAATGCCAAACCGGCGGAAGCGTTCGACCGTTTCTTCAACGTTCCACAACCCGACTAGTCGTCATTGCGAGCCCAAAGGGCGAAGCAATCTCGCATCGCGGAGCGATGCGGAAGTCCTACACTGATGAGGTTTGCAACGGTTGAAGTCGCTGCGGGATGGCTTCGGCCTTCCGCTTCGCTGGCACACGACATGCAAACTCCGAGGCTAACAGGAGGTTTTCGATGTTACGTTGGGCAGCCACATTCTTTATCATTGCGATTATTGCGGCATTTTTTGGCTTTGGCGGGATCTCGGCCGCAGCTTCCGATATCGCACGCGTTTTGTTCTTCATCTTCGTGATCGGCTTCGTGGTGATGTTGGTCGCCGGCTTGGCAACGGGTAAGCGCATTACCCGCGTGTAAAGCCCGGCCGGTTGACTCCGTTGCCAGGAGTGCTAAACCTTTCGGCCTAATCGAGAGGTAAGCATGAAAACGACGGCGGCCGTGGCGTGGGGGAAGGGACTTCCCCTTGAGATCGAGGAAATTGAAGTCGAAGGACCGAAGGCGGGTGAGGTGCTGGTCCGCATTGCCGCTTCGGGCGTTTGCCATACCGACGCGTTCACACTTTCGGGGGAGGATCCGGAAGGGCTCTTCCCGGTGGTGCTGGGGCACGAGGGTGCGGGTGTCGTTGAAGCCGTAGGTGCCGGCGTGACCACGCTCAAGACGGGCGATCACGTGATCCCGCTCTACACGCCGGAGTGCCGCCAATGTAAATTCTGTCTCTCCGGCAAGACAAACCTTTGCCAGGCCATTCGCGCAACTCAGGGCAAAGGCCTAATGCCGGATGGCACGTCTCGCTTCTCCAAGAACGGAAAAACGCTTCTCCACTACATGGGGACTTCGACCTTCGCCGGGCATACCGTGCTGCCTGAAATTGCGTTGGCTAAAATTGCTCCCCAGGCGCCGCTCGATAAGGTTTGCTTGCTCGGTTGCGGGATTACGACGGGTATCGGCGCGGTGCTCAATACCGCCAAAGCGCCGGCCGGCAGTACGATTGCGGTTTTTGGTTTGGGCGGCATCGGCCTGAGCGTGATCCAGGGCGCGGTGATGGCCAAAGCGTCGCGCATCATTGCGGTGGATATTAACGAAGAGAAGTTTGATTTTGCCCGGCAGTTGGGCGCGACCGACTGCGTGAATCCGAAGTCCCACTCGGCCTCCATTCAGGAAGTGATCGTGGAAATGACCGGCGGGGGGGTCGACTACTCGTTTGAGTGCGTCGGCAACACGCAGTTGATGCGATCCGCGCTGGAATGTTGCCATAAAGGCTGGGGCGAATCGATCATCGTCGGCGTGGCGGGTGCGGGACAGGAAATTTCCACGCGCCCGTTTCAGCTTGTCACCGGTCGGGTTTGGAAAGGGACGGCGTTCGGGGGGGTGAAGGGTCGCACTGAGTTGCCGGGATACGTCGATCGTTATTTGGCCGGCGAGATCAAGGTTGATGAGATGGTCACGCACACCATGCCGATCACGGAAATCAATCGTGCCTTTGCGTTGATGAAGGAAGGGAAGAGCATTCGCTCGGTGGTGACGTTCTAATGGAAATCAAACCGGTCAGTCGGGCGAAGACCTTCGGGGGTTGGACCGAGTTTTATCAGCATGACTCGAAGGCGTGTGCGACGCCGATGCGCTTTTCCGTTTTCCTTCCGCCGCAAGCGGAAACCCGCCGGGTGCCGGTGCTGTATTGGCTTTCGGGACTTACTTGCTCCGAGGAAAATTTCATGGTCAAGGCCGGCGCGCAACGCGTGGCCGCGGAATTGGGACTCATGCTAGTCGCTCCGGACACGAGCCCGCGAGGGCTCGGACTGCCGGGGGAGACGGCAAGCTGGGACTTCGGGCAAGCGGCGGGTTTTTACGTGAATGCCACCCAAGAACCGTGGGCGAAAAACTACCGGATGTACGAATACGTGACCGAGGAATTGCCGGCCCTCGTTGCGCAAACGCTTCCGGCGGAAAAACGCCAGAGCATCTCCGGTCATTCGATGGGTGGTCACGGGGCTTTAGTGGCCGCGCTCCGCAACCCGGGACGTTACGCGTCCGTTTCCGCGTTCGCGCCGATTTGCGCGCCCACGCAATGCCCATGGGGAAAGAAAGCGTTTGCGGGTTATTTGGGAGCGGACGAAAGTCAGTGGGATGCCTACGACGCCTGCCGCTTGATCGCCCAAGCATCGCACCGGCAGGAGATTTTTGTCGATCAGGGGGCGGACGACAAGTTTCTTCAGGAACAACTCAAGCCCGAGCTACTGGAGAAAGCATGTCTCGCCGCGGACTTCCCCCTGCGCCTGCGTCGTCAGCCCGGCTACGATCACAGCTACTACTTTATCAGTACGTTTATCGACGACCATCTGCGCTACCACGCCGACCGCCTCGCCCTGTCTTAAAAGGGGCCACGCACTTTTTAAGACCGTCGAAAGATTGTGTTATCATCCCTTTCGGTTGGGGGGAGAACGATGGCACGTCTGCGGGTTTGGTTTTTAGTCCCATGCGTGATGGGGAGTATGGCTTCGGCCGCCGAAACGCGATTACAACTCCAACCCAAATCCGTGCGCCAGGGCCAAACGGCGCTGGTGCGATTTCCGGGGGCGGCACCCATCGACTTGAAGATCCAGTTTGGCACTCAGAACCTAGCGCTCTGGCCCTGCGGTGAAAAAACCTGCGGGATGGTGGGCGTGGCAGTGGACGCGCCGGTCGGGACGGGTGAGGTGGTGGCCGAATGGACGGAAAACGGGGAAGCCAAACGCGCGGTGGCGCCGATCAAAGTCACGCGGGGAAAATTTAGGGTGAATAAGCTCAGCGTCGATCCTTCCCTCACCCGTCCTTCGGAAGAGGAAAAACTGCGCATTGAGCAAGATAAGAAGGACATCGAAGCGGCCCTCGCCGCTCCCGCCCAAGAAATATTTTGGGACAAAGATTTCGTGCTGCCGACGGGGGGCGGGGTCACCAGTCTGTTTGGCAATCAGCGCACCTACAATGGCGAAGTGAAAAGTATCCACTTTGGCGTGGACTTGCGCGCCAATGAAAAAACGCCCATTCACGCCGCCAACGCCGGCAAGGTGGTACTCGCGCGCGGTTTCTTCATGGCGGGAAATATGGTGCTGATTGATCACGGTTTCGGAGTCTTCTCCAGCTACGCGCACCTCAGCGCGATCGACGTGGCGGTGGGCGCGCGCGTGAAAAAAGGCGAGAAGCTGGGGATGGCCGGAGCGACCGGGCGCGTGACGGGCCCGCATCTGCATTGGGCCACGCGAGTCAATGGCGTGTCGGTAGACCCGATGCAATTCCGCGATACGTGGAATCGCGCCTACCCTTCGCTGGAAATCGCGAAAAAGCGGCGTCATGCCGAGCCGTCATTCCGAACGCAGTGAAGGAATCTCGCATCGCATCAGCGATGCCGGATTGCCACGGGCTTCGTCTTCGCAATGAAAAGAGGGGGAAAGGCACCCACGTTCTCCGTGGCACGGAGAAAGCGGGTGCCCTTGGGGAGTTTTGTTGGACTTACAGGGATCGGTTCGTCGGCACGTACGGGTTTTCCATATCTAGCGCGGTGGGGCGTTCCCCTTGTGTCTTCGCGCGAGATCCGAGTCCCGCATTGCCAACATAAAGCTTGTCACCATCCAGACGATAAATCTCGTATCGGGCCGATGGCGCGGTAGTCATCGGGCAGAGTAGTCCGCCGGTTTCCGGTGTCATTTCCACTTGTGCCCCGATCGGAAAGCTATCGTGTCCGCAAAGCTTCGCGAACTCGAGCTTTTCCTTTCCGGCTTCCGTGACCGCCACCATAAAGGCCTTATCGTACTTCAGATCCAATGCGGTCGCGGCCGCTTGACCCGCGGGTCCGGGTCCAAGCGTGAACGTGCCCGTGTAGGTCGCTTCCGCGGCGGGTTGGCCGCACGTATCATCCGAATAGAAAGTGTGAACCTCTTTGAAGGTGTCGCCGGAAAACGCGAAATACGAACGTTTCGACAAATCGAGGATGTCGCTGCTCGCACATTTCGTTTCCCAGTTCCGCATCAAACGGGGTTCTTTAAAAGTTTGTTGGACGCTTTCTTTACTACAAGCGATGAGCGTCAACGCGCCGCAAAATCCAATCAGTAAGTTTTTCATATTTGCCTCTTCTTTAAAAAATTTCGCCCCACGGGCGTACTTGAGGTTCAGCAACGACCGTGCCATCCTCTCCAAGTCCGACGTAAAAAACCGGGTGGGGGGAATTTAAATGCGTCATTCTGTGACCTTGAGCGTTGTCGCGTTCGCTTTAAATTTAAGTGTGATGCGATCGGCGGAGTCGTGCACAACCGTTTCGATTCCGAAGACTTCTGAAAGAATCGTTGCGAAAAGTTACGACTGGGACGTCGATTCGGGGATGATCGTCGCCAACTTGCGGGGCCTGCGGAAAATCGCGTTCGGTCTGAATCCTTTAGATAAACCCGCGAAATGGACTTCCAAATATGCCAGCCTGACCATCAATCAGTACGGTCGGGAACTCCCCTTGGGCGGTGTGAATGATAAGGGACTTACGGTCGAGATCATGTGGTTGCCGGGAACGAAATTCCCCGGTTTGGACTTGCGGCCGACGGTGAACGAGCTCCAATGGATCCAATATCAGCTGGACAATTTTGCTAATACTGCAGAGGCCGTATTGGCGGCGGATAAGGTCCGCATTTCGAAAGCCTACGCCGAGGTGCACTACCTGGTTTGCGATGCGAAGGGAGAATGCGCGACGTTCGAGTTCTTGAAGGGGAAATCGGTAGTCCTCTCCGGTGCGCAGGTCCCGGTTCCGACCTTGGCCAACGACACCTACACCGATCATCTTCAGCATCTGGCCCTCTACCGCGGCCACGGGGGCAGTCGCAGTGTCCCGACGGATAGCTCGTCGCTTTCGCGCTTTGTGCGGGCAACGATCCTGGCTGAGAAGTACGATCCGCGCGGGCCGCGGTCGGCGGTTGATGCGGGTTTCGATATTCTTGATTCGGTCCACGCTCCCGATAGCGTTTTCAATATTGTGTACGAATCGACTTCGAGTCGGGTGCATTTCCGCACTCGGGCCTTCTCCACGATCAAAACCGCCAAGATCTCCGATTTTGATTTGGACTGCAGCAAGACACAAGAGAAGACCCAGATCTTCGACATGAATCAGAAACTAACGGGGGATATCAGCGCGAAGTTCTCGGTCTACACCGAAGCGGAAAACCGTCGATTGGTGGATTTGGCCTTCAAGGACGTGGAAAAAGATCTCCCGCCGGGGGTGAAGGAAAAGGTCATCACCTATCCGCGGAAACTGGTTTGCGACCCGGCATTCCTGGCCGCTCAGTCGGTGGTAGAATGATTCAGAATGGGAAAACACGGCGCGACGGTGTTCTTCGGGACTGCTTTGTGCGTGGCGGCGTGCGCCACCATGAATCTCGTTCCGGTCTATACCAGTGTGGAAGCCGTCTTGCGCAATTCCCGGGCGGTGGGTGAAACACTCGATGCCGACGCGCGGGCGGCGTTGGCCGCGGAGGGGCGGGGGCCGGCGTCCAAGCTGAAACCACGCTTCCAACAACCGTTGCGGAAAATCCAAGTGAACTCGCGCTTTGGGAAACGCGATGGGAGTTTCCACGCCGGCATCGACTACCAGGCGGCAGAAGGCACGCCAATTTACGCCGCCGAAAAGGGAATCGTCGTTTTTGCGGGAGATAATATCTGGGGCTACGGGGACACCGTGATCATCCGTCATATCGGGGGATTTGCGTCTTTGTACGCACACGCTTCGGTGCTGGGAGTGGAGGTCGGGCAAACGGTAGAAAAAGGGCAGTTCATCGCCTATGCCGGAGAAACCGGAAATGCCTCGGGCCCCCATTTGCACTTTGAAATTCGCGAAGGGGCGAAAGCGGTGAACCCGGTGCCGTGGCTCTTTCCCCCGCGGCAGACGACTTCAGTCAACCGGTAGGCCGGCTAGTTTCATCACCCGCAACGCATTGGTCGTAGGGCAGGGACCGTCGGCCAGCTGGTACGAAAAACTCATGCGATCGCCTTGAATATCTTCCTTGAAATGGCAATTGTGGATGCCATTGCCCGGCTGGGCAAGGGCAGCCAACTCTAAGTCGTGGGTTGTGATCATCCCGCACGCGGTGCTCTGGGCGAGCCGACGTACAAAGGCTTGGCTGCCAATCAGGCGTTCGCGGTTGTTGGTGCCGCGGAAAACTTCGTCCACGAGGTAGAGGAGCGGAACACCTTGCTCCGATTTATCGAGGATTTCTTTGAGCTGCCGGACTTCCGCGTAAAAAGAAGAAAGCCCGTCTTCGAGAGAGTCGTTTAAGCGCAGCGAAGTCGCCAAATCCATGGTCCGTAGTTCGAATTTGCGGGCGCAGGTGACGGTCCCCGCTTTCGCTAGGAGTAAATTCACGCCGACCGAACGCAGAAACGTGCTTTTGCCCGACATATTCGAGCCGGTGACCAGAAAGCAGCGCTGATCGGCGTTGAGTTCAAACCCATTTCCTATGCGCGTATCGGGCGGTAAGAGGGGATGCGCTAGATTCTCCGCCCGAATGAAGAAGGGGCCTTGCTCCACTAACTCAGGAAGGACGAAGCGGGGATGATTGGCTTGGAACTCGGCGAGCGAGAGGAAAACCTCTAGCTCGGCCAACGTGTCCAGCCAACCGGGCAACCGGGTCTTCACTTCCCGGCGGACCCGTTCCAAACGCAACGTCCAATAAAAATCCCACGGCACGACCAGGTTTACGGCCAGGTGCAAGATGTAGTTCTGGCGTACGCCGAGGCAACCGACGATTCTTCCCGCGCGCGCCAAAATGGCACGTGGATTACGATCGCCGGCGAAAGGTTTGAGCAGATCTCGCAACGCCGGCCCACCGGTTTGGCTCATTCGGCCGATCACTTCCGCCAGCGCCGCGAACTTGCCGAGCGAAACGTCCAAGGACATTCCGTACCCATACGCTTGAAGCAAACTGATTTGGCGGGCCGAGACGCGGTACGCCAGGATCAACGCGAGCCCGGCGAAAAGAAAATAGGGCGTCCCACCGACTAAAGCGAAAAGCGCGAAAAGGCCGAGGAAGAGCGCCTGGACGCCACAAATCAAGGCGAAGTAGAACGGAGCTTTTCCGGTGTGAAGTGGGTGCTCGAGCAGTTCGAGAATGCGGTCCGATTCAATATGGCCCGACCAAAGCGATTCGATGACGAGAAAGCGGCGGCGTAGGACGCGGATACTTTGCGCTTCCTGGGCGACGCTTTGACGGCGTCGGACTTCGGCGCTAGCCACCCCATTGCTATTGAATTGGGCGATGAGGCGGCGAAAGCCCGCGGTCGAAACGGTATGATTCATCAGGCGCAAGAGGGAATGTCCCTCGAGCAGATCCAAATCCGAAAAATATTTGGGCAGGCGTAGGTCGGGGCGTGGGGGAAGCGGAGCGATTCCGTTCCAATCCAAGTGGGCCAAGGACTGAATGCGTCGGCCCAGCGCAAGGCGCTTGCGGAACAGTTCTAGGCGGCGATTCACGGAGTCTTGGCGCCCGATCAAGAACGCAAAGTAGGCAAAGGCGAGCGCCGTCAGAATTTGGAAAGCGGGGGCCAGCCCGAGCCACCCCATCAACAAACCACCCCCGGCGGCGGCGCAGAAGATGAAGACGCGCCGGACGGAAAGCCGTTCACTTTCCGCTTCGAGCGTTTGAACCCGGCGTTCTAGCCGTTGGTTGTCCCTTTCGACTGACATTACTCCACTCGGGGCCAGCGCGGCGCAGGCTTGGGCGTGCCTTCCAGCAAGATGGCCGGTCGCTGCCATCGCTTTCCGTCGGAGACATCGTGCCAGCGCTCGTCGACAAACTCTTTTAGGGGGAGAGAAGCGCGCCCCCATAGGGTCGCCGGATCCATGAAGCGGATGGTGCCCGCGTCGATTTCGGTCACGATCATATAGTGCCCATCTTTCCAATCGTTTCGGTAGTCGACGGAGTCGGGGTCTTTGGCCCAGGCCTGAGCCGCGACAATCGCGATCTGTTTCTTTTTCAGATGTGCCTCAAGATCGGCGATCGAAAAGCCGCCACCGGCCCGCACCTTCAAACCCTCCGCCCGCGCCTCTTTCACCATCGCCGAAATCGCGGTGCCGTCGGTTTCGTTGGTGCCCATCCGTTGGGCCAGTGCCGATTCGGTTTGGTACACACCGTAGTAGCCCAAAGCCGCGACCATGACCGCAGCGCCGCAACTAAATTCAGTGGCTTGGGGTACCGGGGGAACGTCGAGCGCGCGGCCCAGAGTGCAAAGGGAAAAGAAAAAGCCCAAAGTGAGGGTAAGGCGCATCTCTATCGACGATAGCTAGCGCATCCGCCAAAGGCAAATCGATTACTTCTTTTCGAGTCCGAGCAGGGTGTGAATCAGCTCCACGAAACGGTCGCAGGCGGCGCCCGCCGAGCCTCGGCTATCGGTCGTGTAATGGTCAATCAATGCGCCGGTCAGTAGATTCTGGACGAGCTTCGCCTTATCTTGCAGTTCCTTCGCGCTGACCGAGGGCAGTAGCGGCTTGAGAACGGCGGCAATCCGTTGGGCCCCGTAGCGGCGGATTTCATCGTGGAGGGCGCGGTACTTCGGTTGCCAGCTCGCATAGTAGTAAAAGAGCAGTAGGACGCGAGCCTGATCCGGGTTCTTTTCCGCCCAGTCGAAGGCGCCCCGGCAGAAACCCGCGATGCGTTCGTGGTCGGAGGCGGCGTTGAAGACATGGGAAACGGTGCTTTGTTGCGCGGTCGCCACCGTCAGCTGAATCGCGGCCAGGATGAGGTCTTGTAAGTCGGGGTAGTAGTAGGCCACGTGCGCGCGTCGCATCCCGCAAAACTTTCCCACGGATTCGAAGGTGGTCGCCTCGATCCCCAAATGGGCGATGCAATGGGTCACCGCCGCAATGATCTTGGCGCGGGCAATGTCACCTTTACGTTGGGTGAAACCGACGAATTGGGCGTAGAGCGGGTTGTCGATAGAAAGCGGCAGGGGCGAGGGAGCGGGTGCTTTTCGGGGGCGTCGCGGCTTCTTCATCAGCGTCCCTGCGTTTAGCACAAACCTCGTTGGGATGGGGACGTTTTTTAGAAGCGCCGGCGACCCGTCAGCAGCTCAAAGAAAAGACGGAAGTCCGCGATAAAAGAAAAGAAAGGCTGACGGAAGGTCGCCGGTCGGTTGCGTTCGATGAAGAAGTGGGAGACCCAGGCAAAGCCGTAGCCCAACAGTAAGCCAACCCCAATCCAGCGGGGTCGGCCTTGGCTGAGGGCCAAGGCGAGGCAAATCAGGCCGGCCCCGGTCCCGCAGAAGTGCAAAACCTTCGTCCCCCGTCGCGAATGCTCCTGCAGGTAAAAGGCGTAAAACTCGCGAAACGTCGCGTAGCGGCGCGGCTCCATCGCTATCGAATCGCCCGAATTTCTTCGGAGGTCAACGCGGGAGGGTGACGGGAGATCATGGGCGATTCCGGGAGGAAACTGCCCAGGACCGGGAGAGCGTCAAGGATGTTGGTTCCCCGCGAGCTTCCGTAAACGTAGCGCTGAAAATAATTGTCGATACTGGCTCCCGTAATCGATTCGAGCAGCGCCCGGAAACTCGTGGTGGTGAGGGTTGTCCGTTGGGCGCGGGAAAAGACGTCCCGCAGGGTGGCTTTCATTCCACGGCTGAAAAGGGCGTCAAATCGACTGATGAGCGAAGCCCCGGCCGTGTACGCGACCTGCGGGGTGTGGCGCCGGTAGGCGGAAAATCCGGCTAAGTTCGCCGTGCTTCCGGAAAGACTGGCGGTGCCGCGCGGATATCCATTGTCACGCCAGCTGGCGATCGCTTCGTCGATCCATCCCGAGTTTCCGTTCGACGGCATCACCCCCCGGGCAAACCAAGAATGCGTGATTTCGTGGTCGAGCGCGCCCAACGTGGTAATCGTCGCGCCGACGTGCTCCATTCCCCCGCCGGTGGAGGTGAGGTAGACGGTCAGGCTGTCGTGGGCGTAGGGGCCGTAGGCCGCTTCCAGTTCCGCCAACACCTGCTTCGCTCTTTGCAAAGCATTGGTCACCGAAGCAGTCGTACTCCCGTAGACGGAGACGGGAATCGGTTTGCGAATGCCCGGGTAAATGTCTTCGGCCAGCGAGAAGGCGCGGTTCGAGATGTGGAAGTAGTGGGAGGAGCTGGTGAAGTAATCCGGAAACTCGATGCGCCACAGACCGTTGCGAACAAACTCCAAACTGCCGTTCGTAAAGATCTGGTGCGGTGCCGGGTTGCCCGCAATCTCGACCCGCAATGACATGGGAAAATGATCAAACTCAAAATTGGCGCATGCGTACTTTTCCAGAAAGCCGCGATCGCCGAGGTCGTTCATCGCCCATACCATTCGCACGCCATTGTTGTCGTAGCCCACGTCGGCGGAGGGGATGGTGTACTCGATCTCCAGGCGATTCAACGAACCGGCATTCACCGAAGCTTGGAGAAGCCGCATCTTCGTGGCGTTGTCGGGAGATGAGATAGTCGGTAGCGCTCCGGCTCCGAGATCGTTTCCATTTAGAACGACTTTTCGTACCGAAGGCACGAGGTCCAATATCGGGTAGCCGGTTTCTCCGGAACGGAATTCGATCTCGCAGCGGCCAATTCCGGTTTTCGTCGCCGGATCGAAGTTCAACTGCAGGGCAACCGATTGGAAATCAATCGGGATGGCCGTCTTTCCCGAACTGCTAAAGCCGGGGATCGCTTGATCGAGGTCGCTGGCGTAAACGGGGACTGCCATCAGAAGAACCAACGCAAAGGGGATCCTTTTCATGGGCTTTTCTCCGGAATTGAAAAACAGGTTTGGATTAGGAATAGTTCCATCATACTCGAAAGGACCCACCTTTGGCACGACGCACTGACCGCTTCCGAAACCCCGAGAGCCCTTTGTACTTTGAGACCGCGGGGAGGGTGACCCGCGTTTTCTTTAACCGGCCGGAAAAATTGAATCCTTTCGATTGGGACCTTTCGAACGATTTTGCCGAATTGATCGGGGGTTTGAAGCAGGAGTCTTCCGACGTCGTGGTGCTGACGGGAAAGGGACGGGCTTTTTCCGCGGGCGCCGACCTCGCTTTTTTAGAGGAATGCACGCGAGCACCCGAGGCCAAAGTGCGGACAAGGATGAAGCAGCTTTACGGAAACTTTCTTAAGATCCGGGAATTGCCCCAGGTTACGATTGCCCAGGTCAATGGGGCGGTAGCGGGCGGGGGATTGGGGCTGGTTCTCGCCTGCGACTTGCGCACGATTTTGTCCTCGGCCAAGTTTGCCTTCAACTTCGTGAAAATCGGCCTAAGTCCGGGAATGGGGATTCTCTATTTATCGACGAAGATCTTCGGCGAAGCCAAGGCGCGAGAGATCTGGTTGCGGGGGCGCCCACTCACCGGCGCTCAGGTTGCGGCGCTGGGCGGGGCGACGGAAGTCGCCGCTTCGCCGGAAGAGTTAGAGAGGGTGACCGAGGCGCTAACGCGGGAGATTCTCGCCAATGGCAAACTGGGAATGCAGTTTATCAAAAAGGAACTGCTTTGGAAGGACGCGATCGGCGCCTATCTGGATTTTAACTGCCGCCACCAGGCCAAGTGTTTGAAGTCGCCCGAGGCGCGCGAAGGCCTAAAGGCCCTTCGCGAACGCCGCGAGCCTCGTTTCCTGTCATTGCGAGGAGCGTAGCGACGAAGCAAACCCGCATCTCGGAGGGATGCGAGGTTGCCGCGGCCTACGGCCTCGCAACGACACTCTCTACGACTTGTTGGATGCGCTTCCAGACGCCCGGATCGGAATCGATATCGCCGTGCGGTCCCCAAGTGAATTCGATCTCGTGGTTTTCCGCCCCCGGAATCTTGGAAGACGAGAGCCAGCTGTCGGCGGTTTGGTAAAAGTTCACCCAGTTCCCAACCCGTTTCAAGATGGCCTTATTGTCAAAGTCTTCCGGAGCACGGTGACACGAACTATCACCGAATACGAACTCCATGGGCCCGCAGTCGGGGCTAATCGGATCGACCGTGAAAAGGCCTGCGATTTTTACGGACGCATGAAGTTCATCCGCTAAATACATGCCGATCCAGCCACCGTAAGAATGACCGGCGATAAAGACAGGAATTCCGGGTTCCGCCTTGGCGATGGCCTCAATTTCATTCCGGAGTTTGCGCGCGTCCCCATGATCCAGGCTTCGGGGCCGATCGGAATAGACAAACTGCCCCTCACCGTCCGGCGGGGCCTCCGCTTCAAGGCAGCCGGCGATCCACAGGATCTTAAGGCCGCGGCTCTTCGTCGCCACCGCCTGGGAAACTTTTTCCGATCGGGGGTACATGCCCGTGCCTAATGGGGGCAGGTCCGATCGGGAAGATTTACTACAGGAGTCATAGCCACCCAGAGTGACAAACAGAATCTTTTCGGGGGCGGCCGCGGTCGCCGCCGTGGAGAGAAGACATCCGACTACGCCAAGGCCGCAAAGCAGTTGCTTCATGAAACCTCCGATGAAAAGCCGTTTACTTCAAATAATGGGCCTATTGTTCAGGCCAGTTGAGGTGAAAGCCAAGCCGCGGGACGTTAAAAACTAGGCGCGGTAGTTGCGACCTTGTCCTAGGCTGGTTTCGGCGGATTGTAGCAAGCCCTCTAGAGTGGTCCGACCAAAATGCAGGATCTCGGAAAGGTGGCCAATCCGGTCCGCCGAGAGTTTCCATTGTTCGCGAGCTTCCTCGGAGACCCTTTCCACACTTTCAAAGGCCCGTCCCATCCGCTCTAAGAGTTTGCGTTCGCGTGCGCGCAAAATACCGGAAAGAACGGACGCTAGATCTTCGTTCACGTCAAAGAGCTGAGTTTTGGAAGCGCTTTTTCCCGCCGGTCGGATCCACTTTTCTTCCAACAGCTCCTTGAGCGACATGCTCATCAAAGCTTTGGAGACTCCGGTACGACGAATCAGGGCGCCCGCATCTAAGGGTTGGGCGGAAACAAAAAGGTGCAGCCAGATCCGACCGTGAATGTGCTTAAAGCCCCAGTAGTGAGTGAAGTTCCCTACTTGCTCCGCCAGTTCCGCGATCTCCGGCGCGGACTGTTTTACCGGTTTCACGCCGGAAGTTTTATTGGGAGTGACGTCGCTATCGATAATAATTTTGTCTTCCACAGGGTAAATATCTTCCCAGCTATAAACAGAAAGTCAATTAGTATACGGTCAGAATACACGCGGACAAAAAACGGCAATCTGCAAAAACAATCACGCGACCCGACGGTGTTTTGCACCGCGATCGTGAAGCAAATCCGATGGCATCGACTTTGCTTTGTCTAGGACCTGCGGAATCCGTTTGCCTTGAGGCGACGGTTCACAGGAGTAGGTAATATGCGCGTTTTGACGTTTTTAGTAGTTGCGATGTTGTTGCTCGGTTGCGGGACGAACTACATGGGTGTCTATACCGGTAACGGCGCGGTGACTCGCGGTGCCCAACAGCAAGAGCAGATCGTGATGACGGTCCAAGCGCAATCCGGCGGACAGATTTCCGGTGTCTGGGGTACGAACCCGGCCGCTTCGTCGGGATCGTTTCAAGGTGTTTACTCCGGCAAGACTATCTCGCAGATGAACTTCGTTTTCGCGAATGTGAACGGTCAGCCGTGCTCGGGAGCTTTGCAAGGCACCGGAACCTATGCGAACTATATGCTGACCCTGAACTTGACGGGTACGGCGCAGTGCCTCCAGGGACCGGTCAGCACCTCGATTCAATTCGTTCACCAGCCCCAGTAGGCTAAGGTAGAATCAGCGACAGCCGCTCCGAGAAGCCCGTCGACTTTGGCGCGAAGGTGAAAACTCGCGCCACCGGATCGTAGTGGCAAGTCAAACACGTGATGGGCGCGGGGGCATCGATATCGGCCTTAGACCGCGTGTGAAAAATCGAACTTGCCGATAGTTTGCCATTCTCGTCGTACACAAAAAAATCCCAATCCAATGAACCCGTACGTTGCACCGCAATTTCCGTTTCCCGGAAGATACCGGGAGTTCCATCCCAAGTTTGCGCAATCGAAATCCGAGCATCGCCGGCCTTTCCTTTACGCCGGTAGATCAGTCGTCCCTGGCCCTTGACCTTGGAATTAGAGATCAAGCGCCGGGCCCACAGCTTACTCGCCGCCGGCTGCCAGACACCCGTCGGGGGCGAAAAAGTTTCTCGGTCCAGGCCAAGATCTTTCCACAAATCGGTCAAAGCGTTGGGAATGGCGATAGACGGGGCTTGGGGGGGATAAATTAGATTGGGATCGTTCGGCGAGTTGCGCCGCCGGTAGCCCATGTAGACGGCTTCGGCGTGGTCGGGGCTTCCGGTCAGGTACCGAGCGACGTCTTGAAGGAACTGGCTTTGGTGCAAAAGGGGTAGGCGGCCCGCCGCGATTCGCTGGGTACAGAAATCACCATTCGCCCAGACCGGCAAAGCGCAGAGCAGCGCCAATAGCCCCAGTTTTTTTCTGATTTCCCCCAAGAACCCAAAACCTCAATTGACAATGAGTCCCCGCCGTTCGGGGGCGGCTTCCAAGAGGTCCACCGCCATTTTTGCGAGCGATCCAACCATCGAATAAAACGCATCCCGGGTCAATCGCACTTTCTCTTCTCCCAAGTGGAGTTCGAGTACTGCGCAGTGTGGGTCGAGTCCCTCGAGGAAGAAGGAGGGAACATCATTGACGCTGTAGCACCTCGGAAGCGAATCGTTCTTCATCGGAATTCAGGCTAACAAAAATGAGAATGATTCTCAAGTTCATTTCCGCGGGCGGCTATTGCACCCCCGACCGGACCCTGACATATTCCCGGCCATGACTCATATCCCCCGCACATTTCCTTGCGGTCGGCCGCGAAGCACGGCCAAGAAGGCGAAGCCTTTGTCGGCCGGAGCCGAAGCCGATTTGCGGGAAAAGCTGGAGCGGTATCAATCGTTGAAGAAGCTCAATCGCAGTCAAACCCGATTGCATATCTTGCACGTGATCGCGCAGCAGACCGACCATTTCACCGGCCCCGAACTCGTCCAGAAAGTACGCAAGGCGTATCCCGAGGTCGGAGCGGCGACGGTGTATCGTAACTTGCCCGTTCTGTTAGATGCGGGGGTGATGCGAGAGAGTCTGACCGATCGGGCGGGCCAGGCCGTTTATGAGATTCAACGTCCCGATCACCACGATCACGTGGTGTGCTTAGATTGTCGGGCGATTTTGGAGTTTCACGAAGTGGGGATTGAATCGCTGCAAGATAAGGTGCTTCAGCGTCTTGGATTTCGGGAAGTGCACCATTCCCACGTCGTCTACGCACATTGTGAATACCGGAAGAAACAAGATTAGACGACCGGCCTTCCGGCCGCGCTCGGGGGCCCGTCCGGGCCTGCACTACGATCCGCGCTTTATTACCAAGCCGGAACGCGCGGAGATTTTGGACTGGATCTCGGAGCTCTTTCCCATTTGGGAAAAGCGTTATGCCAAGAACCATCCGCCGCCGCCCGGAAAGTCTGAGCGCGCTTTGTTGCGGCCCGTCTACTGGTTGGGGAACTGGCAATTTGCTTGCCTTGGCTACTACCACCCGCCGAAGGGCACCCAGTTTCGCAGTGTTTCGGCCGAACCCTTTCCCGACGTCCTCAAGCGAGTGGTGACGCGCATTGAGCGCTGGGTGCGGACGAAGATGCCTCCCCCGTTCGTGCCACCCGGTTGGCATTTGAACACCTGCTTGGTCAATCTTTACGGAATGCGGGAGCTCGAGGGTAAGCGAATCGATACCGCTCGGGTGGGCGAGCACAAAGACTTTGAACCTGGTCCGGTCGCGTCCATTTCATTCGGGGAACGGGCTCTTTTTCAGTTTGTCGCCAGCCGCGGCAAGGGCCACCCCAGCCAAGTGGTGTTGCAGCAGTGGTTAGAAGATAGCTCGTTACAGATTTTCGCCGGCGACCAGTGGAAGAACCGGCTCTTTCACCGGGTGCAGCGGGTGGACCGTAAGCAGGGGCATCGGTTCCCCATTCACGTGGAAGGCTTTGAGACCCGGCGCGTAAACTTTACTTTTCGCTTCGTTCCGCCGAAGGATGTGGTTCCGTATTCCGCTTTGCCCACTGCGCATGCGGAAGACGTGAAGGAATATATGGAAATGCTGGCCCGAAATTCCGACTTCTTCGCCGAGGCCTTGGCGCAACGGAGGGCGAAGTGAGAGAACCCGCCGACGCCGGTCGCCTGTCGACTTGGATCAAGTATCGTCCCGCCCTATGCAAAGGCTGCCATTCGCTCTGCTGCACTTTGCCGGTTGAAGTCTCGGTGGCGGACTTGCAGCGCATGGAGCTCATCACACCCGAAGAAGCGTCGCAGTCGATCAAGAAAATCGCCCGCAAGCTCATGGACCAGCGTTTGATCCGCTCGTACCGCGTCGCCACGGGACTGTTCATCCTCGAGCAACGCCCCAACGACGATTGCGTCTTCTTGCACGCCGAGACGCGCTTGTGCACCATTTACGAAAAACGCCCGCAGGTCTGCCGCAAATTTCCGGAGCTGGGCCCGCGGCCCGGGTTCTGTCCCGAAAAGCGCCGGGTCAAGGCTTCGGGGCAAGAATCTCGATAGCGTCGGGGCCCTCCAACAGCACCTGCGGATTGGCCTGCGATGGCGAGGTCACATTCTTGATTCCGGTCGCCTTGATGCGGATCTTTGGGTTGATGAAACAGTTCCGGCCGTCCTCGAGGGTAGCCTTCTCGGCTTCCCAAACCTTTTCCATCTTGCGGCGGATTTCCGTGAATGCGTCGAAGTCGTCGAAATTCACAAGCGTGTAGTTCAATTTCAATCCGTTGGCGTCGACCGTTTGCAACGCGTAGATGCCGAAAATAATCTGGGGACTCTTGGGAAAGAAAACCAGATTGCCCTCCAGAGTGATTGGTTGGCCGTGACCGTCGACGACTTTTTCCAGCACTTCGACCGGTGGGTTGGCTTTGGGGTCCAGCTGAACGTGCGCGGGCAGCGTCGGGCTTTTTTGGATGACGTAGTGCACCCGCACTTTGTCCCCGCGATAAAGATCTTTCGTATGGGTCGTATCCTTTACGAACATCGGGACTATCGCATCCTTGTACTCAAAAACGAGAACTGCGCCGGCGGCTTCCACCGCGTGCACCGTCGCCAAAAACTCTGTCCCACCTTCGAGATCCTTGGGGAGAACGGCGTCGCGTTTGCGGGGTGGCGCCTTCACGCCCGAGTTGAAAGGGGTCACGACCTTCACTTGGGTGACTCGGATATGATGTTGGGGGCTGGGGTTTTTCAGGTACGTGCCGTGGATAATGACTTCGTCGTGCCGCTGCACGGCTTTGAGCTGGTTGAGTAGATTCGGATTGGCGGCGACTAAGGTGAATGCCGCGTGGGTAAAAAAGTCATTGGGGTCGCGGTAGAAGAAAACGTACTGCTTCAAATCATGCGCGGCGCCGTGGATCCAACCCCGAACGCCGTTTCCGCCTAAATCCTTCTCAATCGCGTCGAAATCAACCCCCGCCGCGAACCCTGAAACAGAAATGCCAAGCACGAATGCGCAAAGAAATTTTTTCAATTTTACCCCCTACCCAGAACGTAATCTGGCTTAGCGGGGCGGGCGCGTCAAACTTCGTAGTCGACGCCGAGCAGCGAAAGCGATTCGCGACCCAGGTAGCGATCGCGCTTGGCGGAGACAATAAAGGAACCGGTACGAGCTTTTTGGAACGCTTCAATCACCTCATTGAAGAAAAGAACTTTACGCGCGGGCAGCCCTGCTTCGCCGATCATGACCGCGGTATGTTTGCGTTCGCCGGTGGACTTGTCGTTATAGAACTGGGTGCCGAGGATGGTGCCCTGAATGCGAAAGCGCGGCTCTTCGAACGCATTGCCGTACGGCTTCCACTGCTCGATAACATCGGCCAATCGCGTTTCCGCCAGCGCAATGGGAAGATCGCAGTCGAAAAGCGCCCGGCTCTCCCAAAGGCTCGGGGCTTGGGCTTTGATGCGCTCGGCGTAGGCGGTGAGGGCAGCGCGAATGGCGGCCTCGTTTTCCAGTGGAAAGGAGAAGCCGCCGGCGGCCCGGTGCCCTCCGAATTTCGTAAACAGGTCTCCGCAGGACTGCATGGCATCGGTGACGTCGAATCCCAGAATCGAACGCGCGGAGCCTTTACCGATCCCGTCTTTGCGCTGGAAGAGCCAAGTCGGGCGCCAAAACGTTTCCGCGATTCGGCTGGCGGCAATCCCCACCACACCGGTGTGCCAATCTCCGCCCAGGAAGAGAAGGGGGTTTTCGGCGTGATCCGCTCCCAACAAGCTCGCCTCGCGCACAATGCGTTTTTGGATTTCTTTGCGCTCGTCGTTGCAGCGGCCCATATGCTCGATGAGCGGTTCCGGATCTTCGCTTAAGAAAGCTTCAATCACTTGATCCGCGTGGCCGAGCCGCCCCACGGCATTGATGCGCGGCCCCAGACGAAACCCGACATCCGATTCATCCAAGTTTTTTTCCAGCGAGGCCGCTTCCCGCAGCCGGCGCAAAACGGGTCGGCGGCTGCGCATCAGCGCCGACACGCCAAGACGGGCGAGCCGATGATTCACCGGATTGAGTGGTACGACATCGCAGATCGTCGCCATTCCCGCTAAGGCCATCAAGTCGGTCCAGGTTTCGTCGGGCACGGGAAAAACTTTGGCCAGTTGTCGGAGCAAAACGAACGTGATCCCGCAGCCGCAAAGCTCTTGGTAGGTCTCATCGGGATGTTGCTTCGGGTTGAGCGTGATGCAATCGGGCATCTTGTCCAACTGGATTTTGTGGTGATCCGTGCAGACAAACTCCACTCCGCGTTCGGCGCAGTAGCGCGCTTCTTCATTGGCGGTGATGCCGGTGTCCATCGTAATGATGACATTCACCTTCTCAACGTCGATGAGGTGTTTCACCGCGCCGAGATTTACACCGTAGCCTTCTTTGAAGCGGCAGGGCACATAAGTCACGAAATTGGAAAAGCCGGCCGCTTTGAGGAACCATGCCCAGCTCACGCAACTCATGGTGCCATCCACGTCGTAGTCGGCGTAGAGGGCGATGCGTTTGCCTTCTTTAAGCGCACGGCTCAAACATTCGACCGCGCGGGCCAAACCATGATCACCGTACTCGAGTTTCTCCAAAGGCGCGAAGTGCCGGTTCTCCAGCAATATCCGCCCGATGTCATCCAGACTCTTTGGAAGATCCGATGGAGCGTGGGGTGTGCGGGCTACCCAATGTTGAAATCTCGTTCCCACGTCGGGACGATATGCTATGAGAGCCGGGATGAGCAAAGCCTTCGTAAAAGAAAACGACGAAGCCGAAGACGATAGCCCCGAGATAGAGGCACCGGCGCTCCCCGAGGGGACCAAGAATTACATGACGCCAAAGGGGCATGAGCGCCTACGCGCCGAGCTGACGCACCTGTTAAATGTGGAGCGTCCCAAGATCACGGAAGTGGTGTCGTGGGCCGCGTCGCTGGGCGATCGATCGGAGAACGCCGACTATATCTACGGCAAGCGCCGCCTGCGCGAGATCGACCGGCGTATCCGCTTTCTGACCAAACGCCTCGAAATCGCCGAAATCGTGGATCCGGCCAACACCCAAGCCGACTCGGTGCGCTTTGGCGCCACCCTTCGGGTCGATTGGGACGGTGAAGAAGAAAAAACTTTCGTGATCGTCGGCATCGACGAAACCGACGCCAAGGTAGGCCGCATCAGCTGGATCTCCCCGCTCGGCCGCGCGCTCCTCAAAGCCAAAGTCGGCGACACCATCACCTTTCGCGCACCCAAGGGCGAAGTCGATGTGGAGATCCTAGAGATCCGCTACATCGCGCTGGACTAGTCTGTCATTGCGCTGGACCAGCCGTCATTGCGAGGGCCGAGCCGTCATTGCGAGGAGCGCAGCGACGAAGCAATCTCGCATCGCGAAGCGAGCGCGTCTCTTTCGATCCTATCCGTCACGTGACGGATAAATTCACTCCGGCGTCGGAGTTACTACCTTCGGGTCGGCGTACCGTCCGCGTTGCAGCGCTCGCGCACTTTGAATCGCCCGTCGCTCGTGAGTGCTTCTGAAGGTCGCTCGATAGGCGGATAGTCGAGAGATTGGCGACGAAGTTCATCAACCGAAACTGAATGACAACTGGGCGGGTTCGTCATCAATTCATTTCTCCGCTGGAAGGCCCGTGCCCAACCAATATTTCTCTGGTTTTCACTTGCCCGCTTTAGCCTTGGAGACTGCAAGTGGCGCTCCTCGGCGAATATTTTCGGATCGCCCACGAATTCACAAAGCTGATAGCCGGCTTTCACCGCATCGTTCTGAGGGGGTTCTATCGGTTGGATGCCAATGACGCACATTTCATCGGGCGTATCGCCGATCTTTACAAAAACCTTGGCCTCAAAATGGGGGACAACGGGCTCGTACTTGTCGCCCGGTACTCGGAAAACATTTTGGATCTTCCCTTTCACCATGACTTCGAGGAGCTTAGTGTGGCCGTCCTTGGTGGAAACGAACGAGAAAGGGGCTCGGTAGTTCCGTATTTCGAGATAACTAGCATCGGCAAAGTATTGTTTTAGATTGCCGAGCGAAAGGCCATTGTTGAGTCCCGGGACGAAAAGAGATGGCGCTTTTTCAAATTGAGCGCCCTTGGCTTTGAAGACGACGTCGCTCGGTGAAAGGCAATTGAAGTCGACCGGCCGGCCAGCGTATTGCGCCTCGGTATCGATCGCGCGGCAATCGCGATCGGCATCAATCTCCATCACATTATAGTTCGACGGAGTGGAGGCGGTCGCGCGTTGGGCTAACTTCGCGTTCGACGGCGGCGAAGAAACCTGGTGCTGGCCCGTCACAGCCGCGCTTCGACCGCGGTTCCCACTGTGGCCCCCGGTTTGCGAAGCGATCTGGGTGGGAATTGAACTAAGGGCAAAGTTCGGGTGTAGTCCGTTTCTTTGCTCGAACAGGCGTACGAATTCTTTGACTGAGTCGGGCGGGGTTTTCCAAGCTTTGTATTGATCGTAAACCAGCCGTTCCGTCCACGGGTGCTGAAAGCCCGATAGGCTTCCACTCCGTGAAAGCCGGATTGGACTAAGCACTCCATTTGGGAGTCGCTCCCACAGCGAACTCTGATGCACTTCAAGCGTAGGTGTCTGCATCGAATGAAAAGTCCCCGGAGAAGACGCGTCGCTCGCATGAAGCGCGCCGCACCCGCCGCTGAAAAACAGGAACGCGCCAGCGAAGCTTGCCGAGTAACCAGATGCCCACATCAGAAATCGAAACATTTGCCCCCCCCATAGCCTCTTGAGCAAGGGCAATGCCAGTGGGGGTAAGGGAATAGCAGCGGTTCGACTGTAAAACCTTTAGACGTATAATCGCGGAATACGCCGAAATCCTTGGCCAATTTACAGATAGAACAGACCCTTACGGTCAATCTGTCGAAGTTCCATCCTGAAAGTTGGGAACGGGTGCGGGCCGCTTTTTAGGATTTTTGGAAGATAACGACGTTCTCCGGAAAGAACATTGGCGTCCAATCGAACTTCTGACTCAGCCAACGCATCGTGCGCGGGCTGTAGAAAACCACATGCGTGGGATCGCGGGGGTAGTGCCATTCAAAGAAGCCATCCCACTGCGATCGCATCTGCGTCATCACCGCCAAGAAACCACCGGGTTTTACGAGCCGGTTCAGCAGCGCGAACTCTTTTTCCGGGTGGTGGAAGTGTTCCGCGGTTTCGCAGCAGGTCACGAAGTCGTAGGTTTGGCCGAGCAGGGCAGCGTCGGCGAAGAAAAACGGATCGTAGTTCTCCATCGTAAAGCCCTGGCTCTCTAATAACGCCGACATGACGGGGATCGGGCCGCAGCCAAAATCCAAACCTCGCGCTCCCGTCGGAGCCAAACGCGCGACCGGTGCCGCCAACCGACTTAAGAAACCTTGGTATTCGGGAGTCGGATCGTTGCGGTGTTGGAGATAGCGTTGCTTTTCGAGATCCTCGGTGGGCAGTCCCGCGCCCGCAACAAAAACGCACGCGCACTCCGGGCAATGCAGAAACAATCGGTTGTCGCTGGGCAGCATGCCCATGACATCGGCCGTCGTCCCACAGAGTCGGCAGTTTTCCGTCGTCATGCGTCCTTTATAGACCAGCACCGGGATTTCCGATAGCGTTTCGAAATCCATGAAACCCATTTCACTTTTGATCTTCAGCTTAGTGATTTCCGGAGGAACGATGGCCCGCGCCGAGTTGACCCCCTTAGAACGCGATTGCGCCAAACTCGAAGGTAAGTTTTCCGATGCGATCCGCTTGAACAAGCTGATCGCGCGCGTTTGGGAATACCAGATGTCTGAGTTCCCCGAGTTTGCCACGTCGGTGGGTTACCCGGGGCAAGATCGCAAATGGACGGACCGCTCACTGGCCGCTTACGCCCGGCGCAAACGCGAACTCGAGGCACCGCTGAAAATACTGCGTAAGATCAAACGCTCCGCTCTAAAACCCTCGGAGGCATTGAACTACGATCTGATCCGCCGAACGTTTGAGGAAAATCGCGCCGGGGCGCAATTTCCGGACGAGCTTTTGCCCGTTTCCCAAATGTGGGGAGTCCAAACCGAAATCCCGCAGACGATTGCGATTATGTCGAAAAGCTCCGTGAAGGAGTATGAAAACATCCTCGCCCGGTTGGAAGGCATTCCCGCGGTCTTCGATCAAACGCAGGCGCTCTTAAGCGAAGGAATGAATCGAAAAGTCACCGGTCCGCAAGTCGCAATGCAAAAGGTGGTCGCGCAACTCGATGGGCTACTAGAAAAAGATCCTAAGAAAAATCCCATCCTCGAGCCGTTCCAGAACTTTCCCGACTCCCTTCGGGCGGCGGATCGTACGCGGCTCGCGGGTCGCGCCGCGGAAATTTTGGATAAATCCGTCCTTCCGGCGTTGAAACGCTTCCGTGATTTCTTTGCCAAACAGTACGTCCCGGCTTGCCGCACCACCATCGCGTGGAAGGATCTTCCGGATGGTGCTAATTGGTACGCCTTCAAGGTGAAACAGAGTACGACGACCGACCTCTCGCCTCAGCAAATCCACGAGATCGGCGTGAGCGAAGTCGCGCGCATCCTCAAAGCGATGGAAGCGGTGAAGGTAAAGGCGGGTTTCAACGGCAACCTCGAAGCGTTCAACGGCTTCCTGCGCAAGGACGCGCGATTTTTCTTTAAGAGCGAAGAGGAATTAGTCGCCGGTTACCGCGAGCTCGCCAAGAAAATCGATCCGGGACTGCCGGTGCTCTTCGGTAAATTGCCGAGGCTAACCTATGGTGTGCTGCCGATTCCGGGGTATGCGGCTCCGTCTCAGCCGACCGCGTATTACCAACCCGGCTCTCCTTCGGCGGGGCGGGCGGGAAACTTCTTCGCCAACACTTACGATCTAAAGGCCCGACCGAAATGGGAAATGGAAGCACTGACCCTGCATGAGGCCGTGCCGGGACATCACTTACAGATCGCGCTCGCGCAAGAGATGGAAGGCGTACCCGAGTTTCGCAAGCATGAGGGGTACAACGCGTACGTAGAAGGTTGGGCGCTCTACGCCGAGGGCTTGGGGCCGGACTTGGGCTTGTACAAAGATCCGTATTCCGATTTCGGCCGGCTCACTTACGAAATCTGGCGCTCCATCCGGTTGGTGGTCGATACGGGTATTCACTCGATGGGTTGGAGTCGAGAAAAGGCGATTGAGTATTTCCGCGCTCGCGCCGGTAAGGCTGACCACGATATCGTTCAGGAGGTCGAACGCTATTTGGTGATGCCGGGACAAGCGCTCGGATACAAGATCGGGCATTTACGCATTCTTGAGTTGCGCGCCCAGGCGGAGAAAAAGCTCGGCGAGAAGTTTTCGGTGCGCGCTTTTCACGACGCGATTCTCGAAAACGGCGCGTTGCCGCTCGATATTCTCGAGCAGCGTATGGACCGTTGGGCGTCGGACGCTAAGCGGCCTCGCGCTAGTGCAGTGAATTGAGTTTTGAAAACGCATCGACCCACGGGCGAACGAACGAGACGTTGGTGCCGATCGCGGATCGGGTGAGGATCGCTGTAAACAGGCATACCGCGGGGAGCAAAAGATTCCATTGGATCAGCTCCGTCACAACCGAGATCCGCAGGAAGTATTTTAAGACCATTCCCCGTTTGCTCTTGCTGCGCAGGGTCCGGCGCACCGCTTTGAGTTCGGGGATAGTGTGGGTGAAAAAGCGATAGAGATTATAGCCGGTGATGGCCCAAAGCACCGCCGAGGCGACCAGCCGGGAAAACAGCGTAGGCTGGGCCACGACCAACAAGAGCGCCCCCAGCAACAGCACGATTTGAAAGAGTACCTGGACCAAACCGGTGACCAGTCCCTGTTTGACCCGGCGTCGGATGTACTCGCGGGTGAAATCACTGGCGCTCTTGCGCATCTCGGCCACGACTTGAACGCCCGCAACCAACTCCTTGCGATAACGCCACGCAGAATGGGCAACCCAGAACCAGTTCGGCATGAGGTTTATTCTACCTCAGTTGCAACCCACGCGCGGCCTATTGGCGACGCTGGGTATCTTGAAACCGGGCCTCGATTGCATCCAATTGGGTTTTCGACAGACCTTTGACGTGGGTCTTGAACCGCGCCAATGCGCCGCCAAGACTGAAGGCGGTCACTTTCTCTCGTGTGATGTTGGATACGTAGTACCCGGGTTGGTCGGGGAGGGGGCGAAAGGAGAAAAGATACTCGCAGGCCGAGTCTCCGCTCACGTCGGTTTCCAGGCGCCTCATCATTTCATCGGAAAATGCCACCCGTCTTGCGATCGTCGCCGGTGGTGTTTCCAACGAAATCAAGAGTAGTTCGTCCGACATATAGGCTCGGTTACGTTTCTTGAAGAACCACTCCAGTCCGGGGGCCAAATCCTTACGGACGGAAGATTGCCCGGTCGGAACACGAACATAGCCCTGGCCGCGATCGACTAAGTCAAACGTAGGTTCAAACTGAAGCCAACGAAGCGTTTCCGGCGAGCCGGGTTCTCGATGCCAGAGGGTATTTAGCGCGGAATTCACATCCGTTACCAAAAGGGCATGTCCTTCGGGAATTCTTTCCGTGGTCTGCAGCCCGATGATCGCCAAGCTGTCGGTCGACGACAGCCGCCGAAGGCCATCAAAGGTTGCCGCGCCGATGAACGTTTCGGCGGCTACGGGGGCGAGGCTCATGTATCGCGCCAAATCCGCAAAGGCCTGCTTGAGAGCGAAGGCACCCGTAGCGTTTTTCCGGTCGAAACCCACATGCCCTTTTTCCACAAGGTACGCTAATAGATCGGCCGCCGGTGGAGGGCGAATGCCTTGTGCTACCGCGACGGCCATCGCCGCATTGATCACGCAGGTTTGTCCACAAATGCCGAGGTAGCCGGGATTAAATCGGGGGTCAGATTGAGTGCCGAAATGGGAAGCTATTTGGGCACAAGAATCGGCCAGTCTGCGAGCCTGTGCAACCGTAGGTAGGCCGCCAATGCCGAGGAGGAACGCCAACCACAGCTGAAATCCGATCTTTCCCACTTGCCTCGCCCTCCCGTGCTCAGGGCCCTGCTTTACGGGATCTCGGCTCCAAACTCCACTAAATACGCGTGAGGCTTACTAAACGACCGTTCATCTTCCCTTCAGCATCATTCCTTGCAGTAGGGACGTGAGATCGTTCTTCGTGAAGCCCGCCGGATTGGCGAAGGTGGTATCCGCCAGCGTTTCCTTTTTGACCGAATCTAGCACCAATCGGGAGGCCGGTTTGCCGGCGGCATCTAAACCCACCGCTTCCACCATCAGACCGAGCTTGAGCGCTTCACCAATCCCCCAACCGAGAAAACTGCTTTGCTGAGGAGCCAGCGAGCCCAGTGAGGAAAAAGTGCGAGCAAGGGAGGCGAGCGGTTTTAGGTCAGTGGGCGTGGCGCCGACACTTTCAAACGGAACGACGCAGATCGAACCGGTCTTTTTGCCTTTGTTTAGGATGGAGTAGCGAGTGCACTTCCATTTTCCTACCGTCTGCTGACCGGCGTCTTTCTTGAAGGTGATATCACCGGGCTGAACTTTTGGTGCGGCATTGCGATGGGCGCCGGGGAAAGCGGCGAGCAATCCACCAATGCGCTCCACGTCCTTCTCGTGCATTTCGAGGTAGGACTTCTTTATGGAGTCGACTACCGAAATCATTCCGGTGCCGCCGCGGTAGACCAGCCAGTTGTCTTGCTGCGAACCGGGCGCGGCCCGAAAGTCCAGACGGGCGTTATCCCCTTGGTAGTACTGTTTCAACGGTCCGGGCGTTCCGCCCTGGGTGAGATTTCCGCTGAGAACCCATCCCCCAAAGGCGGGAGCGGAAAATGCCAAGAAAAGAAGTGTGGCGCGCAAGTTTTTCCTCCGGTCGAGCCTTTCTTTATACACCGAGGTCTTGCTAAAGTCTGCCGATGGCCGACCCCACCCGTTTCGAAGCAACGAAGTACACGCGAAAACGCAGCGACTGGAAAACCATGCGCACGCTGGCCGGCTACCTATGGCCGGAGGGACGCAACGATTTGCGCCTGCGCGTGGTCTTGGCGATGGTGGCGTTGATTT
Organism: uncultured Pseudobdellovibrionaceae bacterium; assembly: GCA_964519985.1. Lineage (GTDB taxonomy): Bacteria > Bdellovibrionota > FAC87 > UBA2466 > UBA2466 > JAIEOG01. The sequence continues at coordinate 233,840 of CAZFMF010000002.1, read as the reverse complement.
CGGCTAAGTTGGTGAACGTCTACGTCCCGTTCCTTTATAAGGGGGCGGTCGATGCCCTTTCCAAACCCGCGCAACTCGTGGCGGTACCGGTGATGTTCATTCTGGCGTATGGCATCGCCCGCGTGCTCTCGCAGGGGTTCGGCGAAATGCGCGACTACCTCTTTTCCAAAGTGGGTCAGCATGCCCAGCGGCGGATTGCGCTCAGCACGTTCAAACACCTGCATGCGCTTTCCTTGCGTTTTCATTTAGAGCGACAGACGGGCGGGCTATCGCGCGTGATTGAGCGCGGCACCAACGGCATTGAGTTCTTTTTGAATTTCATGCTTTTCAATATCCTTCCCACGTTGCTCGAGATTGGGCTAGTCACCGGCATTCTATTGGTGCGATTTGATTTCTGGTTCGCCGCCGTCGCTTTCCTGACGGTGGCGATTTACATCTTCTATACGCTGGCCATCACCGATTGGCGTGTGCGTTACCGGCGGGAAATGAATGAAAAGGACGCCGAGGCCAACACGAAAGCCGTCGATTCGCTCCTGAACTATGAGACGGTGAAATACTTCGGCAATGAGGAACATGAGTTTCGCCGCTTCGATCATGCGTTGGAAGGGTATGAGCGCGCGGCGGTCATTAGTCAGGGGACGCTTTCATTGCTGAACATCGGTCAGGGCGTCATCATTGGCGTGGGCTTGATTGCCATTATGTGGCTCGCCGCGCGAGGGGTGGCGGGCGGCTATTTGACGGTCGGGGACTTTGTTCTGGTGAATACCTTCCTGATTCAACTCTACCTACCGCTGAATTTTTTGGGTTTTGTGTACCGGGAGATGAAGCAAGGGCTCATCGACATGGACAAGATGTTTGAGCTCATCGACGTCCACGCCGAGATCCAAGATGCACCCGGCGCGGCGGCGTTGACGCCGGGCCCCGGGAAAGTAGAGTTTAAACACGTCGATTTCAGCTACCAATCCGATCGGCAAATCCTGGAAAACATCAGCTTTAAAATCGAGCCGGGACAGACCGTGGCGGTGGTGGGGCCCAGTGGTGCCGGGAAGTCGACGCTTTCGCGCATCTTGTTTCGCTTCTACGCAATCCAAAAGGGCGAAGTCCTCGTGGACGGCAAATCGATCGATGCCATCACGCAGAAGTCGCTGCGCGAGTCCATTGGAGTCGTGCCGCAGGATACGGTGCTGTTCAACGATACGATCCGGTACAACATTCACTACGGGCGTCCGGAGGCGACGGAGGGCGAGGTCATTGAAGCCGCCAAGCTAGCGCGCATCCACGACTTCGTCGTCAAGCTGCCGCAGGGCTACGAAACGATGGTCGGCGAACGCGGTCTCAAACTCTCCGGCGGCGAGAAACAACGCGTGGCGATTGCGCGCACGATCTTGAAGAACCCGCGCATTTTGATTTTCGACGAGGCGACTTCGGCGTTGGATTCGCACACCGAAAAGCAGATCCAAGCGTCGTTGAACGAAGTGTCCCGTGATCGCACGGCGCTCGTCATCGCGCACCGTCTTTCGACCGTGATCGACGCCGATGAAATCTTGGTCTTGAAAGACGGCCGGATCGTCGAACGCGGCAAACATGCCGAGATGGTCAACCGCGGGGGCGAATACGCCCTAATGTGGAAACGCCAACAAGAAGCCCAACACCGCGAATCGACGCTGCGCTTATGAAAGGTACCCACTTCCTTTCCAGTCATCTCGCACGCAAGTACCCGCTACCTTTCCAGTCATGACCGTAGAGGCTGCCGATCTTGGCTGGTCCAGAAGGCGGCAGGGTACCTTTGTTCGCAAGGCTGTGGCGGTTTCGCATCGCTGACTGGAAAGCCTGACGACTTTTGACTGGAAAGGTAGCGGGTACCTTTGTGCGCAATGACTGGAAAGGAAGTGGGTACCTTTACTCTTCGGGGAATTTGGCGGGACGGCGGAGGACTTCGGTGCGGGGTTGGTCCATGGCTTCGCGGAGACGTTTCGCGATGGCGGTGTGGCCGTTGCGTTCGGCGACTTGAACCGTGGAGAGCGGAACGGAAGCGCCCTTCTGGAGAAGTAGTTCTACGCAGGGAAGGTGGCCCTTGGAAGCCGCTAGCAAGAGTGCCGTATAGCCGGCGCGACTGCGCAAGTGGACATTCGATCCCCGATCCACCAGAAGTTTCACGATGTCGGCGTGGCCGTGCATCGCGGCCGCCATGAGGGCCGTCATCCCCTCATTGTTTTCTTCGCCGAAACCGCGCGCGTCGATGTCGGCGCCGTGGCGGATCAGCAGCATCACGATATCGGTTTGTCCGGCTCCGGCGGCGAGCATCATGGGCGTCCAACCCGCGGCACTGCGCTCGGAAAGAGACGCGCCGGCGCGCAGTAGAAGTTCGGCAAAAGCGACACCCTGCGGACCCCGATGACGCGGGTCGTAGAGGCTATGTAAGTACTCAATGAACGCAGGCTCGGGAAATGTCTCCGTCGCCTCGGTGGCGTGGGCGCCCATCGCGGCTAAGACGCGGGCCGGAAAAAATCGGTTTTGCTGCGCCGCAAAAATCAAAAGATCGTTTCGGTTTTGAAAGATAAACCCTAGAGTTGAAAGAACAAAAACGGCGACGCTGAGCAGCGTAGGGGCGAAGAAAGGTCGGATGAGCTCGATCTTTTCTCGGAAAGAAAAACGCTGACGTCTCATCGTTGTTCGCTATCGGCTTTTCTCCCAGCCCAAATAAGCCGAAAAAGAGAGTGGAGGCCGTGTGTCGGTACAGAATGAAGAGCTGAAGAAGATTGGGCAGCGTGTCGTGCGTCTGGGCCAGCTCGAACAAAAAGAAGACAACGCCGTCCAGAAGATCTGGCACCGCACCCAGCGTTGGTTCTGGATGCTGATGCACGAATTCGACCGTGACAGCGTGAACATCCGCGCGCAGTCGCTGGCTTACCTCACGATCTTCTCGCTGCTCCCGCTCGTGGCCGGCGCTTTCTTCGTTTTCACTTTTCTCGCCCAATTTGGAATGGTGCAGGACTCGATTCAAACCATGTTGGCGAACTTTCTCGGCACGATCCCGATGGAGCATCGGGAGTCCATCAACGCCTACATCATCCATTTTAAAGATGCCTATTTGGCCAATGTCACCCGTGCCAGCGGTTCGGTCGGGATCTTTGCCATTTTGATTCTGGGTTGGGTAGGACTGCAGATGTATTCCAATATCGACACCACCCTCAATGCGATTTGGTCGTCGGATCGCAGTCGGCCATTCCACGAACGGGTCGGGTCTTTTATTATCGTCGTCGTTTTGGCTCCCATCGTCGTCATCGGCGGTTTCTCCGTGCCCCTGATACTTCAGCGCTTTCCCGTCACCCGTTTCTTGCTCGAGCGCATCCCGGTCCTGGGCGTCTTGCTCAATTACGTGATCCCCTACGCCTTGGTCTTCGGCATCTTTCTGGTGATGTACCGATTCGTGCCGGTGCGGCGAGTTTGGTGGAAGTCGGCGATCGCCGGGGCGGGGTTCGCCACCCTCGGCTTGATCTTGGCCAATATCGGCATGCGGATCTACTTTCACTACGGAACGAATTCCGCGTACGGCAAAGCGGCCGCGGTTCCGCTCGTGGGTTTTTGGATTTATCTCCTCTGGATCGTGATCATCCTCGGCGCCGAGGTGAGTTTTCTCTTTCAGAACGCCAAGGATATCTTCATCGCATTTCGGCGCGAGCCCGCCTTGCGCGAAGGCGAAGGCGTCTTGAGCATTCTCGCCGAGCTCTATCGCGCCCACCATAAGGGTTTGGGCGCGGTGAGTTTCGAAAGGCTGCAAGACATTGGGGATCTGAATAGCCGCCAAGTGCGTTCGATTTTGGAATACCTCCAGCGCAAGAAGCTCGTCGCCGAATGCCTGACGCAAGACAATCAAGTGGGCGGAGACTACGTCTTGGCCCGCGAGGTAGAAGAACTCGATCTCGGGGCTTTGCTCGCCGATTTCTTCGATTGCGCCCCGGGGCGCGTCACCGCGCCGGTGGGCAAAGCTTGGAGCAAGAGTCTCGACCATTGGACGGCCTTCTACGAGAAGATCAAGATTCCCGATCTCGCCAAGTAGCCGGAGCCCCGGTAGAACAAACCATGTCCGTCTGTGTGACGATTGATTGCGATTACCTCTTCCCCCGCTACGCCGCGGCCTTTCTACTCGTCGAAGGGCGGCGGGCCGCCTTTATCGAAAACAACACGACCCATTCCGTTCCGAAACTCATGCAAGCTTTGGCCGAGCAGGGACTTCAGCCGGCGGACGTCGAATACGTGGTGATCACCCACGTGCATTTGGATCACGCGGGCGGAAGTTCGGCTTTGATGAAGCGTTGCCCCAACGCGACCTTGCTTGCCCACCCGCGGGCTGTCCGCCATATCGTGGATCCGACGAAGCTGATCGCTGGGGCCAAGGCGGTTTACGGCGAGGCGCGTTTCGCGGCCCTTTACGGGGAAATCGAACCGGTGGCCGCCGATCGCGTCCGAGCGATGGCCGATGGAGAAGCGTTAGCTTGGGGAAGTCGGCAATGGGAGTTTTTCCACACGCGGGGACACGCCAATCACCATTTCTGTCTTTGGGATTCGTCGTTACGGGCGACTTTTACCGGTGATTCTTTCGGCGTCGCTTACCCCGACTTGCAAACGGCCGGGCGATTTATCTTTCCTACGACGAGTCCGACCGATTTCAATGCCGATGAGGCATTGAAGAGCATCGCGCGGGTGGCGTCATTGCCCGGCGATCGTGCCTTTCTCACGCACTTTGGGGAAGTGCGCGGGTTGAAGGAATGTGCGGCTCAGCTTTCGGATTGGATCATCGCTTCCGAACAATGGCGTCAGCAAGCCGCGACGCGACCGGAGGCGGAACGCCGGGCTTTCCTGGAATCAGAAATTGCCGCGCGATTGCGTCGCGAGTTGGCGGCGCGCGGCCTCAATTCTCCCGCCCACTGGGACCTTCTGAAACTCGATCTCGAACTCAATGTGGCGGGTTTGGCTCACGCCGCTTCGCGGGATAAGCCCTAACACGCTTCTGACGGAATTCCGCTCCGATCCTGAAAAACATCCTTTACCCTTCTTAATGAAGAGGGGGTTCGATGGGCCACCGACTCGTGGATTGGGGAAGCAGTCGTCTTTTCAATCTCGTTCACCGCAATCATCTCGTCTACAACACGTGTTGGGAAGACCCGCGCGTGGATCGCCAAGCCCTTCAGCTCACCGGTGACGATACGGTCTTCATGATCACCAGCGCCGGTTGCAATGCCCTCGACTACGCGCTCGACAATCCGAAGCACATCTACTGCGTCGATATGAATCCAAAGCAGAATGCCCTGCTGGAGCTGAAGCTCGCCGGGATCCGTACGCTGGATTTTGAAACATTCTTTTCCTTGTTCGGCCGCGGTCGATTGGCGACATTTCCCGAGTTGTACCGTCGCGTTTTGCGCGGCGAGCTCTCCCCGGCGGCGCAGGCGATCTGGGATCGGCAGTTAGATTTCTTTTCCGGAGAAGGCCTGCGCCCCTCTTTTTACTACCGCGGCACCTCGGGACTCTTCGCCCGCATGGTGAATAGCTACATCGATTTGCAAAAAATGCGCGGTTGCTTGGTCGAGCTTTTTGAAGCGACCTCCATGGCGGAGCAACGTCACCTCTACCAGATGTTGAGCGAGCGGATGTGGAACATCATGGTGCGCTGGGTAGTGAGCTGGGACGCGACGCTTTCCTTGCTCGGCGTCCCCCGCCCGCAACGCAAGCAGGTCGATAGCCGTTATCCAGGCGGCATTGGGCGATTTATCGAAGATAGTGTGGAAAGCGTTTTTACGAATATCCCCATCCGCGACAACTATTTCTGGGGTCTGTATTTCATGGGCGAGTATTCGGAGGAGCGATGCCCGGAGTACCTGAAACCCGATGCCTTTGCGAAACTCAAAGCCGGCGGAATCGATCGTATCAGCCTGCACACTGGCTCCATCGCCGATTTTCTGCACTGCAATCCTCAGCTTTCGATCTCGCGCTACGTTCTGCTCGACCATATGGATTGGTTGAGCAACGCCCACCATCCGGTCTTGGAAAAAGAATGGCAGGGAATCGTCGATCGCGCCGCTCCCGGTTGCCGCATGCTTTGGCGCAGTGGTGGTTTGGAAGTCGACTATGTGGATCCGATTCTGGTCAATCGCGGCGGTTCGCGTTGGCAAGTCGGCGACCTGCTCCAGTATCACCCTGAATGGGCGCGCAAGCTCACGTTGCAAGATCGGGTGCAGACCTACGGCAGCTTCTACATCGCGGATCTGGTGGCGGCGTGAGCCTCGCCGACCTGCGCACGCTTTACCACCTCGCGTTAAAACCGGTGCGGGGCAAAACGCATTCGGAGCGACTGGAGAGTTTCTACCGCGGTCAAAGTGCGGCTTACGATGCGTTTCGTCGGCGCCTCTTGCGAGGTCGCCGCGAACTCGTCGAAACGCTCGACTTTCCTGCCGGCGGAACGTGGATCGATCTGGGGGGCGGGACGGGCGAGAATCTAGAGTTCACCCTCCAACTCGAAAGGCTGAAATCGGCGGTAGTGGTAGACCTTTGTCCGAGCCTTCTGGCCCGTGCGCGGAACCGAGTGAAGCGCTGCGGTTGGACAAATATTTCGATCGTCGAAGCTGACGCCGGCCGGTTCCAATGGAATGAGCCCGCCGACGTCGTTACTTTTTCCTACTCGCTCACAATGATGCCGGATTGGTACGTCGCGATTGAAAATGCCATTCGCCTGCTCAGACCCGGCGGGCAACTCGGCGTTGTCGATTTTTACGTCTCGCGCAAACACGAAGACGAGGGGCGCCCGCGACATGGCTGGTGGCGGCGGCATTTTTGGCCGACGTGGTTCGCCTTCGACAATGTTTTCTTAAATCCCGATCACCTTCCGTTTCTTCAGAGCCGACTTGACACGCAAAGTCTTGAAACGAGTTTGACCCGCTTGCCCTACTTGCCGATTGGCGCGGTACCGACTTACCGATGGGTGGGAAGAAAACCCGTTTAAGACTAAGATAGGGTATGCGCACCCCAATCGGTCTTGTGTTTCTCAGCCTTTGCCTGTCGGTCTCCGCCAGTTCGGCGCGGAAGCAGCTCACTCAAAATGCTAGCTCGAGCGGTGACAGTCGCCAGTGGCCTTGGTGGCCCGTCTGCCTTTTTGTGGAGCCGGGGGCGGGCAGTCTCCAGAAGATGGGGGAAGAGCTCGTGCGGGAAGCCGCGAAACTCTGTCAGGTGAATATTGTTCTCACTCCGTACTACGTGAACCAAATCAGCGGAAATGTCGACACGCTCAAGCAGGACGCCGCCCGGACGTGTGAACAGCGATCGGGCTTCCGAAAGATTGGGGCGCCTTCGGCGTCGGTGGCCGTGGTGACGAAGAATAAGAGTCTGCCCCGGACAATGTGTAACGGCGGCGCCGATACCGTGGGTTGTGGGGAGTTTTCTCGGGATCCGGGGAACCTCAAAGATACGCTAGCGACGATCGGAAAGTTCGGAGGGGTGGCGGGCCCGGGCAAAGCGGCCGTGTCGGTCATTGCGGCGGATGCTCCGCCGTGGGAACTTGCCCGGTGGACCTTGGGGGTGGCGATGATGGGGCTGCCGCCGACCGGCGATGCGATGGGAAAAGGGGTGGGTACCCGGGACCAATACGGCGGCGGCGGAAATATGGGAAGCCCGCAATGGAAACCGAATATCTGTTCCGAAATGCATGCCGTTGCCTACAAGACTCAAACGCCTTTTGCCTACGCGGATACGTGGAAAGTTTCCGACGACAGCCGGCGTCCGATGAGTTTGATCACCGGCAAGTTTGAAGGCAATGGACCGGTGGCCGCGGCCACCGGACGGGCAGCCGCTCCACCACCGCCTCCACCCGCGTCTTCCACGGAGGCCAGCGATGTGCGTGAACCCGGGATGTGGAATCCCGCGACCAAAGTCCAAAACACTTCGGGTGCCGCTTCCGTCGCGACGTCTCCGACGGTGCCACCGGCCGAGATGAAACTCGACCCTTCCGGCGGCCATAAAGAAAAGCCCAAATCGGAGCGAACTCCATCGCGGGTGCCGGATGGGATGCCGGCGTTAAAAGAGACCCAGAATCTCGACTTCTCGAAAACGGCGGGTGGAAAGAAAACGCCGGGTGCGATCGGCAGCGGGAGTGGAACGGGCTCCCTGATGGGCGGCCCCGGTTCGGGCGTGGGAACGGCGGGCGGTGGAATGAATGTCCCTCCCGGCGCCGGGGTTACCGATAACACCGGCGGCTCGGGTTCTGGAGCGACGGGCGGCAGAATCATTAATGATGCGGACGCGGGAAAAGACAATTTCGACAAGGGCTTTTTCGACGCGAAGCAACCGAAGGCACCGGGGGAACGCCGTCGCAAAAACGCGCGTGCGACCGGGATTTATGGAACGGCGTCGGGTGGTGAGTCGAGTGGGGGGTCGGTATCGGAGCCGAGCCCGGAAACCGAATCCAATATTGGCGACTAGCTACTCAAGGTAGAGTAGGCCCAGACGGATGATTCCGGGATCGACGTCTTGCCGCCAGCGCACTTCCGCGCGCAACGGTTGCAGCATTCCCACCTGGATCTTGCAGAAGGCACCCACTTGCAGTTCGTTGGTGGTGAGAACGACGACCCCCACCCCCTTTGCGGATTCTTCCGGAACGAGCGCGACCACCGACGGCTGAAAACTCCCGTCGTCGCGGCTGGCCTCCAGATCGATTTTCGCGTAGGTCCCGATGTCCGGTGCGAATCGAATCGAACGGCGTTTTGATTTGGGATCGTCTGACGACATAGGCACCCTCATCTTATCAGGTTTATAATGGGCTGTGGAAGCGACTCAGTTTCTCGACCATTATTCGACTTTGGGGGTGCAACGTCACGCCACGCTGCCGGAGATTCGGCGTGCGTACCGGCGGATGGTTCTGCGCTATCACCCGGATCGCAGTCCAGCTGAAGCCAATGCCACCGAGATTTTTCAACGCATCACGGAGGCCTACCGGATTCTCTCGAATCCGGATCGGCGTCGGTCATATGACGACCAACTCCGCGCCTTCCACGAAGTGCACCCCACACCACCCCCGAAGGTCGTTCCCACTCCCGTGCGCGTTTCGCGGGTCGGGCTGCACCTTTCCTACTTGAGTGCGCAAAATCCGCTCGACTTGCGCGACGCTTGGCGGGGCGGGGTTGCCGCGGCGGCGATCTTCCCTTTTTTGGTGGCACGGACGTCGTTCGCATCGGCGGACCTGGGGTTTTGGGGCGATGCGACATGGGCGGTGGTCGCGGGCGTGGCCGCTTTTTTTTCCTGGAAGCTGGGCGAGGCGTTGCGTTCGCCGTCGCAAGCGCTCGGCGAACTGTTTTCAAATGTCCCCGAGGTCGGGGAGGGGTTCGCGGCGGTTCTGCCGTTCTGCTTGCAGGCCTTGGCCGCGTGGATCGCCACTCGGGCTCTGAGTTCGGTGTTTCCACCCTTGCCCGCAATGGGGGTTTTCTCCGGTGTCTTGGGTGCCGCGGTGGCGGGTTGGTTCGCTTCCGGCTTGGGACGGGCCTTTGCCTTTGCGCAACCCGAAGACCCGCGAAGGAATCTCGGCAGTCTCGTGGCGCTGGCGGCGGCGGTTCTATTGGGTGGATTTATCGGATTTCTCGGTACTGCCGCGACCTCGGATGTCTTGGCCGGAGGTCGTTTTTTCTCCCTTTGGACCTGCGGCGGTGGAGCGGGTGCCTTGGGCGGAGCGCTCGCTTCGGCATTCGGCGCGCGCCGTGCCTTTGACGGGCTTGGCCAAGAACCTTGAAACGCCCCTCCGTGACCGCTACGATCTAGAAATCAAATGCCCTCCAAGTCGCAATACGATCTTGTCGTTATCGGTTCGGGACCCAGTGGCCAACGCGCGGCCATTCAAGCCGCTAAATTGAAGAAAAAGGTTCTGGTGATCGAGCGCGATTGGATGGGGGGCTCGTGCTTAAATACCGGCACCATCCCTAGCAAGACATTGCGCGAAGCGGCGCTCGCCTGCCGCCCCGAGGATCCCTCCCGCTTCGATGAAGTGATGAGACGCAAGCAACGCGTGATCGAAGGGGAAACCGCCGTGATTGCCGAGCAATTGAGGCGCAATGGCGTGGAGTACGTTCAAGGTCGCGCTTCTTTTGTTTCACCGCATAAGGTACGCGTCGAAGGGACGCAAGGAGCCAACGAAGTTGAAGGCCAGTTCATTGTGATCGCGACGGGCACGCGGCCTTCGCGGCCCAAGGATATTCCTTTCAACCAAGAATGTATTTTCGATAGCGACACGGTCTTGGAATTGCGAGACCAACCGAAGACGATGGCGGTGCTCGGGGCGGGGGTGATCGGCTGCGAGTACGCCAGCATCTTCTCGCGCTTGGGCGTCAAAGTGACCCTCGTGGATCAGCGCGACCGCCTTCTCAGTTGGATGGATTCCGAGATCACGGATGAACTGCAGGCGCAGTACGCGCGCAGCGGTATCCAATTGATGTTCAACTCGCGGACCAGTGATATTTCGTCGCTCAAGGGCAAACGGGGCGCACAAGTCAGTATCAACGGGAAGGGGCAAACGTTCGACGTGCTTTTAATTTGCATGGGTCGCAATGGAAATACCGAGAGGCTCAATCTCCCGGCGGCGGGACTTGCCGCCAGCGATCGTTCGCTCATTGCCGTCAACGAGTGGTACCAAACCCAAGTGCCCCATATCTACGCCGTCGGGGATGTGATCGGCAGTCCGGGTCTCGCGTCGGCTTCGAGCGAGCAAGGGCGTTTGGCGGCCGCGCACGCGTTCAATATTCGCAACGGGAGTTTTCCGGATAGCTTTCCGTACGGCATCTACACCATTCCTGAGATTTCTTCGGTGGGCGCGCAAGAAACCGATCTCAAGGCTCGGGGAGTTGAATATGTCGTGGGACGGGCGCGCTACAAGGAACTCGCGCGTGGAAAAATTCTCGGGGATGACCACGGGTTTCTAAAACTTCTCTTCGACGCTAAGACCCGTCGGTTGTTGGGGTGCCAAGTGATCGGCACCCAGGCCACCGAGTTGGTACACATCGGCCAGGCGGCTTTCATTCTTGGCGCGGGAATCGATTTCTTTGTGAACAATGTTTTCAACTACCCGACATTGGCGGAAGCCTACAAAGTCGCGGCCTACAACGCTTACAACCAAACGCAGCCCGTTTGATCTAAAACCATGCGCGGATGATTTTCGCCACTGCCTCGGGCGCGTCCATGTGCACATGGTGCTCGCCGGGAATTCTTTTCCATTGAAGTCCGCGAATGCGCCCGGCGCGCTTCTCCCAATCGAGTCGAGTCAGCACCACGCCTTGTTCGGCAAATACCGCGAACGTAGGACATTGGATCCGATCGAAAAAAGCCAACACCTGTTCTTCAGTGTAGCGCTGGGATGGGAACCGCAGGCGACGATCTGAGCGCCAAGCGTACCCGCCTTCCACGGGTCGCACCGAACGTTCGATCAATAGGGTGGCGGACTCGGAGCTAAGTCCTCCGACTTGCAGACGAGCCCGGACCATCGTCTGGAGGTCCGGATACACGGGTGCCGGACGTCTCTCCTTGATCTCGAGACGATAGAGTTCTGCCAAGCGGAGCGGGGTTTCGTTGGGCAGCGCGGAAAGTGGGCCGAGGGCATCGAGCAAGATCAGCTTCTCAATCCGTTCGGGAAAAGCGCCGGCCAGCAGCGTTCCGACTCCACCGCCTAGAGAATGAGTGAGTAAGGAAAACCGTTTCCAGCCCAAGTGGTCCGCTACCCGCAGCGTATCCAAAACGCCGTCGCCGAGTTGGTAGGTCATTCCCGCCGGCCGGTGATCGGAGTGCCCGTGTCCGGGAAAATCCAAAGCGATCAAGTTCCACTCTTTGGGCAAGAACGGCGTCAACGGCGTAAAACTGGCGGCGTTGTCCAACCACCCGTGCAATAGGAGAAAACGGGTTCCGCTTGGGGGCCCAGATTGGAGCGCCGAAAGATTTCCCCATGGCAAAGGAATGCGGAGTTCCGGCACGGTCTACCAGAGATTCGTAAAGATATGATTTACCGAGTGGCCGTTTTGACTGCGGACATGGAGCAGGTAGCGACCCGGCGGCGGTTCGGCGAAATCGCGGGAGGCTTCGAAGCGACGCTCCATTTGACGACAAGGATTTCCCTTCGCATCACGCTTGAGCATTTTGGCAATGGGAAGCATTTCGTAGGTCTTTCCGTTTTGGGTTGAGATTTCGATCCGGTCCATCACCATGCAGGTATTTTGAAATCGGCCTTCAATCGTAGCCCGCATGCGCCCGCCGGAAAGCACTCCTACCGCGGCGCCGTCTACCGGCGCGTAGCGATAGTTGTCGACCGCGTCGTCCTCCACCGCGGTGACGTGCAGTGTTTCCACGAGACTCTTAGTTTTTGAAGCCACGCGGACTTTGTACTGACCCGGTGCCAGCGGTTCCTCCGGATTCAAAACGACTTCTAAGACGTAAGGAACCGGCAAGGGATCGCAATCATCGCCGTACTTTTCTGCCTGGGGAGAAACCTCAAATACCGCGCCGGTCAACGCGACTTTCGCATTGCGAATCTGGTAGCAAGTGCTGTCGAGGTAACCTTCGACCACGACGACAATTTCGTCCGTTTCATCGTATCCCGTTGGGACATAGAGTCGAGCGGCCGAAACGCCGGCGCGCGCGGTGGTTGGGGCTATCGCGGCTCCCATGACCGAGTAGAACAAGATCAATGCAATCGCGGGCATAAGCCGTTTCCAGGACATCTTCGTAAACCCCCAACGGACTCTCTTGCGCCCAGCATCCCGGAAAGTCATGGCGCGACGTGACAAGCAGCGCGATTGACCGGCCTGATGCACTACGGCAAGACCAAGGGATGGGATATGGGGTTAGGCGACTTGCCGGGCTTGCACTCGTTTACTGTCTGAGCGGGAACGCCTTAGTTGACGGCCCGATTTCCATCGAAGTGCTGGAAAAACTCGCGGACAGCCAAAATGTTCGGGTAAACCTTCCCCAGCTTCCCAAGACGGTTGACGAGGTTCGTGCGGTTACCAAGCGCTTGCGATTGAAAATCGACCGTACGATTGAACGCATCGTCAATCGCCCGACGGAAGCCGCGAGTTTTGCCAATACCGTCCTCGCTTTCGATAGCTTAATGAACGAGCTTGATGAAGGCAGTTCGAAGATGGATGGGCTGCTCCGACTGGATAACAAAAGCTCCCTTTCGATCGATGCGAAGCACGAACAACAAGTTCTCGCCGAATTGAAAAGCGAGATCTATTTCAACGCGAAGCTTTACGAGCGGTTGAATCGCTTTTCCGAGATGGCAGGAATGAGCCGCGAGAATCAGCGCCTTTTAGAAGTGATGCTCTCGTATTTTTCGATCCGATCCAAGCACGTCAAGGAGGTTATCGACGGATGGGAATTGGAAGGGTTGTCGGCCGAGCTCGAAAAGCAGATCACGCGTTTCAGCGAAAACTTGTACCTCCGCCGACCCCTGTCCTTTACCCGCGCCGAGTTACGAGGACTTCCGAAAGAGACGCTCGCACAGCTGAAGCGGGACGGGATGCGTTATTTCGTCGATACGTCGCAGTGGAGTGAGTACTCCAAGATTTTGGCCCACGTTGAAATCGATGCGACGCGCCAGCAAGTTTGGATGGAGGCTTACGGAGGTGCCCCGCCCGAGAACAACCAACTCATTGATCTCATCCTGGCGGGCCGGGCGCGTAAGGGGCAACGGCTAGGGTACGGTTCTTGGGCTGAACACAATCTGGATTCGACGAGTGGGAATGCGAGGGGATTGCTTATGCAGTTTGCCCGCCTGAAAAAACTCTCGGCGTCCGCCTTCGCACGGGAAAAAAGGCAAATCGCCGCCCGCCTTGGGCGCGCGCCGCAACCCTGGGATATCGTTTTCGTAACGGAGCAAATGCTACGTGAAGCCGGGGTCGACGATGAATCCGTGCGTCCTTACCTCGAGTTCGAGAATATTTTGGATGCCCTTTTTCGGTACTGCGAAACGGCTTTCGGCATTCGCATCCGCGCCATCTCGGGCGCGGATCTTTGGGCGGAGGCACGGCCCTTCGCGATTTTCAACGGCGCCGACGATGCTTTGCTGGGGACCTTTATCGTCGATCCTTTTCTTCGCCCGGGGAAAGAGCCTTGGTTCTTGGAAACCGCTATGACGAACGCCGTTGCGTTGGCGGGGGGGACACGCAAACTCAGTTCGGCGCTTTTGCATGCCAGTTTCAACGCTCCGGATTCCACGGGGAAAGCGCTCCTGAATTTCGAAGAGGCGACGACGCTCTTTCACGAGTTTGGGCACGTACTTCAAGAACTACTGCCGAATCGGCGGCACTATTTCCTCGGACCCGACACCGCAAACCCGGATTTGGTCGAGTTTCCGTCAGTGCTCTTGGAAACTCTAGCGTCGGAACCCGAGGTGATTCGCCGGTACGCTCGGCATCACGAGACCGGCGCGCCAATGCCCGAAAAGATGGTGCAGGCGTTGAGTCGGGCGCGGCGCCCGCTGCCGGCTCACGGCTTGCGCTATCATTTGGCGTCGTCGGTCCTCGACTTAAAATTGCACAGCGCGCGCCCGCGCAAGGCCTCCGTGGTGGAACGAGAGGTGAACGCGGAATACTACTACTCACTGCCCCCTGGGATGACAAAGGTCGGATCGTTCGGGCATTTTATCGATTACGATGCGCTCAGCTGGACATATGAGCTGGCGGCCGCGATGGCGGCGCGCCAAATTGAGATTTTTCGTGAAAACAATTCGGATCTGACCGCACCGGGAATGGCAATTGGGGTTCGCAAACGTTTCTACGAAGCGGGCCCTCTTTATTCGAGCGACAAGCTTATTGAGATGACTTTAGGAAAATCATTTCGACTCTGCACGGCGTTGCTTAGTGGCGCGGGTTCAGAGTCTGGACCGTCAAAAAACTAGCGCGGATCTTCTCTAAAGAGAGCGGGACCCGCACAAACTCACCTTTGCGCCAAAGCGGAACTTGGTCCATCGCCTGGTCGCTGCCCCACCAACCGTCTTGCCCACCCAGGAGAACAAAATCATTGGCGTCCGGATCGGCTAAGTCCGAGATGTGTCGCGCCTGCGCACCGTAACGGGCAGCGTGGTGCTGCGCCCCCAAGGCGTGGGCGCTTTTGTAGATCGTTTCGATCGATCCCTCTCCCGGCATTTCGGCAAAGACAAAAGACTGGCCGAGAACGGGGATGCCCGAAAGCAGGTGGCCGAGCACGAGGCGGTGGCGATCGCCCCAGTGCGCATGGCCGATCGTCTCCTCCACCAAATCACCCGCGCGTTCGAGCGCATTCAACTGATTGGGCGTGGGCGCTTGAAGGTCATCGTGCAGCCAATCTTGTCCGACTTCTGCGCTAAGCAGAAAGGACACCAGCTTTGGTCCCAACGTTTCCGCATACATTTCACGTACCGCCTGTGCGACGAGTGCTTGGTAGATGAGGGCCCCGCGGGAGTCAGCGGTGTACTTCCCATCCCATCGATCTAAATCCTTCCACCAGGTCCAACTGGGTTTGGCGCGTGGCTTAAGGATCGCCACGAGTGCCGACTTTAATCGGTGGGAACTTTCCGAGTAGACATCGCGCTGGATCGTGGCCACCGAATCTCGATCCCAATCTCGGCGGGGAGTGAGCAGTTGTCGCAAGCGATTTACCCGCTGCGGGGGCGAGAAGAATTCGCCGACCGACGGATACCCATCCGGTGGTTTTTGATTGGCGGAGACTAAGATGCCGTCGGCGGGCGATTTTATCTCGGGAAAGTCGGTGGACCGGCGCCACTGATCCCACGCTTTGTCTTCTCCCGGGGGTCGGTAGGGCAGTGAGCCTAGGGGCTTTCGATCGCGCGGCAGCGAAACTGCAAAGACTTGACCGATTTCGCCGGTGCGCGAAGCGTAGAGAATATTTTGTCCGGAAACCGCGTAGGTTTGAAACGCGCGCCGCAATTCTTGCGGGGTGCGGGCGCGATTGGCTTTGAGAAACGCCGTGATCTCATCGGAAGGGGAGTGACCCGCCCAGCGCAGGGCGATCTGCTTTCCGTCCATATTGGGTGCGAGGTAGGAAATGTCAGAAATCAAAGGGCCCCAGCGTGTCCAGCGCACGCGCGACTCCGAGTCGAGCCAGCCCCGGACCGCAATCGGAGTTTGCTGAATCTCAATCTCGGGGTGCGCATCGGTGAGATCGAAAAGGTCGCTGCTCATCGCGTGCATATTCGTACCGCCCCAGGCGAGATCGGGATTGCGTCCCAGGGCGATGAACGGAACGCCGGGAATCGACAGGCCGACCGTATGCAGCGTCGGTGTCTTCAGGCCCACCAGCACCCAAAAATTCGGCAGGGAAAGTCCGAGGTGCGGATCGCTTGCGATCAAAGGTTTGCCCGAGCGCGTGCGGGAACCGGCGAGAACGAAGGCGTTGCTGCCCGTTCGGGAAACCAGCGAAAAGGGATCCCAGAGTGCGGAACGGTGGGGCGCGGCACGGTAGCGGGCCCAGAACGCGTCGAACCCTTTCTCGTCTTTGAGCGAGAAGTATCCGAGCAAACGCATCCAACTCACATCGGCTCCCGCCAGGCGGGAGAGTCGCAAGACATCGGCGATTGCCCAAGGCTCCGGTTGAATGCCAAAGAGTTCCCACTCGGGCGGCGGGGTTTTCATTTGCGCCTGGTAGAGATTGATTCCTTCGACATAGCGGCGCAGCCATTCGCGGGTGTCCGGCGGCAATGCGCGTTCCATCGCCGGCACGGCGCGGCCGAGATTTAAGGTGCGAATGGCGCGATCGACATCGATGGCGGGAGGTCCCACCATCTCCGCGGCGCGGCCGGCGGAAAGCCGTCGCAAAGTTTCCATCTGTCCGAGCCGTAGGTGCGCGTGCACCAGGCCCAGCGCGAACGCTCCGTCCGAATCCGTTTCGGCGTGGATGAAAGGGACACCGTGCGCGTTCCAGTAGAGTGTCACCGGCGCTGCGATGGGCAGGGACTGGATCGGCAACATCGCCAGGCGCTTTTCGGCGGTGATGGGATCCGGACGAATCATCGAAAACATGAACGCAAAGCCCACGGACCGAAAGGCAAAAGCGGCGAGACTCACGCGTTTGTGCCAGCGGCGATGGCGGGTATTGCCGCGCCAAAGCGAAAAACCCAAATAGAGTACGGGGAAATAGAGCAAAGTGGCGCTGGCGGAAGCCGCAATGTGGATCTGATCGAGCACAGGGCGGGTTAGGCTGAAGGCGGTTTGCAAAGCGCCGCGCTGGATCTGCAGCAAAGCGACGAGCCCAAGATCCAGGGTTAGCGCGGTGAGGGTCAAATAGGGATGCCGGGGATTGCGACGAAACCGTAGGCCGGAGCACAAAATCAGGTATGAAATCCCCGCAATCCACATGGGGACGGTGAGATGGCGCCCCAGTGCCAGTAGAGACAGGGCCGCGAAGATAAAGAGGATTTCGGCGATTCGGTTCAAACCGTCATCTTAGCCGCCCGGCGCGCTCATTGCGAGAGGGAAGGCCCTCGGCTAGGGTAGGCGTTCCCAAGGGGTAGCTTGTCGAACTGGACGGATATTTTCACACTCACCGGTGAATTCGAATGGAGTTTTCCGCTCCTCGGGTGGCTCGGTTTGATCGCGGCGGCTTTGACGTCCGTCCACGTGATTCTGCGTAAGAACGACACCCGATCGGCGATTGCGTGGATGGGGCTCATTTGGTTGTCCCCTTTCGTTGGCGCCTTCGCTTACCTGGTTTTCGGCGTGAACCGAATCAAACGCCACGCCCAGGCCCTGCGTTCTCCGCGCCGCGTTTTGCCGATGCGCGAAGCACTCGGCGCCAATATCGCCATCGAATCGGCGAGCTTGCTGCGTCTGGGCGATTCGGTGACGGGGCTCCCGGCCATCGGCGGAAACTCGATTGATCCGTTGATCAACGGCGACCAGGCCTATCCAGAGATGCTCAAGGCGATTGAAAACGCCCGCTACACCGTGACGTTGGGCACCTATATTTTCGATTACGATGAATTGGGTCTGCGTTTCGCCGACGCGTTGGAAGCGGCGGTAAAACGGGGAGTGCAAGTCCGCGTCCTGATCGACGACGCGGGCTCGCGCTACAGCAAAAGACGCATGGACCGCATTCTGCGCCGGCGCGGCGTGCGCGTTGCGCGCTTCCTACCGATTTTTGGTCCCAAGTCCTTCTTTTTCATGAATCTGCGCCTGCACCGTAAGATCATGGTGGTAGACGGAATGGTCGCGTTCACCGGCGGAATGAACATCCGGAGCAAGCACGTCGTCCAGAAGGGCGACGAGGACGGTGCGATCCGGGACATGCATTTTCGGGTGCGCGGGCCGGTGGTGGCGGATCTGCAACAGGTCTTCGCGGACGATTGGGAGTTCGCGACGAAGGAGAAGCTCCACGGCAGTGCGTGGTTCCCGGCCCTTTCCGAACAAGGTCCGGTCCTAGCCCGTTGCGTGGAAGACGGGCCCGATCGCCATATGGAGAACGCGCGGTGGATCTTGCTGGGCGCGATCTCGGGAGCCCAGCGTCGGGTACGGGTCATGACTCCATACTTCGTTCCGGACGCGCGCTTGATTACGGCGTTGAATACCGCTTCATTGCGGGGCATTCAGGTGCAGATTGTCTTGCCCGAACGCAATAACCTGCCGTGGGTAAAATGGGCGTCGAACGCCACGCTGCCACCGTTGCTCGAGCGAGGTTGCGAGGTTTACTTTTCTCCCCCGCCCTTTGATCACTCGAAGCTCATGACCGTGGACGATCGCTGGACCTTCTTTGGATCGGTGAATTGGGATGAGCGCAGTCTGCGTTTGAACTTCGAAGTGAACGTCGAGGCGTTTGATACCGGTTTGACGCGCAGCATGAATGATTACATGGACACGATGATCGCTCGCTCTTGGCGGATGACGGCCGAGAAGCTCGCGCAACGCTCCTTCGGCGTGCGTTTGCGAGACGGGTTCGCGCGCCTGTTTTCTCCCTATTTATAAACATCTGGTGACGTTGATAACTCATATAAGCGAAATCGATTTGTTCTGAGGGCGATCCCGCAGCATTCTTACCCAATGAGAATGGTTTTCATTTTGATCGCATCCCTGTTTTTGGTCTCGTGCAATTATTATGAGGCGTTGGATCCCATGGGTGGGCCAACGGCTCCGATCCCCCCCGAAACACCAGCCGGGCCCCCGACCTTCGTCACCATCCGCGCAGATGTTCTCCAACCCTTTTGTCTGCGTTGCCATGAGGGAGATGAACCGGGGGGAGGGCTGCTCATTGGTGATTACCGGGTTTTGATGGATGACGGTTGGATCGTTCCCAAAGATCCCGACAATAGCTCGGTTTACTTGGCTATGGTGGCGGGCAACATGCCCAAAAGCGGATCCAAACCCACGCCGGAACTTATCCAAAGGGTACGGGAATGGATTGAAGACGGCGCTCCGGAAAAATAGGTTTTAAATTCAACTCGAGGAAAATATGCAAAAGCTCGCACTCAGCCTATTAACGATTTCTTTTGTGACCACGGCGGCGGAGACGCCCAAGACGGTTACGCCGGCCAAAATCTTGGACTTGAGCCTCTCCGAAACCAAGGTGGAGTTCTTGGCGGTTGGGAAACCGAGCATGCTGAAGATCAACGGCAAGGCGAAGTCGGGAGAAGGCGCCAAGATGGAAGGTAAGCTGGAGCTGAAGGGGGATTCCATTGTGGGCACCGCGAAATTCCCGCTCGATTCGCTGACGACCGGAATTTCATTGCGTGATCGGCATATGAAGGAGAAATACCTGGAGACGGCGAAGTTTCCGAAGGCCGAGTTTGCCCTGACGGAGCTGAAGTTGCCGGAGCCCCTGGTCAAGGGAGACGGTGAGGCTAAGGGGGTCCCCTTTAAAGGAACCTTAACGGTTCACGGTGTTGCGAAACCCGTTACCGGAACGGTCGACATTGAGCGGAAAGGCGCCAAAGCCGAGATGGAATTTAAGTTTGGTACCACGATCCCATCGCACAAAATCGAGCTGCCCAGCTTTATGGGGGTGACCGTCGCGGAAGACGTGCAGGTCACCGTGGAAGTGGAAGGTCCGCTGTCGTGATGAAGGGTTTTAGCCGCGCGCTGAGCGCGGTCGCTTTGTCGTCGGTTCTGGGAGCTTCCAACGCGTTTGCCTTCCCGGAGATGGTCCGCCACGGTTATGTGAACTGCACTTCGTGTCACGTCAGTCCGAATGGTGGCGGCATTTTGAATGGCTACGGTCGAGTGCAAGCCGAGGAAGTCTTAAGCACTTGGTCCAAAGAGGGGCAGGGGGCATTTCTCCACGGACTCCTGCCGGCGACCGATCCGCCGTTGAGTTTTGGCGGGGACTTTCGCATCCTGCAGCTGTTTCGTGCCAGCGACATCGAAAAAGAAGGCCGATTCATTTTCATGCAAGGAGATCTCGAAGCCGCGGTGAAAGCGGGGCCGGTGCAGGTGGTGGCAACGGCCGGCGTGCAAGACATTCCCGGCAAAGAATTCACCAGCCGACGGCACTACGTCATTTACCGACCCAACGAAGAAAGCCATTGGATGCTACGGGCGGGCCGGTTCTTGCCGGCTTTTGGTATCAATTTGCCCGACCACGCCATCACGACCAAGCAGGGAGTGGGATTAGGTCAGGGCTCGGAATCCTATAATCTAGAAGGGTCGTGGCTCGGCGAGCAGTTCGATGTGTTTGCGACTGCGATTTTTGGTCGGCCGGGCCAAGATCGGGAAAAAGGTTTCGCCGTGCGCGGCGCTTACAATCTCGGCGAACGCGCCAAGGTTGGGATGGGCTACTATCTCGGCATCGATAGCGATTCCACGCGCCATCTTTTTGGTCCGTACGCGATTGTGGGATTCACCGAGAAGTTTTTTCTGCTTACCGAAATCGACCTGCAAAGTTTTACGGTCGGCGGCGTGGCTTCTTTTGGGCCCGTCTCCTACGGTCGTTTGAGCTACGAAGTCCATAAGGGTGTGCACGTGTACCTAGCGGCGGAATATGCCAAGACGCGCGCCACGGGCCCCGAATCCTGGGCGTGGGGCGGCGGCTCCCAATGGTTTCCATGGCCGCATATCGAGTTACGCGCCCAGTACGATCGCCGACAGGATATGACGACGCGATTTGCACCGTCCTACTATTTCTGGACGCAGTTCCATTACTATCTCTAAAAGTGCCCATCGACTTCTCGGCCGAGAAGGTAGCGGGTGCCGCACCTGGCACTTTTCCGGCCGGAAAGTCGATGGGCACCTATTGCCACGCTTGCAACGACTCAGCGCCGGTGGCGGTTAACCGGGGGATTGCTCCGATACTGATCCGTAGTCGGTCCGCCCGGTGGAATTTTGCGCGTGAGCACCTTGGGAAATTCCGGGCTCGGAAAGAACTCTTCCGGAGGTTGTGGCGCAGCGTTGGGTACGAAGCTTCCCTTTTGCATTCGCAGGAGTTGAACTGCCATATCACTGTAAACCAGTGCAATGGAGGCATCAGAACTGGATGGACCGCGGTGATAACTCTGCCGAACCGGCGTTCCCGTTCCGACCTTCACACTGGTACCCACTTCGGCGCTAGAGTGCGTGTGGCCGGAAACGTTCGCCCCATAGGAGGAGAGGAGTTTTGCAACCGAAATCGATTTGGCTCCATTCCATCCCATATGCCCATGCTGTCCCACTTCCACGCCCTGTACGATCCGGTATGCGTGGCGGTGTTCAAAATCGATCCCAGCGCGGTACGTGTCGGCGTTGCTCATGAAGAGTACGCGATCGGAGTCGAGACCAAAGTATTGGAATAGGCGCTTGTACGGGTTCGCGCCTTCTTGAATGGCGTCCTTCATCAGTTGGAGGACCAACGGAACTTCCTTGGGCGGGCCCCGGAAAAGGTCTCCGTCTTGAAGCCGCTTCACCAGCCAATCACTGCCGTGGTTGTCGACCGGCACAATAACCTGCGTTTCGGGCAATAACAGCGTGAGCTCCTTGACCCAGGCCGCCGCCGTTCGAACGTGGTTTTCTAGGCTTAGGCCGGCGTTTTTGTCCGCCACCGCTTGTGAGATCAACGATTCGAGGTTGTGCCGATTGTTTGGCCCTCCGTCGATCAAGTCGTGGAGAACGATCGCCCCGAGCCCCATCTTGCCGGGCATGAGTTCACGCTGCAGTGGTTGCCCAAAATAGGGGTTCTTCTGCAGAATTCCGAGCTGTAAAAAGGCGTCCGCAGTGGCCCGGAGAAATTTCGGGTCAGTATTGCCGAGGTGTACATCTCCCAAGACGACGGCGGGCAGCGTTTCAAGATCAAACACCCCATTGTCGGTGTAAAGCTTGCCTAGGTCGAAGAGTCCGGCGGAGTTGCCGTAGCGGGCATCACTGAAACGGACGCGGCGCGGGGCAATGCCGTTGGCACTTCCCACGAGGTCCCCGAATTTCTCACTGCGGTAGCGGCGTGAAAGGACAACGACCGATCGGTTCTGCTCGGCCTCCAGCTGGGCGCGTTCATCGGTGCTCATACTGATGTTGAACTTGCCCCAGTAAGCCGGATCGCTCATCGAGCCTGTGGTCATGATGAACCCCGAATGCGTGTCGTAGTTTCCGGAGGCGCGAGTTATCGAACGCACGCGCGGGTGGAAAAGAACCACCCGATCCGTTGGCTGGTGAATCGCTTCTAGCCCCGTAAGCGGGTTTTGGCGTTTGTCTTCGAACCCATAGTCCACAACGAGAAAATCCCGCGTGAACGCGATCCCACGGTCGACCATGAAATGCACATTGGGCTCTTTAAAGAGCCAGTGCAATTTTTCCGGGATCAGACCGATTTCGGCGAAGGGCAGTCCGATGACAATTGGAGCATCGTTCAAAGCGCGCGAAAGCGCCTTTACCGAGTTGAAGTTGATAAGATCCTGGCTTTCGGCGGCCTTAAAGAGAATCACCTCCGATGCGTTGCGGACCGCCTCGAGCATCTTCGCTTGGCGTTCGGCGCTGAAGAAGCGGCGGTTCATCACCTTGCGAAAAGATCCTGGACGATTGCTCGTCGTTAGAGAGATCAAATGGTTCATGTCGTGGAACAAACGGCGTTCACTTCCCATGAAAGCAACGATCTCCGCCGAGGGAGTATTCAGCGTTCCCGCTATGGCATCGAGTAGCTGAGTGTCGCCCTCGGGAATCTCGCCGGTCGCACTTACAACATTCAATAGAGCATCTGAGAGGTCTTTCTCAATCTTCTTGCGGAGCCTTTCCGAAGTGGTCGTGACCGCGTAACGCCAAGTCTCTAAATCCGCATAGCCAAGGTGGCTCATACGGAATTCTGCATTCTGGGTGAGTTGCTGAGCGGCCACGTTTAGCTCTTCGAAGGTGAGCAAACGCTTGTGAGTTTCCCACGCCACCAGCTCATTTTTCGCCAGTTGATTCACCAAATTGCTTCTTGCATCTTCGGCGGCGGCGTTAAGCTTGCGCAGCACGGCCGCCTCCTTTTTCGAAATCGGCAACTCGGCGCCGCGCCGACCCCGCGCTTCCAGCATTTCCAGAAATGCCTTTGTTCCGAGTGCGGTTTTGTCGAATTTGATATTGTCGACGAGATCCCAATCGGTGGTGGTCAAGCCTTGCCGTTTGAGCAACTTGGCAAGCGCTTCGCGGTTGGCAGCATTCGGTTTAGTGAGTTGCCCGTAACGGTACAGTTTTTGGCTGGCATTGAGGACGAATGCACTGGCCTCGTCGAGGCTGCCGCTCAGGATCGTTGGGCATTCGGAAGCTTGGTCGAGTGCATGAACTACCGTCGACAGGCAGATCCCTAGCGTCAAAGTTGCAAAAATGTTTCTCATTTTTTCGTCCCCTTACCCGAAACTTTTTTTGTTCCCGCCAAGACCAACGCGTGACTGCACATCAGCTTGTTCTGCGCATACCCATTCAGCGTCGTCGTTGCCTCGGCTGGGCTCAGGCCCAACGTCAGCTCAAACACTCGCCCCAAATTGTCGGTACGTTCGACGCGGCGGCCCGGCCAATAGACGGTGACGCGTGACATCTTCGTAATTTGCTGCAGGGGCGATACGTCCCAATTGAGTCCATCCGGATTCGCGAAGACCTCGGGCTCGACTAGGTTGACGAGGATGGGGCAGACGCCGTTCGAGAAGACGCCGCGATTGGCGAGATGGGTGAACATCTCGTCGATCACCTTCAGTTGTTTGCGATCGTTTTCGATCATGACGAGAAAATGTGGCGTCGCGCTGTCATGAATCACCCGCTCAGCCAGTTCGTCATAGAGATGCTGAAGATAGTTTGGCTTCCAGCCGGAGAATTCGTAGTTGTCGGGATGGGTCAGATTGACGAAGGCTTGTTCCGGCCAATCGTTCTTGCCTTGGCCCGAACTCTTTTGGATCAACCCAATGGCCTCGGCGGTTTCCGTCGCCTCTTGCCCACGTAGGGTCAAAATGGCGGCCCGCAACCGATCCTTGAATCGGGGATCCATCGCCGCGCTTAGCAACGCCCAGCCATCCAGAAGAAACGGTATTTTCGATCGGATCTTTTGTTTTACGTCGCTAATGAGGTGGCCGGGTTCGCCCGCAGCGGGGGGCCGAAAATTGCTGTAGCCACTCTGGGGATCCAGGTAATACAGGCCCGGGATGATTCTCTCGCCATTGCTTAGCTCGACCGGCTCGAGACTGGGTTTCGGAACGAAGTAGCCGCGGGCATCCAGGTTGCCGATCAGTTGCCCGATGCGGGGGCCGACGTTGCCTTCAAAATCGGCGACCGGGACATGCACTTCTTCGGGCAGGCCGGAAATCCCCGTCATGAATGTGCCCACCACTTCGGGATTGGCCACCCGGCGGAGCGTGTAGTAGCCGACGTTGTGACCGATCGTCCCGTCAAAGTCGGCGACGATGACACTCAGTTGTCGCGGGTCTCGAGTCTTGGCTTTTTCTGGATTTTTTGCGTCGAGGAAACTGGTCGTTGTAAACGCAGCGATGACGAATAGACGAATACCCCAACAACCCATGCTTCCCCCGAAACGAAAGTTTTTTCCCCAGTTGATCTTCGTATAAACGCTTTTGGCGGATGCGACTACCGCAAGTTTTTTTGTTTTGCGTTATCTTGTGCCGACGCGCGTCAAGTTACCGGACCAATTAGCCAAGTTGCTTGTGCACGACACAGCGCATCACCGTCGGAATTTTTGATCACGACATCGAGCAGGCATTCCTTGCGTATTTTTTTCGTCGGAATGACGCAACGCGCTTCGCCGTAGATCGTTCCCCGCGCTTTTTTTTCGTAAGTGATCTTAAAACCAGTGAGAATGGCGCGCATATCGCCGGGAAGCCCCGCGACCATCGACAGTCCCGACGTCAATTCGGCAAGATTCATTAACGCTACGGCGTGAATGGAGTTGAGGTGGTTGCGCACTCCCGGCCGATCCTTGAGCTGTACCTTGGCGTAACCCGCTTCGAGTTCCAAAATGTCGGCGCGCATGGAACCCGAGTAGGGAATTTTCCGGCCGAGGATGCGGCTGAAGAGCCATTTGCCGCCCGGCTTCGCACTCATTTTTTTCCACAAGGGGAGAATATTCATACGTCTTCCTTTTCGAAGCCGGCGCGCACGAAGAGCGGATCGCGCTCCGTCTGCGGTACCGGAAATTCCAAATATCCTACCTTATCTATCGCGGCGGCGAGTCGGAGACATTCGTCGGTCCAAAAGGTTTGTAGGGCATCGACGGCCTCTTGAACCTCGTCGCGTTTGGCGCGGGCGCCGGCGTTCTCGAGAAGTTTAAGCACGAGGATCTCTAACCAATCGGAGCTGCGCCCGCGCAAAAAAGCGTCCAGCCGCGCGGGCCAATCACTCGGCAGTCGTCGTAATCCAAACTCGTACGAATAGGCCTTGCGATCTTCGGCTTTGCGCGGCACCGGGTGGCCGACGAACTGGAGCAGTCGGATCATGCCGAAGAAAGCTTCCGCGGTAACGTAGCGCGACCGGTATGCGCCGTAGAAGCGGTACTGGGGAAACACCGCCGGTGTGGTCGTGAAGCAAAGGTGAAGTTCGGTGGGGCGCTCGAGCAAACCGATCAGCGGATACCGATAGCTAAACCGCCCGGCCACATTCAGCCGCGGCTTGTCGTTTTGAATGTGGCGCAGTTCGAGCAGACAGGCGTCCAGCTCCGAGTCGCAGAGCTTCCAGGTCAGCCGCGTCGCGGCCTTTACGATCCTTCGCATTTTTCCGGCGCGGGCGCGGCGATACTGCGAAAGCCGGCGGCGCAGGTTCTTGGCTTTGCCGACGTAAAGGGTTTTCCCTTCGGCGTCGGTAAAGGAATACACGCCCGGTGTTCCGGGTACGGTGGAGAGAAATTCCTTCCCGAATTTGCGATCGAAGAGGATCAGAGAGGCTCTATTTGTCTTTGGTCTTTAATCCGGATTCATTGGCGCTGATGAAGTTGCGAATGTCCTGCGCCATGTCCAACAGCTTGAGCCATTGTTCTTTGTAGAGTGTGACCGGGAAGCGACCGAGCCCGTAAACCGATAGGCCGCCCTTTTCGCTGATCTTGAGCGAGAGCCCTTTGGCGCTTGTTTTCTTTAGCGCATCATTTTCGGCGCGCAGTCTGGCGAGTTCCGCTTGAATATCTTCCGACATCGTTCCCCCTGGGAAAAAGAAAAAACCTAGCAGGTTTTCAAGGCACCGTCGATGCCGCCTTGGAAGGCAGTAGGCTGAGCAGCTTCAGGTAGATCTCGGCCATATCGAGCGCATCCGCCAATGCCGTATGTTCCGGCTCTTCCCGCAAACCGAAGTGCTTCATGATCTTGCTCGACGACTCCGTACCCGGCGGTAAGGCGCCGGCATCGACCAGCGCGCGGGCGACGCAGGTCACATCGAGCGTGTGGTGATGAAAATGTTCGCGCATGAAATCCCCACCAAAAGTACGGGTCAGCAATGGGATGTCTAATGCGCTGAGCGATTTGCCTAAGAAAATGGGCCGTTGATCACGGAAGAAGGCTTTCATTGGTGCCGTCGTCAGATACTTATGAACCAACGGAGCCAGATCTTTCGGGGGAACGCCCTTCGCATGGGCATTGCGGATCAGTGCTTCGTTGTTTTCGATCACCCAGGGGTTCAGGGTCGGTTTCAGTTCCTCGAAACTCTGGCACTGTACCAACCACTCAACGCCCATGTCGCGGGCGACTTTCTTCGCCTCGGTATCGACGGGAACAAACGCCAACTGGATCAGGACACATTCTTCGGTGAGGCCCGTCGCCTCCGTATCGATACTCAAATACCGTGCCATTACCGCTCCTCTTTGCGATCTACCTTAACGGAAGGGCGCGACCAGATAAAGACCAATACACCGACGCCGATGGCGTCGAGAACGACTTTGCCGATCACCGGCGCCCGCGTGAAGGCGGTCAACCAACCAAAACTCAGAAGGATAAAGAAGGTGGCGAGACCTTTGGCGCGCAGGCGAATGACGCCGCCGTCCTCCCAGTCGCGGATCATCGGCCCGAAAGTCGGGTTGTCGAGCAACCACCGGTGCCAGCGCTCCGATCCCTTCGAAAAGAGAAAGGCCGCCAGCAAAACGAAAGGGGTGGTGGGTAAGACGGGCAGAAAGATCCCCACAAATCCCAGAAATAAGGACAGAAATCCCAGCGCAATGAAAACGCGTTTAGGGATCAATTCAAAGCCCCGTAGATTTCTTCGGCGGTATTGAGGCGTTTGACGCGGTCGAACCAATCCACGCCGCCAAACCGCGTGGCATATCCCGTCCATTGCTTGAATCGCCGGGCGAGATACTGGGATCGGTGGGGAGGATTGCCGAAGTGCAAATCGAAGCGCTCAAAGAGCGGCAACCAGTCACGCGGGTTACCGCCGAAAGGCGAAACCCCCGTCGTGCATCCGATCCCCAGTTCGCGCGCCGCGCTCAGTGGCAAATTCGGATCGGCTAGGGCACCGCGCCCCAGCATAAAGTGTTCGCAACCCGTAATGTCGCGACACCGACGAAAATCTTCGATCGTCCAGATATCCCCGTTGGCGATGACGGGCAGGGGAGAGAGTCGCTTGCGCACTTCACCGATGGGTTCCCAAAAAATCGGCGGGCGATAACCGGCCAGGCGCGTGCGGCCATGGATCGTAATCCAATCCGCTCCGCCGAGCGCGGCCTGCTCCGCGTTTTCAAAAACGGGGAAGATGTCTTCCCACCCCAGACGCAGTTTGGCCGAGACCGCAATATGCGGCGAAACCGCCGTGCGTACCGCGTTCACAATGTCCCGAATGCGGTGTGGGTATTTCAAAAGCGTGGCGCCACCGTCGTTGCGATTCACCGTCGGAGCGGGGCAACCAAAATTCAAATCAATCGCTTGGGCGCCGAGGTCTTCGGCGCGCTTGGCGGCCCAGCCCAAGGCTTGCGGATCGCCGCCGAGCAATTGCACCTGGATCGGCACTCCGCTGGGGGTGAGGGCGCCGTGGGCCAGTTCGGGAATGTGGCGCAAGAAAACTTTTTCCGGAACGGGATCGCGGCAAACGCGTAAGAACTCGGAGACACAATAGGCGAAAGCTCCCCTTTCGGTTTGCACGGCCCGCATCGGGGCGTCTGTCACCCCCTCCATGGGAGCAAGCACGAGAGCCGGACGACCCGCCGTAGGGCGAGGAAAACCTTCCATTTCGGAACACTAAAGGGGAGGGAAAAAAAGGACAAGTGATTGAAATCTCGCCCGATTCCCCCGCGTCCCCGTCTTTTGCCCGCTACACAGCGATAGCCTTGCACTTTCAGTGAGTTAGCGGGGTTATTGTGGAGCTGTTCAGGCGCTGAACGGCTGAGGCGGGACGCCGTGCGGGAGACACGCGGCACTTTCCTTGCTCTAATAGAAGATGTGAAGCGCGCTCGCTACAGCCTGATTTTGACCCTTTTTCTGGTTCTCGCCGCCTGCGGGCGCTCGAACTCGGAAACGACTTTCGTCAATGGAAAGGCGCTTCGATTTACGGTCAACAGCTGCGTTTGGGACGGTAAAACCTATGCCGTCGGCGAAAAAATTACCGGTTACGACGCCTGCAATACTTGTTGGTGTAAAGAGATCGCTCCCGGAGAACTCGACGTCATTTGCACGCAAATGGCCTGTTCCAATTCGTCATTCTAGGTCTAGAATGGCCTCTTCAAGGGGTCACCTAATGATGCGTTCGGCTAGTACCGTTTTACTGTTTGGAATCGCTCTCGGCCTGCCGTCGATAGGATTTTCCGAAGACAAAACGAAGGACACGACGAAGGCGGAAGCCGCGGCCGTAAAGGGTGTCAGCGGCAAATCCGTCACCTTGACCTGCTCGAGCGGCGGCGACAAACGCGTGATTGTGACCGACGCCAAAGAGGGCGGCGGTTGCGATGTGACCTATACCAAAGACGGCCAATCCCAGCCCGTCGCCTCGGCCCGCAACGAAATCGAATACTGCGACGGTGTCGTCCAGAAAATGAAATCCACTCTCGAAGGCGCCGGCTTCAAATGCGAGTAAGCGTGTCATTGCGAGGGCTTTAGCCCGAAGCAATCTCGCAGCACTACGTGCTGCGGGTTTGCTTCAGGCCTTCGGCCTTCGCAACGACGAGCCGCCGAGGCAAGGGGGGGATTTGCGATCTGACTGGTAAGCGAGCCATTCTTCGGGTGTGTAGGTCTGTAGCGTGAGCGCGTGTAAGCCCGCCTTCATTTCGTCTTCAACCAAGCCGTAAACCATACGGTGGCGGTGAACGAGCGTTTTGCCTTCGAAGTCTCGTGTCACCAAAAGAAGCTTGAAATGCGTCTCCGAACCCTTCGGCACGGCGTGGTTTTCGCTCTCGTTTACAAGTTCGAGGTGCTGGGGCGTGAAGACCGAGCGGATTTTGCCTTCGATTCGTTGTTTTCGGGTCATCGGCCGTACTATAGAGAGTTCGCCATGGAATGGAAGGACGTCGATTGGAGCTGCCTCAAAGGGTTGCGGGACCGGTTTTTAGGTACCGGGACGGGCGACTATTGGCGTTCGATCAAGGAGCTCGAGCACTACGATCTCGCCTTTGCGCCCCGGATTCGCGCCAAGTGGGACGCCGTTTGGCGTGAACTCGGTCCCCGCTTGCCGGATCGATTGGAGCTATTGGATTGGGGCTGTGGGACGGGCATCGCCTCCCGAGCATTCGCCGAAGCTTTTCCGAAAAAACTCACCCGGGTTCGCCTCTGGGATCGATCTTCGCTTTCATGCCAGTTTGCCGCCGCTCGTTTGCAAGAAGCCGGAGTGCCGGTCGAAATCTTAGCGCGGGCTCCCACCATGGCCGATGGTTGGCTTTGTGTCAGTCACGTCGCCAATGAGTTGGATCCGACGGTGCGAAAAACTCTGAGGGAGTTGGCCACCCAAGCGGCCGGATTTGTTTGGGTCGAGCCGGGCACGCCGGAATCGGCGCGCGCGTTGGAGGAACTGCGGGAAACCATCCGTTCCACCCACACCCTTCTGGGACCGTGCCCGCACGCCGGCGTTTGCGGCATGAATGACTCGCGAAATGCGCGGCATTGGTGTCACCACTTTGCCGAGGCGCCAGCCGAGTTTTTTACCGCGGCGGAATGGAATCGGTTTGGTCGCGAGATGCAGATCGATTTGCGATCATTGCCCGTGGGTTTCCTCGCCGCGAGTCGTACCGCCGCACCGATGGATAATCGCGCGCGGGTGATCGGTCGGCCGCGGGTTTACAAGGGATATGCGAGAGCTCTGATTTGTGAGGCATCGGGCGTTTCGGAAAAGACGGTGAAGCCGGAAGCGGGGGCGAAGCTAAAGGACCTGCGGGAAACGGTTTTCGATCGGCGTTTGTCTTTGCAAACGGAGTGAAGCAAACCCGCACCGCCTCGCGGTGCGAGATTGCTTCGTCACTTCGTTCCTCGCAAAGACTAGCCTTGGTGATCGTCGATGTGATCGCCATGTTCCGCATGTTTGTGACCATCGTGCATGTAGTCCATGTGATCGCCGTGCTTCACCGCGTTGTGACCGCACGTAGCGCTGTGCTTATGCGCGTGTTTGCCGTGCACTTTGCAGTCACTGCTCGTGCCCGCTTTGTGTTCATCGACGTGCGTGTCGTGGATCGCGTGCAGGTGGCCATCATGTTCATAATCCATGTGGTCGCCGTGCTTGACCGCTTTGTGACCGCAGGTCGCACTGTGCTCATGCGTGTGATCGGCGTGGACCGTTTCGCAAGTTCCTGATTTGCTGGCGCAGGACGCGAGTCCTACCGCAAAAACTACACTCAGTAATCCGTTGGCGATGATTCGCATTGCTTCTCCTTCAAGTTGGTACTTCGCGAGCAGCATAAACGAAGTGGTGAATTGGCACGGCGTTTCATTTTACAATAGTGATAACAAGGGAAGGCCTCTTTGAAACTACGCGTCCGCGGTTCGGTGCTTTGCGTCTGGGAAGAAAAACTTTTGGTCGTAAGGCTGCGCGACCCCGAGACCAAGCGTCTGTACAAGATGCCGCCCGGTGGGATGGTCGAGAAGGGCGAATCGCCTAAGCAGGCCGCGTTACGTGAAGTTTTGGAAGAGACCGGCTACGAAGTCGCCGTCGAGCCCCGCTCGGAACGTATTGTCGACTATCCTTTTGTTTGGGCGGGGGAAGTGAATGCTTGCCGCACCCATTTTTTTCGCGGTTCGGTGATCGGGATTCCGAAGCCGGTGTCGGTGGCCGAAAAGTTTTTGGAGGGCAGCGAATGGCTCCCGATTGAAGAACTCGCCAAAGAATGGGCGTTTCACCCGCAACTTCGCGATGCGCTGCTGGCGATTATTCGCGGTGGGCGTCCAGAAAGGCGCAAACGCGTTCGTAAAGGATCCTAGGCGCCTCCGCCAGAAAAAGGTGTCCGATACCGGGAACGATTTCCAACTCGCTTTGCTTGATGGCCCGGTGGGCGACTTCCGCGGCCTCCGGACTGATAACGCCATCTTCTCCGCCGTGCACAATCAGGGTCGGGCAACGAATCGAATGTAGGAGCGGGGTGAAGTCGAACTTCTTTAGTGCCGCGCGCTGTTGGGCGGACCGTTCCCGCGACGCCGGGTTGAGAAAAGCCTTCGCCGTTTCCTTGAGCAGCGACTTGTAGAGAATCGGATTATCTTTGGCGAAGCCGGCGGAAAAATAGTGCGCCATACTGCTTTCCACCTTTTCCGGCGGTTGGGCCGAAATGTCATTGTCGACGCTTAGGAAGAAAGAGGAAGGGGTGGTGGAGACTAAGATCAGTGCGCTCAAGCGATCGCCGAATTGATTGCCGAGCAATAAACTCAAAACGCCACCGTAGGAAATTCCCAATACGGCGGATTTTTTTATCTCCAGCGCATCCCACACCGCTACCACGTCCGAAACCATTTCGCTGACGGTGAAGCTGGGATCATTCTCCGTCTTTCCCGCGCCGCGATTGTCCACCCGCACCACGCGGTAGCCTCGTTCGTCGAGGAACTTCGCCATCGCCCGAAAGTCGGTGGAAGACCGGCTGTACCCGTTGAGCAAAGTGATGCAAGGGGCGGTCGTGCTGCCTTCCACTTCGTAGTAAATGCGAGCGCCGCTATTTTCCGCAAAAGGCATCCGCGTCAGCCCTTTTGCCCGAAGAATGCCGTTAGCACGCGTCCCAGCATTTCCGCATCCCGCGTCCCGGCGAGTTCTCGAATGGAATGCATCGCGAAGGTCGGGGCACCGACATCCACCGTCGGGATACCCAAGTGACTCGCGGTGATCGGCCCGATGGTGGAACCACACGGCATATCATTGCGAGACGCGAAGAGCTGTTGCTCCACTCCGGCCTTCTGAAAGCACTCACTGATAAATGCCCAGCTCTCACTCGAGGTAGCGTAGCGTTGGTTCGCGTTCATCTTCACCGCCGGACCTTGATTCAAGACCGGGGCGTGCAGGGGATCGTGTTTTTCAGGATACGCCGGGTGAATCCCGTGCGCATTGTCCGTAGAGACCATCATCGAATGGGCCGCCGCGCGCGCGAAACTCTCGCCGGTGCCCGCGATGCGTTCCAGCACGGATCTTAAAAAATTCCCATCCGCGCCCGGCGCCGACTGGCTGCCCACTTCCTCGTGATCGTTGCAAACCAAGATCGCGGTCGCCGCTCCCTGCGCATTGAGAAGCGCTTGCGTTCCGACATAGCAACTCAGCAAGTTATCGATGCGGGCACTCGTGAAAAACTCCGACTCCAAACCGACGACCGCGGACTTCTGAGTGTCATAGAGGTACAGGTCGTGGCTCAAAAGTTCCGTGGCCCCATGGCCGGCGGCTTCAAGGACGGCCTCCTGGAGGGCTTTGCCGGCGGTGGCATGCCCAATCAAAGGAGCCATTTCGGTTTGTTTGTTGATCGTGCGATTCTCATTCGCAGAGCGATTGAGGTGGATGGCAAGGTTCGGAACCACCGCGACGGGCTTTTCAAAGTCCACGAGCGCGCTTTCGACCGACTTCCCTTTGCGGAAAAAGAGACGGCCGGCGAGGGAGAGGTCGCGATCAAACCACGTGGCTAAGAGTGGCGAGCCGTAGACTTCCACCGCCAGGCGGGTGAAGTGGCGATCGGAGATTAGGGAGTAGGGCTTTACGCGTAGGCCAGGGCTATCCGTGTGAGCGCCCACCAGGCGAAACCCGTTCTCGACGACGTTCTCACCGATGCGAAAAGCGATGATCGAAGACGCGTTGCGGGTGACCCAGTATTTGCCGCCCGGCTTCAGCTTCCACGCGGCACCTTCGGAGAGTGCCTCGAACCCACCTTGTTTGAGTCGATTCTCCATCGCGCGCACCGCATGAAACGGCGTCGGAGCGCTATCTAAGAATTGCATCAAACCTTTTAGGTAAGCAGCGTCTTTTTTTGCCTCTTTCACATCGCACCCCAGGTTGCGGTTTTGGCGAGATTCGTGTCGGATTCGTAACACATTTCGGCAACCGAAAAAGCTTCGTCCGCACAAGCCGCGGCAAACGCGGCGATCGTCGGATCGGTCGGAACCACGGGGAGGGTTTGGTCGGCGGTCGTGGCCGCGCAATCGACACTACCGGTGAGGTCCACGGCCGGGGCCGAAAAACCGGTAAAGAACGGGTCGGTGGCGAAATCCTGGGACGCGAGCGTACCGGAATTCACTTTTTTATAGAGCCCACTTTGGTACTCAAATTGGCCCTCGTAGGAAGTGGCAAGATTGATGGCATCGGTGGAAATCCCCTTGTAGGCGCCTACGGTGATGCGTAAAGCGGATAGATTTTCACCGGTGTAAGCCGCGCGGCCGAAGAGGCGGTCGTCATGAGTGGGTCCCACGGAAGCGAGTTTCGTGTTCAATGTTCCGTCTTGGATCTCGACCGCGGTAGCCGTCGTGACCCCTGCGCTCGAGCGGCGCGAAAGCACGCTGCGTTTTGCACTCGGATTGTAACTCAGGCCCAGCCCTTGGGTCTTCAACCAACCAGTCACCGTCTGTTCGTAGGTAGTGACCCCGTCCGAACCGGCCGCCTGCAGGGCGAACAAACCGGAGAGGCGGTTCACTTCCCAAATGTGCTGACTCGTCGGAACGCCAGCGGCGCAATTTCCGACGCGCATGCGGTAGGTCTGGAAGCCAATGGCATCCGTTCCGTAAACGGTGACCCAAACCTCGGCCGCGCCGGCACCGAAATCGCCAGTGAGTTTGAGCGTACGGGTCGTGGCACCTTGTTCGAGCAGGGTCGTGTCGGCTTCCGCCATTTTGCGCAAGTAACAACTCACGCGGGCATCACCGATCACCGAACTCAAAGGCTCCGCCACCGATCGGGCGACGAGACAGCCTCCCATTCCCGAGCCGGCATCCGTCGTGTTGCCCCAAAAGAGCGCGGCATTGTCTAAGGTAGTGGGAATCGTGCCGCCATTGATCGTCGCCAAAACACCATTCCAGAATGCGGGTTCGACGAGCGCGGCATTCGCAAATCCCGCCTTTAAGAGCGGCGGTGTGCCGATGATCGAACGCGCCCGGCTCGTCGTTCCTTTAATCGAGAGCAATTCTCCCAGAGCGGGGATGTCTTGCAGCCCCTTCATGGTGGCGCCCAAACCTCCGCCTTCTTCGCTTCCGCAACCGGTGAGCCAAATCAAGGCGACGATCCAAGCACGTTTCATGGCGTGGTCTCCAGCGCGTTGAGTGCGGAGATCACGATGTCCGGCGTTAGGATCTGCGGGAGAATGCGCGGCTCGGATTTTTCTCCCGGGGGATACAAAACGTAGAGCGGCACACCGTTGCGGCCGTAACTTTCCAGCTTGCGAGCGATGGCCTCGTCTTGATTGGTCCAGTCGGCCTTAAAGAGGATGACGTCTTTTTCTTTGAAGCGTTTTTTCACCGTGTCGATGCTCAGCGCCACTCGTTCATTCACTTGGCAGCTGATGCACCACGCCGCCGTGAAATCAATGAATACCGGACGACCAGATTGGCGGGCGGAGGTTAAGGCCGATTCCGTATAGGCTTCCCACCCTTCGGTGGCGGCTGCCTTCGTCACGCCCGGTGCGGGAGCGCGGCGCAACTCGGTGCACGCCCAAGCCAGGGAAACGGCGATGACCGCGAGGGCGAGAACGATCCGTAATCCCCGTCGCTTGGTCTGCAAGCCCCCGATCCAAAGGCCCATGGAAAAACCGATCAGCGCGAGAATCAGTTGAAAAACGGTATACGTGTCACTTTGCAGGGCGAGGACGGAGAGAAGCCACCAAGCGGTTAGCAGTAGCGGGAAAGCCATGAACTGCTTGAAGATCACCATCCACATTCCGGGGTGAGGCAAACGGGTGGTGAGCGCCGGGAAGATCGAAAACAAAATGTAAGGAAATGCGAGGCCGAGCCCGAGCGAAGTGAAAACACTCATGGCCACGGCGGCCGGTTGCGACAACGCGTAACCCATCGCGGTTCCCATGAAGGGCGCAGTGCAGGGCGTGGCCACGACGGTGGCCAGCACGCCGGAGAAAAACGCTCCCGCTGTGCTTTCGCGTCCGGCCCACTTTTGGCCGACCCCCATCATGGCGCCACCGATCTCGAAGACGCCAAAGAGGTTGAGCGCTAAACCCACGAGGAGAAAGCTTAGTGCCGCCACGAAGTAAGGAGATTGGAGCTGAAAACCCCATCCCAGGAACTGGCCCCCCGTACGCAAAGCGATGAGCGTTCCGGCCAGGGCCCAGAACGAGACCAAGATCCCGATCGTATAGGCCACGCTGTGATGGGCGACTTTTCGCCGTTGTTTTCCTCCCAGTTGGGTAAAGCTCAAGACTTTTAGGCACAGAACGGGAAAGACGCACGGCATGAGGTTTAAGATGATGCCGCCCAAGAATGCGAGCAGCAGCGCTTCCCAAAACCCTCCCCAACCCGGAACGATGGGTGCGGGTAACACTTCAATCGCGGTGCCCGATTCGGCGAAGACCACCACGCCTTTCCAATCTTCGGGAGTCGGCACGGCATTTTCCGCATACGGACTGCGCGGAATTTCAAAAGTGATTGTGTCCTTACCGACGGAGATACGCGGAGTGGCGGCGTGCTGGATCAAAGTTTCCGAATAAGGAAAAAAATCGGCGCCCGCAAAGCCCGTGGTAGGGCCCCGCAGAGTGAGGATGAGGTTTTCTCCGGCGACCTGAGTTTCCGCGGACCACTTCGGCGACGAGGTGGGAGTGGCCGCCCGAACGGCTTCCAAACGTTGAGCCCACGCGGTGGCGTCGGGTTTGGATGGCGTCAAAGGGAGCTCGAGCGATAGGGTGGCCTGACCGGGAATGCATTCTTCTTTGCAGACGAGCCAGTGGGCCTGACCCGAAAGGCGTACCGACTTTCCTTCCGGCGCACCCGGCAGAATCTCGGTGAGCAGGAAGACTTCGCCTTCGTAACCAAAGTTCACCAAGGGCGGAACACTGATGCGCTTAGGAGCGGGCCAAATCAGCGGTCCGGCTTCAAGGCCCTTCGGCAGATCCCAATCTAGGCGGGTCGGCTCGCCGCTATCGCCCGGATTGCGCCAGTAAACATGCCACCCCTTTTCCATCTTCAGTCGCAACGCGATGAGCAGGGATTGCCCCTTTTGCACGGCGCCGACGGCGGAAACCAGTTCGACTTCGACGTGGGGTTTGCGCACGACCTGGCCGTGCGCGGCAAATCCCAGGAAGAGAAACGTAGAAAGAAGAGCTCGGGTGTTCATTTTCGGCCAGCCCAGGCTACCCGAAACCCGGCTCGCTTCACAGGACGGAAACCTGGCGCATCGCGGCGCGGGAATCGGCGTGGCAAAGCTTTCCTAACTAAACTATAATCAGAACATCACTTGACAAGCCATTTGAAAATTTTTCAGAAGTGGGTACTCCAGCCTCTGGTGGGATGGTCTGACTTCGGAAATGCCGTTGCTTCCGTCGATAAACGCCGTCCCGTATTTGGGGCGCGTCTTTCTCGCCACGACGATCACTGTTTAGAAATCAAGGCGTGGGTTGAGCCGGGCCACTCCGACGCGGAGGCGGAACTCGATGTTTACGTCTTCGTACCGGGTTCCTTTCCGATCTCGGGTTGGAAAAAATCCGATCTCCTGCAAGATTTCCGCTCCCGGGTACGCTTAGCCCTGCCGTCGCGTACGGAAGAAGCGGATGACTCCGCGGGTTCGGCGCGCGATATCTTGGCCCGCGTCGAGGGTTTGTTTTCACGCGACGGGTTTGCGGCTGACCCTGAAGATTACAAGCAAGTCGGCGGGTTGCTCAGCGAGGTCTTGAAGCAGCGGGCCTCCGCCCACCGGCGCCGTTTTCTGATGGCACATTCGCTTTCCCTGCCCATCGAACAGCGAGCGCTCGAACTGGAACGTCTTCTGGAAGAGGTCCGGCTGACCACCGGGCTGCTTCAGTCGGTCCGACGTGGGATCGGCGATCTCGCCTCGAACGCACATCCCGTCGTTCCGTTGCTCGACGAATACCTCAGCAATTTTTACGTGCAGTACCTCGGAAAGCTACGGGCGACCATGCAGGAATTGGATCCGGGCGCGCGGGAGCGAGCGGACGGAGAAGCCTACCGGCGAGTTTGGGCGAACTATGACGAAAGCCTCGGTGCGCTCCAACGGGATGAAGCGCACTACCGACATCGCTTTCCGCGACGACTGGAACAAGCGCAATCGGCCGAGGAGCAGGAACGGTCGGTGGTGCGCCTAGGCCAGCTGAAGAAGTTTTTCCAATCGCGCATGTTCGTCGACGTCAGCCGGTATTCGCCATCCTCCCGGTTTCTGGAGACCACCGCGATCTTAGGAACGGCGTTGGCCGGCTGTTGTTGGGCGCTGGTGCAGTTTTTAAATAGTCCTGAACTCGCGCGTACCACGAACCGCGGCGCTTTTGTTTGGGGTTTTGCCGTATTGGCCTACGTCTTGCGTGATCGGGTGAAGGATCGGGCGAAGAGTTCCCTGCACAAGCGAGTGCAGAAATGGTTGCCGGACAGTGACCAGCAGCTTCAGGCGGGGGGACAGGTCATTGGATCCATCCGCGAATGGTTTCAAGTCCGCAAGCGCGTGCAGTTGGGCGAAGAGGTGCAAAAACTGCGCTGGCAGGGCAATCCCGAGGGAATCGACCGGGATATTCCCGAAGACGTGCTGCACGTACGCAAAGTCATCGCCGTACATTCTCGCTCGGCCAGCGAACCCGGCTGGGCCCTGCAAGAAAATACCCGGGTGAACATCGAGCGATACCTGAAACACATGGACGATCCCATTAAAGAGTTGGCGGTGCTCGACGCGACCGGTGAACTCACCAAATTTCGCTCGCGCCGCGTCTACCACTTCCATGTGGCCGTGGACTTACGTCTGCAGCCGACAACGCCGCGGCGCGGGGCGGTCCCCGAGCGGGTCAGCCATTTTTACCGCGTGGTGATCGATAAAGATGGGATCGATCGTCTCGAACGCGTGTCCTAAAGCTGTTAGAATATTTTCCCATGCGTACCGTCGCCCACCTTGGCAATTTGATGATTGGTTGGACTCCGACCGGAATTCTTTCCGAGATGGCCGAATCGCTGCACCGCCTGCAGCCCGACGTCGTTACCGTCTCCGGCAACCTCACCGCTTCGGGCAATAAGCGCGAACTGCGCAATGCCCGCGCCTTTCTCGATTCGGTTCCCTCGCCCCAAGTGGTGGTACCGGGCGAGTTAGATGCGGCCCGTCCTTTTGTGGGGCGCCTCTTGCCTTCATCGGGACGTTTCAACCGCTTAGTCGAGAACAACGCGACTCCCTGTTTTGCCGACAGTGAACTGTTGGTCATCGGGTTGAACACAGTAAGGGCGCGCCGAGGTAAACCCCACGTCGTTCCCTCCGAACGCGAGCGGGTGATGCGGCTAGTGGAAGCCTCCGATCCGGGGGCGTTAAAAGTTTTGGTGAGTTTCCGACCCGTCTTCATGGGCGATCGCCTGGACCCTAAGATGGAAGACGAGCGAGTTTTCCGCAGCCGGTTCGACGTCCTTTTGGCGGGTCCGCTCGCCCCTCGAGCGGAAGAACGAAGTTTTCGGCCGAGCGATACCACCCTCTTCATCGCGTGCGCGAATCGGCCCGAGGGTGTGGGCTTCAATCTCTTGCGCATTCGACCGCCCGAAATCGTGCTTGAGCGGTACGGCTGGCAACACCAATCGGCGAGTTTTGCCTTGCTCGGTAGTGAAACCCTCCGGCTAGCGCAGGCGCGATGGACGGCTTGAGCGGAAGGGGATAACTTCGAGACATGAAAGCCCCCGACTTACTCGATCACCCCAAACTGAAAAAATTTGTGCGAAACGTTCCAGCCCAAGCTTACCTCTTCAAACAGGGGGAAACGGGTGCGACCATGTTCATCATTTTGAGGGGAATGGTGGAACTCGTGGCGGAGCGCGATGGGATGTCGCACGTGACGGAGCTAGTGGAACACGGCGGCTTTCTGGGCGAGCGGGCGATCGTGACCAAAGATCCCTATATGCGTTACTACTCAGCCCGCGCCAATCAGGACAGTGTCGTCCTGGAAATTTCGGGAAAAGATCTGGAGTTTTTGAAGATCGCAGTGCCGGAGCTCATGACGGAGATCATGACCAAGGCCTTCGAAGTCGCGGCCAAGCGCCTGCAGCGAATGAACTTTCTCGTGAATGCGCTGCGCTCTTCCAATAACGAGGAACGTTTCTTTAGCTGTGTGCTCTACTTCTGCCGGACCACGGGTACGGCCGTCCCGAATGGCCTTGAAGTGCCGCTTTCGGTGGAAGGCATTTGCCACTACACGGATATTTTGCCGCAAGACGCTCGACGCCGTTTCTCCGATTTGGAGAAGGAGCGGCTGATCGAAAAACTTCCCAACGGTTTTTACCTCGTGCCGAGTTTGCAGGCGATCGCCGATCGCGTCCCCCACGCTTTGCATTCCCATTAGTGTCTTCTGGGTTTTGGTGCGGGCGGCTTCGCGTTCACCGGATCCTCGGGCCAAGCGTGGCGGGGATAGTTGCGGGATAACTCGCGCCGAACCGTCGGATAAGTGTTCTGCCAAAAACTCGCGAGATCAGTAGTGACCTGTACGGCACGGTGATTGGGTGCCAGCAAGTGAAGCGTGAGTGGAATCTTGCCATCGAGCAAAGTCGGCGTTTGCTTCAGGCCGAAAAAATCTTGTAGGCGGGATTCGATCCAGGGGGCTCGTCCCAGTGCATATTGGACGCGAACTTTCCGGCCCCCCGGCAATTGGATTTCGTTCGGAAAAAGGCGTCCAAAGATCGCGGGGGGAAGTAGCGCGCTCTCCCAATCCAATGCTTCCAGTTCGCGTTGCGAAACGAGACCGGTTAAGGCCTCGCGAATGCGCGCCAAGATCGAAGGGTAGCGGTCCCCGGGCGCGTGGGTCCGGATGAGCTCCTCCCGCGCAAAGATCCCTTCGAGCGTCTCGCGGGACGCAACCTTTAACAACGCTTCAATCCATTCGTGCACCCCGAGCGAACTCGCCTTCTCGGCGGGAATGCCCAGCGCGTGGCGCAACAGCGCATCGACGGTCGCCGGCGTGGGCTCCAACGCCGCTTCGGTCTCCTCAAGAACGAGTTGGTCGTAAACTAAGCGTGAAGCGCGCGACAGACGTCGGCGTTGGGAATCCCAAGTCAAAACATCCGACTCCGTGACACCGAGGGGCGCTTGCGCCAACAACCAATCCGGATCGATGGCCGCGACCGACGTGGCCCGAACGACGGCGCGGGCCTGACCGCGCACTTGGATTTCGCGGGCGTCCAATACCACGAAGTAGCCAGATTTAGACAATGCGGCGATGTCGTCGGTTTGAACCGATCCGCCGGACGACAGGACGAGTTCCTTGCGGTTCCCGGTGCGAAGTTTTCCGACTCGATCGGGATAGGCGGCGAGGGCACAGCGGGCAAGGGCTTCCCGCCGATCTCCCGCCGAGTTACGCGGTTCCACCCAGCCTTGGAGTTGCTTGCGGGCGCGCTCGGGAATCGGTTGTCGGCGGACACTCTCGATTGCGTCGAGCGAATCGAGTTCACCTTCCGAAAGCAGCGCGGCCAAGGCGATCGCGTCGTCGGTGCAGCCGTGGGCATTTCCCGCCACGAGCAAGCGGCCCAAGCGCGGGTGCAACGGCCAGCGGGAAAGTTCCCGGCCCAGTGGCGTCAGGGGCGAGCCCGAGCTTTCGGCTTGAAGGGCGCCGAGCAAGTACAAGAGGCGGCGCGCGGACTTGAAACTCGTTTCGCTGGGTTTCTCCAACCACTCAAAGGTACCCTCGTCCTCAACTCCCAGTGCCTTGAGTTCGAGCAAGGTTTGGGCGAGGTCGGCGCGTTGAATCTCCGGTGTTTCTTGCGCGGGACGGTGTTCGAAGTCCCCTTGGGCATACAGCCGCACGCATAGGCCGGGACCCAATCGGGCCGCGCGTCCCGCGCGCTGGATCGCCGAAGCCTTACTGATCGGGCGAGTGCGCAGTGAAGGCATTCCGGACCAGGAGGAATAACTCGCCGAGCGGTGGAGTCCGGAATCGATCACAATGGAAACCCCTTCGATCGTGAGCGAAGACTCCGCGACGTTGGTGGCAAGTACGATCTTACGGGTTTTTCCGGGCGTAATTGCCGTTTCTTGCTCTTCCTTGGAGAGCTCTCCGTGAAGCGCGTGCACGGCCCATCCACGTTCGCGCGCCAAGGGGGATAGCGTACTTTCGGCACGTCGGATGTCCGCCATGCCCGGTAAGAAGACGAGAAAGTCTCCCCCGGTATCGTCGGCGGAGCTCACCGTGTGTTTCACGGCGCGGGCGACGGCGCGGTCCAAAGGGGTTTCCTCCGCCGACTGGTATTGGATTTTGAGCGGGAAAAGCGGAGCGCCGACTTCTAAAACCGTCGGACGGTCGAGAAAAGCCTCGAGCTCCTGGGTGCGCAACGTCGCCGACATCACGACGAGATGGAGATCGGGGCGCCGCGTTTTTTGGAGACGGCGCAGGTACGCCAGGGCGATATCACCGTGCAGATGCCGCTCGTGGAATTCGTCGAGCACGACGGCGCCAACCGAATTGAGCATCGGATCGGAGAGCAGGTGACGCAGCAAGATGCCTTCGGTCACAAAGCGCAGACGGGTGGAAGGTCCGCCCACTTTTTCGAAACGGAATTGGTATCCGACCGTTTTGCCGACGGATTCACCGAGCTCCGAAGCGACTCGCTGGGCGGCCAGCTTGGCGGCGAGCCGCCGGGGCTCGAGCACCCACACCTCGCGGTTGGTGGGAAGGAGGGAACGCAGCAGGGCGGGCGGGACACGCGTTGTCTTTCCGGTTCCCGGCGCCGCCTGTAGGAGTAGGTTAGGACGTCTCCGTAAAGCGGCGATCACTTCTTCTAAGTGCGGATCAATCGGTAACGGGGTCGGGCTCACTCGGCGTTTTCGGCTTCCTCTTTTTCATTCGTTTCGGTCGGAGTGTAGTGCAAGCGCTTGGCCTCTGCTTCCCGAATCGTCTTCACCATGAACTTTTGAAACGCTTGGAGCTTGGGGTCCATCGCGAGAAGCAGCTCATACGATTTCTGGGCCGGTACCGTCTTCATCTCTTCGGCGATCTCGGCCAAGCGCGCCTGCAGTACCGGTAGGACTTCGTCTTTTACCGCGAGATTTGCGATTCGGGCTTCCATCTGCTTTGGAATGGCGGTGGTGAGCCCCTCGACTAGCTTCTCGCGCATCTCTTCGACGGGGATTCGATTCACCAGCTCAATTTGTTCGGCTACGGTGAGTTCGGCGTCATCGTCGTCCGTGGCTTCATTGGCGACGGGAACCAGCTTCGGGGCAATCGGAGTTACCGGTTTTTCGCCGCCACCGGGTGCCACCGGCGTTTTCTCTTTCCCGCAGGCGGCGAGGAAAAAGGACAAAGCGAGACACGATAGTAGGGAAAAACGGCGAAGCGCCATGAACAAACTCCAATCTTAAGCTGGGAGTTTTTAATATGATGCGTCAGCAGGATTGTCCATGGGAATATCGGGCGGCGGCTATTCGGTGGCCGGACGCCAACGCATGCCCAGATTGACGATGCGCCAGAGTAGATCGATGTAGGCGAGGCCGGATTTCAGGGCTGATTGGGCGAAGTC
The DNA here is from genome assembly GCA_964519985.1 of uncultured Pseudobdellovibrionaceae bacterium. GTDB lineage: Bacteria > Bdellovibrionota > FAC87 > UBA2466 > UBA2466 > JAIEOG01. The sequence goes on along the minus strand of CAZFMF010000002.1, from coordinate 190,417 downwards.
TTCCTGGGCGCCGATGTGGGGATTGGGGTTCGCTTCGATGACATGAATTTCGCCGTCTTTCGAAACGCGCAGGTCCATGCGCGCATAACCATTTAGGCCCAGGACGCGATACACTTTGCGGCTAATGTCCTTCACCCGGGCGGCGAGATCCGGCGTAAGTCCTTTCGCCTCGCCGGAATAAATTCCGTGCTTCTCCCGGTAGGCGGCATTCCACTTCACACGTCGGGTGGCGATTGGCCAGGCCTGGTTCTGGGGAAAGAAAAGCTCCCAAACCGGAAAGGTTTCCATGCGCAGGTTGCCGAGCATTCCGACGTAGAGTTCTCGACCCGCGATATAGTTTTCGGCAATCGCATCAGTCCCGACGTGTTCGTGAATAAAGCCGACGCGTTCTTCCAGCTTTTCGTCGTCGGTGACGATCGAAGCCTGGGAAATCCCTAGCGAAGCCTCCTCGTTGACCGATTTGACGATCACCGGAAACTTCAATCGGGACGAACGGCGCACCGGCATCGCGCGGGCATACACTTCGAACGCGGGGGTCGGGATGCCGTGGAAGTTCAGAATTTTTTTTGCCAGCGATTTGTCGCGCGCGATCATCAGGCCCCGGGGATTGCAGCCGGTATAGGGCACTTTCAGAAGTTCCAAATAGCTCACGATGTTCTGATCGAAAAAGCCGACGCCGTCGAATTCCTCGGTGAGATTGAAGGCGATATGCGGCCGAAATTCGTAGGCGGCGGTACGCAACGCTCCGATTTGGTCCGAAATACCGACCGGCAGGACTTCGTGGCCCATATCGCGCAAGGCGCGCACGACATCATATTCGGCCTGCCACTCCGCATCCTTCAATTGCTCGGGCGTCGGCGTGACCGGTGGGATCAAACTCGAGTGGGTGAGCAAAAGCACACGAAGCTTGCGAAGTGGAATAGCCATAGTGGGGTTCGATAGTTCGGTGCTCCTAAAAGGTAGCAGGTACCTTTTGGGAGTGGGTTTAGACGGCGATTCGGTAGAGGCCCGCGCGTAGAAAGCGTAACGCGTGGCGAGTGAGTGCGAAGGGAACGCCGTCTTTTACGGGCAATCGGCTCGGCGATACTCTGAGTTTAAGGTGGCGCGACCGGAAGATCATTTCATCAACTACCCGGTCAACCCGGTGTTTGGGTTCGCCGCTAAGCTCCGAAACCCGACGACTCAACTTAGATCTAATTTTACGCAAGAAAGCGTCCGCTGTCATGGTGGTGCGTGGCGCAGCGGTCTCCCGGAAAACCGCCCGCAATCCGCGGTCCACCTCGGGCACATCCAGTAGGAAGTGCTTTCGCTGGCGACGATAGTGGGTGCGCAGCGTCTGCGTCAGGGTCGAAATGGGCTCGATGACGCGATGATTCACAATCGGGGGAGGGAGTCCGGCTAATTCCTCCATCAGACGGTCCATAAAACGCAGTTTTTCGATCGCCGCCCAGCCAGCATAGGCCGTTTTCCAACGGCGCTTGGGAGTCAACCAAACGGCGAACGTTTCCGCGAAATCTTCGTCGGGGTGAGATTGGGCATAGCCCTGGCCGAGATTGCGAACATAGCTCCGGCTGTAGGGTCGTGGCGAATAGTAGCGGGGATAGCGCCGATTCGAGGGACCGAAAATCTCTTCGACCGGTGGAAAATGTCGCAGTTGAAAAGCATTTTCCAGGGCATGTCCCGCTTCGTGACGCAAGACCCGCAGGTTGAAGTCCGGTGTTTCGGCTAAAGTCCCGCGCATCATGTGTCGGTCGAGAGCGGCGAGCCGGGGATGGGTTAGGTAAAACGGTACGGCAATCCCAGGGATCCCGTCGGGGGTAAACCACTCGGTTGAAATCCAGAAGTGGGGACGCAATTTCAGGTCGCGTCCGGCGAGCTCCCTTTGCAACCTTTCGATGAGGGGCTCGAGAGGACTACCCCGCAGGTTTAAGTTCAGATCGGCAAAGCGGAGGTTGAGCAAGGCTTCGTCGGGGAGGCTTTCCCAATCCTGCTTTCCGGATGTGCTTCGGCTTCGGGCCATGGGTCTTGGGTGTAGCGGGCCCGATCCCGTCCGGCATGGGTTTTCTTCTTGGAAAAATAACGCATCGTAGCAAGTGTTAAGGCGCGGCCGGGCAAGCCCGTTTGAAGGTCACATCGAAGGCCACATTCGCATAGCTGGCCAGGAACTGGTGATTGCATAGGCTCATCAGCTTTTGGAAGCTGGGCAATCCCGCCGCATTTAGAAAGGTAAAGCGCTCGGGTTCGCCGGACTTTACGTGAACCGTTTCGCCGTCGGCATTGAGATGGGCGGCGAAGGTTTGGTGCACCGGAATGCCGCGGAATTTGAAATCAAGTACGATCGGTGATTCCCAAGTTCCCCGCGAAGTTGCCCAAGTGTCGATACGCAGCTTAAAGGGCAACACCGCTGCTCCTTTTTTCTCCACATGAAACACGTGTTTCATGACGCGGTAATCACGCGGGGGTAGGCCCGAGTCCCATGAGGAGAGGTCCAGGGCGCCCGAGCCGACGAGCGCTTCGCCCGATTCTTTCCCGTGCCCGATGAAACGCGAAAACTTTCCCTTCACGCCCACGGTTTTTTCTTTCAGGGCGGTAGCTTCGATCGTGGAGGGCATCTCGAGCTGCCATACCGCGCCGGTGGCGCACGACGGAGGCTTTTCGGTGGACGCCTTGCGCCACTCGGGTCCCGAAAATTTCTCCGAGGGCTTGGCCTCATCGATCAAGGGCACCTTCTTAACATCGAACGCCTTGTTTTCAATCTGTTCCGGAATCGGCTTGGCTTTGGCAGCAAAAAGCGCCATCGGAAAGAGTAACGTAACCACGAATGCTTTGGCTTTCATGGCGAAGATGAGAGCAGCCAGGGGCGGAACCGTCAACCTTAGGCGAGATCGAAAAACAATAACTCTGCCGCGGAAAGCGCTTCGAACGTTGCTTCTTTGGGATCGATGGTGCTGAGAGCCGCGGCGTCACCGGGACCCAACGTTTCAGCTCCGAGTCGGACCTCACCTCGGGCGATCTGGATCCAGCCAAAGCGTTTCGCCTCGAAGGGCGGGATTGTTTTTAGTCCGGGAGTGAGTTTGCACGCCCAAACCCGCGCGTCTTGAAAAAGTCGGACCGACGCCTTTGTCCCTTCGGGGGAAGCCAGGAGGGCCCACGGGGAATCGCCTTCAAACCGAACCGCCTTCTGTTCGTAAGAGGGAGGCAGTCCCTTTTTGTCCGGGTGAATCCAGATTTGGAGCAGATGGCACGTCTGCGTTTTGGAAGCATTGAACTCGCTGTGCGAGATTCCCGTTCCCGCACTCATTTTTTGGATTTCACCGGGACGGATTTCCGATCCGTTGCCCAAACTGTCTTGGTGGGCCAACACTCCCTCGAGGACATAGGTCAGGATTTCCATGTTCGCATGGGAGTGCGTTGCAAACCCCTGGCCAGGCTGCACAAAATCTTCGTTGATGACGCGCAAGGTGCGAAACCCGACGTAACGCGGGTCATGATACTCGCCAAACGAAAAGCTATGATACGTCTCCAGCCACCCGTGTTTGAAGTGACCTCGCTCGTTGGCGCGGCGAATGGCGATCATGGGACGCATACTAGCATTGTTTAGTTTTTGTGTTTAATGAAGAAGCTGATAGGCTTCAAACCGAACTCGTCCTAGCGCGTGGCCAACACACCCTACATTTCACTCACGGACGTCGCCGAAATTGCCGGACTGGCGATGCCCGATGCCGAGCGTATCGTCGATAGTTTGGAGGGGGTGCAAAAAGGCCGGCTCAATCCGGAGCAAGCCCGACAGTTCCTGGATCGGCGCGGCTTTCGCTACCCTAAACGCAACATTGTTTTTCACTGCCTAAAAGGGGGCGCCGCCAAGACGACGCTCGCCTACAACAGCACCTATCGATTGGCTCAGCTCGGTGCCCGAGTCCTATTGGTGGACTTGGATAAACAGGCGAATGCGACCCACTCCTTTGCGGTGGAATCGGTGCGCCACTGTTTCGTCGACCTAGTCACCCGGCAAGCTTCGATTGAGGACGCGATTGTTTCGGTCGGACCCGGCTTGGATTTGCTGCCTTCCTCATTGGAGAATGCCCGCCTGGAAATGGAGCTCATTCACCGGCGCCGCAATCCGAATGGATTTTACGCGGAGCTATTTTCTCCCGTCCGGGAACGGTATGATTTTTTGCTCTTCGACCTGCCGCCGGATTTGAACCACAACACCTATCTCAGCACGCTCTTTGCGGATTGGATTATTGTGCCCGTGAATGCCGATGCCTACAGCCTGTCCGGAATGCGCATGACGTTAGATTCGATCCAGGGGATTCAGAAGGAGTATGGGCGCGAGGATCAAGAGGTGCTGGTCGTTTGGTCAAAGTACGATGCGCGGGAAAAAAGTGCGTTGACCTATGTGCCGGAACTTCAGGGGATCGAGGGGGCCCGTCTGCTGCCGACGGTCGTGCGCACGGACGTCACCTTTAAGAACGCTCAGGCCCAAGCCAAATCGGTTTTTGAATTGCGCAAACGTTGCTCCGCAAAAGAGGACATTGACCAACTGGTTCGCGAATTTTCCGGACTGCGGGAGTATTTTTCCCCTCGTGCGGGGAATGCATGAGTGGGCCCATCAAGATCGCCGATCTTAAGGCGAAGGCGGGCAAGGCCAAGCAGAAGCTCAAGGCCGCGGCCAGTGGTGAACAGGCGTACCGCTTCGTCAGTGAGAACCTGAGTGGCAGTCCACTTAACAAGATGGGGCGGGTAGCTTTGGGCGTCTTGGCGGAAGCGGGTCGAAAATTTTCCGATGTTTGGACCGTCGGCAAGGCACCGGAGGCCGATCGGGAACGCTATAAAGAGTTGCGGCGCAATTGGGTACGCAAACGCGTTCAGCGGATCCTAAAGAAATAGGCAAACGACGAACGCGGCATAGAGCAACGGTTCGAGGAACCGCACCCAGCCGCCCGAATCGCGAAAGTTTCCTTGTAAACGCATTGAGTCACCTCTTGAAAGACCGGGAGCGACGCTAACGAACTTGCCCCGCCGTGTCAAAGGTACCCACTTCCTTTCGGAAGATTTATCTCCCGAAAGGAAGTGGGTACCTTTTAGGTGTGACATAGGGCAACATAGCGCCGTCCTTATCAAAAGACGGGAGAGCGGAAAAAGTGGAACGGATTCGAAGCGCGGTGAGACGTCTACAGCACTTCGCCGATCGCTGGTGGTATTTTCCGTTGGTGGGCATCTTGGCCGGCGCCGATCTTTTCATTTTGGTCGTACCGACCGACGCGATTTTGATTTCATCCGTGATGCTGCAGCCGAGAAGGTGGGTCAGCGCATTCGTTTGGGTCGCCCTCGGATCTGCGGTGGGGGCCGTGATCTTTGCCGGTGCCATCCAATGGGACACCCATACCGTGATGGAGCGTTGGTTTCCGGACGCCTTTGACTCGGCCGTTTGGCAGTCGATGGATGCCTTCTTTGATGAGTGGGGCGGCTCCGCCCTCTTTCTCATTGCCTGCAGCCCCCTCGTTCAGTTTCCCGCGGTCGCGATTGCCGCGCTTTCAGGGATGTCGCTCACCAAAATATTCTTTGTCTGTCTCCTGGGTCGTTCGATCAAGTCGGCCCTGTTTTCCTACGGCGCTTCGCACGCCCCGAAACTGCTCATGAAGTTTCCGTTCATCAAACGAGAGCTCTCCATTATTCAGCCCCCCGTGAAGCCTTGATGCGCGCGTGCTAACGCGCTGACGACTTTTGTCTACAGAACTTCGTCACCATGGATTGTCGGGCTGGGTTGCGGTTGTTAACGTCGCGCTCGCAGCTCGTTACATGGGAGGGGAAGTTGCGCTTTTCTTTATTTTCCGTTATCGGCATTGGTCTGCTCTTAGGTTCCGCGCTCCGCGCGGATGAGGGAATGTGGGTTTACAACAACCTTCCCACCAAGGCGCTCAAAGACAAATACGGCTTTGAGGCCAAGCCCGATTGGGCGGATCACCTGATGAAGTCTTCGGTGCGCTTCAATGTCGGTGGTTCGGGGTCTTTCATTTCGAGCAACGGCTTGATTCTGACCAACCACCACGTCGCGGCCGATGCGCTTCATAAGATCTCGGATAAAACGAAGGACTATCACCAGGACGGATTCCTCGCGAAAACCCAAGCCGAAGAGATTCCGGCAAAGGACTTGGAACTCAATCAGCTCGTGTCGATTGAGGATGTGACCAAGGAAGTCGAAGCCTCCACGGTGGCCGACATGGACGTCGCGGCGGCGACCGCCGCGCGCCGTGCCACCATCGCGAAGATTGAAAAGGACTCGTTTGAAAAGACGGGCCTGCGTAGCGATGTGGTAACGCTCTATCAGGGCGGGCAGTACCATCTCTATCGCTACAAAGTTTACACCGATGTGCGCGTGGTCTTTGCGCCGGAGTTCCAGACCGCTTTTCTGGGAGGAGACCCGGATAACTTTGAATACCCGCGTTACAACCTGGATATGACGATCGTCCGCGTGTACGAGAACGGCAAACCCGCCGTGACGCCGGATTTTCTGAAATGGTCGGCGTCCGGAGCCAAGCCGGACGAGTTGGTTTTCGTCTCTGGCCATCCGGGCAGTACGAACCGTCTCTATACGGTGGATGCGCTTACCTTCTATCGCGACGTGCAAATCCCTTACACTTTGCGGTTGCTGAAACGCCGTGAAGTCGCGCTCCAGCTCTACCGTCAGCTGGGGAAAGAACAAGAACGGCGCGCGGGCGATGACTTCTTTGGCATCCAAAACTCTCGCAAAGCCTATATGGGACAGCAAAAGGGGCTGCTGCAGCTCCCGATCTTTGCCGACAAGCAGCGGGAAGAGATGAAGTTGCGCGCCCAGATTGCCGCCGATCCTAAATTGAAGGAATTCGAAGGCGCCTGGGACAAGATCGGCCAAGCCAAGAAGGTGCACGCCAAGCTGCTCAAAAGGCGAGCGTTGCTGGAAAACGGGGACGCCTTTAATTCGCGGCTCTTTGCGCTCGCCCGGACGCTGGTTCGGCTCGCCGATGAAAGCGCCAAACCCAATGGGGTGCGTTTGCCGGAGTTCCGCGATTCCAACCGTTCTTCCTTGGAACAAGCGCTTTACTCGGAAGCCGAGATTTATGCGGACTTGGAAGTGGCGATGTTGACGGACTCGCTGAACTTCTTGGCCGAGGAATTTGGGTACTCGCACCCGCTCGTGCAGCGTTTGCTCTCCGGACGATCACCGGAAGAGGTCGCGCAGTATGCGGTCGCAAAAACTCAGCTCTTCGACGTGGGATCGCGACGGCTGATCGCCAAAGGCGGCAAGGCGGCGATTAAAGGCAGTCTGGATCCTTTTATTATGATGGCCCGCCTCGTCGACTCCGCGTCGCGAGCGGTACGCAAGGAGTACGAAGAGAAGGTGGGTACGGTGGAATCGTTGGCTTACGCTCAAATCGCGAAAGCGCTTTTTGCGATCAAAGGCACGACGGTGTATCCGGATGCCACATTTTCGCTTCGCCTCGCCTACGGCACCGTGAAGGAGTACACCGCAAATGGGCAGAAGATTGCCCCGCTCACGACGATCGGCGGTGCGTTTGACCATGAAGCAAAACACGGCAGCCTATTCCCGTGGACGCTGCCCAAGAGCTGGCACGCGGCGAAGGGCCAAATGGATTTGAGCACACCGCTCAATTTCGTGGCGACCAACGATATCATCGGCGGGAACTCCGGAAGCCCGGTCGTGAATCAAGCTGGGGAACTGGTTGGCCTGATATTCGACGGTAATATCCAGTCCCTGACCTCGAAGTACATCTATTCCGATGAGATTTCGCGGGCAGTGGCGGTTCATTCTTCCGGGATGTTGGAAGCGTTGAAAAAAGTCTACGGGGCCACGGCCCTTGTCGCGGAGCTGGGGAAATAATGCGACCTTTACTCCTTGATATTGGACTCTTGTTCTTACGCGTGTCGGCGGGCGGGTTATTGCTCTTCGGCCACGGCCTCGGAAAGCTCATGGGCTTTTCGCAAATGGCGACGGTATTCCCCGATCCGCTGGGTCTGGGCGTGAAATTCACGCTCGTGATCGCGGTTTTCGCGGAATTCTTCTGCGCGCTTTTGGTGATGGTCGGACTCTCCACCCGATTGGCGACGATTCCGATCATCGGAACGTTACTCACCGCGGCGGTAGTCGTGCACGCGGCCGACCCGTGGGCGAAGAAGGAATTCGCGCTGCTCTACGCGTTCGCCTTCATCACCATCGCCTTGACGGGACCGGGAGCGTTTTCGCTCGACGGCATCGTCAAGATGCGACGTTCCAGTCGGCCTTAAAACCAAACCGACTGCGTCGTCGTGCAATTACCGGTGTTGCCGGCGCTGTCTTTCAGGAAGAATTTGATTTCGTACGATCCGCCGTAGAACAGCTGCAGGCGCGCGGTGTTCGCGTCGACCCAGTAGCCGTCGTAGGAAGCGAAGCTACCGTTTTGCTTCACGGTAATCGTATCAACCCATTTCGCACCCTGGCCACCCGAGATATTCGCCCAGGCGTAGAACCATTCGTTGCGGTAAGACGGATTCACCGAAGTATAACCCACGCAGTTGAGCGCCGGAGCGACGGGCGGAGTGATTTCCACCATGTCCGACATCGTCGATCCTGCCTGGCACAAAGCGCCGGTCGTTTTCGACTTGGCTTGCACGAGGACGTATTTCACGCCGGCGACCGCGTACTTCACATTGCGCGTGCTATCCGTCTGCGAAACAATCGTCCCGTCGCTATGGGTCGAGAAGTAAGTGATCTCCAGCGGCTGGCCGCTCGGAGAAGAAACCGTAAAGGGAACCGCGTTGCTCGTGTAGTAGATGCCCGACGCATGCGTGACGGAGCAAGCCAGGCTCGTGGCCGCGGCGAAGGACAATGAAATCGTCGCCGTGGCGGTTTTACCACCCTGAACGGCCGTTACCAAAACATCGAACGGCGATTGGGCGCTATTCGAAGTGACCGTGGCCACGTTGCCCGTCCAGCTAATGTTCACGCCACCCCGGGTGGTCGAGAACGTATAGGCCGGGGTAGAAGCAAAGCCACTCGGCGTCGCCGTCAACGTGATGCTCTGGCCAACCATCACCGCCGTCGAGGGCGCGGCCACTACCGCGACCGCCGCGTTTGCCGCCACATCCACCGTCGTCGCGCAGCTCATCAAGTTGCCACCGTGGTCGGTGACTTGGATCGAAGCCGTGCGCAAGCCGGACGTCGTGTACTTACCCGCGGCATTGGCCGTCGGCGAGGTATTGACGAGAGCCGAGGTGATCGTGCCGTTGGCACCTAAGTTCAAGTTAGAGAAAGTGTAAGGCGCCGTTCCGCCCGTCGCGGTAGCGAGGAACGCGACCGATTGGTTGATGGCCGGAGTCACCGGCGTAGCGGCCAGCGAGCAAGCCAACGTCGGAGGTGGGTTACCCGCCGGGGCGACGGTCACCAAGAAGTTGCACTGCGAGACCAAGCCGACTTGGTCGGTGACGACCACGTTATCTACGACCACCGTATTGGCCGTACCGTTGTTCGTGTAGGTGCGCGAGAGAACCGTTTCGCTATCGAAGGTCACCGCGCTATTCAAAACTTCGTAAGGAGCCGCGCCGCCCTTGGCGATCACCTTGATCGGGGCCGGTTGACCCGAGATGGCCACGCCGCCGGCTTCCGGGGCGAGCATCGCGGAGCAAGTCACTACCGCGTTATCAAAGTCGAGCGAGAAATTGGTGTCGGGGATCTTGATTTCCGGGAGTTTCGGATCAATTTGGATTTCCGGGGTCTTCACGTCGATCGTGCAAGCCGAAAGAACCATTAGAACCCATCCGCTGAAAAGCACTCGAGTCGTTCGCGTCAACATCACATCTCCTCAAAAATCGCAAAAGCATCCGCTGGCGCGGGCGCCGTTGGCCGAAAAGAATGCAATGCGCGAGCCTGCGGGGAGTGTTCTTCCAGAATGCTTTTTTCGAGGGGTTTTTGGCGCAGGAACCGTCGGTATACGCCCTCGACTTTCTAGAACGGCGCCGCGTACTCTAGGAGTGCATTTTGCCGATCGGATGGACAGTCGTCGGAGGCTCCGTCGTTGCGGCGACCTCTTTCCGGCCGCGCCGCAATGGCCCCCGCAGTGACTAAGCCGCGACAACACGATTGCGGCCGCGCTGCTTGGCTTTGTAGAGCGCTTGATCGGCGAAGGAGATGACGTCTTCCGGGCGTTGGTGGGGGTCGCGCGGTTCGGCGACACCGATGCTCACGGTGACTTGGACTTTGGTGCCCTTGGGAACCCCCGCCTTGCGATCCTTGCGGGACGTCGATTCGCGGGTTTTCTTGGAGGCCCGGATGTAGAAATCGCGTCGGGCCAGGCCGTCTCTCAGGGTTTCTACGACGGCGAGGGACTGCGCCGCATTCAACCCCTCGAAGATAATGCAAAGCTCTTCCCCGCCGTAGCGGTAGACTTCTCCGTTTTGCGGGAAAGAGAAGTGCTTAGCGACGAAGCGCAACACGCTATCGCCTTGTTCGTGTCCGAACGTGTCGTTGAAGCGCTTGAAATGGTCGATATCGATCATCGCGATCGTGTAGTTGTTGCGCAAGACGCCGAGCTTCTCGTTGAGCGCACGGCGATTGGGAATGCCGGTCAATTCGTCGAGGTAGACCTTTTGCCAGTAGAGATAGAAATTCGCGTAAACTAGCACCGCCGCCGTCGATATAAAGCTCAACGACACTTCTAATTGAAACTGCTGCAGGGTGCGAAAGCGCATCCCGGTGCGCTCAAAGACGTAATAGAGCGGCACTACCGCAACCGCGAGGTAGTAGCGAAACACGCGGAGATAGCGATCTTCCGTCTGGTGCGCGAGACCGGCGAAGAGCATTCCGAAGAAGACGCCGGTATTGGGAAGGTGGTGGAAGAAAACGCCGTCGGCCAGTCGCCCCTGGTAGAGCCAATTCATCCTCGCATTGGCTTGAAGGGCGTGTGAGACCACTAGGGGGGACAGCGAGAGCGCGAACCAAGCCATCGCGCGCGGACCCCGCAACCAAACTTCTTGGAAAGAAAAACAGATGAAGAGCATTAAGGGCATGGCGACGGAAAGGATCTGCCCTTTGTTTGCCCGCAACATCGGCGCGGACGCCGACGGCAGATCCACACAGAGGTAAGCGCACGCCACTCCGATCGAGAAGGCGGCGAAGAGAATGCGGCGTTGGTTGAGTTTCTCGCCCAGGAACCCCACCAGCGCGAGCATCAAGTACGGAAGCAGGAACGCGAGGTCATAGAGCGCGACGCGCTTATTCTCCACCGACAGCAGCACGAACGGCATGGTCGCCAGGGAGACGGTAATGAGGACACTGGGTAACCAACGACGAGACATATCCTATTGTTTTTCGGCACTTTTCCGACTTTCCTGCAGGATTATCTACGATGGGTTGCGTCAACCGCTCCAATGCGCTTACGCACTGTCTCCAGGAACAGTGCGTGCGCTTTTCGATGGTTTGAGAGGTGGGGTGGGCTTGGTCTCGGGGAAGGTTTTCTGAGTGTAGTAGCGGTGGTGCGGCGCACAAAGCAATCGAAGGTTGTTCATTTCCGTTTTTCCTCCCAGCGACCACGGGCGAATATGATCGACTTCTAAAAACTCTTCCGAGCCACAACGCTTGCCTTCGGAATTCAGATAGGTGCAACGTCCGCCGTCTCGATGCCATACCCTGAGCCGCAGACCTTCGGGGACGCGACGTCCGTCCGATTTGAAACTGGCGCGGGATGAAGGAGGGCTGCGCTGCGGGTCGTCTCGATCGAGGAGAGCGTCAAGGGCCTCCGAAAACACGCCTTCCGGATCGCCTTTTGGGTACCGATGGCGCATCAACGTTTGGGCGCGACGGAACTTGGAAAGCAGCATCTCGCCCGCGGTGAAATGGAACCCTACGCGGCGAGGCTCGGGAACTTGCCCTCTCGTCGGGAGAGTGGACATGGGTTGGGAGTCGCTTGTACGCACTCTCCCGACATCAATTGTGGCGGCAGGTAGCGGATTCACTCCCGTTTCGATCGTTACGGGGTTGGTGAGAGGAGGCGGCAGAGGCGGTGAAAGTTCGAGGTGACCGCGTACTGGTTCTAACCGGATGACTGGTCGCTTCTCGCTGCGCGGGAGAAAGCTCACTTTGATCTGTTCCGCCTGAAACTTGGTGAGTTCCTTTAGTTTGGGAATCAAAAGCTCCCGGTTGTCGTCGGTAAAAACGGGCGCAAGGATCCAAAGCGAGGTCATGGTGCATTCGTTTCGGGAAAGAAGCTCGTAGATGGCCGGGAATTTCCTACCAAGACGGGCCACGACAATCCGTTTAGCCGCCGAACCTTCGGAAAGCCCCAGAGCCCGAGTGCAGTATGCAAAAATCGATGAGTACCCCAGCGGCAAGTAGAGGTGCCGTTCGTCGAATTTGCCCAGCTTCTCGAGAAATCGGCATTGGCACTTTCTTTCTTCAAGAAACGAACTCTCTACGTCCCGGGCAAGCTGGCGATCCGATGGAGTTAACATCGGGGGCAATTCTCCTCCTACGCTTCCGCGGGTCAATGGGCAGTGGGGAGCATGAGCACTGTTCCTGGGTATAGTGCGGAGGCAGGGGGAGTTGATTCCGGGGCGAGAAATAGGGTAGGAAGCCTCCGTCGGAGGAAAGATGCATTTGCGCTGCACCGGTCGAGATAATCTTTTGCTGGGGCTTTTTTGTCGGGTCGCCATAAAGCTCGAGCTGATGGGCCGTAAACTCGTGAATCGGCCGCTCCTATTGCAGACGGACGCTTCGACCCCCGAACCTGGGCTTCCACTCAAATCGACCCAGGACCCTGCCTAAGCGGTATACGGCTTCCTATTTAATATTAATAGTAAGTTTAATAGTAATATTAATTAGTTACATTGAATACCGCCGCTGACGTGTCCAGGGGGTAACACTCCCCAGAATACACCCCGAAAACTCTCTCTAATTCATTCATGATTTCAATTGATTAGAGGAGCCCACCTGGCTCGGGCCCTGCAGTAGGTAAGGGTAGGATGGAGTCTGTCCGCGCCATAGTCTTTGCTTTCGTTCTCGGCGTCACGCTGGCGCTGCCAGGTCGTGTCGCTATAGCAGCAGGGGGCTCGCACGGAGATCACCGCGTTGCTGCGAATACGGCGAACAATATTTCCAACGTGGGTGCACAAGTTCAAGAGGGACTGGCGGATCAAGCCAGACAATACGCAGCGAATGAACGCAAGGCGGCCGCGGATTACACAAATCAAGCGCAGCAAGCCCGGGCTCGAGCCTTGGAAGCGATGAATGCGCAGGATTCTGCCGGTGCGCAACGAGCGCAGGCAGAAGCAGACTATTTCAACGATCTCGCTGACGAGCGGGAAAAAAAGGCCCAAGAGCATGATGCCGATGCGCTCTCCCATGATGCTCAGGCCAAAGAACTTTATAAGGCAGCCGCGGGAAACCAAGCCGCTGAAAACGTACATAACGAAAGCGGACATGGCGGCGGCGGAAAATCCGGTGGAGGCGGGGGCGACGACAAAAAAGGGTCGCCCATGATGCCTCCCCCTCCCCCGCCACCCCCGCCGCCGCCTCCGCCGCCGCCGGCGTCGCCCCCCCCGCCACCGGCGGCCGACCACAAGAACGGCCAGGGTCCACCGCCTCCGCCACCGGCGCAGAAGGAAGTGGTGCAGGATGACGAATTGATGAAGGCGATCCAGGCTCTCTCCCAGAAATCGGAGACGAGCACGGAGACGTCGAAGTCGACCTCCGAAATCAAGGCGGAGCAGACGGACAAGTACATTGCGGATTTGAACACTAAGACGAGTGAGAACATCACCGAGATGTTCAATAGCAAGTCGAAGGAAATCGCGGCTTCCGCCACGACGGGTAAGCCGATTCAAGATGAGAATACCCGCGCCAACGCCATTCAGACGGCGGCCAATGGAGGCGGAAGTGCTTTGGGCGCGGCGATGGGAATGTCGGGCGGTGTGGGCTCGGGCAACACGACCAATTCTTCCTCATTGGCGGGAGTGAGTCGGACCGCGGCGCTAGGGTCGCTTACGTCTCGTCGCGCCGCACGCGGAATCGCGTCGGAAGAAGCGCCCAGCACAGCTTCGGGCGGCGAAAAACACGAAGGTGGAAATCCGGTTTCAGATTTGGCCGCGCTACTCAATCCGCAAGCGGCGGAAGGCATGGGGCCGGAAATGGCGGGTCCGATTCAGGCGGGAATGGGTGCGGCCGGTCCGGGTCGAGCAATGGCGAATCGGGAACGGGGCCCCAGTCGGGTCATTGATCCCAACGCCCCGCTGCTACCGGGGCCCCTATCCGTCATTATGAAAGAGCAGATCGCACGCGGTTCCGTGCGACCCGTGTCATCGCGAACGAAGTGAAGCGAACCCGCCGCGCCGGGCGCGGCGAGATTGCTTCGGCGCTGCGCGCCTCGCAATGACAGCGCGCCCGCAATGACTAACAATCGAGATTCACACCACAGATTTCCACTTTCTCATCCGTAGCGATCTTGTTCAGGAAGGTCGAACTTTCCTTCATGTCCAGGCGGGCATTGTAATTCGTGTCCTGGATATTCCCTTTGGAGTTGATGCCGAGTAGGAGGAGTTCGCCGTCGACTTCCGCAAAGGCGGGTCCACCGGAGTCTCCAAAGCACAAGGCGGCACCACCGGGCGTGCGCGAGACCATGTCGTATTGCGAGAAGCTAATCACGACCGAATTTCCGACCCGAAGAATGCCGTCGTTACCCCCCGTCGCGCCCCCATTTCCCGTAGGCGTTGTGCATCCGTAGCCGAGCAGGGTGATAGCGGTGCCCTTCTTAGCCGCACCGCCAATGGAGGCCGGCGTGACGCCCGTAATGTCTTCCGTCAGGATGCCGACGGAAATGTCGTGGTCCTTGATGGGGTAGAGGGAACTCTGAGTGAGTGTCGCGGAGTATGTTTTGCCGGCCACGGTGAATTCCGTTTTGGCCCCGGTTTCTCCGCAATGGGCTGCCGTGACGATGACTCGCGGGCCGACAATCGTGGCCGTGCAACGGGCTTTCTTGCCTTGGGGGAGTTCGGTCACGATGCGAACGACCTGCTCGAACGTACCTTTAGCGGCTTCTTGGCCGTTAATCAGGTTGGGGGCGAAATCACGCGCCTCAACATTCAGGCAAACTGCGGCAACCAGAAACGATGCGATAACCCGCATGGATTCTCCTTTAGTTTGTCGAGTTTTTGGAAAATCGTCCCGAAGAAAAAAAGTCGTGAACGCCGAACGGCTCGAGACTTAAAATCAGTTTACCTGACGGAAGAATCCTTCTCCAGGATACCGAAGAGGTTGCCTTCCGGATCCTCACAGTAGGCGAGGTAACCGGTGGCGGTGATCGGTTGTTTCGGTTGTTTGATCTTGCCGCCGCAGGCACGAATTTTCTCTAAAACGGCGTCGATCCCGTCGACATGGATCGTGGGAATCCACTGAAGACCTTTGATCAAACGTTTTTTCATTCCGGCATTGATCCCGCTCGCGTCGTTCATTCCGCCGCTGAGCATGAACCAGTAATCTTCCTTACCGGCCTGTTTTTTTTGAACCATCCAACCGAAAACTTCCGCGTAAAAACTACCGAGTGTTTCCGGGACGTCGGAGCAGAGTTCCAAATGAGTAATACGGGGCATGTTTCACCTTGGGTTGATAAAAGCCAGATGTTGGTTCACGAAAAAGGGACTGAGATTCTCGATGACGAAAGCGCGGCCCTTGGAACTATGGCCGATGAGCGCAACCGGTATCCCGCCCACAATCTCTTGGGTGAGGGTGGCCTTGCGCGTGTCGGCGACGGTGTAGGTCGCTCCTTTCACGTGGCCATTGGTATAGACGGTTAGCTCGTCTTTTTGCCGCGAAGCGCCGGCGTCCCCCGGGATCGTTTTGCGCGCCAGCAGCGGCAAAACTTCTTGGGATCCGTCGCCATTGGTGACCAAGATCACCTGCGGCATGAAGAAGCTTGTCCAGGACGTATCCTTCTTTACGGTGGCAATACAGGCCGACTTCACGCCGCTTTCGGGATAGCGATTCGATCCGCAATGGGTAGCCGCGATAGCAAATTCCCCAATCGGCGGGGGCTCAATGGCGTCGCGGACGGTGTATTCGGCAAAACAATTGTTCGAACCACCCGTTCCGCGCACAAAACCCGTAGCGGAGTAGTCGCCTTTGTTCGCCCGGGTGATTTGCAGTTTTCCCACCGGAGAGGAAACTTGGGAACCGTCGATGCTGGCGTAGTCGGCCGTGCCGGAGACCTTCATTTCCAGCGTGATGGTCTCATTGGGCCGCGCAATATTTGGAATCGCCGTGAGCGTGCAGGTCGGGCGATTGGGCGGAGGCGGGAGGTCGTTTACCACCTGATAAGAAGCCGAGCAGACGCCGATCTTTCCGGCGTTGTTTTTCACCTGGCCCGCGGCGTTGAAGGTGCCCACGGACGTCGCGGTGATCCGCTTTTCACCGGAGGGGACATTCACCGGCGTTCCGTCGATTGTCGCCGAGGTCGCATTCTGCGAGGTAAGAACGAGACTGAGCGACTCGTTGAGTTTTACGCTGCTCGGATTGGCGGTGAGATTGCAGCTGGGGTCCACGGGAGGGGGCGGTGAGCCACAGTCGCCCTTAATCCCGCAGATGGTAACACCATTGTTATCGGCGAATTTTTTTAAGAAGTCTTGGCTCTCCGCCCGATCGAGGCGGGCGTTGTAGTTGGTATCGCTGATATTGCCCTTCGAGTTGATGCCCAGAAGCTGGTAGTTGTCCGGTTGCCCGACAAAGGCGGGTCCACCGGAATCGCCGTAGCACAGCGCTGCCCCTCCCGGAGTGCGTGAAACCATGTCGAAACCCGAAAAGCCCGTGATCACGGATTTGCCTATCCTTAGAATCCCATCGTTGCCACCGGTCCCGGTGATCGGGTTAGTGCAACCATATCCCAATAGGGTGATTTCCGTGCCGGTAGCGGCGGCGCCCCCGATCTTGCGAGGTTCGGCCCCGACGATTTCGGAGGCGATAAGACCTACGCTGATATCGTGATCGCGCGCTGGGTACAGCGAGCTGCGAGTCATCTCGGCGCTATAGCTCGCCCCTTTATAAGTGAAGGTTGCGGTCGCGTTGTTCTTCGCGCAGTGGGCGGCCGTGATGATGACTCGGGGACCGACGATGGTGGCGGTGCAACCGGCCCCATTGGATTGGATGCGCACGACTTCTTGCCAGGTCCCGGGCGGAACGGGGGTACCGCGGATGAGCGTAGGGGTAATTTCTTGATCGGCCGTGGCGAATTGCGTTAGGCAGAGCGCGGCAAAGAGCGCGGAAATACGTCGCATCGACGTCTCCTTAGATTTTGGGGGAGGTTGTTGAGAGTTTTGCGGGTGCTAAGTAGAAGTGCTTCAGTTTTATTTTAGCACTGGATCGGGCTTCCTGTCGCGGCCGTTTCGAAACGTATTAACGACTGTGAACGCGGTTTCGGTCTAGCGCTTCGGCCTCGCCGCGTCGTGCGTGGGACGCTGGATTATCGGTCGGGCTTGTGGCCAGCGTAAGAAGTTTTTTGCGAGTTTGGGTTGGCAGAGCACGCCCGTTTTCAAAAAGTTATCTCGGAAGGCCTGTTTGATGGCAGCGTGGTCGTAAATCATGCGGCACTGGTGTTCACGAAAACTGATCGGGGGAAGGTTTTTGTCGAACAGGGGGACGCCCTGACCATCACCGCAGAGTAAAGGCGCGCAAGCTTTTTCGTACTCCGCCAAACCCCCGGTCGAAATGGTGGAGGATTTAAAAACGTACATTCCGGCGAGCACCGTGCAGTAGTCGTAAAGCGGGCCAACGGTATTGAGAAAGAGATCCCGGCGCTGGTATTCGGGTAAAGGCCGGCTGCCGATAAACTCACCGCCCAAGTTTTGCTTGAGGGTGGCGACGCGGGCTTTCACCGACTCGGCGTAGCCATCGCGTAGGATCATGAACGCATCGCCCACCATCGGGCTCACACTCTGATTGAGACGCGCGCGCAAGGCTTCGTCAAAAAGGCGATTTTCTTCCCAGCGGCGGAAGCCCAGGATCGGGCTCTCCTTCGGCAAGGCCAGTTGCCAGTGCCGATCCACCGCGCGTTGGATGAGCTGGGAGACACTTACCGGGCCATCGGCGTCGAGACTACGGGTCCCGATCTCATTTATCTTGTTGAGAAAGGCGGCCCGTTCGGTGGACATGATGTCCTCTTGGCCCGTCTCCAAAGATTGGCGATAGGTCTCGTAGCTCGCGATGACTTCATCGAGTGTTTTTCCCAGCTTTCCGGAAGCGAGATTAAACTCGGCGCCATGATCGCGCAGGTTAGCCCAGATCTGCGGCCCCGGGGCCTTGGCCCCGAAGCGCTTTTGGAAAGCCGGGCCACTGGGACCTCGCAACGAGGTTTGGGTCCCAACGAATTTCAAATCGTCGGCCACTTTTTTCAGGTAGGCCAACATTTCGTGTTCTTGATTCGTAGTCGGGTCGGTCACCTTGCGCCGGAGAATCACATTGAGTTCGTCCAGGATAGGCGCGCGGCCAAAGTCGACCGGGAGCAGACCCGCCTTCGTGAGCGGGGCTTCCTTGGCGGCCCGCTTTTCCACTCCGTCCATCACTTCCAGTACGGCGCGGACCGAGGCGCTTTTGTCGTGACCCGCCCCGAGGATCTTCTCCTGATCGGGGGAGAGGGACGGCGGATTGGGTCGTGGCGGTTCGGTTCGCAGCAGGGTGGTGCAGCTCAGTTCATGTTGCATCGTCTCCAGCAGCAAGCAGGAGATTTCGGGGATCAGCTTTTCCTTCCGGATCAAGTCTTGCGGGCTATCCTTGCGGAACAGGTTCAGCGCATGATTAAGGGCGCTGGCACCGAGGGCGACACCGAGACTTCCCACGGCAGCGTTGGGATCGATCGCAGCGTAAGTGGTCGCCAAAGTGGTCGCGGTTTGGAGCGCGCCTTCGCGCAGCTTCTGCGGGTCCCCAGTGCATTCCGATGCCATCGTTTCGAACAAGATTTTTAAGTTCTCATTGAGGGCGGAATAGGTTTGCCCGACGAATTTGTCGCGCTGCCGGCGTTGCGTTTCGGTGAAGCTGACTTCGCAGAAGTCGGCGGCGATTTGCAACTTTTGGTCGCGAGCATCGTCGATACAATTGAGAAACGCGGCTTCGTTCGGTGGGTTCTGAAAACAGGCCTGGTACTCAAAATTCTCCGGCGGGTTCAACCCTTGCGTGAAACGTCGGTACGCGTCGTCGCGCTGGTCGGATAGGAATGATGGGTAATTGCCACAGGTGACGGGCATGCCGAGCCAATGGCCAAGTTTTGCGATCGGCGTCTCGCGGTCGAACTGCCGGTCGAGGTCCTTCACACTCGCCTGCATCTCCGCCAGCTTTCGTTTGAGCTCCGAGTTGTCGGCGGGCTTGCACTCGGATTCAAACTTTTGGATGGAGCTCGCCAAACGTTCCATCAGCTTCATGTCGTCTTCATTGTTGCGGAACGGACACTCGTTGCTGGCCGCCCGTAAATTTGCGGTCACTAGAAAAAGGGCGAGGGTGATGCGTTTAGCCATCGTTCCTCCGACTGACGGAGGAGAGGAACTTGGTCACTTCTAGGGTGGCGCGTTCTTCGTCGGCGAGCGGGTAGAAGAAAGTTGCGGTGTGGGTGACGTAGATCCGGCTTTTTTTGAGCCCACGGCCCACGAACAAAACTTGCTCGATGACCAGACCATCCTTGTCGCGCACTTGGATGCGGCAATGGGGTAAGGCACCCGGAATGACCTTCGCGCGGACGACGGTGTGATGCTTCGTTGCCGAATAGCTCTGGGGGATGTGTTTGCAGGCTTCCTGCAGCCGAACCGTTTCATTGAAACTCTGGCCCTTCTTAGCGGACGACCAACGAGTGGAGAGGATGCCGCGCAGTTTTGCGATCTCGCGATGCTCGAGTAGGGTGGTCGGTTTGCTGAAAAAGGCATTGGATTGCAGCACGACCCAATCTTCCTTGCTGGGATAGATTTCGATCGAGCTGGGATTGCCGGACGCCGCGGAGCTGGGCGTACGCTGGGCCTGGGCGGTGAACAGGGTGATAAAAAAAGCAGCGAATATCCAGGGTTTGAGCGCGCGCGGCATGGACGGTCCTTTACCGCTCCTTTTCGGCTAGTTCGCACCCTCGCGTGACGTAAAAAAAACAAGGGGTTCTGCCGATATAGGTCCCATGGCCCGACCCTCGCCCGCGAAAATCGAAAAGCCGCCGATCCCGGAGCAGCTCAAAGCCCAATGGGCGAAAGCGCTCGTTTCGGCGAAGACCGCCCTGATTACCCCCTGGCGGACGTTCCAACGCCTTTGCTTCAGCATTGGCGTGGGCGTTTTGGTTTTGGTGGGTGGCTCAACGCTATATCTCATTTGGTTCCTGAATTCCTTGCCGGATATCGCCCACAGCACCAACGATCAGCTTCAGGAGATTGGAAAAGAGCGGGTGCGAGTGAAGTTGGAGAACAAGAAAGCCCGTTACCGATGGACGGAGTTGCGCGATATCAGCCGTGAGTTGCTCTACAGCATCGTTATCAGCGAAGACGCCACTTTTTTTGAACACGAAGGTTTCAATTACGAAAGCATTCTGTCGTCGCTGGCCGAGAATCTCAAGGAAGGCAAGCACGTGTACGGCGCGAGCACGATCAGCCAGCAAGTCGCCAAGAATCTTTTTCTGTCGAATGAAAAAACGTACGTGCGAAAGATTCGCGAGTTCCTGATCACGAAGCGACTCGAGCGCTTTCTCACCAAGAACGAGATCTTAGAAATTTATTTGAATATCGCGGAATTTGGCCCGGATATCTACGGGGTCGACGCGGCGGCGCGGCATTACTTCGGTCACACGCCGGCCGAGCTGAATGCGGCCGAAGGGGCGTTTTTGGCGCTCATGCTGCCGTCACCGAAGCGTAACTACTATTCGATCTACCAAAACCGAAATCTCACCAAGCAGAAGCAACGTCGGATTGAGCGCGTACTGCGCGATATGTTGTACGAAGAATATCTTTCCGAGGCGCAGTACCGGCAGTACGTGCGTTATCGCTATTTCCCCGACAAGAGCCCGAGAATGCCGGCCCGTCTCTCCGAACGCTGAGGCGTACCGACCGCCGCTTCCACCGGAGCGACATCCAGCGGTACGATGGGCGTCGAAGCCAGCGCTCGTCCCGCTAATTCTACGACCACCGGCGTTGCCATCGAGGCGACGGCGGTGCCGGGAGAAGCGAGGACCAGAGCGATTTTCTTCACCTCGCGCAATTCCTTTACCCACCCCGTGCCGACGTAAGTCATCAGACCGTGGGCTTCGGGATTTTCAATCTTGCGCTCACTGGCCACAACGATGGTGTCGTTTCCATTCGACTTCTGGCGCGCCACCGGACTTTCATCCGGTTCGCCGGTCGTATTGGCGACGGTAGCGGTGTTTTCGCCACCCTCACCGCCGGCCCCCGTGGCCATCGTTTCCGTGTTGATCTTCGGAGAAGGCTCTTCCGCTTCCATGCCACCGACACTGGCCATGTTATCGCCGCCGCCCGCAGCGCTTCCGCCGCCGGAACCCATCCCGCCCCCTAAGCCACCCATTCCGGGTGGATTGGATCCCGACGTCGGGGCCGGGCTATTGGCCGCGGCACCGGCATTCGCGTCGGCGATCGGCGTGCCGACGCTTGTCGCGCCTTGAAGTTGCGGGAATTTGCCCGCCGCCACATCACCGGGCGTAAAGCCGCCCGGCGCTTGGTTGCCATTCTTCAATCGGAAAGCATTCGGATCAAAAGGTGCGCTGGTAAACTCCGTGCGATTGGTGTCAATGCCACGGCCGGGATTGAAAGCGAGTTTGCTCGCGATATCCCCAATATCCATTTGCTCCGCCACGGTAGGCGGATTTTCCATCTTGGGCGACTCACCCAGTTTGGGCGGTTCCTTGCCTTCCATTCCGCCACCCTTGCCGCCCCCGCCGGCACCCGAGCCCCCGCCCGCACCGCCCGGATTCGCATTTTGCGGTTGGGGCGGTGGATTGGGCATCGCGTTCGCGGCGTTTTGGATATCATCCGCGTCTTGACGCAGCTGTTGGGCCTGATTCTTCAGACTTTGGACCTGTTCGCGGGCGGCTTCGATACTTTGGTCGACTTGTTCGACTTCGCTAAGCTTCTTCTGCATCGCGGTCGCGATGATCTCGACGTTATCCAAGGCGTTGGCGTATTCCACTGCCGATTCACGGAAAGTCAGGCCCGCGCCGAATGCGGGCAGGCTCAAGCCGATGCTGAGTGCTAAAAGTGTTCTCTTCATGATTTGCTCTCTTCATCGTGCGCTTTTTCCGCTTCGGGCGTCGGTGCTCCGGGATCCATGACGATACCGATCCAAAGTTTAATATCGTCCCGCAGCGTGCTGGCTTTGGCGTCCTGTTCGGCATTGAGCGCGGCCAGCGCGCGCGCCTTGGGTTGATTCGCCGAAATGAGCGCTTCGAGTTCCTGTTGAAAGGCACTGATTGCCTGGCTCTCTTCCGTTCCGGTGGTCACTTTAGTGGCGGCACTCTGAATGGCGGTGGCCGTGCGCATGACCGATTGGAATGCCGCTTTCGCCTTGGCTAACGCTTGCGGGCTGCCATCCCCGAAAATCTCTTTTGCATCACCCAATAAGGCAAAGACGTGCATCGTCGCTTGGTGCACCTTGGTAAAATATTCGAGCTGCTTGCCGCGTCCCTGTCGCAAGATTCCGTCGGTGGATTTCGTGAATTCCCGTGGAAGATCCGCCTGCATCTCATTGCGTTTGGCTTGCAACTTCGCAATCTCTTTTTGGTGTTTGGCCGCTTGGGCTTCAATTTCGTCGGCTTGGCGCCGGAGGTTATCGGCTGCCTTCGCCGCTTCTCGTTGTTGCGCATCGCGGGCCATTTGGTCGGCGTAGCTCGGGCCGTTTCCCCGTTGGCCAGCAAACGGGTCGGCACCGGCCGGAAAACGGTTCGCCGACGGTAGGCTCGCACCCGCATAAAGCGGAGCCGCGAGCACGAGAATGAAAACAACGGATTTGCGAATCACCTTCATCCCCCCGGTTAAGGTGTTTGTGTAGACCGTTTGTCTGATTTGAAGTGCAAATCCAGCGCCCGTTTTCCAGGCACGGGTTAGGCACGTATTCCGTAGGGGGAATTAGACGGTTGTTAGCCGTCTGATAGGTGTCAAAACTTTAGACAGTTGGGAAGTTGAGTGGTACGTCCATAAGTATGGGGGTTTTCATGAAAAAGCTGGTTCTAGCTTTGCTATTTATCGGAATAAACAGTGGATCTATGGCGCACGCGGGCAAGTACCCGTGGGTGGAATTGAAGGACGCGTTTGACGCCGCCGACCCGTTCGACCTGAGCTTATTGCAAGGCGATGAGATCTGGAGCGGCACGATCGTCTTTCCAAACGACTACGAACTCACATTATCCAATTATTGGCTGGCCATCGTCGCCGACCGCCAAGGGCTGAAACGCCCGCTCAAAGCGATGTTTGGGCTCTTCGAGCTGCGTCGCATTGCGCATCCCGCTCCGCAGGATCGTTCGCCCGCCGCCGTCCGTCGCTTTATCGAAACCGATTTTGGGTTCAATGGCGCAAAACCCGTGGGTGCGAAAGCCGACAAGAGCGTCGTTATGGCTATTCCGGGCTATGGGGAAGAGTACGAATTGAGGATGGCGACGGACAAACAGGGACAACGCAGCCTATTGTTCCGCGCCGTGCACGGGGTAAACGTTTCGACCTACGGGCAATTCGATCGGCTCATTTACTCGGAAGTTTCAAAGCCCTGAATGAGGGGACGGATTTGATCGACGGGGAGGGAGTACGGGAAATGCCCGTACTCCAACTCCACAAAACGTTCGGCGTTCAGGTCGCGCCCTAACTCTTCCATCGCTTCGAAGGGGAGGTACGGGTCGTTCTTGCTCGCAATGATTTGCACCGGCAGGCGCAGTCCGCGTTTGGGAAAGCGACCCACGCCGTCCCACCCGAGGCGCGCCGCCATTTTATCGGCGAGCCGGTAGAGGATCAGCAGCCGGTACATCGCTCGGATGCGCGGCACATAGGGGAGTAATCGCCCATCGACGGCGCCGCCGTTGCTCTCGACTTCCCGGATGATGCGCTTGGCGGAAGTCCACTGCATGCGAATCGGCTGACTTGCGCGCCAAAGGCTGACATTGCGCGAAGCGCCGTTGAAAACCGTCAACCGGGTGTCCCAACTAATGCCCCGGCGTTTCAGGCGGAGCAGCGCCGTGAGGCACAGCGGTACCCCCATGCCGTGGCAAACGATCGAATCCGGTTTTTCCGCTTCAATCTGTTGTGTGACGTAGCGCGCCATTTCCCGTGGGTCGGCGCTGGGCGTGTGGGCCAAGATTTCGTGCATCGTAATGACACGTTGGCCGGAGCTGGATCCTAAAAACTCCTCCCAAACTTCCGGTGGGCAAGGGAGCCCGGCAATGACAAGGCGCTTCTTCACGTTCGAAAAATACCAGCTACCGCCGAAGCTATTCAAGCGGGTAACATGAAGAGTCTATGCGCCGCGGAATACTGCTTCTGGGTCTGTTTTTCGTCATGTCTTCACCCGTGCGGGCGGAAGAGAAATACACCTTCATCATCGAAAAGCAGGAGACCAAGGCCAAGCACCGCTGGAGCCTCTCCGATTGGCTAGAGACTCGCGACAAGATGCGCCTGATGGACCTCTGGCTCGCGATGCATTCGCCGAGCCCTTATGAGTTCTACCTCGGCGCCGCGTACAAATCGGGAAACTTAAGCCCCGGCGGCGGATACCGCGGGTGGGATTTCACCTTTGCCGCGTACGCGTATCTGTTTGGCGCTGAGGTCCAATATCAAACGGCCAACTTGGAAAACCGCATCCTAGCACTCGTCAACTTCCGAGCCTTCGGTGTGTACAACCAAGCCACCAACCTGACATTCCAAGTGGGACAAAAGCAAAGCAATCGAGGGGCGGGTGGGTATTGGAACACCGTGGCGGGCGCTAACTTCACGCTCTACATCGCGAAAAACTTCGGAACGGTCTTACTCTACCGCCACACTTTCAGTCGGGCGACGGGTCTTGCCGCATCGCAGGATCAGGCCCAAATGGGCGCTTTCATCGACTTCAACTTTGTTCGCCTTCACGCCGATTACATGATGGAGACCGAAGTCGGCAATCCCGCCTTTTCTTATAGCGGGTTTCAAGTCGGTACCCGGCTGTACTTCTAAAATCAGGAGAATCGCATGCGCGCTACTGGGAAAGTCGTAATGGCTTTGGGCTTGGTCTGCCTGCCGGCTCACGCCGTGGTTTCTACCGGTGTGGAACCCATCATCGGTTACGAGCGGGCGCAAAAACTGATTCCGACGCCGCATACGACGGAACGGCTAGTGTACGGAGCACGGATCACCGTCGGCTTGCCGCTGATCTCGGCCGAGGCCGAATTCACGCGCGCCACCGACACGGAATCGTTTCCGACGATGGCGCTCACGGTTAAGGACACCGAAGACAAAGCGCGTGTCGGCGCACGCTCGACGTTTCGCTTAGGGGGAATGATCTCACTGATTGCGCGCGCGGGGGCGCAAGCCAAATTAGTGAAGCACGAAACGACCACCGCCGGCGTGACGGGCCTTATCGTCGACCCCATCAAATACAATCCGTACGCGGGCGTGGGTTTCAAGTTCAAGATGAGCCGTCAGGTGGCTCTCACCGCCGATCTCACCGTCGTCTTTCGCGACTTCCCGAACATGAATCAGAATGACTATATGACCACCGCCGGCTTTGTCGTTTCATTCCCGTAAGCCAAATCCCGTGCTATGTCTGGGCCGTGACGTTGAAGGGAAAAACGGTCCTGATCACCGGGGCGTCTTCCGGAATTG
Organism: uncultured Pseudobdellovibrionaceae bacterium; assembly: GCA_964519985.1. Lineage (GTDB taxonomy): Bacteria > Bdellovibrionota > FAC87 > UBA2466 > UBA2466 > JAIEOG01. The sequence continues at coordinate 164,596 of CAZFMF010000002.1, read as the reverse complement.
GGGCAGCACTGGCGCGTGAGTATGCGCAGCGGGGTGCCCACTTAATTCTCGTCGCGCGACGCCTCGATCGCCTCGAGGCTTTGGCGGCGCAACTCCGATCGCCGGATCGCAAAGTCCTGGTCTACTCGGTGGATCTCACCCGGGATGGGGATCTCGCCAAAATTCTTCCGATTGCGCTCCAAGAAACCCATTCGCTCGATATCGTGATCGCCAACGCCGGCTTTGGCGTGGTGGGCGCAGTCGAACTCCTTCAGCTCGATGACTACCGCCGGCAATTCGAGATCAATGTCTTTGGGGTCTTAAGGACCGTGCAGGCCGTCTTGCCCGCGTTAAAGCGTAGCCGGGGCCGGCTAGCGTTGGTCGGCAGTGTGAATGGCTATATCTCGCTTCCCAATAATTCGGCTTACGCGATGAGCAAGTTTGCGGTGCGCGCATTGGCCGATTCCCTCTGGTACGAGTTGGCGCGCTACGGCATTTCGGTGACCCACATCGCCCCGGGTTTTGTGGCGAGCGAGATCCGACAGGTGGACAATCGCGGTCGGTTTTTGGACGGGGCGAAAGACCCGATTCCTCCCTGGATGGTAGCATCAGCGGACCGGGCTGCTCGTATCATCGCCCGGGCAATCGCGTGGCGCCGTCGCGAGCGATCCATCACCGCTCACGGCTGGTGGATCATCCGGCTGATCCAGCATTTTCCGAGCTTCTGTCACTACTTCATTCGGCTCTTCGGTGTCTCAGCGCGTCGTGAGCCGGGGTGAACCTAGCTCGACAGGAATGCAACAGACCGCGCGCCGAACTGTTGCAGCGTGCAACGGGCCCATCCATTGGAGCCATGTTTTCAGCCCAGAAGAGCTGGCACCGAGGTTGCAGACTGAGCTCGTGCGAGCAAAAACCCAAATAGGAGAAGGTCTATGTTTCCCCAAGAAATGAATCAACCCATTGTTCCCCCGGTCAAGAAAAGCACTCGTGGCTTCGCTTCGATGGATCGCGAGCGTCAGAGAGAAATCGCCCGTAAAGGCGGACGCGCCGCCCACCAAAAAGGCACGGCGCATGAATTTACGCCCGAAGAAGCTCGGGTCGCCGGTCGCAAAGGCGGTCAAGCCGTCAGTCGCGATCGTGCTCACATGGCTTTGATTGGTCGTGAAGGGGGTCAGGCGCGTGGCGCGAAAGCCGCCCGTCAGCAAGAAGAGCTGCGTCAGCAGCAAGCCAATCTGACCGGTTCGATTAAGCAAGCGTCCTAAGTTTCCGTTCCGTCTTCAGGAAACGTTAGGTACACTTTGCTCCGAATTGGGCGCCCTCCGAACGACGTGTTCGGAGGGCGGCTCATCTTTTCAACTAGGAGAAAACAATGAAAGCACTCTCGAGCTTGTTGGGCCTCGCCCTCATTTTCAATCTGAACGCGTTCGCCAACGAACCGACGACCGAATCTTCCACGTCTACCGACTCGTCGGTTAAGACGGAAACGGTTGCCAAGAAGGCGAAAAAAGCCCACGGCGCGCACGGCAAAACGGCCACCGACAGCACCAAGAAAACGAAGTCGAGCAAAACGACTTCGTCGGAAACGTCGGAAAGCACGACGGCTGAATAAACCGTCATTGCGAGGCCCGCAGGGCCGAAGCAATCCCGCAGCGCGAAGCACTGCGGTTCTTTTAAGGGATCGGGCTTGCCCGGTCCCTTTTTATTTTCGGGTTTGAGATGTCACCTGAAAAAGGTGGAGGCACCCGGCCTGGCGGTGCTATATCAGCAGTCTAAGAGGTGGCTATGTTTCTGAAACCGAATTGCGGTGTTCTAGCTATTTTACTGCTGAGTCCCCTGTCTGGCTGGGCGGCCATAGAGAGCAGAAACTCGGGGGTGATTGCGGTCAAGAGTGGAAACACTTTGACCCTTACGGACCCCAGTGGCGGAAAGCGGCTTTTTGGTTTTCCGCTGATAGCAAAGTATGTAGAGCGGGAATTGCGAAACCTGGAAGGTAGGCGCACCGCGCTGCTAAAGACTTTAGCGGGAATAAGGGCGACGCCGGATAAGGAAGCAAGGATAGCTAACCACGCGACCTATATCGAGCATTTGCGAATTTTTCGTGAAACGGTGACCCCCCTTGATCAGGCGGTCAAATCGAAGGGCCATTCTCTAACCGGAGTGACTCAAAAAACGGCGGTCGCAAGCGATCGGATTTCTCAGTTTAACACTCAACTAAAGCAGGAGCAGTCAAAGGGAAGTCCCGACCCCGAGGAAGTGCGCAAACTGCAAGCAAACGTGGTGCTTTATGCCCAGACGATCCTGGACCTAAAGAAGGAACAAGAGAAGGCCGAAGGAGAGCTTCAGGCCGCAAAGCAGGCCGCGACTGAGGGCAGGCGAGATGCGAATGCTAAGTTTGGCCTCATGCGCAATGCCCTTGTGAAGTCAGAAATTGAAAAAATAGAGAGTGAGATCGCTTCCGTTGAGACGACCCAGAAAGGCGTTCTGAAAAAAATGTCTCAGGTTCTTTCTTCGGAGAACTTTCTAAGGGCACTAGGGAATCCTAAGCTAGTGTACCAAAGTGCCTCTCTGTCCCAGGAAGAAGAAGAGGGCTGGTTGGCGGTGGTTGAGCTTCTGGAGAAACCGTTTTGGGCGATGATGACTGCCTCCGAATGGAATGTCTATTCAAAGGAGGGCCCCGTCGAGAGGATCGGCGAACAGATCGTTTTCATTAAGCTGGATGGAGAAGGGGTGCCTCAAATGACTCTCCTTCAGAAGGATGTATTAGTCGCGGGAAACAAGCGCGCCGACGCGTGGGTAACCTACCGTTTTGATTTGGACCGCTGGGACTGGAGTGTAAAGAAGACGGATCCCGAGGGGGCATCTCCGCGTAAAGTGGTCGTCTCAATTGCCCCCGATAAGGGTGAAATGTCGCTCAATGTGAGTGACGGTGAGAGCAAAGTCCTACTCGATTGGGCCGCCTCCCCCAGTCATCGTGAGGAAGTAGAGGCCTACAAGGAGAAGGTCAGAGTCGAGCAGGCACGAAACGAGATGAGTCACCTGCGCCAGCAGGCCTATCGCTGGCGATATCCCGCTCGGAATGAGAAGGAACAGATAGCGAATCTCATCGAGGGGGTGGCCGAGCCGCGACGGGCGGCGGAACGAGCCGCAAGAGAGCGGGCGCAAGACATTCGGACGGCCGAGGAGATTGTGGGAAGAGCCAAGAAGATCCACCAATACGACGAATCCATCAGTCGAGATTTTAGAGCGATCATGGATCTTATCTATGGAAGAGAGAGGTAGTTAAGGAATGGGAGGATTCTCCCTTCCGCGAATTATTTCTTACGGGGTATCCAAAAGAAGTGGGGCTGGTTGTGCAGGTGAACCCGATCGTGTTGGCGGCGGAAGCTGTTGAAGATCCAGCCGAGTACCCAGAGCAGGGCAAAGGCGGCGAAGACCCCGCCGATATAGGTGAGCGAAATCTCCGAGCTCGCGGTGGAGGGTTGCTGCAGCGAGCTTTCCATCGCTTGGGTCCACGCTAAGACTGAGAGTAAACAAAGAGTCATTCCGACAAACTTCCATTGCAGGCTTTTTGCCAGGGCCTGCGCTCCGAAAATTCCTAGGGTTTTTCACATTCGGCTGAATGAGATACCGTCAGCGCGCCAACCCTGGGGACGGAAACTGTCTCCGGCCCACCCACTCCTTCGGGGTAAAACGGTTCGAGCTTGATAGTTTCTTCGTGATTTTTTTCAGATTTCGAGCGACCAGAGGTTTTCGAGGGGCTCGCGGAGGCGGATGACTCGCGATTGTGAACGTTCCACCCAGATTTCCGCGATGCGCGGGCGACTATTGTAGTGCGAACTCATTACGGACCCGTAGGCCCCACAAACCCCGACCAGGAGCAGGTCGCCGGCATGCAGGGGAGGCAGGCTGCGCTCGAGCGCGAGGAAGTCGCCGGTCTCGCAGACGGGCCCCACGATATCGTAGGTCCGAGCGTCGCCCGCCCGCGGCGCCACCGCCATCACGGGGTGGTAGGCTTCGTAGAGGCTAGGGCGAATCAGATCATTCATGCCGGCGTCCACGACCGCGAAGTTTTTCTGGGGGGTCGATTTCACGGTCGTCACCCGAGTAAGCAGGCCCCCACTTTCGGCCACGATCCAGCGCCCGGGCTCCAAAACGAGGTGGAGACCGGCCTGCTTCGTTGCTTCAATCAATACCTGGGCGTAATCCCGTACGGCGGGTGGCTTTTCTCGGTGGTAGCGCACGGCCAGTCCGCCGCCGAGATTGACCCGATCGATTTCGGGGTGGTGGGCTTTCAGTGCGCCGGTCAATTCCGTCACCCGTTTGGCCGCCTGGCGGAAGGTTTCGAGATCCGCGATTTGACTGCCCAGATGGCAGCTGAGCCCCCGGAGTCGGAGCGAAGGGCAGTTAGCAATCTGTTGAACGGCGCCAGCCAGATCGGCTTCGGCGATGCCAAACTTCGTGGTGTACAGACCAGTGGCAATATAGGGATTGGTCTCCACCGGAATATTGGGGTTCACGCGCAGCAAGACCGAAGGGGTCTTTTCCATCCGCCGGGCAATGGTGTCGATCCGTCGCAGTTCATCGATGCTTTCCACGTTGAACGCGCCGATGCCCTTTTCCAGTGCCAGCTCGATTTCCCAGTCGAGTTTTCCCACTCCCGAAAAAACGATTTTGGCCGGAACGGCGCCGGCCCGCAGGGCACGCTCTAACTCGCCACCGGAGACCACGTCAGCGCCCAGTCCGTGGGAAAAGATCCGCGTGAGGATGGCCCGGGTGGTGTTGGCTTTGACCGCGTAGCAGAGCAAAGTCGGGTGTTCGTGGAAGGCCTCGCGCAAAGTGCGGCACTGATGGTCGATGGCATTCCCGGAATAGACGAAACACGGGGTGCCATACTCGGCGGCGAGGCGGGTGAGACTGACGGATTCACAAAGGACATCGGTTTCGCGGGGGTGAAAGACTTGCATTTTAAAAGGTGAACGTCACCGCTCCTGAAGCCCGTCGCGGCGTGGAGTATTGGAGCGCAATCTGCATTTGCGGAGTGACCCAAGCGCCCAAACCGACCGTATGGGAGAAATCGCCCGCGCCCGTGTCGTAGCTGGTGCGAAAATGTACGCCAAACATTTCGATCGCCATCTGCGCGGAAACCGTAAAGACGTAGCCTCCGCCCAAATAAGCAAAGGGGGGCAAGAGCACATTCCCTTCGATATTGAACCCGCTGCCGCTCCGCGAGCCAATGCCCAACCCCAAACGCGTGGCGCCATTCAAATCGTAGAAAACCACGCCGACATCGACGACTTTGAGCTCCACCAAGATGCCGGCATCCACCGCCGGGTTCATTCCACCCAAGATGTCGTATTCGCGCAGGGCCAAACCGAGGCTGAAGTTACCGAACGTGCCGCCCACGCCCACGAAGGCGTCGTGCGACATTGTGCCGCCGTACATTTTTCCCTGGTACGCGACGCCGACTCCCAAGTTGTCCTTGGAATGGGAGATGGAGGCGAAGAGCCGATCGTCGTCGGGACCGCCGGGGGAAAACCCAATCTGGGCGGCGGTTCCCCGACCCGCGCTCGGCAGGGCCGCCGGATTGACTCCACCCGCGACATTGAAGCCGGGGTAGACCAGTCCCACCGTTTCGGGCTGGAACCGCAAGATTGGAAACGGATTGTCGATCGATTGGGCGCGGCTAGTCGAGGCGACAAAAAGCACCGCCGCCAGACAAAGTTTCCTCATTCTTCTTCTCCCCAAGTTCCCTCGATTCTAAAGGGAAATGGCGATGGCTCTGAGCGTTATTTCGGGGATCGGTTTTGCGGGGACTGGGCTGGGAAACAACGATATAATTTCAATGTGCCCATTCTCATTCGTACCACCTTTTTCGCCGCGTTCTGCGGCGTGTTGGTCTCCCATGCCGCCAGTCCGGCGCGCCTGCTATTAAACGAAAACCGTCTCGATGAAGCCACCGCCGTCTGCCGCCAGATTGAAGTTTTATCGACGGTCGATGCCGACAATTTTGCGGCCTGCGCTTGGGTCTACTTCCGGACCGATAAGGACGAATCGGCCGAGCGCTTCATGGAAAAAATGCGTAAGGGCGCGATGACATCGGAGTACCAGATGCTCACCGCCTTTTCGCAGATGAAGAAGAAAAATTTTGATGCGGCGAAAGCCACGCTCAATGCGTTGTCCGAAGAACACCGATCGGGGCCAACCGGTCGCTCGATCCAGGAACTCAACGCGGAAATGTATGAGCTGATGGGCCAACTCGATACCGCAGCGTTTATTTACAAACAGGTGGCCAGTGAAGATCCCTCTCGCGCCCGGGCCCATTGGAGTTTGGCGCGTTATTATTTGAGCCGTTCGGATCTCGGACGGGCGACCACGCACCTCGAGCAAACCGCAAAACTTTGGCCGAAGCATTTGGGCAGCCGTTACAATTTGGCGGTCCTGAAGGTTCAAGAAGGCGCGTTGCCCGAGGCGGCGAAGTGGCTCGCCGAATGCTACAAACTCAATCGCGCCGATCCGGGTGTTTTGGAACAATTGGGACTGCTTTTCGAGAAAAAAGGATCGCTGGCCGAAGCGGTACGGTATTGGCAAAAGGCGATTGCGATTTCCAAGGATACGCCAATTGCGAAGGAGAAGCTCGCCTCCTATGTGATCCAGGCGATCGACTCCCTCATCGAAACGAAGCAGTTTGAAAAAGCGTTGGTGCAAGTAGAGGCCCACGGCAAGACCATCGGCAATGATCCGAAACTGCTCTTCCGCCGCGCGGTCATTCATCGCAACTTAAGCAACTTCGATCTCGCCATTCGCGATCTAAAAGCGTATCGGAAGACCAACCCGGATGACGGCGGTGCGGCCCGCGAGCTGGGAATGTGTTATGTGAATTTGAAGCTAAACGATCAGGCGGGCGCCGTATTCATGCGTGCGCTGGAGCTTGAGCCGGAGAACGGCTTGAACTACGCTTGGCTCGCTTACGTTTTGGAAAACAAGGGCAAGTTGACCGAAGCGCGCGAAGCTTGGAAACGTGCGCTTCAGTATTTGACCGAGCCCGATGAGCTGGAAAGAGCCCGCCGCCGATTGGCCGCGGTCGAAAAGCGCATTCCGGCCAAGAGGGAAAAGTCCGTTGAGGAAGCTGAGTCAGAAAAAGAAACGCCGGACACCGAAGAAGGTGATGCCAAAAAGCCGGCCTACGAAGAAAGCGGCGCGAACACGCGCGCGCAGATCCCCCGGAACTAAGCGCACGTCCCCCCGAAAAGCTTTGGCGGGCGACAAGACGCAGTGGTTCGAAATCCAAATCCGTATTGCCCCGCCGGTCAAAGACGCCGTCGTCGACCAACTCTTTGAATGGGGTGCGCAGGGAATCGTCGAGGATGACCTCGGCGACGACAATCTGATTCGCGCCTATTTCGAAGAAGACAAACGCGATCAAGTCGAAGAACAAATTCAACCGTTCCTAAACAATCTTGCCGCCCATTTTCCCGGTATCGGAGTGGGGGCCTCGCAAGTCCAGTGGTACGACGTCGAAGATGAAAACTGGATCGACGCGCACAAAGAATATTATCTGCCGCAAAAACTCACCCAGCTGTTCTTTTTAAAGCCGGCCTGGGATCTCACGACGGTCGTTCCGGACGGAATGGTGCCGCTCGTCCTGGAGCCCGGACAGGCTTTTGGGACGGGGCTGCACGCGAGCACTCGGCTCTGCATTCGGCTACTGGAGTACTTTGTCGAGCTCCATACGAAGCCCGATGACATTCAGGCCTTGGACGTGGGAACCGGCACCGGCATTCTGGCGATGGTGCTTTCGAAGCTGGGCGTCGCATCCGTGACCGCCACCGATAACGATCCCATCGCCCTGGAAGTCGCGGCGGAGAACCTCGAGGCCAATCAGTGCGTGAATGTCGAGCTTTCGGACGAGGAACTGACCGAATTTGAGGGCCCCTTCGATATCATCGTATCGAATATCTTGCTCGACACCCACCGCGAATTGGCGCCGCAATATGCCCGCTTGCTCGGGCCCCGGGGCCAATTGATCCTCTCGGGCCTGCTCGCCAGTCAAAAGACGGAAATCGTGGAAATCATGGGCGAGGTCGGCTTTCAGCTCGAAGCTAGCGAATCTAGCCAAGAATGGATTGCCCTAGCCCTCGTCCGTCGCTCCGATCCCCACTCCAGCTAGCGTCATTGCGAGCCGAAGGCGAAGCAATCTCGCCGGTTGCCTCGGCAACCGGCGTGTGTCAAATCAAGTAGGCATGAAATCGCTGTTCTGGCTCGCCATGCTCGTCGTGTCCCCCGCCGGGGGCGCGGTTCTCAACGTGTACACCTACGATTCCTTTGATGGAAAAGATACCTTGGGCGAGTGGTTGTCGGCGCGGGCCAAGGCGGCCACCGGTTGCGAAGTGAAGTATCAGGTTTTCCCCACCGCCGGTGAAGCACTGAATCAGGTGGCGGTAGAGGGTAAGAAAACCCGGGCTGATATCGTCATTGGCGTCGATCAGACGCTCTTGCGCCGGGCGCGCGAAATCCGCGTTTTCGATCGCGCTCCGGAGGAGTTGCTGAAGCCGATTGGATCGGATCTTGTCTTCGACTCGGAAAAAAAGTGGGTTCCTTTCGACTATGGTTATCTTTCCATCTGCTTCGATGATCGCCGTAAGAATCCCCCCGCCGCGGGAATGAGTCTGCAGGCCTTTGCCGACCAAACGGCCTATCGCAAGAAACTCGTATTGGAAGATCCCCGCACCTCTAGCTTGGGTCAGAGCCTTTTGGTTTGGACGCGCATTCTGTTTCCCGGCGACGCTTTCCCGGCGTTCTGGAAAAAACTCCTGGGGCAGGCGGTGACGATCTCGCCCGGGTGGTCGGCGGCGTATGGGCTCTTTCTTTCCGGCGAAGCCGATTTCGTTTTTTCCTATACGACGAGCCCCGCCTACCACATCGAGAAAGAGAAAAACACCCACGTCCAGGCCATGATTTTTCCCGAGGGGAATTACCGCCAAGTCGAAGCGGCCGGAATCGTCTCCACCTCGAAGCAAAAGGAATGTGCGCGCAAATGGATTGAGTTGCTCGTTTCCGCCGAAAGCCAGGCGGCGTTGCCAACCCGGCAGTGGATGTATCCGGCGCGCGCGGGCACGCCATTGCCCAAAAGCTTTCAGGGCCTCCCGCCGGTCACCAAAGTTCTCGACTCGCCCGATGTGGCACGGCACGTGGGTCGCGAAGATCTGAAAACGTGGACAGCGTTGGCGGCCGGGCTGCGGTAATGGGGATTGTATCGCGTTTCACCCTCGCCCTAACGGGTCTTTTTCTTGCGCTTTTTTTCCTCTACCCACTGGGCGTGCTTTTTGTGCGCGGGCTGACCAGCGCTCCGCTAGACTCGGCCTTCGATGCTTTCTTGATCCACGTCATTGGCTTCACCTATTTGCAAGCATTGGCCAGCACGGCCTTGAGCGCGGTGATCGGGATGGCCGGAGCGATGCTCTACGCCGATTCCCGCGGGATTCTGCGTCGGATCTTGTCCGCCCTGACCTGGATTCCATTCTCGTTGCCCCCGATCCTCGCGGCTCTCGGGCTGCTCGGAGTATGGGGACGCAATGGAATGGCGGCGCCGGTTTTTTCCGTGTTGGGCGAATGGAACGGCATCTACGGGTGGCCGGGTATTTTGTTGGGGCACGCTCTTTTCAATTTCCCCCTTTTTATCCAACTCGTGGGTCCGGCTCTGGTGGAAGGCGATCGGACGCTGGAGAAAGTGGCCCTGTCGCTGGGGGCGTCCCGCCTGCGCTGTTTCGCGACGGCCACGTGGCCGCGCATTCGTCCGGCGTTTTGCAACGCGGCCCTGCTGGCTTTTCTTTTTAGCTCGGCAAGCTTCTTGATCGTTTTGATCTTGGGAGGCAGTCCCCGTTTCACGACGATTGAAGTGGCGATCTACCAAGCGATCAAACACGATCTGGATGTCGCCACCGCCGTGCGGATGGCATTGCTGCAGATGGGTGTAGCGACCGCGCTCATGGGGTTCTGGTTCCGCCCGCGTCCGAGGTTGGCCGATTCCCGTGACGCCTTTTCCGCCTATCGGTTTCGCAGCCGGATTTCGAGGTATTTTGCGGAGACGGCTTTTGGCGTTCTGCTCGCAGTCTTGGTTTTGCTTCCACTGGGATGGATTGTCGCGCAGGGCTTGGGTGCCGTATCCGACGTTTCGATTTGGGCGGGAGCACTCTGGGTCAGCGTGAAGCTGTGTTTTTTTTCCGGGGCCTTGAGTGTAGGGGTGGCCCTGCCAGCCGCCTACGGTGCCCGCCGATCCGAAACGATTCGCCGGTGGGCGGGATGGGTCTTCACCTTGCCGCTCGCGGTCTCGAGCCTTTTGATTTTGCTCGGTTGGCGCCTCGCCTTTCCGGCCTGGGGGCAGGGGAACCTTTCGCTCTTTCTCGGGGTGGCGGTGGTGCAAACCCTGGTGGCGCTTCCCGTGGTGTACCGCCCCCTAGAAGATGGATTTTCCCGAATCCCGGACGAGTGGTATCGCCTGTCCGCCTCGTTAGGCGCGGGACCGTGGCAGCGTTTTTTTTGGGTGGAATGGCCGGCCTTGCGCGGGGCCTTAGCTTCGGGATTTTTTCTTGGGGCGGCGATTTCGATCGGTGAGGCGGGTGCCGTGCTGCTCTTTCCAAGTGAAGCTACGAGCAATCTCACTCATCTCATTTATCAGCAGATGTCGCGTTACCGTTTCGAAGAAGCCTACGCGAGTGCCACCGTGCTCTTGGCGTTGACCGCGCTCTTGGCCGGTGCGACGGGCTTTTTTCAAAGAGAGGTCACGGCTTGAACGGCCTCGAACTAGAAAACTTAGTAGTTCGGCGCGGCAGTTTCACCGCGCAATGGGAAGCGCTAACGATTGCGCCGGGAACGATTGCCGCGCTCACGGGCGCAAGCGGGTCGGGCAAGACGACGCTACTCGAAGCCATTGCGGGCTTCGTCCCGTCCACCGGAGTGGTCCGGGTGAACGGCGAGGATGTTTCGGCGTGGCCACCGGAGCGGCGTCGGGTGGGGTTGGTTTTTCAGCGCTCGAGCCTATTTCCCCACTGGAATGTCGAAGACAATGTGGCTTTCGGACTACGCATCCAAGGGATGGGGAAGGGGGATCGCCGGCGCATCGCCGCGGAGTGGCTCGCGCGGGTAGGGCTGGACGGGTTCGGATCGCGTCGGATTTCCCAGCTATCGGAAGGGCAGGCGCAACGCGTGGCCTTGGCGCGGGCTTTCGCGACCGGCTTTCCCGTTCTGCTTTTGGATGAACCTTTTTCCGCACTGGATGCGACAACGCGAGGCGAATTGCGCGAGCGGTTAAAAGGGTTGGTGCGGGAAACCGGGCTAGCCGCATTGCTCGTCTCTCACCACCCGGAAGATGTTGCGGCGTTGGCGGATCGCGCATATCGGCAAGAAAATGGGCGTTGTTTTAGCGTCTGACCCGACGGCTCGGTTCGGGCTTGGCGGGGTTGAGCGGTACGGCCGGATCGATCTGCCAGTGGTGCGGGTGTTCGCGCAAGGCCTGGAGCAATGAAAGGTGCATCGAGTGGCCCCCGCGGAAGCTAACCATTTCCCCTTCGATCCAACACCCCATTAACGCCAAATCCCCAATCGCGTCGAGGAGCTTGTGGCGCACGCACTCGTCGGTAAAGCGGGGGCCCTCCGGATTCACCACGCCCTCTTCGGAGAAGGCCAAAACGTTTTCTACGGACGCACCCAACGCGAGCCGATTCTGGCGGAGCCGTTCGACATCCTTTAAAAAGCCGAAGGTCCGCGCGGCGCAAATTTCCTCGATAAACGCTCCCGGAGTCATCTCCAATGCGAAAGTCTGAAGGCCAATCGAGGGGTGCGGAAAATCCACCGAAGTCGTTAGACGCAGTCGTTCGCGTGGCAAGAGCTCGCAAATCACGCCATCGCGGAAAACCTTGACCGGCTTGAGTACGCGCAAAACCGGATTGGAGAAGGGTTGGAAATCGATGCCGACTTCCAAAATGGCCTGAATGAAAGGGTTGGCGCTACCATCGAGAATCGGAATCTCGGGGCCTTCTACCACCGCCCGAACGTTCGTCAGTCCCAAAGCGTAGAGGGCCGCCATCAAGTGCTCGACGGTGCCGACCCGAGCCTCCGGCCAATCATTCATCCCGAGGGTCGTTGCCATTGACGTCGCCACGACCGTATCGAAGTGCGCGGGAATTCGGACCGGCCGATCCAAGTCGTGCCGTTCAAAGACGATCCCGTGATTCGGCGGCGCGGGGTGCAATTCGAGTCCTACCGCAATGCCGGTGTGCAGACCGATGCCTTCGAAGCGAACCGATTTTCGGAGCGACTTTTGGATGCGATAGCCCTGAGTCGAGGAGAAGTAATCTTCCATGTGTCATCAGACTTAAGCAATTGGTGTACCAGAGCTCGACAATGACGGAAAGCCCGATGGGCAAGGATCTCCGGGTGACTTGGCGTGTCGCCGTCGGTCGGAAAGCCAACACTTGGGAAGTTCTAAGTGGTTATTTCCCCACACCCGCCAGCGAGCGAAGTGCCGCTCGGGCCGGTTCCATCGCCGGGTTGAGTCGCAGCGCGGTCTCGAAACTCCGGCGCGCATTTTCGATCTGGTTTCGGTTTTGGTAGATGAGCCCGAGATTGAAATGATCGATCGGAGAGCCGGGATCGAGCGCAATGGATTGCCGAAACGCATTTTCGGCGCGATCGATCTGGTTCAAATTCATATAGGCCGATCCTAAGTTGTTGTAGACGAGCGGGGTGGGGTGGATGGCCGCGGCTCTTTCGTAGTTTTCGGCGGCCAGATCCCAGCGCGTGAGTTTCTCGAAGTGGGAACCGAGGTTGTTCCACGCGAGCCAGCTCGAAGGGTTGAGGGCGACGTTGTGGCGAAAAAGCGCGAGGCTATCCCGCCACACCCAAAGCTGGGAATAACTCCGGGCCCCGAGAAAAAGCCCGACCGCCACCATTGCGTAGCGGATCCACGTTAGGTTCCACGTCGCACGTAGGGCGTACGCTAAAATCCAGCTGATGCCGATTAAGCCGCCGTAGACATAGCGGTCGGAAACCGTCGACACGGTTTGGAAGAAAAACGGTTTCAAGCCCAAGACCGGGCTTAGCGCGATCAGGAATACCGCCATTCCGACACCAAACCAACGGGCCCGCGCGAAAAAAAGTGAGACACCGGCCGCGATCAAAACGACCCCCGCCACCCAAGGTGTCCACCCCAGAGCGCGGGAGTGCTTTAACCACTCCGGCGAGCGACCGTAATCCATCATCAAGCCGAAGGGGTAGACGAGTTTGCCCAGGTAAAACGCGATGGCATCGAGCGCAACGAAGGGGCGGAAGCTGAGCGCGGGCGGCACGAAAGGCATGCGCTCATCGGGCTGCGTATCGACGGCGAGAAAGACGACCGGTAGCGCGGCGAGGAACCACGGTCCCAGCTCCTTGGCGAGGTCCTTCCAATCCTTGCCCTCAATCCACCGGCCGGAAACGACCAAAATCGCCGGCAAAACCGCGACCGGCGGTTTGGCGAGCATGGCGAGGAGGAAAGCGCCGAAAGCAGTGGCGTAGAGTTTCCACCTGTCCGCCCGTTCACTGCGGGCGTAGAGCGTGTAAAGCCAGATCGCCGAAAAAAAGAAAAAGCCGGAAAGCGTGTCCTTGCGTGCGGAGACCCACGCGACCGGTTCCACTTGAAGCGGATGGATCGCAAACAGTATGGCCCCCGCGAAGGCGGCCCAATCGTGGCGAACCCAAAGCCTTAGAATCCAAAAAACCAGAACCGTACACAGCAAATGCAGAAGCAAATTGGTGAAATGGAAAATACCCGGCTGAAAGCGAAAGCGCGGGGAGGGGCCCTCGGAGGAGGCCACCGCGACGGTGTGGGGTCCCGCCAACATCGCATCGACGGCCCACGAGGTGAAGGTCACCGGCATGTAGATCAGGTACGGCTTGGTCCACAGGGTCATCACGTTGGCGACCGTGAGCGGCCGATAGTAGGGGTTATTGTCGATGTGTTTGGGATCGTCGACATTCACGAAATTGAAGCCGACCACCGGAAGAAAGAGGAAGAAGGCGATGCTGGCCGCGATGAGTGTCGGTTTCCACGGCGTGCCGGTGAAAAGGGACGCAAAGAGACCGCGGGGCCCGACGGCAGAGGGCAGTCCACCGCGCTGGCGATTTTTCTTACCCATTTTTCTTCAGGACAAAAAAGAACATCGCGCGGAAGACATCCTTCTTGAACAGGACCACTTCGAACTTCGGCTCGAAGAGGGCTCTTAAGTCCCGCTCCTCATACTCGTTGTGGAAGGGTTCGTTGTGGTAGTGAGTCGACGATAAAAAACGTAGGCGCCAGAGCAGGGCGCGTCGGGGGGTAGATCCGATAAAGATGCCACCCGGTTTTAAGACGCGGTGAATTTCCGAAAGGGCTTTCTGCGGGAGCACCAGGTGCTCGAGGGTTTCGGTGCAAACCACCGTAGTAAAAACCGAGCTGGTGAAGGGAATATTTTCGGCGTCACCGACTTGTACCTTGGCATTGGGCGCGTACTTGGCCGCGCGGCCGAGGTGCCGCTCATTTAAATCGATGCCCATCGCGCCGGCCGGCATGTGGCGGAGGATCAGTCCCGTCCCGCAGCCGACGTCGAGAAACTGGTTCCCCTTTCCATACTTTTCGATCAGTTCTTTCGTTTTTCTTTCGCGGATGCGGTGCAACCAGGATTCAAGGCCGATCCGCTCGTCGGTGACCTTGTTCCAGTCGTAATCTTCAATCTTGCGATAGAAGTCTTTGACGTACTCGTTGTACTCCTCGTCCTTGCGAAGTGGCTCCCGCATTTTGTCCCCTGTTTGCACGATCATAAAGGGAAGGGGAGCTGCGGTCCAGCCTTGCCGGCCGCCTCTCGACGCGACCCTTTGTGTCATGGCGGGGTTTGGGGGCGCTTCGGCTTTCCAAGCGGCGAGCCGCCGGTTAGGATGGGTCTTCATGGCGCGCATTCGAAAAGTAGTGATTCCCGCGGCGGGACTGGGTACCCGGGGCCTACCCTTTACGAAGGAAGTCCCCAAGGAACTGCTCCCCATCATCGATACACCCGCCCTGCATTACATCGTGGAAGAAGCGGTGCAGGCCGGCATTGAGCAGGTGATTTTTGTCACGAGCAAGGGCAAGACGGCCCTCGAAGACTACTTTGATCCCTCGCCGGCGCTAGAGGCGTGGCTGCGGCAGAAGGGCAAAGATGAATTGGCCGATAAGATTCGGCGTATCGGGACGATGGTGGATGTGTTGAGCGTGCGGCAAAAGGAACCCAAAGGGCTGGGCCACGCCGTGCTTTGCGCCAAACCTTTGATTGGCAACGAACCCTTTGCGGTTTGCTTAGGTGACGAAATTTTTGCGCCCTGGGGCGCCAAGGGCAAACGGGGTCTGAAACTCCTGGCCGAGACGGCGGAGCAAACGGCTTCCTCGGTCATTGGGGTGATGTCCGTACCCAAGTCGGAAGTGAGCAACTACGGAATCATTGAACCCAGCGGCCCGGCGGCGGAAGGGGGAGCGGCCATTCCCGTCAAACGCACGGTAGAAAAACCCAAACCCGAGAAGGCACCGAGTCAGCTGGCGATCATTGGCCGCTACGTATTTCAGCCCGAAATTCTCGACGCGCTCGAGGCGGTCAAACCGGGAGTGGGCGGTGAGATTCAGCTGACGGACGGGATGGACACTCTGGCCGCGGCCGGTCGGCTGCAGGCGATGGTGTTAGACGACAATCGGTACGATGTCGGCAATCACCTTTATTACGTTTTGGCGCAAGTCGACGCGGCTTTGCATCGCCCGGATCTCGCCGAGCGCCTGCGGCCTTTGTTGCGCAAGCTTCTGGAGACGCATTCATGAAAAGACTTCTCCTCATTTTAGCGCTACTACCCGGTGTCAGTTGGGCATTTATTCCGCCGATTTCCGAAAAGCTGGTCGAGATCTTCGGCAATCGCAAATCGAGCGAAGTGGTGGAACTCCAATTTCGCCACCTGGTTCAGGTCAAGGAAGGCGAGTTCGTCGAAGTGATCGAACAATTCCTCGGTACGCGCGCCGGCGGATTGATCCAGTGGCAAATGGCCGGGCAGCCACCGGTCTATTCGGATTGGACGACCAAGGAATACCAGTTCCGCGACGGCCGAACGCTGCCTTCCCGCACCGGCGCGTTTATCGACTATTTCTTGGTGGATGGCGGGACGGAATACCTGGATCGCTTGATGCGCGAGCGCTTCTTGCGCCGTGATCAGCTCTTGCAATACAAGCCCGGTTACAAGCCCGAAGGCGATCCCAAAACTTGGGATACCAAGGGCAATTACCTGCTTCACGACGATATCGACCTGCAAAAAGTCGGAAAGGAATTTGGAATCGCCGTAAACGGAATGACCGAAGGCGATCAGAAACGCACGGTCTACTTCTCGCGCGATGGCAAGGGCGTCTTGCGGCTGGAATGGGGGGTCGGGGCGGAAAATGCGGCTTGGGACTTCACCGGCTTTACCTCCTTTGGTCCGCTGGGTCGGTTGCCGCGTTTTAGCACTTTGCAAATCAACGGGATGGAGCGGGTGAAATCGACTCTCTCCCAAGCCCGGGCGGTGAAACGCGATACTTTGGCGACGGCGCGCACGGCGTCCAAGCAGCCTTCCGCATCTTCGCCACCGTCGTCGGCGCTAGAAGAGGCGATTCGCCTGATCGTGCGTTACCGATGACCCCCTCCCGTTTAGTGGACGTCGCTGTCCCGGTGCGCGTCGACTCCTCATTTCACTACCTCATCGCGCCGGATGCCGAGCTGGAAGTGGGCAGTGTGGTGGAAGTCGCATTGAAGCGACGCAAGACCCATGCTTTCGTTTTGGGTTTTCCGGAAACGAGCGACATTCCGGCGGACAAGCTCAAGCCGATCCAAGGCGTGCTGATGAAAGCGCCGCTCTTTGATGCCTCGATGCTGAAGTTCTTACGCTGGGTGTCCGAATATTACTGCCACCCCATCGGAGAAGTGATCGCGGCCGCGGTTCCGAAGGCCTATATCACCGCGACCCCAGCCCAAAAAGAAAAAGCTCTGGCCTTGAAGCCATTGGAGTTTGCGGCGGTGGGATCGGTGGCGGTGCCAGAGTTGACTGCGGATCAGCAAGCCGCCCTCGAGCAAATCCGAGACGAAAATCAAAAACCGATTTTGATCCACGGCGTGACCGGCAGTGGAAAAACCGAAGTCTACATCCGCGCCTTGGAAATCGTCCTGGCCCAGGGTCAGGGCGGGATGATCTTAGTTCCGGAGATCGCGCTGACACCGCAACTCCTAGGCAGGTTTTCCTCCCGCTTCCCGGGAAAAGTCGCCGTTCTCCACAGCGACCTCACGGCGCGCGAACGCCTCTCGCAGTGGGAAAAGCTGCGCTTGGGCCACGCGACAATCGTGATCGGCGCCCGCTCGGCCGTTTTTGCTCCGGTCAAAAACCTTGGCCTCATCATCGTGGATGAGGAGCACGAGACCTCCTTCAAGCAGGAAGATTCTTTGCGCTACCACGCGCGCGATGTCGCCGTGGTCCGTGGGCGTCTGATGGGCGCAAAGGTGATTCTGGGATCGGCGACGCCTTCGCTGGAGAGCTATACAAACGCGAAGTCGGGCCGCTACCGGTACGTGGAACTGCCCAATCGCGTGCACGCCCGTAAGCTACCAAAAATTTCCATGGTCGATATGCGAGAGAAGGACCAGTGGTATAGCCCGACCACGCCGTGGCTAAGTCACACGCTCGCCGGCCGATTGCACGCCACCGTGGCCGCAGGCCAACAGGCGCTGCTCTACCTCAATCGATTGGGTTACGCCCATTTTCTTTACTGTCTAGACTGCGGCCACACTTGGCGTTGCCGTCAGTGTGATGTGGCTTTGACCTATTACAAGCACCCGCCGTCACTGCAGTGCCATTACTGCGGATCGAGCCACGAAGTTCCCGCGACGTGCGAGGGGTGCAGCGGGGCGAACCTCGACACGCTGGGGGTGGGAACCGAACAAGTGGAGAAAGAACTCCAAGGGATCTTGCCCAAAGCGAGGATCGCCCGCATGGATCGTTCCGTGATCAAAACCCGTGCGGAGCTGGAAGGCATCTTGGCCTCGGTCGCCAATCGCGAGATCGATATCGTGATTGGTACGCAGATGTTGGCCAAGGGGCATGATTTCCCGGGAATTGCGCTGGTCGGGATCTTGATGGCGGACGCCACCCTGAACATGCCCGACTTCCGGGCCAACGAGCGCACGTTTCAGATCATTACGCAGGTTTCGGGCCGGGCCGGTCGCGGCGATATCGAAGGGGAAGTGATTTTACAAAGTCTCAACCCCGACGCGCCGATCTTGCAGCAGGCCATCCGCAACGATGCCAAGACGTTTTTCGAGAATGAGTCGCAGTCGCGCACCCAAGTCGGGTTCCCACCGGCGAAGCGGCTTGCGATGTTGCGCTTTCAACACAAAAGCCCCCAGCGCGTACAAGAATTCGCCGACCGCATGGTGGCCTTTCTCGTCTCCCGCCAACTCCCCGGCGTGCAAGTCCTCGGACCCGCCGAAGCCCCGCTCGCGAAACTCAAGAACCTCTACCGCTGGCATTGTCTGGTGAAGAGCGATTCCATCCGCGAACTGCAACGCGCCATGCATCTGGCCGATGAATACGCGGAGCACCTAAAGAGTGGCGTGCAGATGGCGTCGGATATCGATCCGATTAGCTGCATGTAGTTACAAACCACGCGCCATCGCGGACGCGACGAAAACAATCGCGAGGATGAGCCCGACCTCGAGGTCATTGATCCATTTCAGTTTGCCCAACACTTCGAGGTTTTCAATCGGTTTGCCCTTGATCAGGCGAATGCGCCACTTCACGAAGAGCACCATCGGCCAGATCTCGAGCGCAAAAATGAGTGCGAAGAGTCCGAGCTTCAAGTGGAAGAGGGGGTTGGCGAGGTAAAACGCGGTGCCCTTTTCCAATCCGCCAAACGCGCGCGAGACGCCGGTCAGGATCCAGAGCATCGCCGCGATACCCCAGGCGTTGTCGGCGAAGAAGAGGGCCCGCAGGCCCGCCTCTTTTTTCGTCGTTAGGCTTAAGATCCGTCGCATCGCGACCCCGCGGGCAAAAACGGCGCCGAAACCAATGGCCAGCGCGACAAAGTGCAGAGCGGCAACGATGGATGAGGCCCACATGGCGTTAGGTTACCAAGGAGATGAGCGATCGGTAAATATGCCCGACCGGAGCGCCGACGAATTGCAACCCACCGGTCATCAAGGCGACCAGAAGAATGAGTCCGGAGTAGGGCGTGACGCGGTACAGAGCCGCCGCCCAACGCAGCGGCAAGACGGCCTGCAGGATATTAAATCCGTCCAAGGGCGGAAACGGGATCAGATTGAAGAGGGCGAGAAAAAGGTTCACCTGGATAGAGAGTAACGCCAGGATTTGCAGGGGTTCCGAAATTCCGTAACCGGCGATTTGCCATTCGGTGCGCACCGCCACGCCCAAGACCGCGGTCGCGATCCCGGCCAAAATCAAGTTCGCGATCGGGCCGGCGGCGGCCACGTAGGCCATGCCCCGGCGCGGGTTTTTGAAATGGCGGGCATCCACCGGCACCGGCTTGGCCCAACCGAAAAAGGGGAGGCCACTGTAGATGCAGATGCTGGGCAGAATCAGCGTTCCGAAAATATCCGCGTGGGCCATGGGGTGGAGCGTTAAGCGCCCGGCCTCGTGGGCCGTATTGTCGCCTAGTTTGGCCGCGATCCAGGCATGGGCAAACTCATGGAGGCAGAGCGAAAAAAGAAACACCGGGACCAAGACAACCACGTTGAGAAGATTTTCCCACATCCCCGCACACTAACAGGGAGCGTCGGGAATTGTCATTGCGGGGAGCGACAGCGCGTGTTGAAATGAAAGTACCGTCGGTAACTCCCATTCCTTCCCTAACCAGGGGTCGTCCATGAAGCAGTGCATTAAGGCCTTGGCCGTCGTTTCTTTTGCGCTTTTTGCGTCCGCCGCGCGCGCCGACGCCCCGGAAATCGGCGGCTCGCAAAACACTTACGAAAAAGAAAACAAAACGGTTCTGCGCAATAAGCGATTCTACAAATCCGGCAAACTGGAGCTGGGGGTATCGGCGGGAATTTTGCCCTACGACTCCCTCTTCAACCACTACATGCTGGGCGCCCGGGCGACCTGGCATATCAGTGATCATTTTGGCTGGGAGATTCTCGACTACCAAAAACCATTCGCTTCGGTGACCTCATTCACCACGAGCCTGGTTTCGGACCCGCCACCCGGGAAGGCGATTACGGCGTTGGATGCGGTGAAGCTCAAGAATAGTTTTGGGACGGCGCTCTTGATGTCGCCCTTCTACGGCAAAATCCGTTTCTTCGGCGCGCAGGTGCTTTACCTCGATATCTACGTGGTGACCGGCGTGGGGATGATCAACACCGAGACCATTCGCTTTTCGAATAACGGCAGCACCAGCTACACCGAAACCAGCATGGTCAATGCCTGGGACCTTTCGATCAACTACGGCGTGGGCTTCAAGATCTTCCTCAGCAATGCCTTCACGCTCTTCTTCGACTTGCGCAATTACATGGCGAACTCGCAGAAGTACGGCACCAAGGCCTTCCGCAGCAACTTCAATGTGAGCGGCGGGGTCTCCTTCGTCTTGCCCAACTTCGGATAAACCGGTCGCTACTTCTTTTTCTTCTTCACCGGCACGAGCGCGGCGGTTTTCGCATTTTTTGAGAAGAGGTAGGCGGTCACCGCACTCGCTACCAGCATGACGATGGAAAGCCATTGCCCCATGCTCAAGCCTAAGAGCAAGTAACCCACCTGCGCATCCGGCTGCCGGAAGAACTCCACGATAAAACGCGCCAGCGAATACCCGAACAAGAACGTGAGCGCGAGAATCCCATCCGTCTTGGTGCGCGGTTTGAGCCACCAAAGCAGGGCGAAGAGCAAAACGCCTTCCATGAAAAACTCATAGAGCTGAGAAGGGTGGCGCGGTTGCGGGCCACCACCGGGGAAAATCATTGCCCACGGAACGGTGGACGGGCGGCCGTAGAGTTCTCCGTTGATAAAGTTGCCCAGCCGTCCCATGGCCAACCCGGGCGTGCACGCGAGCGCCATCGCATCCGCCAGATTCCAAAAAGGGATGCCGTGTTTGCGGCCGAAGATCAATGCTGCGACGATCACGCCAATCAACCCGCCGTGAAACGAGAGCCCGCCCTGGTAAATCTTGAAAATGTACAAAGGGTCTTGGGCGAGTCCGGTCGGATCGTAAACGAAGCAGTAGACGATGCGCGCGCCGACGACGGCACCGACCAATCCCCAAACGATCATCTGCTCCATGTCGTCGGGCGTGAACTTGAAGCGGTCTTCCTTGGCCAGGTACTTCAAGATGGAACGTCCCACCAGAAACCCTCCGACGTACAGCAGCGAGTACCATCGGATTTGAAAGGGGCCCCAGATGTGGATCAAGACGGGATCGATGTTTGGGTGATGCCAATATTGATTCATGAGCGTTGATGCTAGTCGCACGGGGCAGTGCGGACAATTTAAAAAGGCGATCTCCCGGATCCATTGTCAGTCAAGATGATTCAAGGAAGGCGACTGAACACCCGCTTGCACTCAGCGCTTGCAGGGCGCGGAACTTTGCGGCAACTTTTTCCGTTCAAGAGGCTTCTTGAGACGGAGGGAAAATGAACAAAAACGATCTCATTGCCAAGGTGGCTGAAGAAACCAAGCTTACCAAGGCCGATTGCCAGCGAGTCATCGAGGCGACTTTAGAAGCCGCCAAGAAGAGTGTGAAAAAGGGTGAGGAGTTGCGACTCGTCGGATTCGGAACGTTCGTTCGATCCAAGCGCAGCGCTCGCAAAGGCCGCAACCCGCAAACCGGCGAGACGATCAGCATCAAAGCGGCCTGGGTTCCGCGTTTTCGTCCCGGCAAAGACTTCAAAGACTATTTGAATTAAGTCTGTCGATTCCGTGGCCGTCCACTGCCCGTGTTCAGTGCGCGGGTTCTCGGCACGCATTCTGCTTTGTCTAATGAGCAAGCATGAATCGCGGAAGTTTATTGATAGCCTTGTTTTGCCTGCTTTTGGGGAGTGTGGCCGAAGCGCGCACCCCTCGGGGGAAAGCTCCGCTCATGCCGGCACCCTTAGCCCAGCCGGCAGAGGCATCCAGCACGAGCAGTGCCCCGCCGGAAAGCTCCGCGGCACCGGTGCGACTCGGTATCCAAGCGGGTGGGGTGGGCGTCGTGAAAGACTCCCGTCCCTTTGTCTTAGGCGAAGCCTTTGCGGGCTTGCGCCTGTTCTCGCGTTTCTCGCTTGGCAGTCGCTTCTATCTCTTGCCTTCGGTGGGTTACTACCGTCGCTTCAGCGATGCGATGTTGGGCGCGGCCGGTTCCGACATCATCGAGCTTGCGACAAACCTTCAATTCTTTCTCTTCCGGTTGGGGCCCGTGGCCTTTAGCGCCGGCGCGAATCAGCGTTTGGGTTGGCGCTCCGGTTCGACTTTCTTGAGCGGGGACATTTTCTACCGAATAGGTCCCGGGGGGACTTTGAACATTCGCCTGAGTCCCGCGACTTCGATCGTTCTCGGCACGGACTACAACTTTTCTTTCGCAAGCGGCGACGCGCCCGAGTGGACCGCACACGCGGGTCTACTGATCGGCTTTTAAAGGCATCGCGAGGGCGTGGCCTCGCACCCGTGGATGCGGGATTGCTTCACTACGTTCGCAATGACTGCATTCGTAATGACTAGTTCGCGAGAGGGCTATTGGAGCTGTCTTTTTGGGACGCCAGCGCGAACGATTCTTCGCGGCTTTCCTGGGCTTCCATTTCCGATTTGCAGTTAATGCAAAGGTCGGTCACCGGACGCGCCTGTAGGCGTTTCACGCCGATGGCTTCGCCGCAGGAAACGCAGACGCCGTAAGTGCCTTCGCTGATCTTCTTCAGCGCTTCTTGCACTTTGCCGACGAGTTTGCGTTCGCGGTCTTTGATGCGAATTTCAAAGCTGCGCTCGGTTTCGAAGCTGGCCTGATCGTTCACATCGGCAAGCAACGGGGTGGTCATGGGTTGCGCGAGATTTCGCGTCAAATCCATCTGGAGATCCTTGAGCTGTTTCTCCAAGGTTTCTTTAAGTTTAGCTAACTCCGACTTCTTCATTTCCGTACCCACCCTGTTATGTAGCGCCTGCCTCAACCAGAGGCAAACGTAACGGGTAATTTCCTTAATGCGCGTCGCAAAGTCAACTCTCGGCGACTCAAGGGTCGGACGTATAGCAAAAGGGGTCGGGGGAATCTAGAGGAATCGTAAGTACGCGAAATTACGGAAGCAGTCCCGAGACAAGATATGTGCATCGGGGCCACATAAGGGGGAGGAGGCGAGTCCCTGAACTGCTTCCGTTTCCTCGCTCGGAGAACACCGCCACTAGGCGTAGTTCCCCTTCAAGACATTATTAGTGCGAACCGCGCGGTACTTTGTACCGAACCGGATCCACGGGGCTTGTGCCCGTCGTCCAGTTGTAGGTCGGTTGCGGCTGGGTAGGCTGCACCGGGCCCGTCGGGCACTGAACCACGCCACCGCATCCGCCCCAGGGGGGGAGAACCGGAGGCGTCGTAATATCGATCACGACCGAGGGATTGGTCGGGTAATAAGGATTCGTCGGCAACGACGGGTACGTCGGCCAGCTCGGCGTCGTCGGCCAAGTCGGGTAGCTGGGGTAGCTCGGGTACGACGGGTAACTCGGGTAGTAGGGATTTTGCGCGTAACCGCCGCCGCAAGAACCGCCCCCGACACTTCCATATCCGCCGCTGCTGCAAAGGCTGCAACCGCTGGTGCAGAACGAGCAATGCCCGCCGCACGAGGATTGTTGGCCGTATCCATACCCGTATCCGTAGATCGGGATGTTGATGTTGATCATCAGATTAAAGTCGTAGGTATTCGAGCCGTATCCGTAGCCATAGAGATTGGCGTAATCGTAACCGCCCGAGCAGGTCGACATCAGGCTGCCGCAGGAGCCGCCCCAGTTCGAACCGTAGTAGCTAGCGTCGTAGCCGGAGGTATAGCCGTAGTAGTTGCTGTCGTATCCGCCGGAGTAGCCGTAGGCGTTGTTCGCGTACCCGCCGAGGTTGTACATGTCGGTGCCCAAACCATAGAGGTTGTAGCCGCCGGTGCCGTAAAGGCCCGACCAGCTGTTACCGGCACCGTACGAATCGTAGTATTCGGCGTGCGCGCGCGTGGCACCGATGGTGCTCGACACGGCCAGGAAAACCGCTACCGCTAGGAAAATCGCTTTCAACTGCTTCATCCGCAAACTCCACATCCACTGCCGCAATGCTCCTCCAACACACGAGGAGCCACATGGTTAGTTGAGCAAGCGGTGTGCCATGGTTGCGGTCACGCCGGCGATGCTGGCGACGTCCCGTATACCGACGAACTACGGCGTACACTGGTGGTTATTGTTTTGTTTGCAAAACAGTGAGTGGAGAGCATTGGGGCTCTCCGCCTATATTTTTAAGCAGCTACGCTGTATAGTAAGAGGACATCTGGTGACCGAAAAACGCCGCGGAAAGCGGCTCTCCGGAAGGCTCTCATGAAACATTCATTCGTATTCGGATTGTTGGCACTCTTTTCCACGGCGGTTTGGGCCGGTTCGGGTTCAACGGAATTCATTCCGTTACAGGAGCGTTCGCAGGGCCGCTCGCTGACGGGGGCTTCGTTGCTCAATGACAGCCTCTTCTCCAATCCAGCGTCGGCGTCATTCACTCAAGTCTATTCGGTAGATGCGACGTTCAATTCTTTGAAGACCTTCGCGCTTTCTGTTTTGGACACGAAGACCTCCGGCATCGGCGGAGCGTTAGGTTTTTATCGCCTGTCGCGTCCCGGTTTCAGCCAGCCGGTGCAGGGCGGGCGCTTGGCGCTTTCCAATCGATTATCGCAGAATTTCGGCGTGGGCCTCACCGGCAAAATGATCTGGGGTCAGGACCTTACCCCCGCCCACAATAGCAGCAAGTTTACCGACCTAGATTTGGGGATGCTGGCGCAGTTCGACTTTTTGCAGCTCGGTTTGACGGTTCGCAATCTATTTGGCGGTGAAGAGCTGATGGGAGAAACGCGCGAGTACTCGTTTGGCGCGCGGGTGGGTTGGGAGCAAACGCTCTTTCTCTCGGCCTCCGTCGGCGGAAACGTGAGTGGCTTTGAGCCCCGGGAAGTGGGGTTCGGGGCCGAATACGTTTCCCCGTACTACTTCGCACTCAAGGGTGGGTTCCGTACGCGCCCCCAGGAGAGCAACTCCTTCTGGTCGGCGGGTTTGAGCGTGCTCTCGCCGAAAGTCTCTTTGCACTATGCCGTCGAGGTCCCGAACCAGCCGGGCAGTGGCCCCGAACATACCTTCGGCACAACTGTGCTTTTCTAAGCAGCCCTGAGATCCGTACCGGCGCTCTGCGTGCGTGAATGCGCGCTGCGTTTGAGTTTCGGGCGCAAGACGCCGATCTGAGAGGCGAATGCGCCTCTTTGCCCTCTTATTCCTCGCCTTCACTTGGGTGTTGCCGCGCGCCGCGTCGGCCGACAGCCAGCTGACGCTTTTGCCGGCGGGGCGCCTTTTCCCCATTACCTTTGCCGACCCCCGCGAAATCCGGACTGCGCTGACGTTCTCGGGCGATAAGGACATCCAAGCGATGCTGGGCAGCTACCTCTCGATTTTCTCGGTGGCCCCGGAAGACAAGACCTGGGATTTCCACTTTGGGCTGGAAGGGCGGGGTTACTTTACGATGCGAGAAGAGAGCGGGCGATTCCCGCTCGAAACCGTGGATGGAACGATTGGGGTCTATACGGAATATGCGGAAGGGCCTTGGGCGGTGCAGGTGCGTTACACGCACGTCTCCGCCCACCTGGCCGATGGCAGTACCGGCGTTCCGATTGCGTATAGTCGCGAAACGTTGAGTTTGCGGGGCGGATACTCCCCGAGTGAAAACTGGCACGTCTATTTGGGGCTACACCGCTTGGTGAACACGACGCCTAAGGTGTACGGAAACGCCATCCAAGTGGGCGCAAACTACTTCCTACCGTTCGGAAGCACTACGACGCCCTTTATCGGAAGTGACTTGCGGTGGAATGAAGAGTCGAAAACGAACCCTTCCTTCGCTTTGCAGTTAGGGGTCGCCTTGCACGGGCCCGCGAGTGTGCGGCGATCTTTCCGCTTTTTCTATTCTTACTACACCGGCAGCGACGTACGCGGTCAGTACTTTCAATCACCCCGGACGTTGCATTCCTTCGGTCTCGAAATCCCGCTCTGATCGATTTCTTCCCCGCAAGGTATGGGCAGAACCTTTTTCACCTGCGCGGCGATTGCCTTCAATCCCGGATTTACCGCTTTGTAGATGATGGTTCCATTGCCATCGAGGATCGCCACGTTCGGGATACGCACATCTTCGAAGAAGTCTCGACCCGCGTCGCGCGAAGAGCCCAGAACTAAGACCTGCGCTTCGGCCTGGTCGAGTTTGTGTTTGGTGCTCCATTCCTTTAAGAACTTTTTGTCGGGCGCAGCGGAACTGGTCCAGCCCGAAGCCGAGAGCGAGAGGAACGCCACCATTTTATTTTTGAATTGCCGGGTTTCGTTCACGAGATCCTGAAACTCGGTATTGCAGGGCCCACACCAACCGGCGTTGTACATCAGGACTCTGATTTGGCTCTGAATGGAAGGGTCGTCGAGGCAAACACTCTGGTCGTTGATGTCCTTCCAACAGTAGTTTTTCGGTGTCTCACCCACTTGATAAACGGCCAGACCCGGAACATTGAATGCCGCCAGGAACACGAACAAAGCCGTGCGCTTCATAAATTTTCTCCGATCGGAATCTGAGGGGAATGAAAGGAAAGCGGTGCAACCTTTATTATAGCGGATCTCCGGCGGTCATGGCGAGGCCGGGTTGTCGTTGCGAGGGGTTGAAGGCCACGAAGCAATCTCGCACCGCGAAGCGGTGCGCCAGGCCGATGACAGCTTGCAGCGTTCTTGGTAGATCATCGGGGTGAAGCCCATCTTGTTTAATGACCTCATTTGCTTCCGACCCCGCAGTGGGATTGGCCACTATGCGGCGCAGTTGCTCGATCATTTTCCCTCGGTGGCACCCGACCTTAAGATTCAGCGGTTGAGTGGACTCAGTGGTGCGCGCTGGGTCGCGCATTCCATGGCGAAAGCGGCCCAAGCGGGATCCAAACTTCCGGCGCCGGCTTCCGGCCTGAAATCCACCGCGAAAGCGGTCGCCCAGAGTGCCCTGGATCGCTATCTGGCCTGGGTCGAAGGAAGGGGAGACTGGGCGTTGCTCCATGAACCGGATGCTATTGCTTTTCCGAGTCGCGCGCGCACGCTCATCTCGGTGATGGATCTTTCGGTCGTCCTCCACCCCGGTTGGCATCCCGCACACCGCGTTAAGAAGTACGAAAGATATTTTATGCGAAGCTTGGAGCAGGGTTCGCACTTCGTCGCGATTTCGGAGGCCACCAAGCGGGACATGATCCAACACCTAAAGGTAAAGGACGATCGGATCTCGGCTATTCCACTGGCGCCGCGCGGGATCTTCAAAAAACTTCCCGACGTCGAAATCGCTTCGGTGAAGTACCGCTGGAAACTGCCCGACCGGTATTTCCTTTTCGTGGGCAACTTAGAGCCACGCAAAAACCTGCCCGGATTGTTGCGCGCCTATTCGCGATTGCCGGGGAGCGCCCGGGCAAAGCACCCGCTAGTTTTGGTGGGGGCCTGGGGCTGGCACTCGGAAGATGTACGCGAAATGTTGGGGCGCGCGCCGTGGAAAGAAAGTGTTCGGCACTTGGGCTACCTACCTGACGCGGACCTCGTCGCGGTTACCCAGGGCGCGATGGCGCTTGTGTACCCCAGTTTCTACGAAGGCTTTGGTTTGCCGCCGCTCGAGGCGATGGCGTGTGGCACGCCGGTGATTTCTTCCCGGGCGGGCGGGCTGGCCGAAGCGATTGGGGACGCCGCGAAAGTAATCGATCCCGAAGACGAAATGGATATCTTCAAAGCGATGAAGGAAGTCGCCGAGAGCGAAGAACTCCGCAAGACCCTCACGGAAAAAGGCTTGGCCCACGCCGCGCAATTCAGCTGGGATAAGACGGCCCGCGCCACCGCTGACATTTACCGCCGCCTAGTCGTCGCGAGCGCAGCGAAATAGTCTCGCCGCGCAAACGCTGCGGGATTGCCACGCGTCTGCGGCCTTCGCAATGACGGCCAATATCGGTTAAACTTACAAAACCAAACCGCACACACTCAATGCTCCTAGCCCGACACGGCCTACTTTTCCTTTTTCTCCTTTTGCTCGTCGGCTGCGGGCCGGGCCTTTGTCTAGACAGTTGCAATACCGGGACGTTTACATTTTCGAATCTAAAAAACTTGGGAACCGTGCAAACCGGATTTGCGCGGGGCACCGCGATCGTCGCGGGTGCAACTGCGGTTGTCGGCTGTCAGTATGACGGCGGCACTATTGTCGCCGCCACCGGTACGGCGGATTGGAAATGCGCGTTGCCGATCACTTGGGCCGTGGGTTCTCGCCACACGATTGCGGTGGGGATTCTAGTCAACGGCGCGCTGCGATCGGCGCAATCCATTCAGGTCATCAAAGGTGACAACAAAGATTTCAACGGTGACGGTTACTCGGACATGGTCGTGTCCAAGGATGGCGTCAACATGGTGAACATCTATCTATCGCAAGGGAGCGACGGGATTGCCGCCACACCGAGCGCGACATTGTCGGGGACGGTCAATACCATTTTTGGCAACACGTTGGCGTTGGGGGACGTGAATGGGGATGGTTTCGCGGATCTGGTAGTGGGCGCTCCCCAGTTTCCGGTCACTGGGACCGATCGAGGTGCGGTCCATCTCTTTCTTTCGCAAGGGGGGGCCGGTATCGCCAGCGCGGCGAGTCTTTCGTTATTCGATCCGACGGCCACCAACAATGACCAGTTCGGTATCTCTATGGCACTGGGCGATGTGAATGGGGATGGGAAGGCGGATCTGATCGTTGGCGCGATGGGGGTAAACAGCTATCAAGGAGCGGCCTACCTGTACCTGTCGCAAGGGAATACCGGCTTCAATGCGATGCCCAGTGTTTCTTTGTTCGATCCGGCGGCCACTCCCAACGATTACTTCGGCATGACCGCCATGGGCGACGTCAATGGCGACGGCTATACCGATGTTGTTGTCGGAGCTTCTCACTTTAGCTCCAATAAAGGCGCCGCCTACCTTTACCTCTCTCAAGGGCCCGCTGGCATTGCAAACACCCCCAACCTTTCCCTTTTTCAGCCGTCTGCCGCTAACAACGACTACTATGGCGGAGGAGTCGCAATGGGGGATTTGAACGGGGATGGCTATATGGATCTCGGCATTGGTGCGGTGGGTCGGAGTAGCAATCGAGGAGCGGTGTACATCTACTACTCGCAAGGAACCAGCGGCATCGTTGCCACCCCCAGCCTCTCCCTGCTTGATCCGGCCGCGACGAACGGTGACTATTTTGGTGGGGTGGTGTCCGTGGGAGACGTGAATGGCGATAGCTTCACCGACCTCGCGGTGGGTTCCACTGGCTTTAGCGGCTCCAAAGGGGCGGCTTACGTTTTTCTTTCGCAAGGTCTCGCTGGATTAGCTTCCGCTCCGAATAGTTCCTTGGTCGGCGCAAGCAGCGCTGACGGTTTTTCCACGCATCTTGCCCTCGGCGATATGAACGGGGATGGCTATGCGGATCTCGCGGTCGGAGCGGACGGTTACAGCGGCTTCGGGGCGGTCTTTTTATATCGGTCTAAAGGGAATGCCGGGATCACGGCCCCTTACGATGTTCCAATGCTCAATTCAGGCGGCGCATCGGGCGACTACTTTAGCTGGGCGATCAGTCTCTGAGTCGCCTTGGCAGTTCCACCTAGAAATAGAGGTCGGGGATGGGGGATTTTTTTTCTTCGGGGCGAGAGGGGCTTTCGAGCCGTTTCGCAATCAGGCCGAGGAATTCTGATTGGAAGCGTTGGCGGCTGAAGAATTGGGCGCGATCGCGGCAGGCCTGGGGGGAGCAGGCGCCGGGGAGCGATTCGAATTGTTGAATGGCTTTCACCATTCCGCTGACCGATTGCTCGTGGAAGAAAATGCCCGTGCGGCCATCCTCGACCGTCTCGCAGGCCCCTCCCTTGCCGTAGGCAATCACCGGTGTGCCGCAGGCCATCGCTTCTAGCGGCGTAATCCCAAAATCTTCGGTGCCGGGAAAGAGCAGGGCGCGGGCGCCGGCGTAAAGGTCCGGTAAGTCGGTATCAGGAAGGCTACCCAGAAATTCGGTGCGCTTGCCGGCCAGTCCCCGTAACTTCTTGGCGTCCTGCCCGTCGCCGACAATCAGCAGACGGCGGTCGAGGCGTTGGCAGGCTTCGATCGCGAGTTCTACGCGTTTGTAGGGCGCGAAGGCCGAGACCAGTAGGTAGTAGTCGCCGCGTTCGCCGTGCACCGGCTTGAAATGTTCCAGGTCGACGAACGGGTAAATCACATCCGAGTCGCGGCGATAGTATTTCTCGATGCGTTTCGCGACGAAGTGCGAAATCGCGACGAACTGGTCTACTCGCGCCGACGAAGTGACATCCCACTGCCGAAGCGAATGCATGAACGGCGCGATGAGCTTCTCCTTCAATCCCGGCGGAAAGTATTGGTCGTACTGATCCCAGGCGTAGCGCATCGTCGTGTAGCAATAGCTGACGTGTAAGGCTTCCGGATCCGGAATGATGCCTTTGGCCACACAGTGGCTCGATGAAATCACCAGATCAAAGCCCCGCACCGGCAGTCGTTCCACCGCGAAAGGGAAGAGCGGCAACAGGTAGCGATAGTAGTTTTCGATTCCGGGAAACCCGTTCAAGAACGAAGTATGGATCTTGTGCGCTCCAATTCGCGCATTCACTTTTCCCGGACGATGAAAGAGCGTGAAGATCTCGGCCTGCGGAAAAATCTCGCAGAGGGCGTCCAGCACGCGCTCGCCGCCGCGCGAGCTCACCAGCCAATCGTGGACAATGGCGACTTTCAATTTCGCGACATCAGTAGGCATGGCGATTCACAAACCCTTTGTAGAGAGTCAAACACAGGATCTTGATGTCGAAAAGGTGCGACCAGTGGCCGATGTAATAAAGATCGTGTTTGATCCGCTCGTTTAACGACGTATTCCCGCGCCAGCCGTTGATTTGGGCCCAGCCGGTAATGCCCGATTTCATCTTGTGTCGGAGCATGTATTTCGGGATTTCCTTGCGAAACTGACGCACAAACTCGGGACGTTCGGGGCGCGGCCCCACCAAACTCATATCGCCCTTCAACACATTCCAAAACTGCGGGATCTCATCGAGGCTGGTGCGGCGCAGCCATTTGCCGATGGGCGTCGTACGGTCGTCGTTTTTCACCGCCCAAACCGGACCGGTTTCGGCTTCAGCATTCACGCGCATCGTGCGGAACTTGTAGATATTGAAGCGGGCGTCGTCGGCGCCCACGCGTTCCTGGACGAAGAAAACCGGTCCCTTCGAGGTGAGCTTCACCAGCACGGCGATGGTCGCGTAGAGCGGGGCGCAAACCAACAGAAACCCAATCGAACCGACGATGTCCAGAACGCGCTTAAAGGCGCGATCGGAGTTTCCCACCGGCGTCTGATTGAAGGCGAGCAATGGCACGCCGCATTCATCCTTGGCGAGGTAACGAAACGTGCTGTAACGCCCAAAGTCCGGGAGAAGTTTGACGTCGACGAGTTCCTCGGAGAGCAATTCCAAAATTCCAGAGTAAGCCGCGCTGGAGTTTTCCGGATAGGACACGACCACTTGATCGGGATGGGTCGCGGCCAAGACTTCCGGCAATTGCGATTCGTGTCCGGCTCGAACATGGCCTACCCACTGGACCGGATAAGGTTGCGCGGCCTCAATCTTCGCCGCGTACATCTCCAACAACTCTCCGCCACCGACGAGCAGCATCCGGATCTTGCGAACCCCGGTGCGCATCCATGCCCGCCATCCCAAATGGAGGAACGCCCGTTCCACCGCGAATGCTACCGAGAGTAAGCCGGCATAGAGCACCAAGAACACGCGCGAGAAGTCGACCTCGTTTAAGAAGTAGCAAGTGGCGACGAAGATCAAAGTGCCCAGGATCGCACCCTGCATGACTTTTTTGATCGCTCGAAATCCGAACTGGATGCGATCGGAGCGATACGCGCCGACGACGTGCAGCATGAGGGAAATGACCAGCACCAGCGGGAGCGAAACTCGCGTGTAGTAGCCCAACTCGGGCATTCCCTTCGGCACCGGTACGAGGTTGCTGTGAAAGCGCAGGTACCAGCATGCGTACCAAACGCCCAGCGCCGTCAACGCATCCGCGACTTTCAGTAGCGCGGTATAGGCGAAAATGGATGTCGCGTAGCTCAGCATCTTAAGCGAAATAACACTATCGGGAACCGGTGGCGAGGGCCGTGAGGGCTTGCGGGCGGCCCTTGTCCGAAACGGTTGTTTTTCATTGCGAATGCCTGAGAAAAAGCTATCATTATAAGGTACTTAGATACAGCCAAACCGATGTTCCCTTAGTTCTTAACGGAGGCTCCTTTGACCAAATCCGAACTGATTGAAGTCTTGGCCCGCAAAGCGAATCTCACCAAGAAAAAGTCGGAAGAACTAGTGAACACGATCTTCGATGCTTTCTTCCAGTCGATGGTGAAGGGCGACCGTATCGAAATTCGCGGCTTTGGCAGCTGGTTCGTGAAGAACTACAAGTCTTATGTCGGCCGTAACCCCAAGACTGGCGCGGACGTTTTCGTCCCCGAAAAGAAGCTGCCGTTCTTCAAGGTCGGCAAGGAACTCAAAAAACGCATCGACTCGTAATGCGTCTCCCGTCCAAGCAATGGATCTTAGTCGCCGGCCCCGCTCTCGCGGGGCTTTTTGCTTTAATGGTGGCGTGGCTGCTCTGGCCCCGACCATAAGGCTGTCGTTGTGAGAAAGGTGTCGTTGCGAGCACAGCGAAGCAACCCCGCACCGCGCGGGGCGGTGCGAGATTGCTTCGGCCCTGTGGGCCTCGCAATGACTAAGGATTTGCGGGCCTCGCAATGACTCTTAGGCCGTCGCGACTTTCGCCGACGTCTTGATAAGCGCCCAGATGGTTCCCATCCCGACGACAAACACCATGAGCACAGCCATCACGTTCATCGCGCCGAAATGATTCGGAGCGATCATTGAGAATAACATCGGACCCGACAAGTAGGCGTTGGTGCGCGAGAACAGTAGCGCCTTTTTCGCCAGGGCCGGAGCCTCCGGTGACGCTTGACCGGCTTGCATGAAGCCGATGATCTTCCTCTGGCAGGGCCAGATGATGAACCAGACGTTGAACCACATGATGGTTCCGAGTGTTCCGCCGAGCAGAATCCACTTCGCCATTGAACTCAAATCACCTTCCGCGCCGAACCATAGGTATTGATGGCTGTACTTGTAGAACAGCAAGAGCCATCCCACGACCATCGTCACCATTGCGGCCCAACGGAACCACCACAAAGCCCGCAGCAAGAGCGGTGGGTTGACCTTGGGTTTGTAGTCCTTGTCCAAGACCGCTTGGAAGGGGACGTTCACAAAATTGAAAAAGTACAAAAGCCCGATCCAAGTGATGCCGGCGAGGATATGGATCCATCGCATGAAGAATACCAAGTAAGGATAAACGCTCGATTCGCCCATAATTTCTCCTGTTAGAGGCGATATTTCACAACGGCGCTGGTTCGCTGTCACACCTTTTTTCCAGTGCACAGGCGGTGATCGCTTTTTGGGGGCGCCGCGGCACGGCCGCCGCACGGATGGGCTGGCTCAGGAAATGCTTCAGGTTCCTGTAGGGGGAATCTTTGTTTCGTGGGGGAATCACACTTTCCATTGCTCTGCTTTGCGCTTTCGGCGCTTCCGATTTGCACGCGGAAGGCGGCGCCATTCTAGGCGGCGTGGCTGCGAATGTCGCGGCCGGCGCCTCCATCGGCGCGGCCGCCGCCGCCGCCGGTTCCGACGTCGCGATCAGCGCGCTCAGCGCCGATGTGGCGATGTACCAAACCGATCGCTTCAGCCGTGTCAGTGAATTCCAGGCCAAGCTCCAGCAGCAAACCGCGCTCGCCATGGCGGGAATGCAGTACGCGATCAATGGTTACAACCAAATGCAGACGACGACGCGCCTGCAAATGCAGCTCGATGCGATCGCGCGGTCCAGCGCGCTCACGCAGAAGATGAGTAGCGACAGCCTCAAACGGGAATACTCGTTACTGAATCGCCAACTCGACTTGCAGGAAAAAACCATCGATCAGCAAACCCGCCTTTCGATGATGCAGCCGGGCTCCTATTCCCTTTTTGCCTCGCAAAACTCCGGGGATTTGTTATCGACACGGAGTTATAATCTGACGCGGCCCAAGTCCACGGAGGCAGCGTCGAACCGTTTGCTTTCCAGTCTCGGAAACAATCCCAATACGCCGACCGCCACGAGCCCAGTTTCGAGCTCCAGTCTGCTGAGTCGCATTGGCAGTCAGGCGAGTCGCACAAGGGTGACTTCTACCGCGTCGTCCGTGGCGGGCGGATCCACCCGCGGGCGAGTCGGCACCTTGCCCTCCACGGCGTTGCGCCGCGCTTTTGTCGGTAGCGATTGGCCGCGGCATTCCGCTCGTGAAGCCAACGCCGGGATGCCCCGGGCCATTGGCGCCGGCCATTCCGAGGCGGGCCACAGCCACCACGGCCACTCCGCGGGTATCGATTCCGGTACCGTCGTACGGCTTGGGCGATAACACAGAGTCTTCACCCGTCCTTCTTCTAACCTATTGAAATCACAATATTTTGAAGGGTGAATACTAGACCGTAACGGGCTGTATACAGTCCAGGCAGACTCTCCCTCAAGATTTCAACCACTTAGCCAAAACCCCCGAACCCGCGAAAGCAAACTGTCAGATCCCTGATGAGCCCTCAAATAAAAGCCTCATGAATTCAATGGATTGATCACACCCAGCATACGGTGGAGGTTGGCAAGCCGAATGCAATTTAACCGGTTGAACAGGAAGGTTATGCAACTCGGACGGCACAAACTGGTACGCACCTTGGGAAGCTACAAACGCTTCGCTCCGCGTTTACTCGTCGTCGCGCTCTTTGCTTTGAACGGAGCGACGATCGAAGCCGCCCCTATGAGCAAGCTCATGGGAATGCCGGCCTTTACGAATTTGGTTATGGCCATCGCCCGCGTAAACCGCTCAATGCGCGATGCCGCCGAAAACCCCATGGATGATTTTCGCCGTAAGAATGCACGCGCCGCCGTGGCCGCGCTGCCGGCCGCGATTGCGGGCCTCGCGGCGGAATTCCAAGCGGGCAACCTTCACAACGGCGATTTGCCTCAGGTCCAAGCGCTCCTGGGTGGTTTTATCGACGTGAACGCGGCCGACAACTACAAGAAATTCTTGCA
Source organism: uncultured Pseudobdellovibrionaceae bacterium (assembly GCA_964519985.1). Lineage (GTDB taxonomy): Bacteria > Bdellovibrionota > FAC87 > UBA2466 > UBA2466 > JAIEOG01. Next base: position 129,178 of record CAZFMF010000002.1, on the reverse strand, counting down.
GGCGCCCAGTGCGGCATTGATTCCGAAAGTCGGAGCCGGCTTGCCCGCGCACATGATGAATGTGCCGAGCGAAAGCCGGGGCGGCGGTCGCGGCGCAACGATTGTTTATGACGAATCGGCGGCGCGCGGCGCACGTCCGGGCGATGCGACGGTCGGAAAAGATCCTTATGCCCAGAGCGGGGAAGTCGTTCCCGCCGCGCAGTTCGATCGGGCACCGGCGTCCGAGCCCGCGAAGATCGCTTCGAGCGCTTCGGGAACGGAAGATGCGCGGCGCTTGGGCTTCGATGAAACGATTCGCAAAGACGAGACGGCGACTCCGACGGTTGCGGGGGGCTTAACCCGCGCTTCGGCCACGGCGGTCGGTGTCGTGCGCGACAACGGCACGGTCGGGCAGTCCGGAATGGTCGACGCCACTCGTGACTTGCTCGCGGTGGAATCGCAACAGCGCACGGAAGACGGCCAGGCTTCGGCCCTCGACAAAAACTTTTTTGATAAGAAGAAATATCGCATCCAACCGAAACCCAAATATTGGAAGTTCGGTCGCTTGCTCCACCACGCTGAAGCACTGCTCGTGCACAACGCGCGCGCCGAAGGCGGTCAAGGCCAAGGTGAGGAAGAGTGCAAAGATTGCCAAGGGGGAGGCGGCGGAGGCGGTGGTGGTGGCGGCGGAGGAATTGATGCCGCGGGAATTTTGATGGGGACCGCCGCGATCATTGCCGCGATCGCACCGATGATTGTCGCCGGAATCCAAGCCGGTGCCGACCAGGCCATTGCGAAGACGCAGGCCGATGCCCAGAAATGGATGACCAACCGTACGGCGGAAAATTCGGAGAAGCTCGCGCAGATGCAGCAAGAGACAGCTTTGACGCAAGCGGGGATCCAGGCCGGTATCGCCCAACAAAACAATCAGGGCGTGACGGATCGTTTGAGTTTGCAGTTGGCTTCGCTCGAAAAAGCGCGCGAAGACGCCGCGAAAGCGGAGCGCGAGCGCCAGGAATATGAAGCGCAGTACAACGATCGCCGCATCGCTTTGGCCGAAAAGCAAGCCGATCAAAACATGGCGTTGGCCCGCGCGGCACTGAGCGCGCAGCTCACCCAAGCCGGTTTGGCCCAGGGAACGATTTCTAGCAACTCCGGAAACGGTTTGTCGGTGACGCCGAATGCGGCGGCCAGCGGCGCTTCGCTGGCATCGAACCCGCAATCGACTGGTGATGCGCTAAACTCACTCGCTTCGGCGGGCGGCTCAATGCCTTCGGGGTTGGGTATGGCGCGGGCATTCACTTCTAACCAAAATCCGGCCGAACCGGTGAAGGCCATGACGGGCGACCAGCGCCTGCTGGCATCCATCACGCCGGCTTCGGGCGCTTCGCGTGGCTTTAAGGCCGATAAGGCGACGAACGAAAAAGTTTTCAATGTCGGGGAAGCGGACGACGAAGAAGCCGCCGCCACTCAAAAAGCAGCGGGCAAAACGCCGCGCAAGGCGACGGCGCGCGGAATCAAAGGCCAAGTGCTTTCCGTCGATAGCCGGTTGCTCGCGGCGCTTCGCAGTCGCCCGCAAGCCGGTTTGGTCGGGGGCTCCACCCGCGGATTGAAAGCGGTGGCTCCCGTAAGAGGCATCGCTTCCGCGAAAGCGAATGGCGATTTATCGAGTTTTTTGGGACGCGCGAATATGACGTCCGGGGGTTTTGCCGAGTTTCGTCGACACCAGGGCGCGAGCGCTCCGGAAGCGGCGGCGTCGAACAGTGCCCGGGGCATGACCAGCGGCCACGCCGCGGCGGCCTATAACGAGCCGGCGGCGGACTAGTTTTCTCGGGGGGATGGTCTCAAGCGAGACCATATATGTCTGCGGGGGAGGATTCCTGTCCTCCCCCGTTTTCTATTTCAGGCCCCTGTATTCTAAGTGTGCACACAAAGGCCTTTGGGAATCAGGCTTTAGCCGTTCCGCCCCATTCCCGTCCAAACCCTTGGCAAAATCGCGACTCCCAGCCTGTTAGAAATCCTTTTGAATTCAAATAGATGGATAGATTTTCATGGCAGGGTTCCTGCAAAATCAGTGGGTAGGACCCTTGATGATGTACCCCCTGAATCTAAAAACTGACGCCCGCTTTCGGCTCGCCATCGCCTTAACCGGCTTGGTGGCGAGCCAAGGCGTGGCGGAATCGCCCGACGGCCAGTACGGCCTGGCGAACCTGCTTGGCAATACGCCGGCTATCGCAGAAACCATTCGGCCCACGCCGGCCGATCCCATTAGCGCCGAAGAATTAAATACGCCCTCCCGACGGCACGCGCCGTCTTATCGCCAGGAAGCCCAGGCCGGGAACGTCCCGGTTGAGGTGGTGATTAACTGGCGAGAAATCCGGGAGCGGGCGATGGCGTCCGTCGCCGCGCAAGCGCCGAAGGAAGATGCCGCCCCAGCGAAGGAAAAACCCGAGCGCCTGCGCCCCCAATCGGCGCGCGAACGGCTACTATTTGCTTTAACGCCCGCGATCCCAGAGTCGAAAGCAAAGGAGCGTGTCGCGCCCTCGGTTTCCGACCTCGGGGCGTTTCGCGCCCGCGCGCTGGCTTCCGATGCTTTCGCACCGCCGCCCTTGATCGCACCCCACGATTACCCGCGGCATAACGCCGGTAACGGCCGCCATGCGCCGAAGGACCATGTTCAAGGCTACGCTCAGCCCGAATGATCTTTCTCCCGCCCCGCGGTATCCTTTAGGGAGTGCCTCTCCACACCTCCATTTCCGTCGTGCTTCCCGTTTATCAGGGAATGCCCTATTTGCGCGAAACGGTGGAATCGGTTTTGGCGCAAACGTTGACTCGATTCGAACTGGTCATTGGCGATGACGGTTCTTCCGACGGAAGTCGGCAGTACCTGGAGTCATTGCGCGATCCCCGCGTGCGTTTTTTTCCGTCGAAAGCCCGCGCGGGATTGTTCCCCCACCTGAATCGACTCCTGCTGCGCTGTCGCTCGCCGTTGGTCCGCTTTCTCTGCCAAGATGACGCACTGGAAAAAGAGTGCCTAGAAAAGGAAGCCGCCTTCTTCGCGGCCCATCCCGACGTGCAGATGACCATCGCGAAGTACCGCAGCATTGGCGCCGACGGGCGAGTGCTCTCTGAGGGCACGCTCGGCGATCTGCCCGTGGTTTTGCCGTCATCGCTGGCCACCCAGCACTTTTTCTACCACGGCTGTATTGCCGGCAATCTTTCGACGGTAGCGGTGCGCGCCGAGGCGCTGCAGAAGTGGGGATTTTTTGACGAGAGCTTTCGGGTGTCGGGGGACTATGAACTCTGGGCGCGGCTCGCACCCCACGCTCCGGTCGGGATGATTCACCAACACCTAGTGCGCGTGCGCAGCCACGAACGGCAACTCAGTCGCGCGCGCACGTCGGCTGTTCCTTTTGTTGTGGAAAATGCCCGGGTCCGTCGGACTCTGCTGCCGTTGCTGCCGGCATCGGTTCAAACCGCCGCCCGGCGTTTCGAACGCCGACGGCACCATGTTTTGGATTTTCACACCGCGCTTCGCTGCGCGTTGTCTGGACGCTGGCGGGCCGCTGCCCGCATTGCCCGTGAGCTCGGAGCGGTTGGTTCGTTCCGCGCGCTATTTCATTGGGGATGGACGTTCAATAACCGTCGCCGTCCGCAGGCGCCCTGGCTTTTACCGCAATCGCCGATCCAATGAGCCGGGCTTGACGGTTACTCTTCGGATTGAAGCAAAGGGCAGTGCAAATATCCGCCTTTGGCAATCGCGATGTTCACTCCGGCGCCGGCAGGGGAATCGCATCAAAAAGTGAGATCCTTGATAGACGCGGCTCTTCAGTGCCGGGTAATATTTTCACACCTCTCGAGAACCGCGCCAAATAAAGACCTAATATTTTGATGCGATTCCCCTGCCGGCGCCGGAGTCGCAAACCGCGGATTTATTTCGATGCCTTAGCCTTCGATCGGGATAGCCAGATCTTGGCTTCCTGCACCGCGCGATCGCCATCCAGTTCACCGCCCGACGCGACCTTGTTCTTCAGCTCGGGGGCTTCCTTTGCGGTTTTCATGAGAATGTCTTTGAGATCGGACGGCTGGAGCTTGGGTTGCGCCAAGAGCATTCGGGCGGCGGTATGGGCTACGAGCGGGGCGGAAAAGGAAGTACCGGACGCGCATTTGGTCTCGTTTGCGCCACAGAAAATGGTGACCTTCTCGCCCGGGGCGGCAAGGTGAACCGATTTCTTTCCGTAATTGGAGAACGACGTTAAACAGCCAGGTTCGCCGGTAGCCGCTACCGCGATCACATTCGGCGCGGAAACATTGGCGGGCCAGTTCTCGATCTGATCATTGTCTTCGCCCTTGCCGTTTTCATCGCCATTGCCGGCCGCAATCACGAAGAGCACGTCGGGGTACTTTGCAATGACCTTCTTGTAGTTTTCGATCACTCGAGCATTGTTTCGGATTCCCTCGGCAATTTCCGGCGGGAAGTGGGCGATTGACTCTTCCGGAATCAAGGAAGGTTTGGTTCCAAAGCTCAGGTTGATGATGCGCGCACCTTTGTCGTGGGCGAATTTGACGGCGGTTTCGAAATCGTCCGGCTTCGCCCCGCCGCCGACATAACGGATCGGAACTACCCCGACCTTGGCATTGCCTCCGCCGGCAATCCCAGCGACGCCCGTACCATGCTGGGTATTCGGGCCGCCGCTGAACAGGCCCGGTCGATCGTAGTCGAAGGGCAGGGCATCCTCTTCCGCGAAGTCCCAACCTTTGAGCTCCCCATTTTTTTCGCGCGCCATGCAGAACGCAATGCCCGGGTGGTTGTAGTTGACTCCGGAGTCGAGCAACGCCACCAGAACTTCCTTCTGCGTGTCCCCCATGGCCCGAAGCTCCACGCCCGTTTTTCCATGGTAGGTCTGATTCGGATCATAGATTTTGGAAACAGGTTGGACCGGTTGGTTGAGCCACTCTTCGTTCTTAACTGTGCCCTGCGAAGTGATTTCCATTTCACGGGCGATTCCCATCCGATCGGGCGTTAGACGAAAACTCCGGATCGGCCCCATGACGCCATCGGTGTTGAATGTGAAGCGGTGATTTCCTACTTGAGGGGCTTTTGCCCCCGTTTCGTAGCGAAGGCGGACCGCGATTTCGCCGGGACCATCGTTACTTTCCGGATCGCGGAAGATCTCAATCTTGCCCTTACCGTAGGGGGAGCCGGCGTCGGTAAAATCAATTTCGATAAGCGAATTCGACTTCGACGACCCTGATTTTTTCACCGTCGCTTTGACGTTTGCCCTTTCGCGAAGCGCTCTTGTCCAGGCTTCTGGGGTAGGGAGTTCCTCCGCAATCGTTAAATCCCGCAATGTGCCTAAGAGGGGCCCAAACTCTCCCAGATGCTCCCTCGTCTTGCCATTCCAGTCTAAGAGGTTTTGTTGACGGAACTTCCAATACTCCGGTTCCGACCAGCGGTCACTGGAAAGCGCGGCAATCCAGCCTTCCGGCTTGGCCGTGAGATCCAACCAAGCCTTGGAGGGGTCGGCGGCCGTCGCGCGAAAACCTTGGAAAACAATATCAAGATTCTTGTCTCGTGCAATGGTCCGCGGGTGCTTGATCTTATCCAGGACGGCGGCCAGTTGCTCTTTCAATTTCGCAAAATCGGCATCGGTGACTCCATCTTCGGCGTCGCGGCGAATCGTCAGTTGTTGGCTAGACGAAAGCCCTAACGTGCGGCGCAGTTTCGCTTCGAGATCCGCTTGCGGATCTTGGGCTGGGGCGCTGAAAGCCATCAGACTGAGAAGGCCGATGGTGGTTCGGTAACAAGTCGATTTCATCGTGAGATCCTCGTTCGGAATCTTGCAAATCCATAGCCAATCTGGCCCCGCACCGTCTGGCGCGCTCCGCAGGAATACACTGTCTAGCCAGCGATGCAACGGGCGGCAGGGTAACGGCGACCGGCCGGGACATCGCCGAAACCGTATGGCCGAGACTGTCGGAAGGGGTGATGGGTGCGATTCCTTCTGCTCTCCATGTCTAACATCCGGAAAGTGCCTTGAAGGAAGGCACTTCTCAGCGGTGCCTGATCCAAAGGACTTTTCGCCTGTTTCCCCAGATCCCTCCTTGGTCGTCCAAAACTTCGACAAGAGCATAAGAAGTTTACGCCTGAATACCTGGCATCCACTCTGCAGCTTGGAATGGGTGGGTAGGATCGAAATATGCGAGACTCAGGACAGTTGCGGCACTATTGCGAAGTAACCCAGCTTCATAATTCAAAAATGGTTCGTCCGATTCTCTTCGCGGTAATGATTGCGCTGCTTTCTGGCTGCGGCTTAGTGACTTCTAATAGTTCTTGCGTGCCCGTGGTGGAAGACGACAGCATTTCTGAGGAGACTATCCGCGAGCTGCGGCGTTTGACGCCGGCCCCGCCGATTCGAAACCGCTTTGCCGTGCGGGCGCTCTCCGAACTGCCGGCGCTGCATAGTTATCCCGGAGCTCCGGCGTCCCTTCATCTCGTTTTTGGCGGCACGACGATGCCCGCATGGCGCAATTTTAAGAACATTGTGATTCCTCCGTTCGATAGAGATGGCGATCCGGCTACGTTCAGCGATGATGAAGTCGCCGCCATTCAAGACATGTGGGCTCGGGTGGCGGAACATTATTCCGCGCTCAATATCGATGTGACGACCGTTGAACCGGCAAACCGAGCAACCACACTGCGGGTGATGATCGGCGGCAGTAGCGCCTGGTACGGCCAAACCGTGGCCGGAGTGGCTTCCACCGGTTCGTATCGCAGTATGGCCGATGTGGATAAAGTAGGGTTCGTTTTTCCTCTGCATCTTGCAAATAATCCCAAATATGTCGCGGACGCGATCGCCCACGAGGCGGGCCACGGTTTTGGATGTCAGCATCAGTCGCTTTACGACGCGAATGGAAACCTCACCGCCGCGTACAATCCGGGAGCCAACGGGTTTGCTCCCATTATGGGCCGTTCGTATTCGGCGCGAAGTGTTTGGTGGTATGGAACGGGGATCAACACCACGAATTTCCAAAATGATCTGCAAAAAATAGCCGGCACCAACAACGGGTTTGGTTATCGAAAGGACGATCACGCAAATACTTACGACGACGGAGTGGTACTGAGTGACACTAACGGCGTCGTCTCCGGTAAGGGCATTATTGAGCAGGTGTCGGATGTCGATGTGCTGCCGTTTTCTTCTGGCAGTGGAGTGGCGGATCTCACTTTGAATGTGGATCCCGCGCGAACCGCCGTCGATCTTATCGCGGATCTAAAAGATGCTTACGGAACGGTGTTGGCGAGTGCCAAACCCAATGCCCAGGGATTGATTCGGTTTCAGCCCAATCTCGTGAAAAACTACTACTACATCGCGGTACGAAGCGCTTCGGCCGGCTCGGGGTCGGCTCAGGGCTCCGGATCGGCTCAGTATGTAGGGCAGTATCAGTTTAAATTGACCCTGCCGCCGGGAGGGCCTGCGCCGCAGGCCACACCGAATCCCCCGGCAACACCGCCTCCTGCGGCAACACTAACTCCCCCGGCCGCATTGGAGCGCCCGGTACCCTCTACGGACCCGCTGGAGAATCAAAATAGGGACATACCCTACGATCCCGATCCGACCGTCTGTCCGGTCCCATAGAACTAACCCCGAACCAATAATGGGCGGCCCCAGCTCTTGAAATCGACCATGTTCACAATTTCTATCCGGCGATGGCCGTTACGTCGCTCCAATGCCGCGATTTCCTGCTCCAAGCCCCTCAGCGGAGTTTCAAACTGGCCCAACACCCAAAAGTGAAGGCGATTCTTTCGGGGGATTGATCGCTCAGACGCTCCCCTATCCCCCTTTTCAATTCATGCGCATTTGGACAGTCTGCGGGCGTGAAGTGGGCGCTCGGAATATCGTTCGGACTCTTAGTGGTGTGCGCGGTGTCGCGCTGGCACGATCGGTTCGGCTCGCGCGACTTGCGCCTATTGTTCTTTGATGTGGGGCAGGGCGATGCCACCCTGATCCGGTTTCCCGGCGGTGAGAATTGGCTGGTGGATGGCGGCGGCGGTTGGAAAGAATGGGATCGGGGAAAGCGAGACCTGTACCTCGAGCTCGCGCGGCTCGGCATTCTCACGCTGGATGCCGCAATCTTGAGCCACCCCGATGCCGATCACGGGATGGGGTTGCGCGGGGTGATGGAGAATATTCAGGTCCGGGAATTCTGGTGGAGCGGAGTCTTTATTCCCGGCGAACATCCCCTGCTGCGCGAGTTGCTTTCCATTGCGAAGATGTACCAAGCGCGCTCAGTGGCGATCACACGCACCCAGACGCAGCTCCGCAGGGGCGTGCAAGCCTGGATCGAGCCCATCGACGCCGGGCGCTCGAAGAACGACCGGGTCTTGGCGCTCGGTCTTACCTTTGGCGGGTGCCGCATTCTTCTGGCGGGGGATGCGGAAAGGCGAGCGGAAAAGCGACTTGTGCGCTGGGGACGCTCCCATATTTGGAAGGTCCACCATCACGGTAGTCGCACCTCCTCGACAGTGGAGTTTCTCACTTCCGCGGTTCCCGGTTGGTCGGTGATCTCTTCCGGGTTCGGTAATTCTTACGGCCATCCCGCGGCGGAGGTTATTGCGCGATTGCGGGCGTTTGGATCGCGCATCTTGCGCACGGACTTTCACGGATTCGTGGAGTTTACGGTTCGGTCGGATGGGGAGGTGACTTGTCGTTCCGCTCAAGGCGACTGTGGCCGCGGGAACTGCGCTAGCCTTTAACGCCATGCGCTAGGCTTCTAGGCGAGATTTTACTTTTTTTGAAGCCACGAATTTACATCGGAGAAGAGGTTCTGGAGAGATTCCGGAAGATCTTCATAGCGTTTGCGATGGTTGTCCCACATTCGCTTCATGTCTGCGCCGATCCAATTGGAATCAAGGGTGTCAGGAATGGAACGCGTCTTTAGTATTCTGGCCAATCGAGTACGATGCACATCGGCCGTTGACTTCGAAAGTCTCCAAAGATCGTCAAAGTCTTTCATGCGTGAATTGCCGGCCTTAAAGCGATTTGCCGCCGATAGCTTATCGGCAATGATGTTCTCCACTGTGGCGACTTTAATTGCCGATTTGTTTTGGAGAGGTGAGGGTAGCTCGACGTCGTCGGTCGAAATCGCATAGACAATATCCAAGCCGAAGGTATTCGATGCCCCTTCGTCGGTGCGGTATGCGATCGTAACCTCAGCTCCTCGTTTTCCGTCTTCCTCCAATTCGAAGAACGACTGGATCGAATAGGAGATTCCTTCCCCGCCGTCGTTACATGCTTCGTTTAGTATTTTTCTGATTGCTGCATGTGTATCAATTCTTTTTGTGGCAAAGTCCAAGTCCACCGTTGCTCTGGGCGTTTTGATGTACACCCAGAGAAGGTTTCCTCCTTTGAAAACAAACTCCTCCGAAATCTTGTTGATGGCTCCGACAAAGTTCAGCATTGTGTAGCGGAGAAAGGCCTGCGGTCCGTGTAAGCCGTTCTCTTTTGCCCACTTTCTGGCTTTCTTCAAGTAAGACGCGTTTTCAGGCATCAGCAAGCTCCTGTTGAATGTGGCGGAGTACCTGGGTTCCTAAAATTCCGTCGTATTTCAGGATGGCGGTGGTGTTTGGAGTCTGCCGTTTAATGTAGCGCTTGAGTGCTTTGAAAAGAATGGGACCTCCCGGGTCAAGGAAAGAGGCCTCACAGAGTGTGCGCTCGGTGTCGTAGATCTTAATGGTCGCTCCATGGAACTTCGCCTTTTCTATTCCGGTGAGGCGCTTGATGGGAACTCGATGAACCGCCAGAAGTTTGTTACGTATTGAGGTGCCTCGATCAATGTCCACATCAATGCGGTCGATTCTCTCGTCGGACAAACCATGGATCACCATGGCAGTGAGGTTTGAGATCACGGCTTCGGGGTAGTAGGCAGCGACCGCGATCACGGAGGCATGGAAAGGATCGAGTGTATTTGCCGCATAGAGCCCGGCCCCGAGGGGTTGAAGCTTACCCTCATCGACGAGTCGCTTAAGAATCGCCCTAGCCGGCAAAAATTTTTCCAGTTCCTTGGAGGTGGCGACCCGACGCTTGTTAAGGAAGGTCAGGAGCCCGTCAATATTGGATATGCTGTTTTTCTTGCCCATGTTACAAAATTACCACATATGGATATTATATGGTAATAAAGTAACTTCGGGATTGAGCTAGCCTTTGACGATCTGCAGGCGTTTTAACTCCACGAGCTTGTCGCGCAGCTCGGCGGCCTTCTCGAACTCGAGATCCTTGGCGGCTTTCTTCATCAGTTTCTCTACCTTCTCGATTTCCTTCGGGATGTTCTTGAGATCCGCTTTGTAAACGCCGGCCTTCTCCGCGACTTTTACCTCGAAGTAATCCATGTTCTCCACCTTGTAGAGTGGATCCTGGATGTTCTTCTTCACCGACGCGGGCGTGATGCCATGGGCGGTATTGTAGTCCAATTGGATCTTGCGGCGGCGTTCCGTTTCCTTAAGCGCGAAGTCAATCGAAGCGGTCATATTATCCGCGTAAAGGATCACCAGACCGTCGATGTTTCTCGCCGCGCGGCCGATGGTTTGGATCAGCGACGTTTGGCTGCGAAGAAAACCTTCTTTGTCAGCATCCAGTATAGCGACCAAAGAACACTCCGGAATGTCCAAGCCTTCGCGGAGCAGGTTGATGCCGACTAAGACATCGAATCCGCCCATGCGCAGCTGCCGAATGATCTCGACGCGTTCAATCGCATCAATATCCGAATGCAGATAGGCCACCCGGATTCCCATCTTTTGGTAGTACTCGGAGAGATCTTCGGCTGACCGCTTGGTCAGAGTGGTCACCAAAGCACGTTGGCCTTTGGCGACCACCTTGCGCAATTCGCCGTACAGATCGTCCACACTGCCCCGCGCGGGGCGCATGGAGATCGTGGGATCGATAAGTCCCGTGGGGCGGATGATCTGCTGGATCACATCGCCGCGCACGTGCTCCATCTCGTACTTGCCGGGAGTGGCCGATACGTAAACCACCTGACGGGCCAAGGATTCGAACTCGGAAAAATTCAGAGGCCGATTGTCGAGCGCCGAGGGCAGGCGAAAGCCGTGTTCGACCAAGACCTCTTTGCGCGCGCGATCGCCGCGATACATCCCGCCCACTTGCGGCACGGTCACATGGCTTTCGTCGATAAAAAGCAAGTAATCTTCGGGAAAATACTCGAGGAGGGTCGGGGGCGGGGCGCCCGGCGCTCGGCCGGTGAGATGACGGCTATAGTTTTCGATGCCATTGCAGTAGCCCATCTCCTCCATCATCTCGATGTCGTAGTAGGTGCGGCTTTCCAGTCGTTGGGCCTCGACCAATTTGTTCAGCGATTTGAGCTGGGGCAGGCGCACCAGTAGCTCTTCTTGAACCGACTTGATGGCGCGTTTGAGCTGGTCTTTTTCCGTGACGTAGTGGCTGCCGGGAAAGATCTTCAGCGATTCCAGTTTCTCGACCGTCTTGCCGGTGATGGGATCAATCTTGCTGATCTTTTCCAGCGTTTCGCCCCAGAACTCGATCCGGTAGGCGTGCGACTCTTCTGATGCGGGGAAGACTTCGATAACATCGCCTCTTACCCGGAAGGTACCGCGGTGAAAGTCGTAGTCATTGCGCTCGTACTGAGTTTCCACCAAATGCAGGAGCAGCTCGTCGCGCCGGTAGTCCTTGCCGACCTCGATGTCGATCAACATCTCTCGATACATTTCGGGCGCGCCCAGACCGTAGATGCACGACACGCTGGCCACGATGATGAGATCTCGGCGCGAAAGCAGCGAGGCAGTCGCGGAGTGGCGGAGCTGGTCGATCTGGTCGTTGATCGAAGAGTCTTTCTCGATATAGGTGTCGCTAGAAGGGATGTAGGCCTCGGGCTGGTAGTAGTCGTAGTAGCTGACGAAATACTCCACCGCGTTTTCGGGAAAGAGCTGTTTGAACTCTCCGTAAAGCTGCGCCGCCAACGTTTTGTTCGGCGCCATCACCAATGCCGGCCTCTTCAGTTTGGCGATGGTATGGGCCATGGTGAACGTTTTCCCGCTGCCGGTGACGCCGAGCAGGACATTGTGGCGTTGGCCGGCGGAAAGGCGTTCGGTCAGTTTTTGAATAGCTTGGGGCTGGTCGCCGCGCGGTTCAAATTCACTGACCAGCTTGAATTCAGGCATGCCGAGAGTCTAGTCGCGTCGCGGACAAAAAAAAAGGCGAGGATGCCGACGGTTTCAGGCTTTTCCAACCGAGGCGGGGCGGAGTAAGACGGGACAATGGAGAACCCGTTCAAAGACAAGACCGTCGCCATTCTGGGATACGGAAACCAAGGCCACGCTCATGCCCTCAACCTTCGGGATGCCGGTGTGCCGGTGATTGTGGGCGCCCGACCCAACCGCAAGGCCTGGTGGGCAGCGTCTAAGGATGGTTTCACGCCGATGTCCCTGCAGTCCGCGGCGGCCCAAGCGGATGTGGTGATGTTCCTGTTGCCGGACCAAGCGATTGCTCCGCTGTTTCGTGACCTCGCCCCCGTTTTGGAGAAGGGCCGAAAGTGGATCGGCTTTGCTCACGGTTTCGCGTACCACTTTGACCAGGTCCCGCGACTGGAGAATTGCGGCTATTTCCTCGTAGCCCCCAAGGGGGCGGGAGCGGTTTTGCGGGAGCGGTTTCAGGCCGGGGAAGGGTTGCCTACCGTTTTTGCCGGCGCCCCCGGCGCGGATGAAACGACGCGTGCGATCGCGGAAGCCTACGCGCGTGCGATTGCGGGCAAGACCCCCTACATTCGGGAGACAACTTTTCAGTTGGAGACCGAAGGCGATCTCTTCGGCGAGCAGACGGTTCTGGTGGGCGGCGTTTGGGCGTTGATGCAATCGGCCTTCGATACCCTCGTCAAAAACGGCCACCCCCCCGAGTCCGCGTTTTTCGACGTTTGCCAGGAGCTCAAAGCGACGCTCGATCTTTTCTTGAAGTACGGGCCCGCCGAGATGGCGGAACGGATTTCGCCGACTGCACTCTACGGCGCCGCGACCCGTGGTCCCCGAGTCATTGGCGACGCCGCCCGCGCGGAAATGCAAAAGATTTTCGATGAAGTGCGTTCGGGAGAATTCGGGCGGGAACTGCTCGCCGAACTCGACGCCGGCGGCGCCAAGCTCCAAGCCGAACGCGACCGCCTCGCCAAATCCGACTGGCAAAAAACCTACGAAGCCGTCAAACCGTTCTTGTAAGGTACCCACTTCCTTTCCAGTCATTTCGCACGTAGGTACCCGCTACCTTTTCAGTCATGACTGGAAAGGAAGTGGGTACCTTAGCGGTCTTCGGGGTAGCCGTGTTCGCGCCAGGCGCGGATGCCGCCGTCCATGGAAATGACGTTCTGGTAGCCCATTTTCTGCATGGCTTCGGCAGCGAGCGCGGAGCGGAAGCCGCCCCCGCAGTAGAGAATGATGCAGGCCGATTTGTCGGGGATCTGCGTCTCGATATCGCGCTCGATCACGCCTTTGCCGATATGGACGGCGCCTTTAGCGCGCCCGGCCGCCCACTCCCCATCCTCGCGAACATCCACGAAGTGAAACTTCTCACCGGCGTCGAGCCGCTTTTTCACCTCTTCTACCGTCGTCTCCGCGACCTTCTGTTTCGCGTCCGCCACCATTTTTAGAAATCCCGGATTGTGTGCCATGGGCTCCTCCCATTTTCGATTATGCCCCCGACAGGAATCGAACCTGTAATTAGCGATTAGGAATCGCTCGTTATATCCATTTAACTACGGGGACTTATGAATTTCGCAATCTAGCCATCCCACGCGATCCTCGCAAGGTGCCAGTTTGGTGTCTAAAGGTTACACACCGCCGCCGTTTTTCGCGCCTTCCCATCAATCGTTACGACGACTTAGCTGCCTCCCTCGATCTCCAGGCACGAGTGTCAACGTTTCGGCACGCAAAGTCCCAACGTTTCAAGGGGTTTGAATTGCTTCGGAGGTACCTGCGTAAAAGATCGCCAGGTGTCGAGGGGTTCAACGGGTGGAAACAGAGGCGACGGTTCTTTTCAAAGCTGCCTGCTTTCCATCACTTGCACGCTAGTCGCGAAACTGGTCTTCCCATTGCAATTTCTAAGAGTCGTACGGTTTCGGGGTAGGTGGGACAAAAACGCTGGTCGCAAGATCGGCTCCTGATTGTTCCCGCCAAATTGAATCTCGCAAAAAGTTCTGGGCGTTTTTTCGACTTGGGTCGAGTTGCGTCCAAAGTGCGCGAGTTCAATTCAAATAAAAAATCAACATCACTTGGGGTTAACTTTCCATGAAGCACGTTGGACGTATTTTGTTTTCCACTCTCTTACTTATCTTAGCCGTTTACATGACGGGTTGCGCGCAGCCGCTCGACGAGAATTCGATTCCGTCGGCCGCCGGTCGCTTCGCTACGGTAACGAATGATTATCCGGGCGTGGTGATGGTGATTGCGCCGCAAGGTCGCGGAATGTGCACGGGCACGATTGTCGCGGAGAACGCGGTTTTGACCGCCGCGCACTGCTTGCTCGATACGGGCACCTACACGGTGCGCACCAAAAACGGTGACTTCAAGACCACGAACATCGAAGCGCATGGCTCGGGCGACGTGGACGATGCGAACGACATCGGCATGTTGATCTTCAGCGCTCCGATTACGACGAACGAAGATGAAATTTACCCGATTGCCCAGTCGGTCGCGAAGGGCGAACCGGTGGCAGTCGTAGGCTTCGGATGCAGCAGTGTCGAAAAGCGCACGGGCTCGGGCGTCAAACGCGCCGGCACGAACCGCATCTCGGAAAAAGACGATTACCTGGTGTTGCTCACCCCCAAGACGAGCGGTAACCGCGGTATCATCGGCGACGCCAGCCAAGCCGGCACTTGCTTCGGCGATTCGGGTGGCCCGCTCTTCCGCAGCAACGGCGGCAAGCTCGAAATCGCGGGCGTGACTCACGCCGGTGGCACTTACTCGAGCTACTACGTCAGCGAGTTTGTGAACGTGGCCGATAACGCCAGCAACCGTAATTTCATCCGCGCGATGGAGACGGCCGAAGGCTTGTCGATTGACGGAATCTAATCGGCCGGAACCCGGGACCGCGAGTCCGGGACTTGAACCAGATTT
Source organism: uncultured Pseudobdellovibrionaceae bacterium (assembly GCA_964519985.1). Classification (GTDB taxonomy): domain Bacteria; phylum Bdellovibrionota; class FAC87; order UBA2466; family UBA2466; genus JAIEOG01. The sequence continues at coordinate 114,072 of CAZFMF010000002.1, read as the reverse complement.
GTAAACAGCAGGCTCGGTGGCGATGGCGCGGTGATTGCTCGGCATCGCAGAGTGATGAGTGCGTGGCTACTGAGGTTGCTGTTTCCAACGGTTTTGGCGGCGAATCCCCCCCGATTCCCGCCAGAAACCCCGACGACAGTCATACTGGAGCGCATCTTCCTCCCCGAGGATGCGAACCGTACAATCAGAGTGAACGGCCTGCGCCGAGCCGCCCTAGCTAACCCCAAGGTTGCTCGAGCGCGGGCCGTACCTCCGGACCAAATCCTTCTCACCGCCAAGTCCAAAGGAAAAACGAGTTTGCGCACTTGGGCCGCCGATGGCTCCGAGCGCGCGTTTCTCATTCAGGTAGGCCCCGCCAACCTCACCACCGCCGACGGGTCCCCGGGAGTGGTGAAAGTCGATCTCGAATTCCTGGAGCTGGATGCCAGTGGGCGCCGCCAAACTGGGGTGAAGTGGCCGGAGCTGGTCTCGGCGAATGCGACTGGTCTGCTCCAGGGGACGGGTAGCAACGCGGCCCTGTCCTATACCGTGGGTCTCGACGGGCTAAAGGGATGGTTGCAGCAACTAGTAGAGGAGGGGCGGGCAAAGCTTCTCGCCAACCCGCAGATCTATGTGCGTTTGGCGGAGGAGGCGGTCTTTAGTTCGGGGGGTGAAATCCCCGTGCCGACAACCTCTGAAACATTCGGGCGTCTGCAAAAACACGTGGAGTGGAAATCTTTCGGGATGAACGTCAAAGTCCGCCCGCAAAGCCTCGACGGTTATCATCTCCACTCCGATATCCACGTTGAGTTGTCCGAGATCAACGCGGCCGATGCCATTGGCGGCATTCCCGCGCTCAATCGGCGCAAGCTGTCCACTAAGGTTAACTCAATCGACGGGGAAACGATTTTGCTTTCGGGACTGGTGCGCCGCCTGGAGTCGGCGCGGGAAGCGGGCATTCCGCTGCTCAAAGATCTGCCGATTTTTGGACCCGTGTTTTCTAGCCGCTCGGGAGCGCATGAGTCGCATGAGGTGATGATGGCGGTCACCTTTTCCATGGCGACACGACAGGACACCGGCGAGCGCTGGGAGGCGTTTGAGGAGAAATTCGAAAAGGTAGGGCGGTGAGGGCCTATTCCCTATCCGAGCAATTTCTGGGGGCGGGTTCGGCGCTTCTGCCCTGGATGTCGGATCCGGAGGTTACCGACATTTTGGTTAACGGCGTGCGTTCCGCCTTTGTGGAAAGGGGAGGGGCGCTGGAACCGATTCCACCCCCGTTTTCCGACGTCGCCGGATTCTACGATTTTCTCGAGCGGATCTTGGTGCCGCTCGGGCGGCGGGTAGATGCGGCGAAACCTTACCTTGACGGCCGTTTGGCGGATGGAAGCCGTTTCCACGTGATCCTGCCTCCGATTGCCCCCCAAGGACCGTTCTTGAGCATTCGCAAAAGCCGCGGGGGAAGCCACGCGCCGCTGGGCTCCTTTGGCGATGCAAAGCTGATTCGGTGGTTGGTCGCGGAATTCGCCCGCGGGCAGAGTTTGCTGATTTCCGGTGGGACGGGATCGGGTAAGACCACCTTGCTTTCCCGTCTTTTGGAAACGGTTGGAGAGAGGGAGCGGATCGTGGTGGTGGAGGAAACCGCCGAAATTCGGTTGGCTCATCCTCACGCGGTCTTTTTGGAGGCCCGGCCGGCAACCCCGGATGGGCACGGGGAAGTGACTCTGCGGACGCTTTTGCGAAATGCCCTGCGTATGCGGCCCAACCGGCTGGTCCTGGGCGAGTGCCGGGGTGAGGAAGCCTGGGAGCTCCTGCAGGCCATGAACTCGGGTCACCCGGGAAGCGGGTGTACTCTGCACGCCAACTCCCCGCTGGACGCGCTACGCCGTTTGGAGACCCTCGTCTTGATGAATGGACGCAACGTCCCCGTGCCGGCCGTGCGGGAATGGATTGCGTCGGCGATCCAGATTGCTATCCATTTGGAGGGGCGGCGCATCCGGGAAGGCGTGCGGGTGCAAGGGATGGAAGGCGAACGTTACCGGATCCTGCCGGAGCCGTGGTCCCGGGGGTGAGCCTTGCGATTGTCCGCCTTTTGTGCCAGATTGTTCCGCTATGAAACCTGGCATTCACCCTGAATATTTTGAAACGACGATCCGCTGCACTTGCGGGAACGAAATCCATACGCGGGCGACCAAGAAGGACATCCGCATTGAGACCTGCTCGGCTTGCCACCCGCTCTTTACCGGGAAGGCGCGTCTCATGGATACCGAAGGCCGCGTGCAACGCTTCATGAAGAAGTACGGCGCCAAAGACGGCAAACGTTCCTACTAATCCAGCCATTGAATGTTCGAGAAGCTGGAAGAGGTCGAGGCGCACTATGAGGACATCGAAGTCCGCCTGACCTCACCGGATGTAGCGGCGCAGCCGCAGCTCTTTCAAAAACTGAGCAAAGAACATAGTGGGCTGCAGGAGCTCGTCCGCGCCTACCGCGAATACAAGCAGCTCAAGTCCCATTTCTCGCAAAACCTGAAGCTTATCGCCGAAGAGAGCGGTGAGCTCAAGGATCTCGCCCTCGACGAAAACAAAGAACTAGAGCCCAAGCTTCTGGAGCTGGAAAAAGCGATCACCATTCTGCTTTTGCCCAAGGACCCGAACGACGATCGCAATATCATTCTCGAAATTCGCGCCGGAGCCGGCGGCGATGAAGCGGGAATTTTTGTCGGCGATGTGTTCCGCATGTACTCGAAATTCGCCGAACGCCAGCGATGGCGGATCGAAGTCATGAGCATGAGCGAAAACGACGTCGGCGGGATGAAGGAAATCATCGCGCTCATCAGCGGGGACAAGGTTTACAGCAAGTTAAAGCACGAAAGTGGGGTGCATCGCGTGCAGCGGGTTCCTAAAACGGAAACGCAAGGCCGAGTGCACACGAGCACCATCACGGTCGCTGTGTTGCCCGAAGCGGATGAAGTCGAAGTCACCATCGATCCCAACGATCTGCGCATCGATGTGTTTCGTAGCTCGGGCCCCGGCGGACAGAGTGTCAACACCACGGACTCCGCGGTGCGCATCACCCATTTGCCGACGAATATGGTGGTGGTCTGCCGCGACGAAAAGTCACAACACAAGAATAAGTCCAAGGCACTTAAGGTTTTGAGTTCGCGTCTGCTCGATATGAAACAGCAGGAGCAACACGATCGTATCTCCGCCGACCGTTTGAGTCAGGTCGGCACGGGCGAGCGCAGCGAAAAGATTCGGACCTACAATTTCCCCCAGGGGCGAGTGACCGATCATCGCATCGGCGTGACCGTCCACCAGATCGACGCCTTCATGCAGGGCGATATCGAAGGGCTGCTCGGACAGCTCACCGCTTTTTATCAGGCCGAGCAGCTTAAGGCGCAGGCCGGCGGCGGCATACCGGGAAGATAATCCATGCGCTACCGGGAATACATTTTGGCGGGCAAGTCCCGTTTGGAATCGGCGCGCCTGGAATGCGCGGACCCCCTTTTGCACATGAAGCAAATCGTCGAAGCGGGGTTGGGAATCGATTCCTCGCAATTGATTCTGCGGTGGGAGTCGCCACTGACGGAGGCCGACCACGCACGCTGCGAGCGCCTCGTCGAAAGGCGGCTTACCGGCGAACCCTTTCAATACATCGTGGGTTATGAGGATTTTTGGAAAGGGCGGTTTGCGGTGGGGCCGGGCGTACTGATCCCGCGGCCCGAGACCGAAGTTTTGGTCGCCCTGGCGTTGCAGCGCTTGCCGCAGGGACCGCTGGAAATCGCGGAGCTCGGCGCGGGTTCCGGCGTCATTGGAATTAGCCTGCTGGGGGAGCGCCCCTGGACCTGGCATGCGTGGGAAAGCAATCCGGCCTCGCTTCCGTACCTGCGTCAAAATATCATCGGCGCCGCCAACTACCACCTTTACGAGGGGGACTTCTTCGCGGGGGTCACCACCCGTGCCCCGGTGGATTGGTGGATTGCCAACCCTCCCTACGTCACGCATTCCGAAATTCCCCGTCTTTCCCGCGAGGTACGCCACGAACCCCCGCAAGCCTTGGACGGTGGAGCCACGGGTCTTGAGTGCGTCACTCGGATGATCGAATGGGCGCCCAAGCATCTAAAACCGGGGGGCGGCATCCTTCTAGAAATCGGCTCGGATCAAGGCGACGCGGTCCTGCGCCTGCTCAAAAACACCGGCTTTCGCGATGCAACCATCGAAAAGGATCTCGCGGGCCGCGATCGAGTCGCGTATGGTCGTCTTTAGAATCAAGGTACCTGTCTTAAAAGGTGCCACGCACTTTTTAAGACACCGGTAAGGATTGTATGGACGCACTTGTCATTCAGGGACCCAGTCGCCTCGAGGGTGAGGTTTCGATCAGTGGCTCAAAGAATGCGGCGCTGCCGCTGCTTTTCGCCTCGTTGCTTTTCGATAAAGAAATCGTTTACGAAAATGTGCCTCGCCTCTGGGACATTGAAACCACGTTAAAACTGCTAGAAGAAATCGGCACCGAATCCGGTTGGGACAAGGAAGCCGGCGTCGTGCGGATTTATCCGGCGATTCGTATTGCGCGTGCACCCTACGAATGGGTGCGAAAAATGCGCGCGGGGATTTTGGCGCTCGGGCCTTTGGTCGCTAAGCACGGCGAAGCGGAAGTGAGCTTACCCGGGGGATGTGCGATTGGCGCGCGTCCGGTGGGTTTTCATACGGATGCTTTAGAGAAAATGGGCGTCACGGTGGCGGTGGAGGGCGGCTATATTCGGGCCAAGGTGAAAGACCGCCTACGGGGGGCCGACATCACTTTCCCGCAGGTTTCGGTGACCGGCACCGAGAATATCTTGATGGCCGCCACCCGCGCCGAAGGCACCACGATTTTGCGCAACGCTGCGCAGGAACCCGAAGTGGTCGCGCTGGGAGAATTTTTGCAATCGGCGGGAGCCGAAATTGAAGGCCTCGGTACGCCGCTTATCCGCGTGCGGGGCGGCGATCTGCGCCCACCGGCCCAACCGGTGCGTATCCGTCCCGATCGCATTGAAACCGGCACTTGGATCGCCATCGCGGCGGCCACCCGGAGTGCGCTCACCCTCGTTGATACGGATGTCCGGCAGATGCAATCGGTGATCGAGGTTTTCCGCGCGATGGGAGTGGGCCTCGATGTTCAGGCGCAGGGCACGCGAGTGCACGTGACGCCCGCCGAAAGATACCGACCGATCGACGTGGAGACGCAACCCTATCCGGGTTTTGCCACCGATATGCAAGCGCAGTTGCTGGCGGCGCTGCTACAGGCCGACGGCGAGAGCCGGGTGCGGGAAACGATTTTTGAGAACCGCTTCATGCACGTGGCCGAACTGCGGCGTCTGGGCGCGCAAATCGAAATCGACGGCAACGAGGCCCGGGTGCAGGGCAGCCGGCTAAAAGGAGCGCCGATGATGGCCACTGATTTGCGTGCGAGTGCTTCGCTCGTCGTAGCGGCGCTGGCGGCGGAAGGCGAGAGCCGCATCAGCCGCATTTATCACCTCGATCGCGGCTACCAAAAACTCGACCAGAAGCTACAACGCTTGGGCGCTAAAATTTCCCGTGTGGAAGAGTAGCCTTTTTTTCATCGCAATTCTTAGTGCGTCGCTCCCGGCGCGTGAAATCCCCGGGGGCTTGCTCACGGGTGGGTTGCCCGCGCTGATCCCCCGCGCCCACCTCTCGTTGGCCCCGGGTTTTCGGGGCGGTGGAGCGGGCGCCTACCTGACCTCGCGATTGAGTCTGGAACCGGAACCCGGTTTGCGCACCGGGATGGTTTTTGGCTCCGGGATGGCCGGTTTTCATTTTGGGGCCGAAGGGGAGTGGGAGGTTTTCGCCAGCGGACGGGTGCGCGGTGCCTTTGGGATTTCCTCCGTTTTTCAACGTGATCGCGGCGAAGGATTTTTCTCGCTCGGAGCTTCCGGAACCCTTAGCCGCGCTTTTTTCTCCAGCGCGGGCGTACTCGTTCCGTTTGTTGGCGCGCAAGTCACTCCCTCATTTGCGCTGGGGAAAGGGACCTCCGAAACGGGCGTGCGGCCGACCGTGGGTCTGAATTGGGATTGGCGCGATGGCGCGCATACCCGACTCTGGGTGCAATGGGGTTACGGCTTAATGAACGCCCACTCTGAAACGGTTTTTGGGATCTCCTATCCCTTCGCCACGCTCTAACTCCCGGAATCTCCTTGGCAACTCGGGGTGAAGCAGTTATCCGGGAAGTATGGTTGGGATGGGGTGGAAGTATTGGGGGCTTCTGTGTGTCGTGCTCGGTGCGATGCCAGTCCGAGCGGCCGACCGGCGGCTCGTTGAAGATTTTACGGCCAGTTTGATGGGGATCGAAGTCGCAGTTCGCACGCTAAAGGCGAACCTCGCGGCCGCGGGTCTGGATTACGAGACCACGGACTTCGATCGCTTTTGGGAAAAAATCGGCGGTCAGCTGCTTATCCCCAATCGGCCGATCATTGTCGCTTTTGCCGGTGTGGCCAACGCTGGCAAATCCACCGGATTGAATTCCACGTTGCGAGCGGAAGGCGAGCAACGCCTAACCCGAGCGGGTCCCATCGGTGGGCTCACGACGATTCCGACGGTATTTCTCTCGGAAGGTTCCGACCCACGCTATCTCTCCGCCCTCTTTCCCGGGTATGAATTGCGGCCCTTGCGCAATCAAGACGAGGCGACGGCCGAAACCCACGGGAAACGCATCCTGCTGTGGAAAAAACACCCGCTTGTCCCGCCGAATGTGGTGGTGGTCGATGTTCCCGATTTCGATTCGGTGAAGCGTAATAACGAGCGGTTGGCCCTGCCGATTATTATGGCGTCGGATTTGGTGATGGTCATGCTGGACGAGTCTTACGCGAACCATGACAATGTTGCCTTGCTCCAAGACATCGCGGCCAGCGACAAGCCTTCGATTGCTGTTTTTAACCGCTCGCACATAGACTTTCATCGCAAACATTGGCCGCAGCGTCTCGAGCACCTCCGTAAAGTGGCGGGCATTCAATTCCTCGGAGGATTTGCGATCAAAAACGATCCGGAGCGCGCGGAGAACGGGCAGGTGCTTGATTTTTTTCGCATCGGAAAAGATGGGCTCGAAACGCCCGTCCAAATCGATCCGCTGACGGAAATTGAAAATCTTGAAGTCGATAGAGTCCGGATGCAAGCGCAGCTGGGAGCCGTGGAGCAAGCGCTGGCCGCTCCGACGGGCCTTGCGAACTTTCTAAAGGTAGTCGAGGAAACCAACGCCTCGCTAACGAACTTGCGGCGAATGCTTGGCGAAAAAGAGTCCGCGCCCGCCAAAGGGCAAGACTGGCCGGAGATGCCGTCGGGGGCGCTCAGTCAGACGGTCCTGGCCACATGGCAGAGCCAACACCAGTCTTGGACCACCAAGGCGGTTTTGGCCGTGCCGCTTTTCTTGCAAAAAGGGGGTGCTTCGGTCGTGCGTTTCCTCGTGCGTGACGCGATTGCCGAGAAAGAGCGCGCCTATCGCGATTCGGAATGGGACTACCTGCAGAAGGAAGTCGTGGCGCGATTGCTCGGAGAGTTAAAGCAGCTCCGGGATTCGGGCCATGTCTCGGGTCGGCTGGCTAAAATCCTTCGCGACGTCACGGACGGCGAGGCGTATTTCAAGGCGCAGGTGGAGCTGCAAAGGCAACATGCGAAATTGAAACTGGTCGGTCCCGAACTCCAACGTGCGATCGAAGCAGAACTCAATCGCTTGAAGAAAGAAGAGCCGGACACGTACCAGTCTTTCCACAATCGGGATCTGGTGCTCGCCGCGGCGCAGCTGGTCGGACCCCCCGTGGTTGGCTTTCTGACCGGCGGGGTGGTTTCGATCCCTCTCACCTGGAATTTTTTTACCAGCTTTGCGACAGGAGCCGCGCAAGGGATCGTCGGTGGTTTGACGTTCCTCAAGGCGGCCCCGGCGATCGCGGTCAAAGCCGAGCGGTCGCGCGAAAAAATGCTCACCGACTCACTGGAAACGATTCAAAATCAGTATGCGATGGCCCGTGTTGTTTGGGTCATGCAGTGGATGAAGGATCACTATCTGAAAGAATTTTACGAAGCGCTGTCCGAGGCGTTTCAGGCCACTTCCACACCGGAAGTGCGACGCCTGCGAGAACACGTCGACTGCGCTCGTCGGATCGCGGACCAATTGAGGCGTCCTCGGGTTGCGGATCTGCTGAACTAGGCCGGCTCGCTGTTGCCGGAGTCCAAGTGTCCCTTTATGGTGAAGGAATGAAACCGCTCAAGGTCACCCGTCGACCACTCCCAGGCGACTTCCAAGAAGCAGAGATTGCTCGCGTGACGTCGATCATTGCAACCGCGGTCGAACCCTGCAGCATTTTTTGCTTCGGATCCGCGGCGGCGGGCAGAGCGACCGATCAGTCGGACTTGGATTTTCTCGTTGTCGTGGACGATCAACGGCATTTTGAGGTGGGGCGTAAGAAGTTGCGCCCTTTTTTTCCACTTTCGACTCTTCCCGTTGACTTGATTTGGAAGACTCAAGCGGAGTTCTTGCGTCTGAGAGAGCTGGGAGGGATTTCCATGGTTGCCTGGGAACAAGGGGTTTGCACCTACTGCCGAGCGGGTTTGGAAAGCGGACTAAGCAATGACAAAGAAGCAAAAATTTAAAAAGGCATACGCCGTCGAATTGCTCCGTATTGCCGAGGGGGATCTTCAATCGGCTGAGGGCTTGGCGGTCTATAAGAAGGGACGACCCGAAAACACGCTCTTTCTCGCTCAGCAGGCAATTGAGAAGGCACTCAAAGCCGTTTTGTGCTGGAACGAGGTTCCCCTGCCATTGACCCACGAAATTGGTATCCTGCTTGAACTCTTTCCAAGCACTATCGTGGTCCCCGAAACGGAAAGCATGGTCGATTTGGGGCAGTTCGCGACCGTTCGCCGATATGAGGAAGGCGTTGTGCAAATTACCACCGAGGAAATCAAGGCGACGATTGCTTTGGCTCTGCGCACGGTGGAGTGGGCTAAGAGTCAGATCGACTGACTCCTCTCCCGGACCGGCAAGCGCATTTCTCGCCGATAGATGGTAAAAGAATCCTGCATGAAGACGCTGAAATTTTACGAGTACCGTCTCTGCACCAGTTGCAAGCAGGCGCTAAAGTTTCTGACCAATCATCGGTATGCCGTCGAGCGGATCGATATTTTTACCCAGCCGCCGGGTCTCGATGAGCTCAAACGCATGCTCGTCTTCCAAGGAAATATCCGGGCGCTCTTCAATACCGCGGGCCGTGTCTACCAGGCGCAGTTTCTGAAGGATAAGCTCCCCAAAATGTCGGAGGACGAGGCCCTGGCATTGCTGGCCAGTGACGGGCGACTGGTCCGCCGCCCCTTTCTCCTCACCGACAAGCTGGGCCTAGTCGGCTTCAACAAAGAGGTTTGGCAGAAGGCTTTCGCCTAGACCGGCATTCTGTCTCCGGCATTCTGTCTAACGTTTAGCCGCCCCAATGCCTTCTTTTCTGCCCACGAATTTCTGGCACAGCTTGCAATCAGCGCCTTGGCGACTTTTCGCCTAGGGAGATTCGAATGTTGAACAAAGTGATTTTCGGTTTGGTGGTAGTGGGGCTGATGGCTTGCGGCAAGGGAGAACTCCAATTCGTGGGTTCTCTGACCAGGGAAAATCCCGACGGTGTCAAGGTTTGCGTGAACGCTTGGTTTAGCTCGAAGGACGCGGCCAGACTTGAAGAAGAGAAGAAAAATTTCCAGGCGCAGGACGGTTACTCGGAGACCACCTGCGATCGCACCGGGGCGACTGGCATTTGCACCGCCGAGAAGACCGTGGAAAATCTCACCGCCAAGGCGGAAGCTTTCTACTTCGCCCCCGCGAATAGCCGCGCGAAGTACGAAACGAATTGCGCGAAAGAAGCGGGTACCTGGGCTAACCTCTAAGGGTCGGAGCCTCATCCGTTTACCGAATCAAGATTGAGCGAAGGAACGTTCTTCGCTTTCTTGCTTCCTCACCAAATCCGTACTCTTCAAGGTGGAAAGAAAAACGTTGATGTTTGGCTGGAAAACAATGCCTCTGACTTCACACTCTCCCAAGGCCAAACTTCCTAGTAGAAAAAGCATTGAAAGTGTGACGAGTGTTTTAAGCATGAATAGAGATTCTACCCAGATCGAAATGAAATCAAAGCCAGGCCTAGGGTTGCGGGCAAGTCGAGCTTGAGGGCTCGGTTCCGGGTGTGAAATATTCGAGTTGCGGATCGGCGCAGCCGGAGCCGCCCGTACGATCGATCACCATCGGCACCAATCCCGTAGGCGCGGGAAAAGTATCATTGGAAATAAAGGGGCGGGCTTTGCGCATAAAGCTCGTCCACATCGGCACCGCGGCCGCACTTCCGGTCAGGCCGAGTTTTTCCTGCTCGTCGTAGCCCATCCATATGAGTGCCAGGATGGATGGCGAAAAACCGACGAACCACGTATCCCGTCCCTCGTTGGTCGTGCCGGTCTTGCCGGCGAAATCGCGGGCAGGTAGGCCGTAGCCGGCCGCACTCCGGGCGCTCCCGTGAGTAAAACTTCCGCGCATCAGATTGATGGTCTGGAAAACCGGTTCGGGCGGCAGGGCTTCACTCGACACCTTCTCCGTCTTCAAAAGCTGATTGCCACCGCTATCGTACACCTCTAAGAGCGGTCGCAGTTCGCAGCGCTGCCCGAGGTTGGCAATGGTTGTATACGCCTCGGCCAATTCAATCGGCGTGACGTCGACCCCGCCCAACGAAAGCGATGGGACGGCCGGCAGCGGCGACGTGACGCCGGCGGCGGCGATGATTTCGCGAATCTTTGGGATGCCGACTTGTTCCGCTAAGCGCGCGGTTGGCACATTGATCGATTTTTCCAAAACATCGCGCGCCTTCACGGGGCCCCGAAAATCGTCGTCAAAATTCTTGGGCGACCAGGTTTGCTTATCGTACGACCACTCAAAAGGAGAATCATCCAGCAGGGTGAGTGGCGTCAGGGGTGGATCGACGGGTTTGGCGAAGGCGGAGAGAAAAACAAACGGCTTAAAAAGCGAGCCGGGTTGCCGCTTGCCCTGAGTCACCCGATTGAACTGCGTCTGGCGATAGCTGCGTCCGCCCTGCAACGCCAACAAGGTGCAGTTTTTCACGTCGATGGCGATGAGTGCCCCTTGCAAGTGCACGCCCGCCTTTTCCTTCTCCGCAATTTCGGGAGCCAGGGTCTTGAGACGCTCGATATTTGCTGACAAAACTTCCGATGCGGCCGATTGCAGATAGGGATTGAGCGAAAGATAAATCGTCAGGACGTCAGTATCGAGACGCGAGCGCACATTGGCCGGCAGCCGATTCAGCACCAAGTCGATCGCGTAGTCGACATCGGCGAGTGTGCCTTCTTTGGACACGCCGAGCGGCTCCTCTTTGGCCGCTTCGTATTCGTCGGGCAAAATAAACTCCGCGTCTAACATCTTTTTGAGTACGAGATTGCGACGATTCAGCGATTTTTCCGGATGGCGGCGCGGGTCATGGGCATTGGGGGCCTGAACGATGGCGGCCAAGGTGGCGCTCTGGGCCAGCGAAAGGCGGGTGACCGGGCGATTGAAATAGTACTGCGCCCCTTCCGAGACGCCGTGAATTTCGTGGGGTCCCCATTGGCCCATATACACTTCATTTAAATAAGCCTCGAGGATCGCCTCTTTCGAGTGGCGTCCCTCGGTGATGACCGCGAAAATCGCTTCTTTCAGTTTGCGCGAAACCGCTTTTTCATTCGAGAAAAACAGGTTCTTCATCAGCTGCTGGGTAATGGTACTGCCGCCTTCTACGAAACTGCGGGCCATGAGATCGCGAAACAACGCGCGAACGGTGCTGCGGAGGCTGACACCGTGGTGTTCCAAGAAACGGACGTCTTCGATCGCGATGGCGGCCATGCGCATGGAAACCGGCATCTCGGAAAGCGAAACGGCGTTTTGCGTGCGCAAACGGCCGGCGAAGTAACTGGCCACTTTTTTCGGCGGCAGATCCAAGCGGGTGAGGGCCTGGCCCGAGTCGACGCCCGTAATCGAACGGATCACTAAGCCGTCCGGGGGCCCTTCAAAGGCGATTGCCACCTTCGCTTGCGGCAGATCGTGCCCCGCCCCGCCGAACGCCGCGCGTAGGAGTTGGAGCTCGGCCCCCGTCGAGTGCACGCGCAAGTAGTACTCGCCCGGAACGAGTCCCTCCGGCGACTTCTTGGCGAACCAGCCGTCGCTTTGGAGCACGGAATTGAGTTCGGCGCCGGAATACTGCTGCCCGATCTCGAAGGGTGGATAAAAACCATAGAACGCTGAGGCCTGGGAGGACCGCAACTGGGCGATACGCGTGTCGATCCGGTGGGTGATGACGCCGATATACGCGGCCAGGAGCGCGAAAAGCGTGCCCGCAATGACGCCACAACCGACGAGGGTCCAGAGGAAACGTTTGCGCCAAGGGGAAGACATATTCATTGAATTCGCTGGTCTCGGTGACTAGTCTTTTGCCATGCGGCTCAAGCCCTTCCAGGTCAAAATGGTCAGTCAGAAGATCCTTCTGGCCTTGAAGTCCCGGCAGTTGGTTATTCTAAAAAAGTCCGAGCCAGAAGTCCTGAAGAAAATGGAGGAGATTTTTATCGCCGATTTGAGGGTTGAGGACGATCTCAACCGTGAGGCGGAAAAGCTCCTGGAAACTTATGCCGCCCAGATGGGCGATAAGATCGACCGACAGAAGATGTTCCTGATGATCAAGAAACAGCTGATCAAGGATCGCAACCTGGTCATTTGAGGCACGGATGATTTCAGAAGAGAAAATGATCCACATCGTTCACCTGCTCTTGGATGGCCTCGAAAAAGGGGCGTTGGTCACGTTTCCGGATAAGGTTCAGGCCATGCGCGAAGCCAAGCGCGTCGCATTGAGTTCCCAAAGTGCCATGGAGGCCTGTGGCGAGACGGCGCGCAAACGCATCTCGTCACAAAAGAACCCGCCGCCGGAAAATAGCCGCCAATGGGACACCCTTTACGAGAAATACCTCGAGGAAGAGCTACATAAAAAGGGGGGGTGACTACTCCCGTAGGCTCGGATATGAAGTCGGACACGATGAAAGCACGTTTTCAGCTAGGGTTAGCGGTACTTGTCTGGTCGGGAGCCTCTTTCGCGGCCACCATGAATTTCTCCGGGACATTGCGCGCCGAAACGGCGTCGTACAATAACCTCGGCTTGGGTGCCGCGGCCTCGGGTTCGAAGAATTACATCGCGGCCCGGGCTTTGTTGAACCCGAATCTCGTGGTGGACGACCATTTCAGCATCAAATCGCAATGGTCTTTGCTCTCCTCTCCGTTTTTTACACCGGCGGTTGGCCCATTGCGTTCTGGCCAGGGCAGCTGGATCTTCGGGGATCCGAGGGCCGTTGCCTTCAATCTCACGCGCGTGTGGCTGGAGTGGACCTCGGACATCGGGGTGTTTCGTCTCGGTCGCATGCCCGTCTCCTGGGGCTATGGCATGATGTACGATTCCGGCGACACCCTATGGGATGATTTTCAAAGCACGCTGGATCGCATCGAATACCGTCTGCACCTGGGCTACGTGATCGGGGCGCTGGCCTATTCTAAGGGACTTAAGAATTCGGTTTTGGCGACGAACAACGACGACCAAGAATTCTTCTCCGCCTATCTGCGTTACGACAATCCGGAAGTGGAAGTGGAAGCGGGTTTGCTCTTTGAGAAACAGCAGCGATCCGCCACTCAGGCCACGGCGCTGACGGCGGGTTCGGGTAACCCCTATGTGCAGCCGGGTTCGACGGCTTTCCCAAATTCCACCGGGATGGCTTCGCCTTTGAGCAATAACGCCGTCGATTTGTATCTGAAAAAGACGAGCGGTTACTTGACCTACGGCGGCGAAGTGAGTTGGCTCAACGGAAATGCCATCACCCCCTCGGGCGCCATTCGCGACTTAAACGCGTTCGGCGTTTTGCTGAACGTGGCTTTGGACTACCGCAAGGTGAAGACGTTTTTGGAGTTCGTCTACGCGACCGGCGATGCCGATACCAATGCGGACACGATGACCGGATTTACCCTCTTGCACCGCAATCGCCGTCCGGGTTTGATCCTGGGCCGCGAGTTGCTCGGGACTTACGCCGGCAACAATGTGGGTCTGGGCACGCCGGTAGCCTACGGCAGAAACAACGCGTTCTCGGGCGTCTTGTACTTGCGTCCCGGAGTGAAGATCGATTGGTCGACCTCCCTTTCGTCGGGACTGGAGGTCGTGATCGCGCAGAAGGCTTCGACCCAGGCGGGGGAATCGGGCAACTTGGGTATCGAATTTGATGCTGGCACCGATTACGCGATTTACAAGAACTTCCACTTGGGCGCGGATTTTGGTCTTCTCCTGGCGGGAGCGGGCATTGGCGCGCCCACCACCGGAGCCGCTTTCGCTTTGAGGGCGACGGCCGCACTGACCTTCTAAAATGGCGACTTTGCGGAGCTCACTGACTTTGGCGGCTTGTTTGGCGGCGGAGTCGGTCTGGGCCAAGCCGGTACCGCCGGTCGCCGCCGCGGAATATTACTACCGGCAAGATGCCTACGCCCAGTCGCTCAAGCTTTGGCGGCAAGTCATTGAATCAGAGCCAGACAATCTTCTCGCCATTGTGCGCGTGGCGGAGCTCTCGTTATGGACGGATGGGCGCTCGGCCATCATGGAGCAATTGGGCACCTTGTTGGGTGACCCGACTCGTCGCTTTTCGCGGGAAAATCGCCTCGCACTCAAACGCCGCTTCTGGGAATTGCAAAACAGTTTTCTCACCGACCAGGCGCAAAATTTTTACCTGCAGGGGAAGCATCGCTTGGAGCGCGGCGAGGGTGCGGCCGCACTGGGGCTGCTGAATCAGGCGGCCAATGCCGATCGCGGGCAGTTCGCGATTCTGCGGCTGAAGGCCGACACGGAAAAACAGCTGGGCTACTGGAATCTCTACTACCAGAGCTTACGCGCGGCCGCGCGCAGCTACCCTTACGACGAAAAGACGTTGGCGGATTTCGCCGAGGCGCACTTCTATTTCAAAAACTACGGCGAAGCGATTGAGATCCTAAAAAGCTGGGACGGGCCGATGGACAATGGCCTCAAAGCCCTCTACGGACTGGCCCTCAATGAGATCGGCAACTACGCCGCCGCGACCACGCTCCTCAAGGGGCTGGTGGGGAAGGGCAAAGAGGATCCGCCACCGATCGTCTATCTGGCGTTGGGGACGGCACTCAATGCCACTCCGGGAGCCGAGGCCGAAGGCCGCCGCTGGCTTCGCCGCTTCGTGGAAACCGCGTCGGAGCCCACCGGGTGGGATCCCTACCGCATTACCGAACGCCTGGTCGAGGTCCGACGCCGTCTCGCGCGCCGCGAAGGGTAGCTGCCGCAAACCGTCACTCGTGCCTAGGAAGTGACGCCCCTGCATCCCGAAAGTCCACACTCAAGCCGTTGAAATCGTAGCGGTCCGATCTCGCTCTGAGCCTGGCGAACAACTTGCAATCCAAGAGCGCGGTATGAAGCGTTTTTTAATCACCCTTTGTATTCTGTCGGTTTTCGCGGGTTGCAGTGACACCGAGAATTTCGTGTCGTCTTCGACCACCGAGACCTTTGCCCAGGATTACAACCCGCATTACCTCGAAGTGCTTTGGGTGATTGATGATCGCTCGCCGATGCGCAACTACCGCGACAACTTGATTACCGAAGCGCAGAACCTTTTCGTGAAGATTGATAGCCAGCTGGGTCAGTACGGCCAGTACCGTATGGGGATTACCAGTATGGACGGCGTTTACCACAAAGGCGTTTTGAAGCCGATCAGTGCGCCCCGGATTTTGACCCGCGGTGACGGCACGTTGGCCCAGCGAGTCGGTTTCTTCGGCGACATTTTCTTCCCCTTATTGAACCTCTCGACCAGCGCCACGAACTTCGGCATCGAAGCGTCGTACGAAGCGCTGACCAAGACGTTCCTCACCGACCCGCGCCTGCCGCTGGTGTTGGTGTACTTGTCCTATAGCGATGACGAATCGACCGCGCCGACCGGTGTGGATCCAGTCGAGCACTTCGGGGATAAGATTTTGGCGTTGAAGAACGGTCGCAACGACTTGCTGCGGGTTTATGCCGCGAACTATATGCCGGCGGCGCCCGGTGCGGTGACGCCCGAAATGCGGTGCGCGCGCTCGACCGATAACGAAATCGATACGTCACCTGGTACCTATGAAGATCGGTTCTTCCGGTTGGCAAATAAGCTCGGTGGCGATACCGCGGATCTCTGCACTCCCGGTTTTGTGAACGACTTTGATTTGAGCGGTTTGCAGCTGAAAGTGCTGCCGAAGCGCTTTCCCATCCAGGGCCTCCCGCAACTGGAAACTCTGAAGGTCAGCATCATGCGCGATGCGGTGGAAATCCCCGGTTACAATTGGACTTTCGAAGCGGCGACACGGGAAATCGTTTTCGACGTGACGCCGCCCGAGGGCACGACGATCGTCGTGACCTATCTTCCGGTCGGAAAATAAGCATTCCCTTCGTATCTCAGTCTTCGGCGAGCGATCGCTGGATTTGAATCAGGGCCCGGGTCCAGCTGGAGAAGCAGGGCAGGAGAGAAAACTCCACCCGGTCGGCCAGGCCTTCATAGTCCTGGCGCTCTTGGCAGTCCACGATCCGACGCAGGGTGAGCGCAAAATCATTTTCCAATCGAGCCAGCGAAATCCCATCGACGGTGAGTCGCTGGAAGTCGAGGTTCATGGCGAGACGCGTGAGCACAATCGTTTCCAAGAAGCGCTCCAAGCCCTCCACACAGCGTACGAAGATGCGGCTGCCTTCCCCGACTTTGCCTTCCCAGTACAATTCGGCGGCGGCTTGGAGGCTCTTCTGCAGGCGGTCGATGTCCGAGACGGCCCGATCCAAACCATGGGAGGCCCAGGTGTGGGCATCCGCCGTGCGGATCTGCAACTCGCGAATGGCCTCCAAGCGACCCTTCAGGGCCTGGCTCGCTTGCTGACGGGGTACCTGTTGCCCGTCCACGAAGATGCTCGTAACAATGCGGTTAGGGGGCAGGTTGGAAACGACGGCGTTCACGACGTCTTCCACGCATTCCGCGAGTTCCCAACGGGTTTCTTCGGCCAGACTGTCATCGATAGAGATGCGAATCACGGTCTCCCCCTTGAATATGTTTTTTGGTATCCGCTACCTTTCCAGGCAGACCTGCCTGGAAAGGTAGCGGGTACCTTTTAAACCTCTGAAAATTAGTCGTGCGCGTTGCCGACCTGGGTGTGGACCAGGTTGTTGAGCTCCATACGGAGCTTCATCGCGCGTTCGTGCTTTGGATCGATCTCCACCGCGCGCTTCGTATGGGCCTCGCAGGCCTTCCAGCTGCCTTCCTTGAACAGCAGGACGGCCAGAGCGTAGTGGGAATCGGCATGATTGGGTTCCTTCTCCAAGTACGCGCGCAAGCGCGCCTTGAGATCCGGATACTCGGTGGCTTCGGACGGAAGCTGGAGCAGCTGGTGCAAGGAGACCAAGTTCTGCGAATCCAGATCCAGAGAGCGGTGAAAGTGTTTTTTGGCTTCGAGCGGATTACCGGCGGCCAGCGAAACGAGGCCCAAACCACACACGGCGCGCGAGCTTGCCGGGTTCAATTCCGCAGCGCGGTGGAATCGTTCCCGGGCTTTTTCCCATTCTTGGCGCTGAATCAGTAGGGTACCGAGATTGACGTGAATGGTGTCCGACGATGGATTCAACTCCAAGGCTTGAATATATTTCGCTTCGGCGCGATCGAGCTGGCCCAGGCGCGTCAGGCAATTGCCAAAGGTTTTAAAGAGGTCAAACCGCATGTCGGCGGAAAGGACCCCCGGGTTCGTGACTTTTTCGAGGTGGACGGCGGCGATCGCATCTTTGCTCTCGGCCTGATACCCGAGCGCCAGCCAGTAGTTGGCTTCTTGCGATTGGTAGAGTTCCACGAGCGCGCGGAAACACTTGCGGGAAGAAACCACTTCACCCAGCTTGAAAAGGCAGATGCCCAAGCCGCGCAGGGCGATCGCGTCGCGCAAGTTCTGTTGGAGCAGGTAAGAGAAGATATTGCGGGCCAGCAGGTAATCTTGGCTCTGGAGCAGCAAATCCGCGCTCAACTGGAGCTGCTGCAAGTCGTACGGCCGCTTTTCCGTGGGTTCGGCTTTGATCTCGGCCGGCGTTTTGATGTGAACGAAGAACGTACGAAGGTTCTTACGGTCTTTTTCGGGCTCGAAGTCCCTCAACGTCTTTTCGAGGCTCGAGACCATGCGCTCGGGAGCGTCGGCGGAAATTTCGCGGATCTGCACTTCATCCGCGCCCGCGAGAAGGTTGAAGAAAGGGGACTCGCCGGAAGTCTTCTGGGGGTTCTGCATTACCCCAATGGATGAGCAAGGTCCATGCCACGCATTGCCGAAAAAATCGCTGTGATTCCTCGCTTTGACGCGATGTAGTCACGTCAATTGCACTCAACGGCGACAAGAAATTGACGGTCCGTCCGTCATCGCGAAGACCGTAGGTCTGAAGCGAGCTCGCATCGCGGAGCGATGCGGGATTGCCACGCTTCGCTCGCAATGACCGCAACGACGCTAGATATCCTTCGGCAGTTTTCCACGCTTCGGGGCCGGGGCGCCGCCGGCGAAGGAATGAAGCTTCTGACCGGTTTCCTGAGTCTTCTTGATTTCCCGGATGGTCTCCATGCGGACTTCATCGATTTTTCCGATGAGCACGAGGTCTTGATCGATAATGCGTTTACCCAGTTTCTCGCGTTCCTCGAGGAGGCCCTTGACTCGATCTCCGTAACTTTCGAGTTTGGAGGAGGCGACATTGATCTGCTGAAAGAGCTCCGCGATCTTGAAGTCGTAGGAGCGAATAATATTGAGAATGCGCTCCCGGTTGTCCATGAAGTATTCCACGTTTTCCCAGCGATCCTGCTGCACGTGCGTGAGGAAATTGGCGGTCACGGAGAGGAATTTTTCGTAAAACTTGTTCTTCAACTCCAAGTAATAGACCACTTCTTCCATCGCGCTCCCCCGTTGTTTTGCATTTTTCATTTTTCGGCCGACGCTTTCTCTTTCTTGATCAAGGCGATGGCTTGTTCCCACGCCTCGTGCAAGGTGGTTAGTACGGACAAAGCTTCCTGTAGGGGAGGGACCGTGTTGGTCAGATTCCCCTGGGTCAAACGATCCGTGATGAAGTCGTAAAGGCGTTCTAGGTTCTTGGCGATTTCGCCCCCGCCGGCCTCGAAGTTGAGGCCCGCGCGTAACTCCGTCACGATTTCGTGGACGCGGAGCAGGTGTTTGGCCTTATCGGCGATCTTTTTGTTCTCGACCGCCTCAATTGCTTGCTTCAAAAAGCGAATGGCTCCGGCGTAGAGCAGGACCAAGACGGTTTCTTTGTTCGCCGTCATCACTTCGTTCTGCCGGTAGGCGTTGACTCCGGCTTTTTTATTTGGATTGCTCATCTATGGTTTAACCCCGAGGTCCCGCGGCGGGTCCGGCCGGCCCGGCCGATCCAGCTCCGCCAATTCCGGCGACGGCCCCTTGCTGCGATTGCATCTGGGAAAATGCCCCCTGAATCTTGGAGAGTTTGTTGATTAGGTTTTCGGATTTCTTTTCCAGCGCATCTTCCTTGCGCTTAATGTCCTTGTTCATTCGCTCTACCTTTTCTTGGTAGGTGGCCCTTTGATTGGACAGCAATCCGGTCCCGGGAACGGTGAGGGAAGACAGCACACTCGAAAGTTGAGGAATGAAGCCCGGTCGAAAACCGTCCCCCGCGAGTAGGCGCACGGTGGCATCGAAATTACCGTCCAGCGCGACGGAGAATTTTTTTTCGTCGAAGGAGAGCAAACCGTCTTTTTTGAATTCCACGCCCATGTCGGAAAGGATTTTCATCCGGCTCGGGCCATCGTAGCTGCCGGTGAAGTTCTGCTGGATGACTTCGCGCAGGCGCTGTTCGGCCATGCGGATTCCGTAGTCGCCACCTAAGGTCTTGTGACCCGGGGTCTTCGCATCCATTTTGTTTTGTTCCTGTACGAAGCCGAGGACTCCGTTCACGGCATTGACGATGTCTTTCATCTTCACCGTGGTTTTGGGAATGTCTTGCTCGATCGAGATGCCCAGCGGCTGACCTTCGGGGGTAGTCCCCTTTATGTTCAAGGCCACGCCGGCGATGAGCTCATTCAGATCGTTGGTCGGGCTTTCCAACTCGAAACCTTGGTATTTGATGCGGGCGTTGGTGGCCGGTCGCTCTTCTTCGATAAAAAAATCGGAGTCACCGTCGATAAAATAGAATTCGGGATATTCGACGTTCTGGTCGACGCCCTGACCGGCGGCGTTCAGGATGAGGCGATAGGGGTTGTCGGGATCCGCCTGGTCATTGACCACGCTCGCCTTCATACCGACCCCGGCGCTATTGATGACGCGCGCTACGCCTTCCAAAGTCGCGTTATCATTGTCGATGAAAACTTCCTGGGTCGTCCCATCGGGACCGTAAAATTTAAAGTAACCGGTGCCGATGCGCGTTTCATTTTTGTCGGGAAAGCGATTCGACAGGGCGGCGGCATTGCTCGCGAGCTGGAGCACTTCAAGCGAGTGCTCACCCGTCTCAGCCAAGGTCTTATCGGCGGTACCGGTGGCAATTTTGTCGTTGGTGCTGGCGACGTTCAATTCGCGAATCGCAAAGGGAGTGCCCATGTTCGGAAGCAGCTTTTTCACTTCCTCCACTTTCCCCAGAACGGTGTTCAAGAGCTTGAGCCGTTCTTCGACGTGTCCCTTGCGTTCCTCGGCGGTCTGGATGGGTTTGGCCTCAGCTTTCATGGAAGCCGAGAAAATGCGCTGAAGCTCGGGCGCAAGATTCTGGATGGCGTCCATGTTAATGGGCACGGGTTCTCCGGATTCGATTTAGGGGAATGAGATTGCTTCGCCCGTTGGGCTCGCAATGACGGCGCGGCCTGGTAAATGACTTGGGCCTCTATCTTTATTTTAGAAGGGAACGGGAGGCTTTCAAAGGTTCAAACGGCGTTTCGGGCGGGCAACGGAAGAAAATCGGACGGGGATTAGACGGAGCGGTTCGGTTTTTTGACGGAAGCCGCCGCGGCATCGACTTTAGGCGGTGTCGGAAATTTGGCGCGGGAGGGAAGTTTCGGAATATGGTTGAGGAGTTCTACGAGCGTTTGGCTATCTACTTTCTGACTCTGGCGCAAGGAATCGTCCCCCGCCTCCGGCGAGAGACTCTCTGATTTCACTTCGGTCGCTTCGGTGGCCTTGGTGCGTTTTTCGTCTTTGCCGGACTTCGCGTCCCGGTTCGGGGGCTGCCGTCCCTCCTCCGCCGTATCCTTGACGGCATTGACACTCTGGCTGGCCGGAATGGACTTGATGTTCATATTGGCTCCCGAATGCTTATCGGAAAAAAAAGCGGGCGGCCTTATCCTGCGCCACGTCAAACGTGGTAAACCCCTCTTCCATGGAGAGAATCCACCGACCGGTTTTGCTCAAGGAGTGCATAGAGGCCCTTAATCTGCGTCCGGGGGGGTGGTACGCCGACATGACGTTCGGGGAGGGGGGCCACTCGGATGCTATCTTGGAAGGCGGCGCGGCGGGTTTGGTCGGGGTCGACCGTGACTCGGAAACCCTCGAAAGCTACCGAGCGCACGGTAAGTTTCGGAATGACCCGCGTTTGGAACTGCGCCATATGACGTTTTCCGAGTTTGCGGCCGCGGCGCCCCGTCGGAAGTATGACGGTATCTTGGCGGATCTCGGTGTCAGTACCCGTCAACTTTTGACGCCGGAACGGGGGTTTTCTTTTCAGGCCGACGGCCCTTTGGACATGCGTATGGATCGCATGGACGAGCGGTCGCTCGAGGCTTACTTGGCGGAAACCTCGGAAGAAGAGTTGGCCGAACAGCTAAAGCGTGTGGCGGATCTACCGCAGGCGCGGGGGATGGCCCGGCGCATTTTGCGGGCGCGCGATCGGGGCACGCTCAATCGCACTTCCGATCTCGCTCGCGTGGCGGGGGGGAAGTGGTCCAAAGTTCACCCGGCCACGCCCGTTTTTTTGGCGCTGCGCATGATCGTCAATCGTGAGTACGACGAAGTGGAAACCGGAATTCCAGCCTTACTCAAGCACGTGGCCATCGGGGGAAGGCTCGCCGTCATCACCTTTCACTCCACCGAAGATCGATTGGTAAAACGCACCTTCGCCCGCCTAGCGGGGCGCTGCATCTGCGCCTCCACCCCGTGCGAGTGCCCACGCCAAGAGCTCGTGCGGCTAGTGAATACCAAGCCGATTGCGGCTTCCGAAGCCGAGTTGGCGGAGAACCCCCGATCCCGCAGCGCGAAGCTTCGCACCGTCGAGAACTTGGGTTATACTTAACCTAGGTTTCTCCTCTCCTCCTTTATGCAAACCTCCCCCAAAAAAATGGAAACCCTGGCGTGGTTTGGTGTGCTGTTTGCGGTGTGTGGTGCGGTGGTTTGGGTACGCACGGCCACCGTGAAGGCCACCTACCAGTATGTGCAACAAGAAAAAGAGCTCGCCTCCATCGGCGACCAAATCCAAGACTTCCGGATCCGTTGGCTCAAGTTGACCGCTCCAAAGCGTCTGGAAGCGCTCGCGCAACGCTTCGAACTCATTCCCCCCGATTCGAACCAACGCGTACAGTACACGATGAAAGGTCAGTTGAACTGATATGACTCCGACGACGGAAAGGACCACTCGCGTTCGCGCCGCCGTCGTTTACATGGGCTTCACGCTCTTTCTGGGGCTCGTGGCCGCCCGCCTCGTCCAGCTCCAGGTATTCCCAAATGTCGCGCTGAAAAACCTGGCCGCAAAACAATTACACCGCACCGGCAAGAATGCCCCCTACCGAATGCCGATCTACGATCGCAATGGCGAGGAATTGGCGATCAGTGTTCCGGCCAGTTCCGTCTTTGCCCGACCCCGCCTCGTGCGGGGTAAAAAACGCACGGCCCGATTGCTCTCCGGAATGCTCGGCGGCAGTCCGGAAAAGTGGGTAAAAAAATTGAGTGTGGACCGCCCCTTCGTTTGGTTGGAACGGCAGGTGTCGTCGGAAACCGCCCGAAAAATCGCCGCCCGCAATTTACCCGGTGTTTTTATTGAGGCGGAGAACAAACGCATTTATCCTAACGGCAATTTGGCGGCGCACGTTCTCGGGTTCACGGATATCGACGGCAACGGTCTGGCGGGCATCGAATTGCGTTTGAACGAAAAGCTTTTGGAGCGCGAACCCACCTACGCTCTGGTGCGCGACGGCCGGGGCAAACCCAGTTACGTAGGCCGTCAGGTTTTGAATGATGAGTCCGAGAAAAAAGGCATTTACCTCACGATTGACCGGCGCATTCAAAATCTGCTCGAGGAAGAACTCGAAAAAACTATGAGCGAAACCCACGCCCAGGCGGCGATGGGAATTATCCTCCATCCCACCACCGGTGAAATACTGGCGATGGCGCAGCGACCCACTTTCGATCCCAACGCGGCCAATAAGTTTCGCTCCGAAGCCCTCCAAAACCGCATGATCGGTCATTTGCTGGAACCGGGTTCCACGCTGAAGGTGCTCTTCGCCGCCGAGGCAATGGAACTTGGACTTCTGAAGAAAGATTCGATCATTGATTGTGAAGGCGGCAAGTACCGCATTGCCGATAAAACGTTTAGCGAGGCGCACGCGGGTGGATTCGACAAGCTTTCCCTGGAAAAAGTGATTCGCCAGAGCAGCAATATCGGAGCGTTGAAAGTGTCGCATACGCTCGGGGCCGAACGCGCCGCGGCCACCTTGGAAAAATTCGGCCTGACGGCAAAGACCGGTGTCGATCTTTCCGGTGAAGCGGCGGCGGGCCAAAAGCCCACCAAGTGGTGGACCCCCATTCACTTGGCGACCGCAGGTTTCGGGCAGGGAATTTCAGCCACTCCGCTACAGACGGTGGCGTCGTACCTTCCGTTTGCGAACGGAGGTTACCTAATGCGCCCCAAACTCGTGCTCGAGAATGAGCCGGATGGAAAGACCGGAATGCACCGTGTCCTTTCGCCGAAAACGGCGGCGGTCGTTCGCGACATCATGGTTTCGGTGACGGAAGAAAAAGGCGGTACGGGGTTACGGGCGAAGCTTCCCAACGTCCGGGTGGCCGGTAAAACGGGGACCGCGCAAAAATACGATCGGGACGAAGGGTACCAGTCGGGAAAGTACTATTCTTCGTTCATCGGCTTTCTTCCCGCGGAGCGGCCCGAGATGGTGATCGGCGTCATGGTGGACGAACCTTCCAAAGAGTTCTACGCATCGGAAGTCGCCGCCCCGCTCTTCAAAGGGGTAGCGGAGCGCGCGTTACCTTTGGTACGCGGACAGCCGGGGCAGGCGGTGACGTCCTTTGGAGAATTCGCGGTGGGTGCGGCTTACCCTGGGGATCTGGCCCCCGCGGGCGAAGGCCAATGGTTGATGCCGGATCTCAAAGGGGTCAGCGTTCGCGATGCGCTAAAGATGATGGGAAACCGTCTCGACCGCGTGAAACTTTCGGGGACGGGTTATCTTTCGGACCAAGAACCCGCCGCGGGGGAATTGGTCAAAGCCAGCACCCCGGTGCGTCTGACTTTCCAGCCCGCCGGCTAGTCCGTCATTGCGAACGCAGTAAAGCAATCCCGCAGCGCGCGCTGCGAGGTTGCCGCGGTCCCTTTCGGGCCCTCGCAACGACAGTTTTTTTTCCGCTATACAGAGCCTCCGCTTGACGGTACGAACTTCGAGTGTCGATCGAGATTTGGGGGATACTTCTTTACGTCGTCCTTCAGCTAGTAGTTGCAAGTCTACTGCTCAAGAAAGTCTCATCCGAAAAAGATTACTTCCTGGCCGGCCGAAGTCTCGGCCCGCTTCTGGCAACATTTTCCACCTTTGCGACTTGGTTCGGCGCTGAAACCTGTATGGGCACTTCCGGTCTCGTTTTCCGGGAAGGGTTGTCCGGAGGGCGCTCGGATCCCTTTGGGTACGCCGGATGCCTTTTGATCTTCGGTTTGGTTTTCGCGGCCCGTCTTTGGGACCGCAACTACGTCACGCTCGGAGACCTTTTTCACCAGCGTTACTCGGAAGGGGTGGAGCGCTTTGCCGTGATGCTGATGATCCCCACTTCGGTGATGTGGGCGGCGGCGCAGGTTCGGGCCTTTGGCCAAATCCTTTCGGCCTCGTCGGGGATGGAAGTCCAGGTGGCGATCACCGTCGCTACCGGCATCGTGATCGTTTACACCGCGGTCGGCGGAATGATGGCCGATTGCGTAAACGATTTAGTCCACGGGATTTGCCTGATCGTGGGCATGGCCGTCTTGGTGGTCGCTATTACGCTTAGTTTGGGCGGTATCGGAAATCTCCCCATCGCCATTACGCCCGAACGATTGTCCCTTTTTCGCGCGGGGGGTGAGAGTCTTTGGGCCCGATTCGATAGTTTGGCGATACCCCTCTTCGGTTCGCTCGTAGCGCAAGAACTCGTGTCGCGTTCTCTGTCCTCTCGTTCCGCCAAAGTGGCCAAGAACGCGACCCTGCTTGCGGCTTTCATCTATTTTGGCGTGGGTTTGATGCCCGTTTTTCTTGGGCTGGTGGGGCCGGCGGTCGTGCCCAACCTTACCGACCCCGAACAGTTACTACCGACTTTGGCTCACCATTACCTACCCACGTTTCTTTACGTGATTTTTGCGGGTGCGTTGATCTCGGCGATTTTGTCGACGGTGGATAGCGCTTTGCTGGCGGTTTCGGCGCTGTTCTCCCACAATATTCTTTTCGTCGTGCACCCAAATATTTCGGATCGCGGCAAGGTCCGCGTGGCCCGCGCCGTCGTCTTGATTTGCGGCTTGGTGGCCTACCTGATGGCGATGTACGGAGGTGGGATCTATGAGCTGGTAAAAACCGCGTCTTCGTGGGGCAGCTCGGGCCTGGTGGTAATTACTTGCTTCGCACTTTTTTCGCAGTTTGGCGGCGTGGCTTCCGCCCACACCGCTTTGGCGGTCGGTCTCGTCTCGCTCCCCTTAGGCGAGCACTACGGGTTAGATGCGCCTTATCTGTTTTCCTTGGCCGTTTCGGCCGTGACCTATGTTGCCGCTGAGTATGTCTTCCGTCTGGTTCAAGTGGGCGCCCGCCCCGCGCGAGCCGCGATCAGGCCTCGGCGTTGAAATCCTCCCCCGATCCGGTCTAGTTTAGGGCGCTTGAAGCCGCTCTCCACCATTTTGCCGCCGGAGACCGTGCGGGCCACCCGCCTCACGGAAGACCTCCCCATTAGCGCCCTAGTGCATTCCACTCAGGCGCTGCGGCCGGGCGCACTGTTCTTTGCCCTGAAGGGGACGCAAACGGACGGCCACGATTTCTGGAGTCTGGCTCTCGCCCAAGGCGCCGCCGCGGTTGTCGTGGAAACCCCAGCGGCATTCGCCGCGTGCCCAAAAGCGCTGAGGGTGGAATCCACGCGTCAAGCGTTGGGCGAAGCTGCCGCGCGTTGGCACGCTCACCCCACGCACGCCCTAGAGTTGGTCGGCGTAACCGGAACCAATGGCAAGACCACCACGACATTTCTCTTGGATCGGATCCGCCGCGCCGCCGGTCTTACGACGGGCATCATCGGTACGGTGGAGTATCGCATCGGCGACACGGTGGAGCCGGCGCCGTTGACGACACCCGATGCGTTAACGCTGCAGGCGCTTTTCGCGCGGATGCGGGCGGCCGGCGTGACCCATGCCGCGATGGAAGTTTCCTCGATTGCGCTCGATCAGTGGCGTACCGCCGGTTGCCGTTTTCACACCGCGCTTTTTACCAATCTCACGCCTGATCACTTGGACTACCACGGGACGATGGATAACTACTTTAGGGCGAAAGCGCGATTGTTCGAATCGAGTCGGCCCCGATTCGCCGTTCTTAACGCCGACGATCCGGCGCACGGGAAATTGAAGTCCCTCTGTGCGGCGACAACGGAAGTCTTGACCTACTCTACCGGCGAAGGCGCCGATTTTCGCGTCTTGGCCAAGGCGCTCACCGCGGAAGGGATTCGCGCCCGGGTCGCGACCCCCCAGGGTGAGTTGGAATTGGTTTCACCGCTACTGGGATTGCACAATCTCTCCAATTGTTTGGGGGTGTTAGCCGTTCATTTCTGTGGGGGTGGCGATTTAGAGTCGGCCGCGGAAATTTTGCGCACCGATCTGGGTGCGCCGGGTCGCCTCGAACGGGTGGCGGAGGGGCCGGGCCGCCCTTATGTCTTTGTCGACTACGCCCACACCGAAGATGCCCTTCGCAATGTGCTGGAGAGTTTGCGGCGCGTGCGCGGTGCGGGCGAAGGCCGTATTGTCACGGTTTTCGGATGTGGGGGGGATCGCGACCGCTCCAAGCGCCCGCGCATGGGTGCCATCGCGGCGGCACTGAGTGACGTGTTGGTGCTCACCTCCGACAATCCCCGGACGGAAAATCCGGAAGTCATTTTGGACGAGGTCGCGGCGGGCATTCCCACCGAGACTGCGCGCCATCGGGAAGTAGATCGCCGTCGCGCGATACGGCTCGCATTGGAAGCGGCCCGGCCGGGCGATTTTGTTTTGGTGGCCGGAAAGGGCCACGAGAATTACCAGATCCTGGGTCAGCGGAAGGTTCCGTTTGACGACCGTCACGTCATTCGCGACTATTACGGCGTCTAGTCGAACGCCGGAAAAAATACCTTTGTATTCGTGGATCAAACTCGAAACGCTTCCGAGCTGGACCGGTGGTCGCTGGGAAGGGACTGTTCCTCTACAAGCCTCCATACCGTCGATATCCACCGACTCGCGCACGATCCAAAAAGGCGAAGTCTTTTTGGCGTTGAAGGGCCCGAGTTTTGATGGTCACGCCTATTTAGAAGAAGTGGCCCAGCGGGGCGCGTTGGCGGCAATCGTCGAAAAGAAAATGCCGGTGCCGCTTCCGCAACTGGTCGTGGCCGACGGCCTAAAAGCGTTGGTCGCGATCGGGGAGAAGATCCGCGATGCGTTTCCAGGGCCAGTTTTGGCGATTACCGGCAGCGCCGGAAAATCGTCGACCAAGGAAATGGTCGCCGACCTATTGGGCGAAAAGACCGTTCGATCGCCAAAGAGCTTCAACAATATTTTGGGCGTGCCGCGCACCCTCTTTCTCGTGCGCGACAATACGCGACACCTGGTTCTGGAAGTCGGGATGAATGCCCTGGGTGAAATTGCGGAAATCTGTCACCACTTTAAACCGACTCAGGGACTTATCACCAATATCGGCAATGCCCATGTCGGCAAGCTGGGTGGCCAAGAAAAAATCCAACAAGCCAAGAAGGAACTTTTCGACGCCCTGGCGGAGAACGCCGACTCGCAAGTCGTACTCAATCTGGACGACCCCTGGGTGATGAAGGCCTACGAACAAGCCTTTCCGGTGGCTCCGGCCACGGTGACTTACTCGGCCCTGGGCGCCGAAGCGGATGTGCGCGTGATGAGTCGCACCATGGATCCCAAGTCGGGTGGACTGCACCTTGAGATGGAAATCCGCGGCAATCGGTCCAAGCTCGGATTTCAACTCTTCGGTTTGCACCAGGCGCAGAATATTGCCGCCGCCTCGGCGGCGGCTTTGCTCAATGGCATTTCTCCACGAGACATTCTCGATCGCTTGCCTTTACTGAAGTCGACGTCGATGCGCGGAGAGTTAGTGGGCTTGGCCGAGGGTCGGACCCTCATCGACGAATCTTACAACTCCAACCCTTCCGCACTCATTGCTTCGTTGATGAGCGTGGCCGAACTAGATCCGGCCCGCCGCCGCATCTTCGTTTTAGGGGAAATGCGCGAGTTGGGTGAGTACTCGGACGCATTGCACGCGGAAGCCGGTCAGGCGCTCGTGCAATTGTACAAAAAACGCCGCTTTCCTTTTCTTCTGGTGGGAGTGGGCAACGGCTTTTTGCCTTTCTTGCAGGTGGTGGAGCGGGAACTTCCCGGGGTGCCTTGCATTGCGGTACCCGACACCCAACACGCCATCGAGCGATTGAAAGCGCTCACGCTTCCTTCCGACATCATTCTCGTTAAGGGATCGCGGGGCATCCAGCTCGAGTCGGTCGTGCAGTGGCTTCGATCGTAAATCCCGCACAAACGCGATCCGAATAATCACGTTTTTATGTATAATTTCAGCATGTTATAAGTTTGTGCTTGCCGTGCGCTGCGTTAAACGGCTAAACCCCCCATCGGGAGAAGAAGGCATTGCTCTATCATTTACTCTATCCTCTTCACGTCGATATCAACGCTTTCAACGTTTTTCGGTACCTCACTTTTCGATCCCTTTGTGCGGGTCTGACCGCGCTGGTTTTCACGTTAGCGTTGGGACCGTATTTCATTCGATTGATGAGCCGCTACCAGCTGGGACAGCAGGTTCGCGATGATGGTCCCCAAACCCATCTGAAGAAGCAAGGAACCCCGACGATGGGGGGAATTCTGATCCTTTCTTCCGTTATCTTTTCGACTCTCCTCTGGGCGGACCTGACCAATGGCTATATCTGGACCGTGATTGGTGTGATGGTGAGCTTCGGCTTCATCGGCTGGTTGGATGACTTCCAGAAAATCAGCAAAGCCAATTCCAAGGGGCTTTCCGAACGCGCCAAGATGTTGCTCCAGACGGTCTTTGCCCTGGTGGTGATTTGGCTCCTTTTCGCCCATTTCGGTTTGAGCACCCACCTTTATGTCCCTTTCTTCCGGCAATTCACTCCTGAGCTCGATTGGATTTACATCGTTTTAGGTTGGTTGGTGATCGTAGGCGCTTCTAACTCCGTGAACTTGACCGACGGTCTCGATGGGCTGGCGATCGGGCCGGTGATTACGACCGCATTTACCTTCGGCGTTTTCGCCTATCTGGCCGGTCACGCGAAGCTCGCCGAATATCTCTTTATTCCGTACGTAAAGGACGCCGGAGAGCTTGCGATCCTGTGTTCCACTATTGTATGCGCTGGCATGGGATTTTTGTGGTTCAACACTTATCCCGCTCAAGTCTTCATGGGGGACGTGGGCGCGCTGGCCTTAGGGGCCGCGTTGGGCACCGTCGCCTTGATCACCAAGAACGAATTGGTTCTGGCTCTGGTGGGCGGTGTTTTCGTGATGGAAGCTGTTTCCGTGATTGCACAACGGGTTTCCTATAAGACGCGAAAGAAACGAGTTTTTCGGATGGCACCGATCCATCACCATTTCGAATTGTCGGGGTGGGCGGAGCCGCAAGTCACGGTCCGCTTTTGGATTGTGTCGATGGTTTTAGCAATGCTGGGGCTAGCAACATTAAAGCTCCGGTAGAGAAATAGAAGTAGTTCTGGGAGAACGAAGATGGCCAAGACGACGGTGAAGAAAAAACAAAGAGCTCTAGTAGTGGGGCTCGGTCGCAGCGGAGTTGCGGCGACCAAATTGCTCTGTAAGAAGGGCTATAAGGTTACCGTTACCGACGAATTGAATAAAACGGATTTGAAGGACGCACTGGAAGCGTTGGAATCCTACGACTTCAAGGCCGAACTCGGAAAGCACGTCCTCAAAACCTTCTCGGATCAAGATCTGATCGTCGTCAGCCCCGGTGTTCGGCTGGACATCAAGCCTTTGCAGCACGCCGAAAAAGCGGGTGTGCCAATTATTAGCGAGGTGGAACTCGCGGCGCAGTATATTTCGGAGCCCATCATTGCCGTGACGGGCACGAACGGAAAGAGCACGACGGCGTCACTCATCGCCGAAATGATCCGCTCGGCGGGCAAGGAAGTGTTTCTGGGCGGCAATATCGGAACTCCGCTTTCCGAATACCCGCTCAAACGCGACAAGGCCGACTGGGTGGTGGTCGAAATCAGCAGCTTCCAGCTCGATACCTCTCGCCAGTTTAAGCCGCATGTGGCGGTGATCTTGAACGTCGCGCCCGATCATCTGGATCGGTATCCGTCGTTTGAAGAGTATGCGGCTTCGAAGGCCAAGTTGCCGGTCAATATGACCGAAGAGGATTACCTGATTTATAACTTCCGCGACGCGAAACTGAACCAGATGTTGGCGAACGTGAAAGCGAAGCCGCTGCATTTCACCTCCGACCCGATGACGAAGCTGCCGCCGGCGGTGGCGGAGAAGTTCCAGGGTGCTTATCTGGCCGGTCCAAATTTAATGCATTTGCGCGCGGCCCGTTGGAAGGATCACGATTTCCCGGTTCAAGAAAGTCAGCTCCGCGGCATCCACAACCGCGAAAACATGATGGCGGCGATGTTGGCCGCCAAGCTCGCGGGCGCTTCGAATGAAGCGATCCAAAAAGCCCTGGTGAGTTTCAAGCCCCTTCCGCACCGTATGGAATTCGTGGGCCGCAAGAACTCGGTTTTCTTTTACAACGATTCCAAGGGAACCAACGTGCACTCGCTTTTGCGTTCTTTGGAAAGCTTCAATGAGCCGGTGATTTTGATCGCGGGTGGACGGGATAAGGGAGAAGACTACGGTTCGCTCGCTCCCGCCATTCGCCGCCACGTCAAAAACCTGATTTTGGTCGGTGAGGCCAAGGAAAAGCTCAATCGTGCCATCGGTGATTTCAGCGAGACCTTCTTAGTCGGAACGTTCGAGGAAGCGGTTTATCTGGCCTACCAGAAGTCGCGCTCGGGCGATGTGATTTTGCTCTCGCCCGGTTGCGCGAGCCAGGACATGTTCAAGAACTTCGAAGAGCGCGGCGATTACTTCAAGAAGATCGTTTCGACGTTCTAGTCATTCCGAACGCAGTGAAGGAATCTCGCAGCGCTAAGCGCTGCGAGCTCATCCTTTCTTCAAAAGCCGATCGATAATCTTGGCGAAGTCTTCGGCCGGGTAGGCGCCCTTCAATGGAATTCCGCCCACCACGAAACCCGGCGTCCCTTTGATCCCGAAGCGGCCGGCTTCTTCCATGTCGGCATCGACTTTCTTTTTCACGGCGTCCGAAGCGATGTCTTTCTTAAGCTGCGGGATTTTCACGCCGAGCTTCTTGGCCTGTTCTTCCAGGAATTTTTCCCCATCTTTCTTTAGGCCTTCTTGGTTGGCGAAGAGAGCGTCGTGAAACTGAATTGCGGCCTTCGGGTTCTGGATACGAATGGCTTCAAAATACTTCGCCGCCGGCATGGCCTGTTTGTGGAAGGGAAGGGGCAGGTGCTTCACCGTGACGCGCACCTTGCCGGGATATTTTTTTAGCACTTCGGCGACGGTGTCCGCACCGCGTGAGCAGTAGGGGCATTCGAAATCGGTGTATTCGACGATTGTCACCTTCGCGTTTTCGGCACCCTTATAAACTTGCGCTGCGGTAAGAGCCGGTTGGAGGGGGGCGCTGAAAGCGGCATCTTGTTCTTTTTGAGCGGCCTCTTCCCGCTCACGCATCCGATCCTTTTGCATCATTTCGCCGACGACTTTCAGTGCGTCTTTAAACTTCTCCGGTTCGCTCTTAATTGCATTGGCGAGCAGCGACGGATCTTTCTTGATGGCTTCGACAAGCTGTTCGGTAGTGGGTTTGGTGCACGACGTCAGGATCAAAGCACTGACGGCCAAGAAGCTGAGGCTGATGGATTTAAGCACGCGCGTTTCTCCAAAGTTTCCAAAATGCTAGCCCGGGGACTTGACGCCGGCAAATCGATTCCCAGATTTCTCCTTAGGAAAAAAGAATAGAAAGGAGAATTTCTCAATGAGACATAATTTAGGATTTTGGACTAACCCTTGGCGTCCCGCGACGGACTGGTTTGAGTTTTCGCCCGTTTACGGCGTGAAACAAGAATCGGACGAGAGCGCGAGGACTTACTTACCCGCTTGTGAAGTCGACGAAACGAAAGATCATTACTTAGTGACTTTAGACATGCCGGGGATGGCCAAGGAAGATATTAAGATCGAGGTGAACTCCGGAAGGCTGTTCATCTCCGCCGAGCGGAAACAGTCAAAGACGGGCGGCGATAAAGAAAGTGCACGGTTTTCGGAGCGACGTTACGGACGGTTCGAGCGCATTTTCGAATTGGGCGAAAAGGTCGATCCGGAAAAAATCGAGGCGGTTTACCGGGACGGTGTTTTACGTGTCGCCCTGGCTAAGGCGGAAGCCGCCAAGCCTCGAAGCATCTCGGTGAAAACCGATGATAAGGGAGGTGTTTTCGAGCACCTGCTGGAAACCGGAAAGAAACCGTTGAACTAACGCGTCCCTTCAAAAGGAAGCGTTTCTATTACATGCCGTTCTTACGGCGTAAAAAAGGCCGGAGCTGTCGCGAAAGCGGTAGTTCCGGTTTTTTTTTTTTTTTTTTTTTTTTTTTTCTATCGGTTGCGCTCCGCGACGGCTGCGAATGGGACAGGGCGCCTAGCCCGGACGGCGGCGAATCGGTAACATCGACGCATTCCGAGGAGACTCGATGCGCACCTTTGGACCCTGGTTCCTCGCCTTGCTCTTTTGCGTTGATAGCTATGGGGCGACGAAAGTCCCCTTGCATGGCAAATGGGAAAGTGAATGCCTTGCCCGGCCGGATGATTCTTGGCTCATTCTGAAGGCGGAGTTTGATGCGAATGGTTCCTATGAAATCTGGGGCCGGACATTTCAAGATGAGAAGTGCGCCCGACGGCTGAATGAGACGTATCAAGACAATAACTACACCATTGGTCGCGTGCTTCCCTCCGGGGTGACGGAACTCGATTTCGTGGATTTTTTCGATGAGGATTTGGTCTATTACCTCGTTTTCAAGATCGAGAAGGACCGGCTTTACTTGTCCGAAACGGCTTCTCGCGAGAAGTCTACCCGCCCACTGGACGTCGATAGGACGATTCCGCTTCTGCGAAAGAAATAGCGGGTTGCTTGCGTCACTCCGGCGCCGGAGTCGAGAGACAACTCGGACTTAGGGGCCAACGCTGGTGCAATCGGCCAGGGACGCTAGGCTGGGATTCCAAGTCCAAGGCGGTGGCTGAAGCTGGGCCGGAAGCCGAAGCGCATTGCCCACCGTGTCGCAGCAGATATGATCGTAGCGTTCTTGCAATCCGAGCACCGTTCCTTTGGAGTCGGTCGTCGGGTGGCGGGAGCGGCAGAAACGGCTCTTGCCGTTCGGCGAGGTGCCGCAGGTGGAGTCCGTATCATCGGTAAGGCAGGTTGCGGTTCCTCCGCCGGAGCAAGCAACGCTCACGGTGCACCCGGCATGCGGGTAAGCGAAGGTAAAGCTGGCCCATACAAGTCCCAACCACCCCAGGAGGCTTTTCATTTTTTCCTATTCGTAGAGCGTATCGATTTCGGCCTGGTGATTCTTCACGATCACTTTGCGTTTGAGCTTGAGCGACGGTGTCATCTCCCCCGACTCCAGTGTGAAGTCCTGGGGAAGGATCTTAAAGCGCTTCACCGTTTCGTAGCTCGCTAAGTCCTTATTCATTGCCTTGATGCCGTCTTCGATCTGTTTGTGAACCGCTTCATTCTCTTTGGTTCCTCCGGTGAGAGTCAAGAGGGCGACGAGGTACTTGCGCTTATCGCCGTAAACCAGAGCCTGGCTCACGCCCGGGATTTGCTTTAGCCGGTTTTCGAGTTTTTGCGGCGCGACATTCTTTCCGCCGGACGTGACGATGAGTTCCTTTTTGCGATCGGTGATCTTCAAAAATCCCTTTTCGTCGAATTCGCCGATATCCCCGGTACAAAACCAACCATCTTCGGTCATGGTTTCGCGGCTGGCGGCCTCGTCGCCGTGATAGCCGTCGAAGATCGCGGGGCCCTTGGCTTGGATCTCGCCGTCATCGGCGATGCGAAAATGGGTGTAGGCAATCGGGCGGCCGACGGTGCCGAAGCGGTAGTCTTCGGGGAGATTCACGGAAATCGCGCCGAACGTTTCGGTGAGGCCGTAGCCCTCCAAAATCTTGATGCCGCAAGCGTGGAAGAACTCACAGAGTTCGGAGGCGAGCGGTGCGCCGCCCGAAACGGTGAAACGCAAACGCCCACCCATTCTTTCCCGGACCTTGGAAAACACCAACTGGTCGGCAACCTGAAACTTCAAGAGCAAGGGGATCGGAACCGGAGACTTCTGGGAACGCAGTCGCGCGACCTCGCGCCCCGTTTGCACCGCCCAACGAAAAAGGACGCGCTTATAAACCGGGCCGGATTCCAAATCGGAAACAATCTTCGCGTACATTTTTTCGTAAATACGCGGCACGCTCATCAAAATGGTCGGCCGGATCTCCATCAGATTGGCGGCTACCGCATTGACGTTTTCGGCAAAGGCGAGCGAAAGGCCGGCGACGAGCGGCATGAGACTCTCGATGCGGCCAAAGACATGCGCGAAGGGCAGAAAAGCAAGCGTCGTATCGGCGGCGGAAAGCTCCACCTCCTGAACAATCGAGCGGGTCTCGGCCGTGAGACTCGCGTGCAAAAGGCGCACGCCCTTCGGCTGGCCGGTGGTTCCGGAAGTATAGACGATCGATCCGAGGTCTTCCGGTTTCACCGCCTCGGCGGAGGCCTTTTGCTCGCGGGTCAGCGCTTCGCGATCGGCCACCGTCGGTAAGTCTTCCACCGTTTGCGATGCAAATTCGGGATGCGAAACGCCGGACGCAAAGAAAATCACGGGCAGCGTCTTGCCCATTTCCTTGAAGGCCTTCGCCAGTTTCTCGCCTTGAGCGGCATCTTCGGCGAAAACCAGCTTTGCCCCCGAATGGGTCAGGATGAACGCCACATCTTCGGCGATGCTGGACTGATAGATCGGCACGGTCGCCGCGCCCAAGGTTTGGATCGTAATATCCGCAATCGCCCACTCCGGCCGGCTATTGCTCAAGATGGCGACCCGATCGCCCTTTTCGATTCCGGCCGCACGCAAGGCCTGGAAGAAAAGCAGCGATTGGTGGTGGGCCTCTCCCCAGGTCACGGGTCGGAACATTCCGCCCTTTTTGACGAGGTAGACGCGCTGGTCAGCCGAGAGCACGACGCGTTTCACGTAGATCTCAGGAAGGGTCCGTCCGTCCAAGGTGGAGTTAGCCGGAGCGCCGGACGCGCGGGCATCGGTTGCTGTCAGTTTCAAAATCATCAGTCCCCCTTTTTTTCTGGGATAGCACTGCGGAACCCGAATTGCACTCTCGTGCAACCGTGACCGCCGTTTTCCGATCCCTGATGTTAGCCTTTCTGCTGATTGCGCTCCTGCGACTCGGCCAGCTTTGGCTGGCGGAAACCCGCCGGCGGGCCTTGCGGCGCCGGGCCTTCTTTCGGGCGCCGTTGAGTCGAGCGGCTTTTCGGCGTTGCG
Organism: uncultured Pseudobdellovibrionaceae bacterium; assembly: GCA_964519985.1. Lineage (GTDB taxonomy): Bacteria > Bdellovibrionota > FAC87 > UBA2466 > UBA2466 > JAIEOG01. The sequence continues at coordinate 77,909 of CAZFMF010000002.1, read as the reverse complement.
AGCGAGCGGCGGTGGGACTGGGGTTCTGTCTCGGGTTGGCGGGTTTGCGGGGAATGGCTTTCGGTCTCGGGGGGCTGGTTCTTCTTCCGCTGCTGGCCGAAGTCGGCGTGCGACTGCGCGGGCAGCGCGCGCGGGAGGAAATGGAAGCGTCGGGCATCGTCTACTTCCAGGCCTTGCGGGGCCTGATCCACGCCGGCCTCGGTTTGCCGGCGGCGCTCTTCCACCTGGCCCAGGTACAGCCGTCACCCTTTGCCCGGACCATCGCGCGGGCGTTGGCCGGATTTCACGAAGGGGAGGGCTTGGGCGAATGCTTGCGCCGGTTCGATCGGCGCGTTCCCTTGCGTTTGATGGGAACAAGTCTTACGGCCCTACAACTGGCTTACCGCCAGGGTATTCCGGTGGCGCCCCTTTTGGATCGGATGGTGCCGTGGTTGGAGCGGGAGCGCGAAGCGGAGCTGCGCCTGCGCGATGGGCGGCGGGCCGCGATGGCCCAAGCGGGGGTCGCGCTGGGAGTTCCCTGGATCGTGGTGGGGACACTTTGGCTCTGCCAACCGGGGCTGGCGACCGGTTTGAGCCCTTGGGCCATGGTGGTCGCGGGAGCCGTGGAAGGGATGGGGGTCGCATGCCTGGTGCACACCAGTCGCTTTTGCTAAAGCACCGGGTCCGCCGGGAGCGGCGGAGTTTAATCCTGTTTTGGGAGATGGTGGGGGTCATGCTCCAAGCCGGCTACGACCTGGCGTACGCCTGGCCAAGTGCGCTGTCTGCCCTCACCGACGGGCTTTCCCCTGCCTTCCGGAAGCGTCTAGACCCGGGGGAAACCCGCTTTAGCGAGCACTTACAACAACTGGCCCAGAGGTATCCGGACCCCCGGCACCGCCTCTGGTTCGGGGCGCTCGCCGACCTTTACGGCTCCGGCTGCCCGTTGGCGCCGACGTTGGCGGCCATGACCGAGGCTTTGCGGGCCGAGCAGGAGCGGGAATGGCAGGCCCACCTGAGGTCTCTCCCTTTGAAAACCAGCCTGATTTTGGCGCTGTTTTTCGTCCTGCCCGCGCTGGCCTTGATCTTTCTGACGGTATTGAGCGAAATGTCGGAAACGTTTGGCTAAAAGACGGTGGCCGTTTAGGATACCGGCTTTTCCATTCCGGGAGTGCCATGGCCAATCCGAAAGCAACCGATCAGAAGAAAATGGAGGCGGTCGTTTCCCTTTGCCGCCGCCGCGCCTTTATCTTCCAGTCGAGCGAGATCTACGGCGGTTTGAACGGTTGCTGGGATTACGGCCCGCTCGGCGTCGAGCTGAAGCGAAACATCAAAGAGGCCTGGTGGCGCGACAACGTCACCCTGCGCGACGATATTGTCGGCGTCGATTGCTCGATCTTGATGAATCCAAAAGTTTGGGAAGCGTCCGGACACGCCACTTCGTTTTCCGATCCGATGGTCGATTGCAAACAATGCCGCGGCCGGTTTCGTGCCGACCACATTCAAAACAATCAGTGCCCGACCTGCGGCTCGAAGGACAAGTTTACCGAAACGCAGCAGTTCAATCTGATGTTCAAGACTTACGTAGGGGCCTCGGAAGACAGCGCTTCGCAGACGTATTTGCGACCGGAAACCGCGCAGGGGATTTTTGCCAACTTCTTGAACGTCGTAAGCACTAGCCGGGTGAAAGTGCCTTTTGGTATCGCCCAAGTCGGCAAAGCGTTTCGCAATGAAATTAACCCCCGCAACTTTACTTTTCGTTCGCGCGAATTCGAGCAGATGGAAATCGAGTTTTTCGTCAAGCCGGATCCGAAAGAAGCCGACCAGTGGTACCGCTATTGGCGCGACGAGCGCTATGCTTGGTATACGCGCTACGGAATTAAGAAAGAGCGACTCCACTTACGTGAGCACGACAAGGATGAACTCGCGCACTACGCGGCCGGTTGCGCCGATGTGGAATACGACTTTCCGTTTGGTCGTGCCGAATTGGAAGGCATTGCCAACCGCACCGACTACGATCTGAAGAAGCACTCGGAGTTCAGCAAGAAGGATCTGAGCTATTTCGATCCCGAATCGAATACGAAATTTGTTCCCTACGTCATCGAGCCTTCGGCGGGCGCGGATCGCGCGACCCTGGCTTTCTTGGTGGATGCCTACGAAGAGGAAGCCGAGCGCACGGTGCTGCGTTTCGATCCTCGGATCGCACCGATCAAGGCCGCGGTTTTGCCGCTGGTGAATAAGGATGGCATGCCAGAGACGGCGGAAAAACTGTACCGGGAACTCAAAAAGCGTTGGAACGTCTATTACGACGAGAAGGGCGCCATCGGGCGTCGGTATCGGCGTCAAGACGAAGCGGGCACTCCGTATTGCATTACGATCGACGGAGACACGGCTTCGGCCCAAACGGTGACCATTCGCGAACGCGACAGCATGAAACAAGATCGCATTGCTCTGACTCAGGTGACCGAGTTCCTGTCCAAAGCATTGATGAAGGAGTGAAGGTTTAATGGCCAGCAAATACGTCTATTTCTTCGGCGGCGGAGAAGCGGAAGGCGCATCCGGTAAGGACGCGAAGCTCCTGCTCGGCGGGAAGGGCGCGAACCTTCACGAGATGGTGCGGTTGAAATTGCCGGTGCCCCCGGGCTTCACCATCACCACTCCGGTTTGCACTTTTTTTTACCAGAACAAAGGCGACTATCCGACGGGGCTGGCCGATGAAGTCCAAGCCAGTTTGAAAAAGGTGGAATCGCAAACTGGCGCGAAGTTTGGCGATGCGACCACGCCGCTTTTGGTCTCGGTGCGTTCGGGCGCACCCGCCAGCATGCCGGGCATGATGGATACCATTCTCAATCTCGGCTTGAATCCCACGACGGTGCAGGGCCTGGAGCGCCAGACCGGCAACGCGCGTTTCGCTTACGATTCCTACCGGCGTTTCATTCAGATGTACGGAGAAGTCGTTCTGGGGGTAGCGCCGCACGCGTTTGAGAGTCTCTTGCTCAATGCGAAATCTAAGCGGGGCATTTACAACGATTCGGATCTTCGTGCGGAAGAACTCCAGACGCTCTGCGTACAATTCCGGGAGTTAACGGAAAAGCATTGCGGTCATGCTTTTCCAGACGACCCGCAAGAACAGCTCTGGGGTGCAATCTCTGCGGTATTTCGTTCGTGGATGTCACCGAGGGCAGTGAGCTACCGACGGATCCACAAGATTCCTGGTGATTGGGGCACCGCCGTCAATGTGCAGGCGATGGTTTTTGGCAACATGGGCGACGACTGCGCCACCGGGGTCGCTTTCACTCGCGATCCTTCTACCGGCGAAAGGAAGTTCTTTGGCGAGTTCTTACCCAATGCGCAAGGCGAAGATGTTGTCGCGGGGATTCGCACACCCATGCCGATCAACGCCGAATCGGCATCCGGCTCCGACTCGCCGACCATGGAGCAGTCGTTTGGGCCCACCTACAAGGAGTTGATTCACCTCTACCAGCAACTCGAAAAGCACTATCGCGACATGCAGGACATTGAGTTCACGGTACAAAAGGGCAAGCTGTACTTGTTACAAACTCGCACGGGCAAACGCACCGCTTCGGCCGCGGTGCGCATCGCGGTGGACATGGTCGACGAAAAGTTGATCAAAGAAGAGGAAGCGATTCAGCGGGTGACCCCGGCGCAGGTCGAGCAACTCCTGCACCCGCGGCTGGATCCTAGAGCTCCGAAAGAAGTGATTGCCCGTGGTTTGCCCGCATCGCCGGGCGCGGCTTCCGGAGAGGTTGTCTTCTCGTCGGAAGAAGCCGACCGGTTACGCAAGCTGCAAAAGGCTGTAATTTTAGTGCGCCATGAGACCTCCCCCGAGGATATTGTAGGGATGGACGCCTCTACCGGTATCCTGACGGCCCTTGGTGGACTAACCTCTCACGCCGCGGTAGTAGCGCGTGGTCTGGGCAAGCCCTGTGTGGCGGGTTGCGGAGCTATTTCGATCGACTATCGCGCGCAACAATTCACCGTCGGCGGTCGCACGATCAAGCGCGGCGACCAGATCACCATTGATGGTGCTACCGGTGAAGTGATCTTGGGCCTCGTTCCGACGATCAATAGCCAGTTGGACAAGTACTTCAATCGCTTTATGAAGTGGGTCGACAAACGGCGCTCGCTCGCGGTGCGCGCCAATGCGGACACGCCCAACGATGCGAAGGTCGCGCGCCAATTTGGCGCCGAGGGCGTTGGGCTTTGTCGCACCGAGCATATGTTCTTCGAGAGCAGTCGGATCCAAGCGGTGCGCGAGATGATTCTCGCTTCCACCACCGAAGATCGCCTGCGCGCGTTAGAACGCATCTTCCCGATGCAGAAGGAAGACTTCATCGGCATCTTCCAGGAAATGGAAGGTCTGCCGGTCACGATTCGCCTGCTCGATCCGCCGTTGCACGAATTCTTGCCGAAGAATGAAGACGAAATCCGTTCCACCGCGATGGCGATGGGCATTTCGGCCGACACCATTCGTTCAAAAGTGAAGTCGTTGCACGAGTACAATCCCATGCTCGGTCACCGCGGTTGCCGTTTGGGTGTGACCTACCCCGAGATCTACGAAATGCAGGCTCGGGCGATCATGGAAGCGGCGGCGGAGATTCGCCCCGGTTCGGAAAGAGGTTGCGAACCCGAGATCCTGATCCCCTTCATCAGTACGACCGAAGAGCTGACCCAGCTTAAGGACCGGGTGGAGAAGGTTTGCCGCGAGACCTGTGAGCGCAATCATTCCAAAGTGAACTACCGTATCGGGACCATGATTGAGATCCCGCGGGCGGCCTTCATTGCCGAAGAACTCGCGCGGCACGTGAGTTTCTTCTCGTTCGGTACCAATGACCTGACCCAAATGACTTTCGGGCTCTCGCGCGATGACGCGGGGTCCTTCTTGCCGACTTACATCGAACGGGGGATCTTCCGCGAAGATCCTTTCGTGTCCTTGGATCAGCAAGGCGTCGGCGAATTGATGCAAATCGCCTGCGAAAGGGGGCGTAAGGGCCGGAAAGACCTCAAGTTGGGCATCTGCGGGGAGCATGGCGGCGATGCCGCTACCGTTGAATTCTGCCACCGACTCGGCTTTAATTACGTCAGTTGCTCGCCCTTCCGAGTGCCCGTGGCTCGGCTAGCGGCGGCGCAGGCCACTTTAAAAGTCTAATCGGGTTAAGGGGAACAATGCGGTTAAAGCGCCTCGAGCTCCAGGGCTTCAAGTCTTTTTTGGATCGGACGATCCTGAACTTCGAGCCGGGCATCACCGGCGTCGTGGGCCCTAACGGCTGCGGGAAGAGCAATATCGTCGACGCGATCCTCTGGGTGATGGGGGAGCAAAGCCCGAAGCACCTGCGCGGCGATACCATGACCGACGTCATTTTCGCCGGTTCCGATACCAAATCCGCCACCTCCTTCGCCGAAGTCAGCCTGGTGCTTGACCGCGAGAGTGTGGCGCTGGCGCCAAACTTCGCCGCCTTTGATCGCGGCGATGAGATTTCGATCACCCGCCGCTTGTACCGCGATGGAAATGGAGAGTTCTTCATCAACCGCACGTCGTGTCGGTTGAAGGACATCCACGAGTTGTTCATGGATACTGGCGTGGGACGCCGGGCGTATTCGATCATCGAGCAGGGCCAGATCGACCGCATGATCAACGTAAAGCCGGAAGAGCGTCGCTATCTCTTCGAGGAAGTCGCCGGGATTACCAAGTACAAGGCGAAGCGCAAGGAGGCCGAGCGGAAGCTTGACCAGACGCGCCAGAACCTCTTGCGGCTTCAGGACATCGTTACGGAACTGGAAAAACAGATTCGGTCCCTAAAAATTCAGGCCACCCGCGCCCGCAAGTTTAAGGAACTCAAAAGCGAGTTGGAAGCGGCCGATCTCTTCTTGCTGGGTCGCGACCTGCACGAGCACACGCTCCAACAAAGCAATCTGCGCACAAAGGTTGAAGGATTGCAAAACACCCGCTCCGAAGCGGACGCGGTTTTCGCCCAGTCCGATGCGCAAGCGACTGATCTAGAGATCGAACGCATTGATCTTGAGAAAAAGCTTCAGTCGCTCTCCGAGCGAGAGCGCGATCTTTCGCTTCTGGTCCAGCGCCTGCAAAGCGATGCCGAACTTTTGGAGGAGCGGGGCAAGAACCTGACCCGGTCGCAGCAGGCCTCGCTGGAAGAAGAACACGAACTTGAGACGCAGGTTCAAGAAGGCGAAATCGCCCAGCGAACCCTCGAACAAGAGCGCTTCGACGTGGCCGAATCCATCGCCGGCAAGTTAGAAGTGGAAATCCAGGATCTCGAAATTCAGCTGCGCGAACACCAAGACAATGTGCAACGCAAACAGCGCGAGCGTTCATCGCTCTTGCAGCAACGCACTCAGCTCGCCGAAAAGCGCGTGGAATTGCAAAACCAATGCGTTTTCGCCGAAGGCCGCGAGCGGGAGTGTCGCACCAAGCAACAGGAGCTGAATGAGAAGCTCACCGCCGCGGTCGTGGATATCGACCAACGCAAGAGTCGCATCGCGGAGATGGATACTCAGGTCGCCGACACCGCGACGCGGACTCAGACCGCCGCCGACGAAGCGGCGCGGATCCATTCTGAGAACCAGGGGATTTCGCAAACCCTTTCCGACTTAGAAGAGCGCATTTTCGAAGAACGCGAGCTTTTCCATGCCGAGCGTTCGCGCCTGCGATCCCTACAGGAGCTACAGGAAAACCTGGAAGGCTATTCACCCACCGCCAAAGAAATCTTGTTGAAGCTGGGTTCCGAGCGAGCGGCCGTACCTTTAGCGGAAACGTTTCAGCCGGATCCCTCGATTGAAGAACACCTCGAAGCGCTTCTGGGCGGCGAGATGAACACTTTGGTCGCGCATACCGCCGAAGAAGCCGAACGCCTGACGCGATTGATCCAAGACCAGGGGCTGGAGCGCGTCCGCGTGGTGGCGTTGGAAGAGCTGATTGCTTCGCACGATACGGGGAAGGCCTATCCCGGGACGGTGCCGGTGGAATCCCTGCTCAAGATCCAATCGGGGTTTGAGGCGGTGGTGCGTTGGCGCCTCGGCAATACCTACGTTTGCGACAGCTTTGATTCGCTCTTTACCCTCCGGCAGCAGTATCCGGGGGTGACCTTCCTCGCGCGCGACACCCGCGCGGTGGCGCATGGCGATCGCTCGCTTTCGGCCGGGAACCCACCGACCAAGGTGGGGGTCTTCGCCCGGCGGCGTGAGATCGATTCGCTGACGGAAACCTCCCAGAAACTCGAAACGGAACTGGCGACGTTGGAAGCTGAGCGCCAGGCCTTGCTCGCGCGCCTGGAAGAAGGCGAAAAACAACAGGGCGAATGCAAAGAGAAACTTTCTTCACTGCATATTGAAGCGGTCGAGCGCCGCAAGGAACGCGAGCGCCTGCAGCACGAACTCAATCGCGCCGATCGCGATTACAATGATTTGAGCCGCGACTCCCAGCGCAACATTGAGCGCTTGGACTTGGCGGCCAAGCAACGCGAAGATGCGGCCGCGGAACTAGGACGAGTAGCGGAAACCGAAACCGAAGCGGTTTCGGAACTCGATGGGGTGGAAACCTACCTGGCCGGCGCTTCCGAACGCTACGAAGCGATTTCCAATGAAGTCGGCAAGCGCAAGGTGGAGCGTTCGCGCCTCGAAGAGAAAAAACGCGCGCTCGATGAGAAAGCGCAGCGTATCGCCGACGAACTGCACGAATGGACCCGGCGTCTAGGCCACCTGCAGGAGCAGCGGACGGAAGATGAACAGGAGCTGGCAGGTATCGGGGAAAAAATCGAACAGGCCCGTGTGCAGCGCGCGCAAAGCGACCAGGAATTGAACCAGGTGCGGGTGCAAAGCTCGGACACCAAAACCGCTTTCAACGATGCTTGCGAGCGGCTGCAAAACTTGCGCGCCTCGCTCAGTGAATTGCGGGGTCGGCGCGACTTGGTCGCTCGCGAGTTGCAGGAGACCGAGATTGCCTTGGCCCAGGCCCATGCGAACTTGGAGCGCCTGCGCGGAATCGCGGAGGAGCGTTACCAGGCGATGCCAACCGCGCTGGATGAAACCGCGCTCATCGATCTGGAGAAGCTCCCCCTATTCGCGGAGAGTCTCGACCTGAGCTGGGACATGCTTTCCGGTACCGATCGCGAACGGCTTTTGCACGAGCACTTGAAAGCGTTACGCGAAAAGATCGGTCGCTACGGTGAAGTGAACCTGACCGCGATTCAAGAATTCGAAGAAGTGGAGAAGCGGTACGCGTTTTTGCAAGAGCAAAAAACCGACCTCGAAAACTCCATCCAGATTCTCGAAGAAGCGATCACGAAGATCGATCACTCGACGATTTCTCGCTTCACCGAAACCTACGAAGCGGTACGCAAGAAATTCAACGAGATCTTCCCGATCCTGTTCAACGGTGGAAAGGCCGAACTCATTCTCACCAATCCGGAAAATGTGCTCGAAGCCGGCGTGGACATCATGGTCCAACCGCCGGGCAAGCGCCTGCAGAGCATTTCGTTGCTTTCCGGCGGCGAGAAAGCGCTGACGGCGGTGAGCCTGGTTTTGGCCATCTTCGCGCGCAAACCCAGTCCCTTCTGCTTGTTGGATGAGGTGGATGCGCCACTCGATGATGCCAACGTTTCGCGCTTCAATACCGTCGTGCGTAAGATGGCGGAGAAAACCCAATTCATCGTCATCACCCACAACAAAAAGACGATGGAAATCGCGGAAGCGCTCTACGGCGTCACGATGGAACGCGCGGGAATTTCCAAAATGGCTAGCGTGCGGTTGAACTAGTCTGGGTGAGGCGGGTGGCCACTCCAAACCAAACCGCGCAGGCCCCGATGCCGACCATCGGATAAAGCATTTGACCCAACCAAAATATTTTCTGTAGCCCCACTAGGGCAAGCGAAGTTCCGCCTTTGCTCAGTCGATAGCCGACGACATCGATCCATTCTTTTGCGCGGGCGGAAACGCGTGAGCAGAAGATTGTAGCCACCGACCGTCACGATCAAGATGAGGGGCAGGAAACTGACCAGCGGAAACCTATCGGCGCCATACGTCGCTTGGAAAAGCGTATTGGAAGGGCTGCGCGCGCATTCGTACCCGCCAATGAGAAAAAAGGCGGCGGCGGAAATACAGAAAAAAGCTCCCCACGGCATCCGCCACGGGTAACAGTTCAGTTAGGCTAACGCAACGCTTCCAATAGGGTGAAGCGGCCTTTGAACGATCAGTTCGTAGCAGGGAAGCCCGCGGCCCAAGAAATCCCGCTCGAATTTGGTGCGGCCCCCGGGGAACTGATTCATATGGTTGTAGCGATTCGGCTGAATGGGCCCATGAATTAAGGTTCGGAGGTGGTAAAACGACTCACAAACCCACTTCGCTTCGTCGATGTAAAACTGCTGATCCGAGGTCCAAATCAAAAGCCCGCCTGGCTTCAGCGCCCGCACGAGATGAGGCATGATGGGGTGCAGGTACCACCGATTCTTGCGCTGAGAATTCTTCGGCCAGGGGCAGGGGTACATGACGTAGATGCGTTCCAGTTTTTCCGTCGGCACCCCGTGAATCAAGGCGGGAATGCAATTGCCGCGTAGGCCAATCCAGTTGGGGTACCCCACTTTGCGCGCCTTTTGGGCCAGGCGCTGCCCGCGCAGTTTGCTGCGTTCGATCGCAATCAGAAAACGATCGGGGTGAAGGCGCGCGAGCTCGGCAAAGAAAGACCCGCTGCCGGCGCCGATATCCATCCAGATATTTTCCGAACGCTCGAAAAGATCCGGCGTGAGCAGGTGAAACTTCGCGGCCGTTTTGCGATCGTTGACCTTACGGGAGGCAATCCGCTCCAGATCCCACTTCAAGCGGGTGAGATTGCACGAAGGCTCGTAATGCATGTTTTCGAAAAACGGCATCGGGATTCTTAACTCGCGGGCGGTTCAAAGCACCGGCGGCAACGGGCTTCGTAAATCTCGCCGGCTCCGACCAGGACTTGGGAACGCTCATTGGAACCATCCAAGCGTTGCGAGCGGCTTGCCGCGCCACCGCAAGAAGTGCAGATGGCGGACATCTTCGTGACCATTTCCGCCGTCGCCATGAGTTCGGGCATTGGACCAAACGGCACGCCGCGGTAGTCGAGATCGAGACCGGCGACGATCACGCGCAGACCGCGGTTGGCGAGGCGGTGGCAGATCTCCAGGATCGCCGGCTGGAAGAACTGGGCTTCGTCAATGCCCACCACCCGGGTGTTGTCCTCCAGCATCGCGAGGATTTCCTCGGGGTGGTTCACCGGACGGGCATCGATACGCAACTCGGAGTGGCTGGCGACTTGGTCGGTGGCGTAGCGATCGTCGATCACGGGCTTGAAGATCTGGACCTTTTGTCGCGCGATTTGCGCGCGCTTCATCCGCCGAATGAGCTCTTCGGTTTTGCCGCTAAACATTCCGCCGCAGATGACTTCGATCCATCCGCCATTCCAATTTTGAGGAATCTGCATCCGACGCTGGAATATAGCTGGGCCTCCGGAAAGCCACAAGTCGCTTTCCAGTATTGCCGCCTAGGCGCGGGGTGTGGTTCAGTTGGGAGATGGAGCAAGCCGTTTCCCATTCTACGGCATCGGCGGTCCGAGTCGGCCGTTGGTGGTTTCAACGTCGAGGGGTCTCCCCCCTTCCACTCATCGTGCTTTGCCTGATTTTGCCGGCGCAATTTCGCCTTTCGGGCGCGCAACTGTGGCTCGTGGCGGCGGGCGTCTTGCTCGCGGAGTGGGTGCGCATCTGGGCGGTGGGTCACGCCGGCAGCGTTACCCGGACGCGGGGAGATACGGTTCCTCGCTTGATCCACGCTGGCCCGTTCCGCTACGTGCGCAACCCCCTCTACCTCGCCAATATTGCGATGTACGCGCTATGCGGGGTCGCTTTCGGATTCGGTTGGTTCAGCCTTTTCATCGCGGCGTACTTCGCCGTGCAATACCATTTCATCGTAGCTTTTGAAGAGGACACCCTCCGGCGCGAGTTCGGCGTAGCGTACGCATTCTATTGTGCCCGCGTGGCGCGTTGGCTTCCCGCCTTTTCGCCCACGGTCGAAACGAGTAGCCATCCGTTTGAGCTGAAAAAGGCCCTTCGCAGTGAGCGGGCCACGCTCCTGGCCTTAGTCGTGATTGCCGCGCTCGTGATCTGGAAACGTTCCCTATAAGAGAAAAGAAAATCCGCCACCGAAGGTGATGGTCGATCGTTGTTGGATGTAGGTCCGAAGCGTAAAGGCCATTTCGAAACTGCTTCCCATCATGAAAGAAGCGCCCAGGCCGAATTGGGTGCCAAACTTCCCGCGCGAGGGGTGGTTCAAGACCGAGTAGTAGAGATAGTGCGCGCCAAAGAGGCCAAATAGATTCACGTAGGGGTTAGGGATTTCAATACGATACGTCGTCTCGGCCACGTAGAGCGAAACCCCCGTATCGCTCCCGTACACTGCCTGCCATTGGAGCGTGCCCCCGAATAGCGGAACGCCGACCACGGGTCCGAAGACCGGCATGGTGACGTTCAAATCGGGCAGCCCGCTGGGGATTAGGGATTGGTAGAGCAGACCGAGTTCGAAGCGTTCGCCGCGGGGCGACGCGATTTCGGCACAAGGGGCCGCCGCCGGGGAAGGGGGGACTTCCGCGCCATGGGCGACGCCGGCCCAGAAGGCCCACGCGCCGAGTACCAGAGCCATCGGTCGCAACATCGTAAAGGCGACTTTAGCGTGTTAGCATTTCTAAATCGAGGGCCTAAACCGATGATCCACGTCTTTGCTGCGCTGATGACGCTGAGCTTCTCCGCTCTGTCGGCCGCCGAGGTTTCACGGGTCGTACGGGTGGAAAAAGATGCGGTGCGCGTGACGGTGGGCACTCCGCCTTGGGTGGTGGGAGACTTCGTTTGTGTCGAGCGCGCCGGAGGGGCGGCGGGCTGCGGGGTCGTTTCGGCGTTGGAAAACGGGGAGGCCATCATTGCCCTGGATTTCACCAATTCGGATCTGAAGATAGGCGATACGGTGACCAAGCCGAAAGGTAAACCGAAGCCGTCATCCCAGCCCCTACCCGAAGGGGAGAACATCACGCTGCGTTCCTTCCAACGCCCGAAGAACCTTTTCCGTTCCGCCCTGCTTTGGGACATGGACCAGTGGTACCTGGCCATCGAGTACCAACGGGCGGTGACCAGCCATGTGGCTTACGGAGTCAAGGTCGACCTCTTCGATACCTTCAATATCAATCCGCAGCTGGATGGGACCGGGGTGCTGCTGACGCGGAACTTCTTCACCCGAACGTCTTTTTCCGGAATTATCGGCCAGGTGGGGGCGGGAGCCTATTTCTTGACGGCCAATGGGGCGGGGGTGACGGCCAAAGCCGTGTCCTTTACCGCGGAGTTCAGTGCCGGTTGGCGGTTTCAAATCCAAAGTTGGTTGGGTTTAGGGCTCCAATTTGGCCTGCGGTTCATCAGCCGGCCGAGTTTTGGGGGCGTGAATCCCGGGAAATTTCACCCGGTTAGAAGCGCGATTGGAACGGACATCACGATTCGGCTGTAAATGACTTAATGTTTCACCTAATATGGGGCGCAGATGTCGAGTCTTTCTGAAATCCTAAATAGTTTGGTGGCTCGGAATCCCGAGGAAGAATCCACCCTTCAGACGCTGATTGGGTTTGCCCAAAGCCTGCTTTCATTGGGGCATCGCGATCTGGGCATGGCCATGGCCGCCCAAACGACCCACCCCGAGCTTCCCCGCATTCTGACGTCATTGACCGAAGAGGGGCGCACCCAGTTCTTCGGCCTCGTCGAAGCCCTTGAAATCTATCAGTCTATTCACGGCAGGGCCGCCGCCTCGATCCTAAATCTTGAGGAAACCGCGGTTTCCGAGCTGCGCAAAATTCGGGAACTCTGCCTTCAAGGCGGAACCCACGCCTACTATTGACCCCGTCGCCCGCTTCAAGATAACAGTACAAGATCATGCGTGAACCCCTGCGTCGAGTCGCGATTATCCCGGCTCGGGCTCAATCTAGCCGTTTTCCCTATAAGGTGCTCGCCCCCATCGCCGGCAAGCCCCTCGTTCAGCGGGTTTGGGAGGCGGCGCAACAAGCGCGTCTCGTGCAAAAAGTTTTCGTGGCGACCGACTGTGACCGCGTCGCCCAAGCGGTGAAAGGCTTTGGCGGCGAGGTGATCGTAACGCCATCCACCTTGCCGAGTGGGACCGATCGGGTTTTTTATGCCAGCCAAGGGTTAGACGCGGAGATCGTGGTTAACGTGCAGGGGGATGAACCCTTGTTGGAAGGTGCTGCGATCGACGCGCTGATTGAAGGACTGGAATCCGACGCCGCATACGGTTTGGCGACGCTGGCTATTCCCCGGACGAGTTCCGAGGAAGCGGCGAGCCCCCATGTGGTGAAGCTGCGGTTCGATCGCGACGGACGGGTCAGCGATTTTTCCCGCACGCCGACGGCCGAAGAAAATTTCGAGTTCTTCAAACACCTTGGGATCTACGCTTTTCGCCGATCGACATTGGAACGGTTCTGCGGTTTGCCTCCCTCGCCCCGGGAAGTCTCGGAGCGATTAGAGCAATTGCGGGCCTTGGAAGATGGGATTGCGATTAAGGCCGTGATTTGGCCCCACGATACGGTGGCGGTCGATACCCCCGAGGATGTGGCCCGCGTGGAAGCGGTTTTATCGAGAAGGGGCGCCAACGCGAATGAAAGCCGGATTTAGCAAAAAGAAAACCAGCAAATATATCTTTGTCACGGGCGGAGTCCTTTCGTCCTTGGGCAAGGGGCTCACTTCGGCCAGCATCGGCGCGCTTTTGGAAAGCCGCGGTCTGAAAATCACTTTGATGAAAATGGATCCCTATTTGAACGTGGATCCGGGGACGATGAATCCGTTCCAGCACGGGGAAGTATTCGTGACCGAAGACGGTGCCGAAACCGATTTGGACTTGGGGCACTACGAGCGTTTTACCGCGATCAATCTGAGCCGGGAAAACAGCGTCTCCGCCGGCCAAGTTTACGAAACCGTCATCGCCAAAGAACGGCGCGGAGAGTACCTCGGCGGTACCGTGCAGGTGATTCCGCACATCACCGATGAAATCAAACAGCGCATTCGCAAGGTCGGCGAAGGCCACGACGTTACGATCGTCGAGATTGGCGGCACGGTGGGGGATATCGAATCGCTCCCGTTCTTGGAAGCCATTCGTCAGTTTCGTTTTGATATCGGCGAAGAAAACGTGCTCTTCCTGCACCTGACGTTAGTGCCGTTCCTCGGATTGAGTGGGGAGCTAAAGACCAAACCGACTCAGCACAGTGTGCAGAAATTGCGCGAGATTGGGATCCAACCGGACTTCCTGCTCTGTCGCACCGATCGGACATTGCCTAAGGATATTTGTGCCAAGATCGCGCTCTTTTGTAACTTGCGCGCGGACAATGTGATCACCGCGCGCGATGTGGGCAATATTTACGAAGTGCCGATGGTCTTTGCCGACCAGGGTCTCGACGAAAAGATTTGCCGTCGTTTCGGACTGAAAACGCGCTCGCGGGGTCTCGATAAGTGGTCGAAGATCGTGCGCACGATGGCGGGACCGCAGAATGGTTCGATCGATGTCGGCATCGTAGGCAAGTACGTCGACCTCACCGAATCGTATAAGAGTGTTAGCGAAGCGCTGACCCACGGTGCGATCGCCAATCAGTGCAAAATCAACCTGCGCTATATTGAGTCGGAAAAAATTACCGACGCGGCGGCCGCGGAAAAACTCTTGCTGGGTCTTTCGGGAATCTTGGTGCCCGGGGGCTTCGGCAATCGCGGCGTGGAAGGAAAGATCCGCGCCATCCGCTACGCCCGGGAGAATAAGGTCCCGTACTTTGGAATCTGCATTGGCTTGCAGCTGGCGGTGATTGAGTACGCCCGCAATGTTTGCGGTTTGACGAAAGCGACCAGTCGGGAGTTTTCCAATACGGGCGAATTTGTCATCGACATCATGGAAGGCCAGCGACGGGTCGAGCGCTTGGGTGGCAGTATGCGCTTGGGTGCTTACGACTGCAAACTGCAGAAGGATTCGCTGGCGGCGAAAGTTTACGGCAAGAGCGCAATCAGCGAGCGCCACCGGCACCGCTACGAAGTGAATAACCACTACCGTCGCATTTTAGAAGAGAAGGGCATTGTCTTCTCCGGAGTGAATCACGAACTAAACCTCGTCGAGATGATGGAAATCAAGAACCATCCCTGGTTCCTGAGCTGTCAGTTCCACCCGGAGTTCAACTCCAAGCCATTCTCGCCCCACCCGATGTTTATCGGATTTGTGAAAGCGGCGATTACCGCCCGTTCCGGAACCGGCACCGGGAAAGACAAGACTCCGTCAAACCCGAAGCCAATCTTGCGCGCGCGCGATCGGCGACAAGGGGCTCGGAACCTATCCGTCTAGCCCGTCTTTGCCCGGGCCGAAACAATCTCCACTTTGACTCCTTCCGCAGGATGAGGTTACCTAAAAACCGGGGAACTTTTGAACATGGGAGTGGGAATGAAAGGTTTGGGGAATCTTCGTGGGACGGCGTACGCTGCATTAGGGTTAGCGGTTTTGGTGTCGGGGTCCTGCTCCCGCCGATCGGAAAGCCTAAATTCAATGCTTCTAGACTGGACCGGACCTTACGGCGGAGTTCCCGCTTGGGACAAGATTAACCCCAAAGATTTCCCCTCGGCTTTTGACGCCGCGATTGCCAAGGCCGGTAAGCAAATCGACGCGATCGCGAAAAACCCAGAGGCCCCTACTTTCGCGAATACCTTCGTTCCCATGGAAAAGGCCGGAAAGGCTTTGACTCAGCTCAAGGCGATTTTCGATGTGCACGCCGCGAATCTCAATGTGGGCGATATGTCCAAGATTGAGAGTGAGGTAAATCCAAAGGTGGCAGCCCATAGCGACCGCATTACGCAAAATTCGGCGCTCTTTGCTCGCATTGCGAAGGTTTACCAAGACCGGAAAGACCTGTCGGCCGAGCAGCAACGGTTAGTGGAAGACACGTACAAGTCATATGTGCGTGACGGGGCGACATTGGGTGATGCCCAAAAGAAACAGCTTTCCGAGCTCAATCAGAAACTCAGCCAGCTCGAGACCGAGTTCGGGCAAAACATGCTCAACGACGAAGAAGAAAAAGTGACCTGGATTGAAACGGAAGGCGAATTAGAAGGGCTCACTCCCGCGTTGATTCGCGGTTTCGCCAAGTCGGCGCAGGATCTGGGCAAGGCGGGCAAGTGGGCGGTGCGCAACACCCGTTCGGCGATGGAACCGTTTCTCACGTTTTCAAAAAATCGCGCGCTGCGTGAGAAGGTTTGGAAGACCTATTACAGTCGGGGTGACAACGGCGATAAAAATGATAACAACGCCATCATCTCCAAGATCCTGACTCTGCGGGCGGAACGAGCAAAACTGCTGGGTTACGAGACGCACGCGCATGTCCAACTGGACAGCCAAATGGCGAAGACCCCCGACCAAGCGATGGGTCTGATGATGAAGGTCTGGCCCAAGGCATTGGAACGCGCCAAAGAAGAAATTGCCGACATGCAGGCGTTGGCCGACGCCGAGGGCTTGGGCGCGGAAATCGAAGCTTGGGACTATCGCTACTACACCGAGAAGGTGCGGATGGCGAAATACAATCTGGATTCCAACCAGATCTCCGAGTATCTGCAGTTGGAAAAACTGATCCAAGCGATTCACTGGATGGCTCAGGAAGTTTTCGAACTGACCTTCACCCGGGTGACGGATGTTCCCGTGTTTCACCCGGATGTTACCGTTTACAAGGTGACGGACAAGACCGGGAATCTGGTCGGTTTGTGGTACCTCGATCCTTATGCACGGGACGGAAAACGTAGCGGCGCCTGGATGACCGATTACCGGGCCCAGAGCAATCTGGACGGGAAATGGGTCACGCCCATTGT
Source organism: uncultured Pseudobdellovibrionaceae bacterium (assembly GCA_964519985.1). Classification (GTDB taxonomy): domain Bacteria; phylum Bdellovibrionota; class FAC87; order UBA2466; family UBA2466; genus JAIEOG01. Next base: position 61,008 of record CAZFMF010000002.1, on the reverse strand, counting down.
TTCGAACAACTCCAATTTCGTGAAAACCGAGGCCGGGCAGCCGGTGTTGATAGGCTGGGACGATGCGGTCACCCTCTTTCACGAGTTTGGTCATGCGTTGCACGGGCTGTCGTCGCGGGTGACCTACCCGACCTTGGCGGGCACGAATGTTTCGCGCGACTACGTGGAGTTTCCATCGCAGCTGATCGAGCACTGGTTTACCACCCGGGAAGTGCTCACGCGCTTCGCGGTCCACTACCAAACCGGCAAGCCCATGCCGGAAGAGTTGCTGGCCAAGATCCGCGCGGCGTCGAAGTTCAACCAGGGCTTCGCGACGATGGAATACCTGTCGGCGGCCCTCGTGGACATGAAACTGCATTTGACGACGGAAGCGGTAGATCCGCGTCGGTTTGAATCGGAAACGCTGACGGCGCTCGGCATGCCCAAGCAGATCGTGATGCGTCACCGCACCCCACACTTCCTGCATATCTTCGGACACGGCTACGAGGCCGGCTACTACAGCTACCTCTGGGCCGATTCGCTGACGGCGGATGCGGCCGACTACTTCGAAGCCCAGCCGGGCGGTTACTACGACAAAGCCGCCGCTTTCCGTCTGGTGCACTACGTCTTCTCGGTGGGGAACACCATCGACCCGGCCGAAGGCTTTCGTAACTTCCGCGGTCGGGATGTGGATACCGGCGCGCTCATGCGCAAACGCGGCTTCGAGTAAACTGCGAGGAGCGTGCAGCGCGACAAAGCAATCTCGTGCGAGCGCATGTCAGCAGCCAGTGTTCTTTAACTAAACAGTAAATTGTTGCGGGTTTTTGCGGTACGTGGCAGAACTGCGCGCGATGCATCGATTCGCTCATTTCTTTCCGCTGTTTTTTGGCGGCGGAAGTTTTTTAACGCTTCAGCTTCAGGCGGCGGAATACCCGACGCCTCTGCCCCATCGGGGTGTTTCCGAAAGGTGTGGGCGTGCGCTCACTCGGTCCATCCCATCCGTTCGGTTGATGGGTCGAGGGGTGGTCGAGGGGTTTGCGCCCCGAGAGTTGTTTCATACTGAACTGCCAGACTTGCTTCGTCGAGCGAAAGTTCCCAGTGGGAGGGTTCGTAAAGTTCAAAATCTGATTCGCGATGTCGGGGATCGTCGTGATTGGGACGAAGTTATGCAGTTCGTGATCGAAAACCTTAAGGTGCTCGGAAACGACGCCGATTCGCTGGTATGTTTTTACTACGGCAAATGCGCTTTTCCCCCTGGTCTCTCGGAAAAAGGGCACTCCACCGCGGAATATGATCAAGTCAGTCTTTCGTTTGCTTCCACGGCCACGTTGATCGAAGACGGAAGTCTTGAGAAACAAATCGAATGGGTTTCGGCCGTTTTCGGAGGGGCCGCGCCGGCGGCGATTGGGCCACTCTTCGCAGAATGGAAAGCATTGGCTCCCGGAACGTCGCCCCTGCGACAAAAGCACCGTCAATCCATTGAAAAGCTAGAGCAGTTTACGAAGCTTGGCCTCGACACCCATATTCGCAATGAAGTCCGGGTATTTTTGACCCGGAAATATCTCTTCAAGACGGAATCCGAAGAGGACATCCGTGCACGAGTGCGTGCAGAAGCTTCTCCCCACCTTTTTTTCAAGGTTTCGCTGTCGGAAACGGAACTGCAAATGTTGGGGTCCGATGATGAAGAGTTCAGTGATAGAAACTTGGATCGGTGGGCCGCGGGGATCATCCGCAAGATTTTCCGAGAGACGGGCAGAGCAAAGGACCAACGGGATAAAGCATCGGAGAACTAAATCCGTTCCCCCACTGCGCGTGCCATAGCGAACTCCACTGTTTCACTCCGGCGCCGGAGTGGCGGCGTGTTTGCGCAGTGCCCAGAGCTGGATTATGGCGACGTTTGGAGATCCTGTTCTAAGTCGTCGACGCCCAAATAAAAAGCCACCGGGCGAACCCGGTGGCTTAAGAAATGCAAACCGTTGCCTTACCGTGGCGTCTACGGCGCCACGACCAGCAAGACCGTCTCGATGGTTTGGGGTCCGAGCTTTTCCGGGTCGAAACTCAAGCCCCAGAACGTGGTCGTAAAGATCCCTCTCGTTTTGTCGATCGCTTTCGCAGTGGTTTGGAACATGTAGTGACGGTCCTTACCCACCACGTATTTGACGTTGTACAGAGGGGTTAATTCCAATGGGTACGAGCCGATTTTTCGGGTTTCACCTTTAAAGGGTACGAAGAGTTCGAAAAATGTCCGGTCGACTCCCCTTTCGCTGCGATTTAGGCCCACGGCCAATTCGCCCTCGGGAAGCTCTACAATCGAAGCGATACCGTAATGGTTCGTTCCGATGAACTCCTTCAGGTCCCGCGCTCCGCCGGTCCGGCTGCGCAGATCCACCCAAAACACCCCTTCGCTTGCAATGCGACCTTACCGTCTTTAAAGCGCAAGGAAGAACTGCGGGGCCAAGAGTTACTTTGTTCGTTGATGGTGGCCTCGAACTCGATTTCGCCGTTTCCACTATTCTTGGCGTAGGCGGTGGCTTTTCTTTCGACCAGGGTGAAGGATCCATCGGGTTCGGCGCGCACTTGCGGGAAAATCGTGTGGCGTTTGAGTGGTGCCAAAGTCTCGGGAATCAACGTCGAATCGATATGCTTCGCGAGTAAGGCGCGGTCGGTCCCGCAGGTGGCCTGTGCGCCCGAGGCCAGCAACACAATCAATAGCGAAGTCTGGAACATCTTCTTATTATCTCTGCGCCCAAAATAAAAAGCCACCGGGGAGGTCCCCGGTGGCTTAAAGGCTACGCTGCGCTTCATGCCCTAACGGCGATGACGCGCTTAGCTGCCCGAAAGGGCACGATCGATCTTTTGTTTGAATTTCTCGAAAGGCTGCGCGCCTTGGATTAGCGAGCCGTTCACGACGAAAGAGGGCGTGGCTTGAATGCCCAGCGCTTCTGCTTCGCGTTTGCTCTTATCCACGGTGGCTGTGTGCTTCTTGTTGTCGAAGCACTCATTGAATTTGGCTTCATCCAATTTCAACGTTTTGGCGTGTTCTTTTAGATCTTTGTCCTGAAGCGCCCCTTGATTACCAAAGAGGGCGTCGTGGAATTCCCAGAACTTACCCTGTTCGTTCGCGCAGTGCGAAGCCAAGGCCGCCGGAATCGCCCGCGAGTGCGATGGCAACGGCATGTCGCGGAAAATAATACGAACCTTGTCGGGGCCATATTCTTTTTTGATCTGCGCCAGCACGGGCAGAGCGCGCGAGCAGAACGGGCATTCGAAATCGGAAAACTCCACAATCGTGACCGGGGCCTTGGCGTTGCCCCAGCTCGGATACCCATCGGTCGTGACCGAAAGTTTTGGCGCCTCGGGCTCCTTGATCTTTAGGCTGACGCTCGCATTCTTTTTCAAGTTGGAGACAAAGCCCTGACGTTTGTCGAAGCGCTGACGGTATTTCAAGTATTCGCGGACATCGTCCTTCTTGATGCGCGGGTCATCCAACGAAAGGTTTTTCGAGGCCAGAAAATCGGAAACTTCTTTATCGGTGACTTCCGCCACCGCGCCACCGGTTTCTTTTTCCAGCAATTGCTCGACGGAGAGGTTTTGTTTGCGGGCTTCGCTATCGATCAGCTTCTGCTCGATGGCGTCCATGATCGCTTGTTCCTTGGTACGAAACAGTTCGTCTTCCAAGTCGAAGAGGCGGGTCTTAATCGGTGCGAACGCTTCCGAAGCGCGGAGGTTCTTGCCATTATAAGTCGCGACCACCGGATCGCTGCCGCTAAGGCCGCCGCCGGAGAGCAGCATCGTTCCCAGGATTCCGAGCAGGAGTCCGACTCCGGCCGCGATTCCGAGGGGAGCGAATTTCGCGAGTTTGTTTTTGTCCGCCATGATTGCCTCTCTATAAGGGAAGAAATTCCGTTTTTAAGACGCCAAGGGTATCAGTTTTTTGAAGCTTGGAAACCCCTTTTAATATAGTCGGTTAGTTCGCCCGCCACCCTTTCCCAGGGCAGGGAAACCCCGGCTTCTTCTAATGATGTGATCCGGGGACGGTCCATTCCGCAGGGAATAATTCCGTCGAAGTAGCCGGTTTGGGGTTTGGCGTAAAAAGCCAGGCCATGGGAGCTCACGCCGTTGCGCAGGGAAAGTCCGAACGACGCAATCTTTTCGTCCCCCACGAATACGCCGAAGGGCGTTTCGCGAATGTCTCCTTTGAGGCCGTAGCCGGCCAGAAAAAGCCGAACGCTGGAGGCGAGGTCGCCGAGAAATTTTCGGACCGCCCGTTTGGGATATCCGAGCTTGGGGAGAAACCCGATCGGGTAAATCACAATCTGTCCCGGCCCGTGGTACGTCCAACGGCCACCGCGGGCGACCGGGTGCACTTTCACGCCACGCTTTTCGGCGTCCGCCCAAAGCAGTTCGGCCGAAGTGCCGGAAAGGCCATACGTGAATGTGGGGGTGGGTTCCGATACCAATAAAAACGCTTCCCGCGGGTCGCGCGTGACACGACCTACAAGCTCGGCCTGCAGCGCCTCGAGCTCAGTCCAAGGAATCCCTCGACGGGTTAACGTTTCCACCGCGGTACGGATATCACAGTCTCGAAAAGGGCAAAAGGTTCACACCGAGGCGCTTACTTGGCCGCGGGTTGATACTTTTCGTATTCGATGTTTTGCCGAAGGTTGATGAATCTACCATCGGCATCTTCGTCCCAATCACTACTTCTCCTACACAGCGTCGTGGGGCGCTCATCAAGCGGAAAAGGAGTGAGATAATCTCGATACCAGCCATTGAGTTTGTCCTGCAGCACGGGGATGACCTTTTTGTCGCGTGCGAGCGCTTCGACTTCCTCACGGCTTTTTTCAATCCCTTCGCTTTTCTCGCTATTCAGTTTTGTACGCTGCTCCGGGTCATTGACTAGGTATGGCTCGAACCCGTTGGGCGTACGGATCTGGACGAGACGATCCAAAACAAAATGGCGAAAAATCTCGGGAGCGACATCGTAAATACCACCGACGCCGGGTTCGAAAACGACAGGGTTGTTGCCGTCGTCGACCAGCTTGTCCGCTAGGGCGTGGGCAATCTGCGTGGCATCCAAGTTCAGCGACTGCATGATCGCCTTATCTCGGGCGGTGGGAGCGTCTAGGCGCAAGCGAATGGCGTCGTAGGTGGCGCGCCATTTCAGGTAGGGATCTTCAGTTTTTCGATATTCGGCGCGCAGGCGATCGATGGTCCGAGTGGTTTCCAAAGAATAGTAGGAGGACCCCAGCGACACCCCCCGAAAGCCAAGCTCCACTTTTCCTACCGCCGCCAGGCGGGCGGCGATGCGCTGTTTTTGACCGCAAGGATTTTCGTAAGCGATTCTGGGGGTGGGCGGCGTCGGGGTTTTGGTGAGCACTCGGGTCAGGGAGTAGGCATTGCGGCTAGCAATCACGACGACCGACTTCCCGTCGCGCTTGATCTCGTTCTTTTCGTCGGGGATAAACGCCTCAAACTGAATTGTTTCCCGCCCCTCCAGACTTTCGATGTCCCCCATCTCCTGCTTTAGCCTCTCGAATTCCTGCCGCGAGCGAGCCGTCGGCTCCATGCGAAAGCTGAATTCCATATGTTCATCGATCTGACTAAAGTCTAAGGTCTCGCCCTGTACGCCGATAAGGCGAAGATCTTTCAGCTCGACCTCAGGCGCAAAGTACTTTTTTCGGGTCTGCGTATCGAGCCAGTAGGGAATCGGGCCTTCGGAAGAGGTTAACCACATGGGAACACACCCAGACTCCGTAACGGCTTCGATGGTTGCGCGCGCTTTTTGCGGATCATTGCCCCGACCATGCTCGGCCCAACTGGCCAAAGGTAATCCGAATACCAACAGAATGCTCCAAGCCGCTCGCATACGCGGAAGGATTCAACTGCAACCGCCATGCCCCGACTTCCCCCGGTACCCACTTCCTTTTCAGTCATCTCGCACGCGGGTACTCACTACCTTTTCAGTCTTTCCAGGCTTGACTGAAAAGGTAGCGGGTAGCTGTACCGTAACAATGTTGGGCTTGCCTTTGTATGACGTGATGCGTTAGCGCTGAAGGCAATAGGCGCAGAGCTTAGAGGGGGAGTGCAATGTCATCTCGTATCCAACGGACTTTTTTCTACCTGGTTTTTGTTTCGTTTGCTTCTAATCTCAATGCCGCTCCCAACGGCGGCAATCCATCCGTTGCCGATAGCATGAGGGCTATCACGAATGAAGTGAAGACCGTTTGCGTCGTGGCCCTAACTCCGAACCTCTTCTCAACCCCTTACGCGGATTCGATTCATGGGGTGAGCGATGCGGGTTCCATGTTGGGGGACGGTAACTACTTTTTTGGTGAAAACAATCCGGAGCCGCCGCCTACTCCCGTATCGGCACGTTGGTTTTCCTTTTCGGCTTGGAAACCCGCCGCCGAACCCATTCAAGCAACTCGCACGACTCTTAAAGTGGCGCGCGTCGAAGGGCAAATTGTCATCTCTTTGCTCGGCGAAGTCGGTTCCGACGGGAAAGTGGGCCCGGCCGATAAAAAACTCATTCATGCTCTGGGCCGAGAGTTCGATGTTTACGGGGACTACTTTGATCGTGGGAGCCGTTGGGTGGCGGCCGTCGAATCCACGAAGCTTATTAAAATCCTCGACGAATGCCTTTTTGTGCATGGGTACCGAATCAACTACCTGCGGCGCCCACTGCTTCGGGAGACGGGTCTCGACCGCCCCTTCGGTTTTAAACCGGGGCTGTCCGAGCGGATCGGTGGGGCGGCGGGCGCCATCACGGATATTGAGGAGCAATTGCGACGCCACCAATTGGAAGTAGGGCGACTTCAGGGACTGCTCTACGGAGCCGCCGGCGAGGCGCAATTCGGCAAGGCCCGAAGCGCCTTTGTGGCGGCCAGTCGCTCCGCCGATTTACTGCCCGTGTTCTTGGAAACTTTGAAGCGCATCAAGGTCGAGGGGCGCGGCGAGATCTTGACCACGGACGGACCGACGGATTTGGTGGGGCCGCAAGTGCGTTGGTCGGTTCGCGACATCTTGGAAATGGTTCCGGACCTGAACACTTTGGTTGAAGACGGCTTCAAGATCCATGGGCGGGAGCTCGATGATGTTGATCCTTCAACGCTATTGATCGAGTCGATCAATCAAAGAACCGTCATTCGGGTGTCGGGCACGCACATTCCGGCACGAGGCAGAATGGGCCCAGCAAATCGGAAACTGATTGAGGCACTCCAGAAAAAGTACAATATCCAAGGGACGTACCCTTGGGAATTGGATGTGTGGTTCGCCTATCTCCCTCTCGCGTTCGGCGACCTCAACAAAGTCGTGGATCAGGTCGTGCACGAACACCACTTTAAGTTGCGCATTGCTTACGATCGGGAAGGCGGCGTGAAATAAGCTTAACGCGGTTGGAGCGCGATGGCGCGGACCCAGAACGAAACCGCCCGGCGCATGCGGTAGAAGTCATGAGCGAGCTGCAAGACCTGCATCGAGGCGAGAAACGCGTAGCCCGCGAGGTGAAACGTCTCGCTGAAGCGGAAGTTGGCGGGAAAACGCTGGGTGAGCAGCATATCGGCGAAAAAGATCCCGGGAATCGCGGCTTGGGCAACGCGATTCCAAAGGGAGATCTCGGGGAGCAACGGCGGCGATAAGCGCGCCGGACGAATGACCAGGTAAACCGTCCACTGCATCAAGGTGGCGGAAATCATCAAACCCAGAAACCAGGTCGGGCACGAACCGAGCGCATTCAAAGTGGTTAGAACCAGCAGCAGGAAAGTGCGGCGGCAACCGGCTTGAATGGCGCGCGGAAAGGTTTCTTGCGCCACCCAAAGCGACGTTTCGGGACGTCCGAGCCAGGCGATGGCGAGCGCCAAAGTGTAGATGCCGAGCGCGATACCGAAGTGCCCGCGCATCGCGACGGCGGCGACCGCCATTCCGAGCGGCAATAGAAGGACGGTCAGAAGGTTGTTCACCAGATCTTTGGGATTCATTTTAGGTATTGTCCGGATTGTGGATTTCGACTCGATCTTCTTCACGAAAGCCGGCGCCGGTATAGAGCACCGCCACGGAGGCATCGGGACCGAAGGTTTGGGTGACTTTCAAAAGGCCTTTGAATCGTCCCGGCGCGAGCCCCATCGTCGAACCCGTGAGTGGGTCGGAGACGGTGGTGCCGGGTTCGTACACCCGGAGCAACTGCCCGAGGCGCACTCCAGTTTGTTCGCCGCCGGTAATGTAGTAGCGATTTAAGTCCACCCGGGCGATGCGTCCCACCCAAGCGAGCTTGCGTGCGATCACGGGGAAGCGCTCAAGAATTTTCTTCAGGGCGCGGGACACGGCTTCCTTGCCTTCTTCGGGTTCGGAAGCGGGGTTGCGCAAGTCCAACCACGGCACTCGCTCCTGCTTCACTTCCGCTGTGGCCGTGCGGGAGAAAACTTCGCGCTCGGTGCTGACATCGAAAAGTTGGAAGTGCACCCGGGCGGTGGCGAAACGTTGCCGCGCCCCCAGCACGCCGGTGTCCTCGCCTTCTTCGACGATGCTGACTTCTTCGAGCCGGCCGACGATCACGCCGGTGGCGGCTGCGCGCTTGGCTTGAGCAAACACTTTGGCGAAGTGGTACTCACCGCCGGCCGAGTAAAGCGATTCTGGATCTTCGAGCTCCTCTTCCTTGATCAAAATCAATTCGGGGGCATTGGCGATCGCTTGCTGCACGTCGAAAAGGGCCACGCGCGCCAGCGCCTCATCTTGATAGTCCGTGCGATTGATGAAAGGCAGCACGAGGACGCGTTTTTTCAGCGCCGACTCCATTACGGGGGCGGGCGGCGCGCTGGGCGCCTCCTCGAAAATCGAGACCGTCGGCGTCGCTTGGGCGGAATCGGGCACGGCGGGGGCGGAACTGCAGGCCGCGACCAGCAAGGCGATGCCGGGCAAAAGACGAGCGAGCATGATCGTCTCCATTTAATGCGATGCGCTAATACGTTTGGTTGAAGAAGCGGAAACCCGACGGGTATTCCGTTACTGCAAATATCTCATGGTTACGGTCTGGGAATCAATGCGCACCGGCCTGAGAGTCAGGCCCGGAAACTGGGCCACGTGGAAGCGTTGGAACAATTCCCGCGGCTGGAGCGGGCTCAAAATCTTAAACTCGGCGGAGCCCTTCACACTACGGGAGACCGAAGGCGGCAGGAGCACAAAGTCTTGCTTGCCCAGGGCCGCGTCCACCTGTTTGAACGCTTTGTAGGAATCCAGACCCTCGACAATGACGCGGTACTCCATCGCGAAGAGCGTCCCCTTGGAAACGCTTTCCTCAAACCCGGCGCCGAAGTCCTGCAGGCTTTTGCTCAGCGCCTTGGTGACCTTCTTCGGATCGTTCAGTTCACCCGGCTCCAATTCGACGTCCGCGCTCACCGACAAGACGTGCCGACCCTGGGTGAGATTGTAGAGGTGAAAATCCACGCGCGTGCCGCAGCGTTTGCACGTCGAAAGGTTGACCCAAACGACACTATTGAATCCGGCGGTCATTCCGTACGAACGCAGACTGCGGATTTCCGCTTCGCGGGTGGGCGGACGGGTCATCCCCAAACCGGTATCGGCCGTGGTGGTTAGCGCCGCATTAAATTTCTGAAATTGGTCTCCGAGCTGCTTTAGCAGCGATTGCGCAAACGGGCTTTGTTTGACGGTTTGGGCGGTTTGCCGCGGGTCCCAGGTCAAAGTCGGCAGCGTGGAGGAAAGCACAAAAAGCGGCTTGAGAGTCTGCGAGCCCAAGGCTTTGGTTTCGCTTACCCGCACCAGCTGCCGAAGGGCGTCGACGTCCAAGTGCCCCGAGATCTCCATCTGGGTGGAATCCGGAGATTGTCGGTTGACCTGATAATCCAAAATATAGCGTTCGGCGAAATCGGGAGTGATCATCCCGTCGTACTTTTCGTAACGTGGTCCCAAAACTTTTTGCAGGTATTCCCGCACCGCCTGTTGCTTCAGGCGCAGCAGCGCACTTTGCGCCTCTGTCCCTTCCGGCAATGGGGGTAAAGACTCGGAAGCAATTGTGAAAGGCGCGCCGCCGGCGGCAACTAGGCCGGCCGGCCAGGCAATCAAAAAGGCAGAAATGACGCACGCGATCCGCTTCATCGGAATTCAATACTAACCCCATCCCCGTCGAATAGGGAACGGATAGAGTGAACGAACTCTCGCTTCAGGGGAATGGAGCCTTTTAGCCTCATGATGGTGTCGGCCCGGCGTTCGGTGGGCACGTGCAAATAGATTGGCGCGCCCGGTGTCCCTTCGGTCGCGGCCAAAAGGGAGCGAAACTGTTCTACTTTTGCGTCGGGAAGCCGCCGGGTCCCGGGTGAGAGATGTAGGTGCATTTCCCGCCCGAGCGTTTCGTAGGCATAACGTAGGGAAAGGATTTTCGCATTGCTCTTCTTGGACAAAATAATTTTCGAGGTGTTGTCCGCACGCTCGAGCTGTCCGCGAATCCAGATGGGTTCATCGGATTTTAGGATTTCCTCGGCTTCAAGGTAAGCATCGGAAAAAATCACCGCCTCGATTTCGTCGTTGCGATCGGCGAGCGTGGCAAAGGCCATCCGGTCACCCCGGCGCGTGATGATTTCGCGCAACGCGGTAACGGTGGCGCCCACCATCACTTCCCGCGCCCGTTGTGAGTGAATGCACTCGGACACGGAGACGGTGGTGTAACGCTGAAGCTCACTCTGAAAATCGTCGAGTGGGTGCCCGCTGACGAAAAATCCGATCGTGTCTTTTTCGTATTTCAGTTCTTGCAGGCGATCCCATTTTTCCGCATCGGGATAGCTAATCGTACGCTGAGTAAAAGAGTCATCGGATTCGCCGAGTAGATCGAGGAAGCTGTTCTGATCCTGGTCGTGCAGTTTTTGAATGGAAGCACCGGCTTCCAAGGCCGGGTCGATGGCTTTAAAGAGCGAAGCCCGGTGGACTCCGAAGCCATCGAGAGCCCCGGCCTTTACGAAGGCTTCGATGACACGCTTATTGCACGTGCGATTATTCGTGCGCGCGCACATATCGAAAAGATCTTTGAAGGGGCCCGCTTTCTTGCGCGCCTCCAAAACGGAATCAATCGCGATTTGTCCGACACCTTTGATTGCGCCCAAGCCGAATCGGATTTCTTTATCCGACAAAACGGTAAAATCGGTTTCCGACTCATTGATATGCGGCGGCAGCACCGAGATGCCATGACGGGCAGCATCGGCGATGTACTTGGTGATCTTGTCCGTGTTTTCACGCTCGATCGAGAGCAACGCCGCGTAGAATTCCACCAAGTAGTGGGCCTTGATGTAGGCGGTCTGGCAGGTCACTAACGAATAGGCGGCGGCATGGGATTTGTTGAATCCGTAGCCGGCGAACTTCGCCATGAGTTCGAAAATGTTTTCGACCTTGGCGGCATTGAACTTGTTCTCTAGCGCGCCCTTGATGAAGCGTTCCTTCTGCTTCGCCATCTCCTCGGGCTTCTTTTTTCCCATGGCGCGGCGGAGCAAATCCGCCGAGCCGGCGGTATAACTCGCCAGCCGCATCGCGACCTGCTGCACTTGCTCTTGGTACACAATCACGCCGTAGGTCTCATGCAGGATCGGGCGCAACTCTTCGAAATCGTAAACCACCGGGGTGTGGCCATGTTTGCGATTGATGAAGTCGTCCACCATCCCGCTCTCGAGCGGACCGGGGCGGTAAAGGGCATTGCTCGCGACAATATCGCCGAAGCAGTCGGGTTTGACCTTTTTCATCAGGTCTTGCATCCCCGAACTTTCTAGCTGGAACACCCCCAACGTGTCACCCCGGGCGAGCATCTCGTACATCTTTTTATCGGCGATATCGATGCCGGTCAGCGAAAAACTCGAATGCGGGTGGCGACGGTGGATCAGTTCCTCCGCGCGCTGCAGGAAGGTCAGCGTCTTAAGGCCCAGGAAATCGAATTTGATCAGACCAATGCGATCGGCATTGTTCATATCGAGTTGGATGACCAACTCGTCATTCTTCCCACGGGTGAGCGCGCAATGTTCCACCATCGGGCGATTCGAAATCACCAGTCCCGCGGCGTGAATCGACGCGTGGCGCGGCAATCCTTCCAACGTGCGGCAGACTTCGAAGAGATGGGCGAGGCGGCGATCCTGCTCGGTGAGCGCGCGCAATCGCGGTTCCTGTTCAAAGGCTTCATCGAGCGTGATGTTGATCGTCTCCGGCACGAGCTTGGCAATCTTATCGACGTCCACGGCGGGAATGCCAAAGACGCGACCCACGTCGCGGATCACGCCGCGCGCCTGCAGCTTACCGAAGGTGATGATTTGCGCGACGCAGTCCTTCCCGTACTTTTGCGAAACGTACTCGATGACCTTGTCGCGCTTGTCCATGCAGAAATCGACGTCGAAGTCAGGTAGGGAGACGCGCTCGGGATTTAGGAAACGTTCGAAAATCAATCCGTGTTCGAGGGGATCGAGATCGGTGATGCCAAGACTATAGGCCACCAGACTGCCGGCCCCGGAACCACGGCCGGGGCCGACGGGGATCCCATTAGATTTTCCGTATCCAATGAAATCAGCCACGATGAGGAAATACCCGGTGAATCCCATGTCGATGATGACGCCGAGTTCCCGTTCCAGCCGATCGGTGTAGGGCTTGAGGGCTTCGGGAGACAGCGTACCGGCTTCGTCCGTCGTGCTCTTGGTCGCGAGCCGCTCGTCGAGCCCTTTGCGCGCGAGCTCGCGCAAATAGTCCTCCGGGGTTTTTCCCCCGGGTGGTTCGAAGTTCGGAAAATGGTAAATCTTCTTTCCCTTTTCATCATCGAACTTGAAATCGTATGTGCATTGCCGGGCGATTTCCATCGTGTTCGCGATGGCCTCGGGGCAGTGAGAGAATTCTTCCTTAATGACCGCCTGGGGTTTGAAGTAGAACTCCTCGCTTTTCATCCCGCCGGCGCCACCTTCGTCGAGGGTGCGTCCCGTTTGCGCCGCCATCAGCACTTCCTGCATCGGCGCGTGCTCTTTCTTGATGTAATGGCAATCGGCGGTGGCAATGAGCGGGATTCCGAGTTCGGCGGCCAATTCCTGAAACCGCCCATTCACCACCATCTGTTGGGGCAAACCGTTTTGCTGCATCTCGAAATAAAAGCGTCCCTGGAAAACATCGCGGTACCACTTGGCCGCTTCGCGTGCCCGATCCATATCGCCGAGCAGGGCTAGATTGGTCACCTCGCCCTTGAGGCAGGCCGAGGTCGCGATCAACCCTTCGGCGTGCTTGGCCAGAATTTCTTTATCGATGCGGGGCTTGTAGTAAAAACCTTCCAAGAAACCGGAGCTGACGAGTTTGCAGAGATTGGCGTACCCGATCTCATTCTGCACCAGCAGAATGAGATGGCTCATTCCGGAACGCGCGGTCGCGTAGGGAGCTAGTTCGTCATCCCCGTTCCCGTGTGTCCCACGCATCAGTCGGCTCTGCGGGGCCATGTACATCTCGCAGCCGAGGATGGGCTTGATCCCGTACTCCTTACCCTTGAGGTAGAAATCCAGCGCGCCGAACATATTGCCATGGTCGGTCAGCGCTACCGCTTCCATCTTGTCTTCTTGGGCGGCCTTGAACAGCGCGTCGAATCGGATCGTGCTGTCCAATAGGCTGTACTGCGAATGCAGATGTAAGTGCGTAAAGTCAGCGTTCATGAGCGAGCTACTGAATCAAAGTTCCGATGCGCTCGGGGCGGATCTTCCAGTCCCAGCTGGAGAACCAGATGAACATGGCTTGGCCCTTAAGATTCTGTAAAGGCACGAAGCCCCATCCCCGACTGTCGTAGCTTTGATCCCGGTTGTCCCCCATGGCAAACACAAAACCCGTAGGGACTTTCACCGGACCGTCGGAAGGAAAAGGGGGGTTGTTTTCGGGGAAGTTGCGGAACGCGGGGCGGTAATTGTCCAGGATAACGTGGTGCTTTACGCCATCTTGGTTTTCCACGAAGAGCGATTTGTCTTCTTCGTGATCGATGTCATACATGATTTCCCGATCGGTGTGCGGGACGCGGGGAACTTCCTGCCCGTTGACGATCAACCCGCCATCTTTCACTTCAATGGTATCGCCGGCGACGGCGACCGCCCGTTTCACGTAAATCTTGTCGGGTTCGTGGGGGGCGCGAAACAAGATGACGTCACCGCGCTTCACCGGTTTGAAGTGAACGAGCGTCCAGTCCAAAAAGGGAAAACGCAAATCGTAAGCGCATTTGAGGGCGTAGAGCCGGTCGCCTTTCTTGAGCGTCGGTTCCATCGATGGGGTAGGCACGACGTAGGGCTCCACCAACGAGTACCGCAGGGCAAAAAGCGCAATGATGAGATAAATCAGGGGCAGGGAATCCCTGATCTTGTCTTTCCAACTCCGGGGCTCTTCCGCGCGTTCTACCATTTTGCCGAAATCTCCTTGATGCCGTAGACGACCTTTTCAATATCCGCGTTTGTAATGTGCAAGTGCGTCACCGCACGGTAGCGATTCGGCCCGACCTGGGAAAAGCGAAAACCCTTTTCTCGGCAGGCGCCTTCCCACTGCTCCGCGCTCACGCGGCCGTTGAGGTGGAAGAAAACCATATTGGTGCTCGGTTCCGGTGTCTCCACCTCAATGCCGGAAATCCCGCTCAGCCCCTCGGCCAGTCGCCGCGCGTTCGAGTGATCTTCCTTTAGCCGGTCGAGGTGGTGCTCCAGAGCGTAAAGTCCGGCGGCGGCCAGCATCCCACTCTGGCGCAAGGAGCCGCCCAGCCTCTGCTTCCAACGACGGATGGTGCGCCAGTCCCGTGACGGAAACGCTAAGAGTGCGCCGGCACTGCATCCCAACCCTTTCGATAGGCAGAGCGTCACGGTGTCGAATCCGGCGACGAGCCGGGAAGGGCTTTCGCCCGTGGCCGCCACCGCATTGAAAAAACGGGAACCATCGAGGTGGGTTTTTAGGTCCAGGTCCCGGCTGGCGCGCCAAACATCCTCCAGCGCTCGAAGCGGCCACGCAATGCCGCCGCCGAAATTGGTGGTGTTTTCTACCACCACTAAACGCGATTCCGGCCGATGGGCTTCGGCGCCCGGAGAAAAACGCTCGTGGATATCGCGTCCGGTAAAAATCCCGGTCGGGGTGGGAATGGGACGCGACATGGCGCCCGCCCAGGCGGCCGGTCCCCCCGATTCGGCCACGAAAATATGGGCCGTGTCGGCGGCCAGAATTTCATCGCCCCGGCCGCAGTGGGTCAGGATCGCGACTTGATTGGCCATCGTGGCGGACGGAAAGAACAGCGCGCTCTCCTTACCTAGAAGGTGAGCGATGCGCTTCTCTAGCTCTAGGGTAGTAGGGTCTTCCCCCCGCTGCTCGTCGCCGAGGCTCGCTTCGAGCATCGCGTTTTTCATCGCGGGCGTAGGACGGGTGACAGTGTCGCTGTAGAGGTCGATGCCTTCGAACATGGTCCGGAAGGATACGACGATCGCCAGACGAATTCAACGGCGGTTGAATTCCGGTCCCGGGGCGATTAACTTTTTCCCATGGCAAACGAATTTCGTTCCGAAAAAGACTCCATGGGTGAAATGCAGCTTCCGGCGACGGCGCTCTACGGAGCAACGACGCAGCGAGCAGTGGAAAACTTCCCCATCAGCGGCATTCGCTTCAGCCGCGATTTCATCCGGATGCTCGCCGTCATCAAGGCCTCTTGCGCCGAGGTGAATCAAAAGCTCGGAAAACTCGACGCGAAGATTGCGGGCGCGATCGTCAAAGCCGCGCATGAGATCGAACAGGGCAAGTATGATGATCATTTCGTCTTGGACATCTTTCAAACGGGTTCGGGAACGAGCACCAATATGAACTTCAATGAGGTGGCCGCCAATGTGGCCAACCTCGCGTTGGGCTCGGCGGTGGGCACCAAGAAGCCGGTGCACCCCAACGACCATGTGAATATGGGGCAGTCGAGCAACGACATTATTCCCACCGCCATTCACGTGGCGGCGGCCATGACCGTCCACGAGAAACTGATTCCCGCCCTCAAAGCGCTGCAGGGGACACTCCAGAAAAAGTCCGCCGCGTTTTCCAAAATCGTAAAAACCGGTCGCACTCATTTGCAGGACGCGACGCCGATTCTGCTCGGTCAGGAGTTCTCCGGCTACGAAAACCAAGTCAAAAAAGGGATTGAGCGCTTGGAAAGCGCCATGGGCGGCGTTTGCGAGTTGCCGGTGGGCGGGACCGCGGTGGGGACCGGTATCAATACCGATGCCCAGTTTGGCAAACTGGTTTCGGAGGTTCTGGCCAAGAAACTCAAAGTTCCGTTCCGCGAAGCGGAGAACCATTTTGAAGCGCAGGCGTCGAAGGATGCCTGCGTCGAAATGAGTGGGGCGATTCGCACGGTGGCCGTCTCGTTGACAAAAATCGCGAACGACTTCCGTTGGCTGGGCAGCGGACCCCGTTGTGGCTTTGCTGAGATCAATCTGCCGCCCGTGCAGCCGGGCAGTAGCATCATGCCGGGGAAGGTGAACCCGGTCATTCCCGAGGCCTTGCTCCAGGTTTGCGCGCAAGTCATGGGCAATGATCTGGCGGTGACTCTAGGGGGCCAGTCCGGAAGTTTTGAACTCAATGTGATGATGCCACTCATCGGCCACAATCTCCTGCAGTCCATCGAAATCCTTTCGGCCGGCGTGCGAGTCTTTGACGAGAAATGTGTGAAGGGTGTGGAAGCCAACTTGGCGCGCATCGCCGAAACGGTGGAACGCAGCTTGATGCTCGCGACCCCACTGGCGCCGGTGGTGGGCTACGACAAGGCCGCCGAAATTTCTAAGAAGGCCTTCAAAGAAAACAAGACCGTACGCGAAGTCGCCCTGGAAACCCTCGATCTGTCGGCGGAGCAGCTTAAGACTCTGCTCGACGTCTCTTCGATGGTGATTCCGGGGGCCGGTGGCGGCGGGGAATAAAGGTACCCACTTCCTTTTCAGTCATCTCGCACGCAGGTACCCGCTACCTTTCCAGTCATGCCGGTACCCTGCCGCCTTCCAGTCGGGCGACTGAGTCCGGCGGAGCGGCACGGAACCGGTATCAAAAAGTACGTGGCACCTTTTGATACTCCAAACGGACTTCTGAAGATGTCCTGACAACGCACAAGGTGGGAAGTGCGTATAACTGTCCTGTCTTTAAGCAAAACTCAAAAAAATTAGAGGAGACGTTATGTCCGTCCGTTCAGCCTTTGCCCGCTGTAAGCGTGATGTTGCGAATTTTTTGTCGGTGCGCCAGGCCCAGTCCCCCGACGATTCCGCGGTGAGCTCCTTGCTTCTCGATTCGTTCGATGGAACTTACGCCGCGAAACTTCCCCAGGCGGCACTGAGTGAAGAGCGGCGCCGCGACCTGCAAGATGTGGAGGCCCGACGCAATGCGGGTGGGGTTTGGATCTTGGAGTTAGGTAATAAAATTGTCGGCACCTTCTCACTCATACTTCCGGGGTCCAAATTGTCGGAGAGCTGGTTACCGCAAACGGCAACGCTGCGTTGTGTGGCCGTGGATCCCTCGTTCCATGGGTTTGGATTCTCCGAACGGCTTCTGGTGGAGGCCGATGAAATCGTTCGACTCTGGGGGTTGAAAGGGATTTGCTTACACGTGGTGACCGGTGCGCTGGGCGTCGGACGATTGTACGAACGTCATGGATATCTGCGCGACCGACGCGGCGACCGAGAGTTTCTGGGAGTCTCTTTGATGGGATATGTACGACCGTTGAGTGCCGACTACGTTCAGGCGTTGGGATGACGGCTTCTTTGCGTGGTGTCTTCGCGATGGCGTGGGGGAGTGTTTTTGCTTCCCTCTGCGCCGCCTTCTTTTTTCAGGCGTTCTCGCTCGAGCCGGCCGTTTCACCGATCGCCGCGACCTTTCTGCGCATTGCGATGAACTTTGTCCTCATCGGCGCGCTCTGGGGTCGGCTGCGCCGCCTCTCGTGGCGGACACCCAATGTCAGGATCTATTGGATCTGGGGTGGGTTCGGGGCGTTGTGCGTGGTGACCTACTTCTCGTCGGTAAAACTCGTCGGCGCGGGCCTCGCTTCGGTGCTTTTTTCTTCGTTTGGGCTTCTGGCCATGATCCTGAGCTTTCTGTTTCTCGGCGTTCGCACCAAGGCTTCGATTGGCATCATCGCCGTTTCCACCGTTGGCTTTTGCCTGATGGTGCAGCCGCATCTTTCCGCCGGGAGCGTCGAGGGAGTGCTTCTGGGTTTGGCTTCGGGCCTCTTCGGCGCTTTAGCGTTTTTGACGGTGGGGCGGCTTGGCACGGCCCTCGCACCCGAGAAAGCGATGGTGTACTGGACTGCCGTCTGCCTGCCCGTCACCGGCTTGATGGTCCTTGCGCCTTCGACCCAGTGGCCGCAAGCCCCCGCGACCTGGATTTGGTTTGGCTTCGGTGGGCTTTTCGCGGGGCTCTCTCAATACTTCATGGCTCAAGCCTACGGGTTGGGCCCGATGGATCGGGTGAGTGCGGTGAGTTACCTGGCTCCCGCCCTTTCGATCGCGATCGATCGTCTGGTCTTCGGCCGTCAGTTTGAGCTGCAAGAAGCTTTCGGGATTTTTCTGATCCTACTCGCCGGCGTTTTCGGCCGTGGCAACGCGGCTCGTCCCTAGAGCGGGTGGACGCATCATGGTGGTGGTCGCGGGCGCCGTATCGGGTTTTTTATCTAGTCCGCCGAAACGTGGGCTTTGGGATCGTACTTGCCTTGCAGCTTTGGGATCTTCCCTTCGCCAATGGCGAGGCCCTCGCCGCGGGGATCGCTCACCCCGCGCAACCCACCCCCTTCGAACGCCACCGCTTGAACTTTGCAGCCGATATCGCCAACCTGCACGTCGTAGCCTTTTTTCTTGAGCTCCGCGGTCACCGGTTCGGGGAAGCCCGGGGTTTCCACCAGAAGCTGATCCGGAGTCCACTGGTGGTGGTAGCGCAATGCCGTTACCGAATCATAGAGTGGCTTCTTATAGGTCAGGTAGTTCAGAGTGGTAAGCGCCACGCAGGTGATGATCTGCGAACCGGCGGGCGAGCCAAGCGCCAATACCGGTTTTCCTTTTTTCAGCACGATCGTGGGCGACATGCTGCTGAGCGGTCGCTTGCCCGCTTGAATCGCGTTTTCGGGGCCGCCGATCAGACCAAATTTATTCGGCACGCCCGGCTTAGACGAAAAATCGTCCATTTCATTGTTTAAAACCATTCCGGTTCCCGGCACCACGACACCCGATCCGAACCAACCGTTGATCGTCTGCGTGGAGGTCACCACACCGCCGCTGGCGTCGGCGATGGTGAAGTGGGTCGTTTCTTTGGATTCGGGTTTGCGCGCGTCGGGCGCTTTCACTTCAGTGTACTTTTTGGCGTGCGCGGGATCGATGCCCTGGCGCAACTTTCCGGCGTAGGTATCGCTCGTCAACGTCGTCAGCGGCACCTTCACGAAATCGGTGTCGCCAAGGTACTTCGACCGATCGTGGTAAGCGAACTGCATCGCCGAAGCGGTGTTGTGGATCGCTTCCGGTGAGTAGGCTCCCTGCTTCGCGAGCGGGATTTCTTCGAGCACATTGAGAATTTCGACGATGTGGGTGCCGCCGGAACTGGGCGGCGGCATGGAAACGATGTCGTAAGGACCGTAATCGTCTTTCACCGGTTTGCGCGTTTGGATCTTGTAGTCGTTGAGATCCGCTTGCGTGATTAGGCCGCCCAAGCGCGTGTCTTCCTTAATGAGCGCCTCGGCAACCCAGCCTTTGTAGAATCCGGCGCGGCCATTGGTGGCAATGGCCCGCAAGACCTTGGCGAGGTCGGTTTGCTTTAAAGTGTCCCCCAGCTTGAGGGGTTGGCCTTCGCCTTTGAAAAAGATTGGGCGGGCGGCTTCGCTCTTCCAGAGCGAGTCTTTTTGTTTTTCGAGCGCGGTGGCCAGATGCGGGTAAACGGCAAATCCATTTTCTGCCAGGTCAATAGCGGGTTCCATGACCTGTTTCAGCGGCAGCTTTCCGTACTTCCGGTGGATTTCGATCACACCCGCCACCATCCCGGGGACGCCCACGGAAAGTCCGCCTTCGGTGGATTTCCCGGGGACCACTTCCCCCTTGGCGTCCTGGAACATTTTTTCCGTGGCTTTGGCGGGGGCGCGTTCGCGGAAATCGAAGGCGAAAGTACCGCGACCAGGGAGATGAGCCAGCATAAATCCGCCACCGGCGACCCCGGTCGATTGCGGTCGTTCCACCGCGATGCAAAAGCTGGCCGCGGTGGCCGCATCAATCACATTGCCGCCGGCCATGAGCATCTTGCGGGCTGCCAGCGTAGTGGCTTCGCCCTGAGAGGCCACCATGAATTTGGCGCCGGTCGCTTCGTAAAGCTCCCGGGGGCGTTCCGGAAACGGACCGTTCAGGGGTGCTTCGGCCGCCCGAGCGGGGGACAGAGTCACGACTAGCACTAAGGCGAACTGAGCAATGCGTAGCATGGGACCTCCAATAGCGGGCGCGTTATAACACACTGCATAATGGAGACCAGTGCTGTCTTAAAAAGTGCGTGGCACCTTTTAAGACAGGTTATTCGAGGATGAAGAATTCGACGCGGCGGTTTTTGGCCCGGCCTTCTTCGGTGGTGTTGCTCGCCCGGGGTTTGCGCTTCCCATAGCCCTGGGCCATCAGCGTTTCTTCGGCCACGCCTTTACCCACGAGATACTGTTTCACGGTGTTGGCGCGATCGAGCGAGAGCTTGAGGTTGTAGTCGTCGTTGGCGGAGGAATCGGTGTGTCCCACAATCAGCAGCTTTTTCACTTTGTTCTTCAAAATCACGTCGGCGATTTGGTCGAGCAAGGACGTGCTGGAAGGTTCTAGAATCGCGCTGGCGACTTTGAAGTTGATGTTTTTCTTGATGATGAACTTGCGGTTCACCACGTTCACGTCGGAGGTCGTGTAATAGTGTTTGCGTTCGCTATTGGTGAGGCCCGTGGTGTAGCTCAGCTGCGCGACGAGCCGCGCGGGAGGCGTGTAGGGCACGCCGCTGGCCACGGCGCGGCCGGTCCCGATGTCCATGCCCACTAGGAGCGCTAAGCTTTTATTCTCGAGCGGCGTGACCCGCGTGCCCACGGTGATTTGCGAAGGCGCATTGAAAAAGCCCAGCCCGGAGCCCATCGATAACGTGTTGTGGTACTCGAGGAAGGGAATGAAATAGTCGCCGAGGTGGAGTTCGGCGCCCAGTCCGAGTGTCACGGAATGAAAGCGCGAGAAGCCGAAGAATTTTTCCGTGACCTGGCCCGCCCCGCTGCGAATCTGCGACGAGTGATAAATCAAATTCCCGTGCAAGAAGAGGGGAAGGTCAATCGCCGGGTAGAGGCTGAACGTCGCATTGGCGCCGAGCCCAGCGCTCAGGGTCGATCCCGATGGCGTCAGCGCATTGAAGTCGGAGGCGATCGTGAAATTCGCCACCGGGGCGATCGAGAGCAACGGCGAAACTTCAAAGGCGTAACTGGCGCCGAACGTGAAATCGCCCAGTGACGAAACGAGATTCGTCGGCTGGCTCGGACCGCTGTAAGTCGTGGACGAGTTGCGGCGCATGATCGAAAGCGTGAGCGATTCGGTCGGGGCGTACCCCACAAACAGGCTTTCGGTCAGGGTATCGACCGCCGACACACCAAAAGCGGCAAATTCGGTGGCATTGTTTACGGAGAGAAATTCTCCGCCAATACCAAAAGTCAGGGAGCCCTTGGGGAGCGAGTACCCCGAGCGCACCCGGAAGATCCCCGGCTGCCCGTAAATGGACGGGTGAATGCGGTCCGACCGCGTGATCGTTTCCTCGGCCCACGTCTCGCCCTCGGTCGTTTGCTCACTCTGGGTTTCAATCGGCTTTTGCGTCGGCGGGGGCGTCTTCTCCGCGCGCGCGGTCGCGTTGGCGATTGTGAAAAAACCGACACAAAGTAGGAGGAGATTTGTGAGGCGCATGGGGAAATTCTCTCCTAGATCTAGCCTAAGCCCCAATTAAATATCGAGATTTCGCCACATTACGCCGCGCCGCAGCGATTCCCGCTATAATCAATTCAAGAATTATGGGCCGAACCATTCCAAAACTTATGGTGATGCTGACGGGGATGATCAACCTCGGGGTCACCGGCTATTTCGCGCTCTGGGCGTGGGAACAAATCAAAGCCATGCCCGAGCTCCCGGTTCGCGAGGTCGCTTCGGCGCACGAACCCGCCGCCGGCGAACACGGCGCCCCGGCCGATGCGCATGGCGCGCCGGCTAGCGATCACGGTGCCCCGGCGGCCGGTGGCCACGGTGCGGCTCCCGCGGCCGATCACGGTGGCGGCGGTCACGGCGCGGCGGCAGCGGCTCCCGCGGTAGCAATCGATCCGCGTCTGCGTTCTTGGGTCACCCTCGAAGAAATGTTTGTGAACGTGCAGAACCCCGACGAATCGGCCCACACCCTAGCCTTTAAACTCGAAGTGGAACTTTTCGATGAAAGCGCGCGCCACTTGATGGAAGAGCGCCAGGCGGTCGTGAAAAACGCCGTACTCGAAATCGGCCGCGAACAGGAGTTCGACTCGCTCCGTACGCTAGCGGGAAAACTCTATTTCAAAGAAGCGCTCGTTTCGCGCATCAACCAGACCGTGAAGTTCCCCCTCATCCGGGATATTCACTTGGCGTCCTTCGCCCTGCGCTAGACCGGCCCGCCCGCCTCCCCTTCGATCCCCGGCTTAAATTTCTCTCGAAAGAACGCCCCCCATGCTGCATGATGCATCCCCATGAAACGCCGCACCAAGATCGTTTGTACCCTCGGTCCCGCGGTCAATACGCGTGAAAGATTGCTCGAACTGGCCAAAGCCGGAATGGACGTGGCCCGACTGAATTTCTCCCACGGCCGTTATGAAGACTTTGCTCGGCTCATTGCCGACCTCCGGTCGGTGGAGGCCGAGGTGCATAAGCCGATTGGTATCCTCGCCGACTTGCAGGGGCCGAAGATCCGAGTCGCGAAGCTGCCGGGCGGGTCGATGGAGCTCAAAAACGGCCAAGAAGTTTGGATGATTTATGAGCCGGCATCCCTTTCTAAGGAAGGTAAACCGGTGATTCCAGTCGGCTACAAGGAATTCGTCAAGGACGTGGCGCCGGGCAATACGGTGCTGCTCGACGACGGTTTGATGGAGATGCGCTGCAAGGATCGCATTGGCGATGCCTTGCTCTGCGAAGTGATCAACGGTGGACTACTCAAGGACAATAAAGGCATCAACGTTCCGGAAGCGTCTTTTTCGGCACCCGCCATCACCGACAAAGATTACAGCGATGTGCTCTTTTGCGTGGAGCAGGGAGTGGACTTCATCGCGATGTCCTTTGTTCGCACCGCGCAGGAAGTGCGCCACCTCAAAAGTTTCGTCGAGTCGCGCGGCAAACGCACGCAGGTCATCGCGAAGATTGAAAAGCGCGACGCCCTGCTGAACCTCGAGGCCATCATCGATGCCGCGGATGGGATCTTGGTTGCGCGCGGCGATTTAGCGGTGGAAATCGGGAATGAAAAAGTTCCGGTCTGGCAGAAGAAAATGGTCCGCAAGTGCAATGTGCGTGGCAAGTCGGCGATCATTGCCACCCAGATGCTGATGTCGATGGTGGATAACCCGCGCCCCTCACGCGCCGAAGCCTCCGATGTGGCTAACGCCATCCTCGACGGCGCCGACGCCCTAATGCTTTCCAATGAAACGGCGGTCGGAAAATTCCCGATGGAATCAGTCCATATGATGGTGAAGATCATCGAGCAGACCGAAGAAGTGCCGCACGAGCAGCCGGTGCTCTGGAACCAATGGGAATTGCCCCCGGAAGGGCAGATGGCGATTGCGCTGCTGCAGAGCGCGACCCGCCTCGGTTCCATCTTGCACGCGAAGCTCATCGCGGTTTTGACCCAGTCGGGGCAGTCTGCGCTGCTCATCTCGAAATGCCGGCCCTGGAACCACGTGGTGGCGATTACCTCGAGTGTGGAAACCTACCGGCAGCTGTCTTTAAAGTGGGGAGTGGAAGCGATCTTTATGCCCGACATGGAGGAACTCATGTCGCAGGTGGCTATGTTTGACGCGATCGGCCAGAAGTTACGGGCATTGAAGCTTTGCGGAACTGGCGATAAAATAATAGTAACAGCCGGACTTCCTCGTTTGGCCCACGGTTCCACCAACACAATCAAGATTCATCAGGTCTGACGGTTCCCCGTCTTTCTCTTTTATACCTATGAAACGCTATGCTCTCTGCGTAAGAGCGCCCTTCGCGCTCGCCGTTTTTGGTTTGCTCGCCATGGGCGTTTTTGCCAAGCGCGGTTGGCTGGATTGGCGGCGCATGCTGCGCCACAACTCAGAGTTGACCCGGCAAATCGACGTCGCCCGGGTTTCACGCGACGACCTCCAAAAGCAAATCCGCGCGTTGGAAACCAGTGCCTTTGCCCAGGAGCAGGCGGTACGACAACACTTGGGTTATGTGCGGCGAGATGAGATCATCGTCGAGCAGCCATAGGGGAAACCATGGAAGGTAGATTTACCGTTTCGTCGCCGACGCGAGTGGATTTGGCCGGGGGAACTTTGGACCTCTGGCCACTATACTGCCTCACCGAGAGCGCCAAAACCATCAACCTGGCGTTGGATCTTTTTGCCGAAGTGCGGTTTGAGTTCAGTGCCGCCGATCGCTTTTCGGTCGAGGCCCACAGTGCCTCGGGCGCCACCCATGCTTTTGTCAGTCCGGTTTCCATTCACGATTGCCGGCGCCTCGATCCAGGCCTTCGGTTTCCCGTGTACGTGCTCAGTAGCTACCTTACCACCCGCAAAGATTTTCCGACGGTAAAAATACAAGTCAGTTGGAAGACGAGTGTGCCGATGGGGAGTGGACTGGGCGGTTCGTCTTCGCTGGGCGTGGGCCTGTTGCGCGGCATCAGCCGCGTCTTTGGCGACTACTCCGATCTGGGATGGCAGTGGCGCATGTTGCCGACGATTCGCGATGTCGAAGCCACCTTTCTCGAAACCCCCACCGGCACTCAAGACTACTTGGCGGCGCTTTTCGGCGGATTGAATTGTTTTCAGTCGCGCGCCGGTGAGATCGGCCAATCGGCCTACCGGCCGGCGACTTTTGAAGGTCTGGCGGATCGGATGCTCGTGCTTTTCTCCGGTGAGCAACACCACAGTGGCCGCAGCAATTGGGAAATCTATAAGGGCGCAATCGAGAAGGACCAAACGGTCCTAAAGGGAATTGCGGCTTTGCGCGAGCTCGCCGAAACGATGGATGCCGAATTGCGAGCCCCGGAAACCGATTGGCGCCGGATCGGAAAGCTGATCTCGGAAGAGTGGAAGCACCGCAAGGAACTTTTCGGCGTCAGCACGCCTCGCCTCGACGAGATGATCGCCATGTTGGCGCGCAAATCGACCCTAGGCGCCAAAGTTTGCGGCGCCGCCGCCGGGGGCAGTGTTCTCGTGTTGGTCGATCCCGACAAACGCGAAAACCTGGCCGCCGATATCGCCGCTCAGGGCATCCAAGTTCTCAAAACGCGTCCCGTCTCCCGGGGCGTGAGCATTTCGTAAAGCCGTTACCCCACCACGGACCGATCGCGGCCCGCCTTTTTGGCGGCGTAGAGCGCTTCATCCGCCCGCTTTACCCAATGGGCAATCGACTCGTCTTCCTTCAATTCCGCGACCCCAATCGAAAGGGTCACCGGGATAGTCTTCCCTTCATGTTCAAACTTCCATTCGTGGGCCTTGCGGATCACACGCGTGGCGAGTTCACCGCCCGTCTTGGCTCCATCGTCTTCGAGCAAAACCGAAAATTCCTCGCCCCCGTAGCGAGCTACGAAATCCGTTTTGCGCGGAAAAGCGCGCACCAGTTCGCGCGCCAAACCTTGTAGCACCGCATCCCCACCCGGGTGCCCGTGCGTATCGTTGATTTTCTTGAAGTGATCAATATCGATCATCAAGAGAGTGGCGGGCTTACCCGAGAGGTGATTCAGGTGAGCGAGCCGCTCCAGGTGTTCATCAAGCGCTTTTCGATTATAGAGTTGGGTCAGGCCATCCAGACTCAGTGACTTGCGCGCGGCGTCGAGTTCGGAGCGCAGCAGTTTTAGTCGGTGTCCCACTTGATTGAGTTGCCACTTCTGTTGGCGGGCCTTGTTCCGCTGCGCCTCTTCCAATAGCTGGAGGATTGCGCTCGCTTCTTGTTTGATGGGCTCAAGTTTCTGCGTTTTCAGCGCCGCTTGGAGCTTTTCCATTTGAGC
The DNA here is from genome assembly GCA_964519985.1 of uncultured Pseudobdellovibrionaceae bacterium. Classification (GTDB taxonomy): domain Bacteria; phylum Bdellovibrionota; class FAC87; order UBA2466; family UBA2466; genus JAIEOG01. The sequence continues at coordinate 34,824 of CAZFMF010000002.1, read as the reverse complement.
GGAAAGGCGAACCTGATGGCTGCGATCCTCAAAGAAAGTGGCGCCGAGGATCTGCACAAAGTCCCAAAGCAGCAAACGCAAATCGAAAATGGCGCGCGCAAAGAAATTCCGCTCCAGAATTCGGTGTTCGCGAAATAACGTGAGAATCCCCTTCCAATCGCGCCCGGTCCCCACGCTTGCTTTCAGGCCTTCGGCGGCTTCGCCACTCGTAACGTGCCGCGACATTGTGGAGAAGCGACGGACCGCGTCGATCGCCGTTCGGTCTTCGAGATCGAAAGCGTATTGCCCGTAAATATGGAGGATTTCGGCCAAACTCTCTTGCGCGTTGGTCGCCAGCGAAGTGGGTGAGCCGGACGGCGCACTCTCCGGTGCCGGTGCACCCAACCATTTTTTTAATGGGTTCCCCATTCTCTCTGTATCGGAACTGACTCGACGCGACATGACGAAGTGGGAGTGAGCGAAACCGGTGCGTGTCTTGTGTTCGCGGCTTTTTCAGCGTGACGGATTCAACCTTCCGTTTTAATGAGGAACTTGGGTGTATTGGGGGAATGGGATGGGTTGTTATCGTACGGTTCTATTTTGGATCCTTTCTGCGTCCGCATTGCAGGCGGCGCCGCTCGAATTCAGCCAAGAAAAATTTCGATTCTCGCGTTCCACTGATTCTGAATTCTCGTTGTCGTTGGAAAAATTGTTGAAGGGCAAAGTGGCGGGAGCCGTGGAATGGGAAGCGTCGACGCGGCCGAGTTGGATCGCCTTCGATGCAAAAAAGGGAAGCCTCTACGGACGCACGCCTAGTGCCCCCGGTAAGGGCGCGGTACGTGTGCGCGCTACCCAAGGAATTCAATCCGTCGAAGCGGATCTGTACTTCACGATTGTATCGGCGCAAAGCACTTCGGCACCCAAGCCAACCGCACCAGGAAAGCCGCGCGCGCGCCCGACGAGTGGAGCGGGACCGATCTGGCTCATTGATCCCCTCACGCTGCCCGCGGCTTCCGTGGGCCGGCCCTATACCTACGATCTTTTTACTAATGCCCGGGACACGGAAGGCGACTCGCTAACCTATCGGATCATTCAGAGCAACGCCCCGTGGTTAAGCCTAAGTACCGACGGAAAACTCAGCGGCACGCCAACCGCCGGGGGCGATCACACTTTAGTGGTCGAAGTGTCCGACGGTTCGAGCCAGGCGCAAGGCGGGGTCTTTCTCAAGGTCACGAGCGGCAATCAGGCCCCCATCATTCACCAGACGGCACTCAATTTCACATTCAAGGAACGCGAACCCTTCCAACGCGAATTGAACGATCCGCAGTACGTCACCGACGACAATGTGAATTTGACCTTCAAGCTCAATCCCACCGTTCAGTGGGCCACGATCTCCACCACCGGCAAGCTTTCCGTGACGGCTAAGTATCCCAATGTCGGGGACAAGCTCCTAGGCCTCGAGGTGAGCGACGGAATGAATCTCAGTACGGGAAAGATCCGCATTCGCATCAACCCCGATCCGCAAAAGCCCGTTTGGCGCGAAGAGCCCATTCGCCGATCCGCATCGGTGGGCAAGCAGTTTAGTGAGAGCGTCTCCGCACTCGCGTTCGACAAAGACGGGCGTCCACTCACGTTTTCCAAGGCATCGGGCGCGGCCTGGCTCGATGTGACTAACCAGGGAGTGGTCTTTGGTCTGCCCCCGGCGGTGGAGGGCGATCATACGGTTGTAGTTCGGGCGGCCAATGAGTCGATGACGACGGATGTGGCGATGGTGGTGAACGTCAAGCTCGGCAACCAACCACCGGTCTGGGTCAGTCAAAATGTGACGCTGCCGAACGCCAAGGTAGGGCAGCGCTACAGCGCCGATGTTTCTGGCTTCGTGAGCGATCCCGAAAGACAAACGCTAAGATTTACCAAAATCGCCGGACCGAATTGGTTGGGGATCTCGGAGGACGGGATTGTCGGCGGCACGCCGCGCGCCGGCGATGTGGGTCCGAGCGGTATCCGAATAAAGGCGACCGATCCGTCGGGCGCTTCGGCGGATGCGACGGCGGAGCTCACGGTGGACAAACCCAATGCCCCGCCGCGATGGACAGTGGACGAGCCCATTCCTTTGCCGGAGCTCGCGGTCGGCAAGGCCATGAATTACGACCTGCGGACGATTACGAAGGATGAAGAGGGGGATTCGCTCACCTTTGCGAAGATCGCCGGACCGGGTTGGCTGCAGGTGGATCCGAACGGAAAAGTGGGCGGAACTCCCACGGCCGCGGATGTGGAAGCGTATGTCGCGATTATCTCGGTAACCGACGGTGGAACACCAAAGCAGGCCGGCTTCAGTGGGCGCGTCGTGCCGCCGAATCACGCCCCGATCGTCAATCAACCGATCAAATTCCCGATCGCCGAGCGCAAAGTTTTGACGATGAACCTCAATCAGGTGGACTTTGTTTCTGACCCGGATCCCGGTGACAAGCTGGTTTTCTCGCTATCGCCGGTGGGTTGGGCGAGCATGACCAAAGAGGGGGTGTTAACGCTGCGACCGACCTACGATCAAATTGGCACGCAAGTCCTGCGCTTTGATGTGACCGACGGTAAGGACGTCGCTTCCGGTGAAATTGAGCTCACGGTCACACGCGATCCGCGTCCACCGGTTTGGAAAACGGATCCGATTCGCCTAACCGCAACCGCGGGCGTGCCGTTTAGCGGGACTTTGAAAGACAAGGCCCAGGATCGCGATGGCATTCCGGTCACTTTCTCCAAGCAACCGACCGGTCCCACGTGGTTGAACATCGATCCCACGAGCGGGCGCCTGAGCGGTACGCCGGGTGACGAAGACGCGGGCGAAAATACCTTTATCGTCACGGTGAATAACGACAAGCTGGGAGCGAACGCGGCTCTCATCATTGACGTTTCCTCGGACAATAGCCGGCCGGTCTGGCGCCAGCCGGTCGTTTTGCCGGCCGGAAAAGCGGGGAAAACCTACGCCCAATCGTTGAAAGCCTTTGCCTCCGATCCGGATCCGGATGACGAGCTTTCCTTCGAGAAAGTGGCGGGCCCGAACTGGGTTTTCGTGACCTCGAGCGGTTTAGTGATCGGCCAGCCGACGGAAGCCGATGCGGTGGTCAACGTCTTGACCGCGCGCGTGCGTGACTTGCGGCGTGCCTTTGCCGACACGCAAGTGCAGATCCCGATCGATTCGAAGAACAATAAACCCCGTTGGGTTCAGATCCCCGTCCAACTCGGCAATGCCAAGGTCGGTGTACGATTCAGTTTCGATCTCAGCCACCTCGTGGAAGATGCGGACAATGATCCGATCACTTTCCGCAAGGCGGAAGGTCCCGGTTGGCTTCTCGTCGGCAGCGACGGAAATGTCTCGGGCACGCCTGGGGAAACCGATAGCGATTTCACGGCGGTTCTTGAAGCTTCCGATGGCAAGTCGGTCGTGCAAGTCGAGGCGATGGGGCGCGTATTGGGTGGAAACAAGAAACCGATCCTACACCCCGAAGCTCTCGATTTCGGCGTGAGTGTCGGCCAAGTCTTCACGATGGAGTTGAATCAAAAGCGCTTCGTGGAAGATCCGGAAGGAGATGCATTGACCTTCCGACTGCTTTCTTCGATGCCGTGGGTCAGTCTTACGCCGACGGGCCTATTGCGTCTAACTCCGACGGCGTCGCACCGCGGAACGCACCAGGTAGCGTTGCGGGTCACCGACACGGATGGCGGCATTGCCGACGGGGTGATTAAAGTGCGGGTCGGTATCGAAAGCCGACCGCCGATCTGGCTGAATGATCCGATTGACCTCACCGCGGTGCCCGACCAAATGTTTCAAGACGACTTGAAAAAATGGGCACGCGATCTGGGAGACTTGCCATTGACCTTCTCCATCCGTGGCCCAAACTGGCTGGCCGTGAATCCGACGACGGGAATTCTATCTGGGCGACCCACCGGCGACATGGCGGGAACGATCCAGGTCTTTAAGGTGACCGCGGACAATGGCTCCGAGAAGACCGAGGGGACGTTGATGATCTCGGTCAATCGTACCCTGCTGGCCCATAGCTACAATTTCCAGACTCCGGAAAAAAACGCGCCCATCGATTTGGTCTTCGTTTTGGATCAAACGGCGGCGACGGCGGGATACTACGATGAATTGAAGCGTTCTGCGCCGGAGTTCTTCGCCCGTTTGGACGAAGCGACCGTGCGCTATTCCGTGGTGGTGCTCTCTTCCCGTAGTTTCAAGGGACGACCGATCCTCACGCCGAGTGGGGAGAAGCGCCTGACCAGCGACAGTAACCACGTCGCCAGCGATTTTGGTCGGATGATCGATGCCACCCGAAGCTCGGAGTTCTACCAATCCGCGATTTGGGCGTTGGATCGCTTCCTGATCGGGATCCGAAGTCAAACCGGGTTATTCCAAGATGAATTCTTTGATCCCGAGGTTCCGTTCCTTGTCTTCGCCCATTCGTTCAGCAAAGATCGTTACGAAGTCTTGCAGCAAGAGACCGGCGGGGCCGGCGCGCAGCCTTCGGATGTCGGGCGCGGGTTGACGAACTATCTCGCCAGTTTCAAAAAACCGTTCCAACTCTATTTCAACGATATGTCTTGCAACGCCTCGGTGAACCAGATCTTCGAACAGATGGTGGCTCCTAGTCACGGGCGCGTGGTCAGCTGGAACCCTTGTTCTCCACCCGGCAACTGGATGCGAGATTTTGCCGAGGCCGTCGTGGCCCAGTCGGCCCGCTACGTGAAAACGCGCTTCTCGCTGCCCAAGAAACCCGATCCGGCCAAGTTGAAAGTGGCGCTTCAAACCTCGGCCGGCCGCATGGATCTCAAGGGCAATACCGGGGACAAGAAAGACCAGTGGCACTACGACAGCGATCGCAACGTCGTGCAATTGCATTGGTGGAATATTCGCGCGCCGTACGATGCGCAGAATGATCGTTTGAAGGTTGAGTACTAGAGCACGATGTTCGTGCTCAAAAACTGAGATGTGTCTTTCTCGAGGATGGAGCGGTAGAGCGCTTTGCCGTGTTCGTCCTGTTTCGCCGCCACCATCGACCGGATGCTGAAGCAGCGCAGAGCATCGGTGACACTTAACGTGCCTTCCGCGGAGGCCTTCCGACCCGTGAACGGGAAAACGTCCGGGCCGCGTTGGCATTGGGTGTTCAAGTTGATCCGGCACACCAAGTTAGAAAGCTGGTCTACGAGTAGCCCGACTTGCGTCGGGCTTTCTCCGAAGATGCTGGCCTGCATCCCGTACGGCGAATCAACGAGGTAGTTTTCTAAATCTTTCAAAGAATCGTATTCCACGATCGGAACGACGGGGCCGAATTGTTCTTCGTGCGCCACCGCCGCGTGCAAGGGGACGCGACGCAGAATTGTGGGGAAAAGCAGATTCGCCACCGATTTTCCACCCCGACCCGGATTTGCGATCACGGCGCCCTGACTGGTTGCCTGGGCAATCAACGTTTGCAGTTCACTGACTTTATTGGGGTGGGGAAGGGGAGTGATGGCGACGCCATTTTGCCAAGGCAGTCCGGCTTTCAGCGCGTCGGCCGCTTCCGCAAATCGCGCCGTGAAATCGTCGGCAATCGATCGGTGCACGAAGAGAATTTTCAGGGCTGTGCAGCGCTGGCCATTGAACGAGAGTGAGCCCTTCAGGCATTCGGAGACGGTGAGATCCATTCGCGCATCGGGGAGGATGATCGCCGGGTTCTTGGCATCGAGTCCCAGCACGGTACGGAAACTATTCGGACGGGGGTGGCTTTGCTTGATCGTATTGGCGGTCTTGCTCGAGCCGATGAGCGCCAGCACATCAATCTTGCCGGCTTCGACGCTGGGCCGAATGATATTGCGGCCTAGGCCATTGACGATATTAATCACGCCGGCCGGGAAGCTCGTTTGGAAATCATCGAGCAGCACGTCCCAGAACAGTTGCCCAAAGCGCGGTGTCTTGAGCACCACCGGATTGCCCATCAGCAGCGCCGGAATCAACGTCGTGAACGTCTCGTTCAAAGGATAATTGAAGGGGCCGATGCAGAGCGTGACGCCCAAGGGCACGCGCCGGATCTGCGCCATGATACCGCCCGCGAAATGGATACTGCTGCCCTCGCGATCCATCCGTTTGACCGCTTCCAAAGTGTCGTCGATGTAAGTCACCGTGCGATCAAATTCGGCAAACGCGTCGGGAAGGGGTTTAGCAATTTCCCAGGACAGGAAACGCGCGACACTTTCTCGGTGTTTTACCAAACGCCCGCGAAAAGCACTGACCGCAGAAATGCGTTGTTCCATACGGGCGGTCGGCCAATCGCCACGGCCCTTGTCCCAGGCCGCTACCGCGGCGTCTACCGCGCGGGAAAACACCGCTACATCGACATTGGGGGTCTCGCCCAGAATCGGATAAAAAAGTGTGCCGCCGTCACCCCGCAACGGGCACGGGGAGGGAACTTCCTTGCGGGCAAATCCCTCGGTTTCAATCTTTCCGCCGATGAGGATGCGGCCCTGCCGTTTGTCGACTTGGACGGTATCGGGGACTTCAGCGGCGTACGGAAAGAGCGAGAGCGGATCCATGATGCGTTTTCCTTTGTTGCAGCTGACTTCTCGTAAATGCTCCGGAAGGTCAAGCGTCAGGCAGAAATTGACGGCGCGCTCGAGAGATTCCACAGTAGTGGGAATGAAGCGCTGGCTGGTGGTGGGCATTGCGTGGGTAGCGGCAGCGGCGGCACGCGGCGATACCTTTGAAGGCAAGGTTTCCGATGTTCTGAACGGCGATACCGTTCGGGTCGTTGACGCCCGCGGGCAGACCCATGCGTTCCGTCTTTTGGGGGCGGACGCACCCGAAAAAGGGCAGGACGCTTTTGCCGAAGCGCAGAAATCCTTCTCCGAGCATGTTTTAGGAAAAGTCGTCACCGTAGACTGGGTGCGCGCCCAGATTTGCCCTCGGGACGGAGGCGGCTGCGCCCAGTTGGGCAAAATCTTGTTAAAAGGCGAGGATCTTGCGCTGCGGCAAATTCGGCGGGGCCTGGCTTGGCACGACAAACGGCAATTGCGAGAGCAGTCCACGACGGACAAAACGCTTTACGCTGAAGCCGAGGAGCAGGCGAAAGCCGCTCGACGCGGCGTGTGGAAAGCCCGTCAACCCATCGCCCCGTGGCTCTACGAAGTGCCCGCCGCGGCGCGCCGAGTTCCCAATAGCAAAAAGACGCCCCGCGTACCCAAGCGCTGAAAACGACTCACGTTTTTCGGGTTTTACACCGATGTTTGGATCGGAGGGCTTGCGTGTCCGAAGATCAGGATTTTTTACGCGAGCTCCAAAAGGAATTCCTGGATGAACTGCAGTTCCTTTTGGAGGCTTGTGAAGAGTCGTACCTGAAGATCGAGAACCCTGACGTACGCGTCGAGGAGCTCGCAAAAATCTTCCGGCTGGCTCATTCGATTAAGGGCGCGGGGGCCGCGGTCGGATTTTCCGATTTGGCCGCTTTCGCCCACGTGGTCGAGGACTGCCTCGCGATCTTGCGCAGCCACCCTCAGCTCGTCGATACCGCGACCATCTCCATCCTCCTAAAATGCGGCGACGCGATTAAAAATCGTATCGACGACCTGCGTGGCGAGAACCCTCCCGCTTGGGACGTTGAAGATCTCAAAGCGGAAGTCGTTGCGTTCAATCAGGCGCTGGAAAAGCGCAAGGCCGACTTGGCGGCGCACCCGGAAGACGACGGACCGCCAACGCCCAGCACTTCCCTGGCGGAGGGGGCGAATATTCCCAGTGTGCTGGGAATTCAGGCGACGGTTGAAGAGCCACCCGTTCCGAAGGAACCCGATCATCATTCCAGCCACCGGCTTGAGTCCAGCACGATCAAAGTGGACGCGAGCCGCGTGGAAAGCCTGCTCAATATCGTCGGTGAGCTGGTGGTTTTGAAAAGTCAGATCTTGAATGAAGCGTTTAAACAGACCGGCAATTCGCGACTCAATACCGTCGTGACGTTGCTCGACAAGGCGATTCGCGAACTCCAGGACCGCACCCTGGGAATGCGCATGACGCCCCTGAAGAGCCTTTTTCTTAAGACCCAGCGGGTCGCACGCGACTTGAGCGTGCGCCTGAAAAAGCCCATCGACATGGTTCTCGAAGGGGAGGACATCGAAATCGATCGCACGATGGTGGAGCAGCTTTCCGATCCGCTGGTGCACCTCGTACGCAACTGCATCGATCACGGGATTGAAACGCCGGAAAAACGACGCCAAAAGGGCAAGAAGGATCGCGGCCTGATCACATTATCTGCTCAGCAAGTGGGCGGGCGCGTGGTGATCCGGATTACCGACGACGGCGCGGGAATCGATCGCGATCGGGTGGCCGCCAAAGCGAAACAAACGGGGTTGTTGGGACCCGAAGTGGACGCCGCGGCCCTTCCCGATGCCAAGATCTTCGAGTTGCTCTTTGCCCCCGGCTTTTCCACCGCCGAGAAAGTAACGGATATCTCCGGACGTGGCGTCGGAATGAACGTTGTGAAGGAAAACCTCGAAGCGTTGAAGGGCCGTATCGATGTCGAGTCGACCTTCGGACAAGGTTCGAGCTTTCGGATTTCCGTTCCGCTCACGACGGCGATCACCGATGGAATGTTGGTCTCGGTCGACGGCCATATTTACATTCTACCGATGGATGGGATCCGTGAATTGGTAGATCTTAAAGACTCCGGCCTCGTAAAAATGCATTCCGGTGAACAGGTTTTAAATATTCGCGGCAAGTTTTTCCCGCTTTTCCGACTGGCCGATCGCCTGCGCAGCACTTACCATGGCCGACCCAGCGGCGTCGCCCATGATGCCACCAAGGACATGGTGGTTTTGTACCAGCACGAAACCGGTCAAGTGGCTTTGGAAGTCGACGCCGTTTTGGGCCAGACCCAAGTGGTGATGAAGCCTTTGGGTCAAAGTATCCGGGATAGCGAAGGCATTGCCGGCGCCGCGATCCTGGGTAACGGTAAAGTGGCTTTGCTCCTAGATGTGGATGGAATGGTCGCCGACGCGGCCTAGGAAAGTAGCTTCACGGCTTCCGCACCCAGTTCGGGTTCCGACGGCAAATCCAGCCCTTGGTGAGATTCCAAACAGTGCAGGACATCGAGCAGCGTGATCATCCGGTCGCCCATGTCGGCAATGGCGGTCACGAGACTGGCGTATTGCAAATGGCAGTTATCGGGCGTCGGTAGGATTTGCGTTTTTGGAATATTGATAACGCGCATGACGGCGTCCACCAGCATTCCCACCACGCCCTCCAGCCCGTCGACGACGACCACGCAGGTCTCCCGCGTCAGTTCGGTCTTGGCTTGTCCGAGTCGGACGTTCAGATCGATCACCGGGATCACTTGGCCCCGCAAATTCATCAGACCACAAATATGGGCCGCGCTGTTCGGTAGGGGAGTGATATCGGCGACTTGGTTGATCTCGCGCACGAACTCGACGGGCACCGCGTACGCGTTCCCGCTAAGACGGATCTCGAGGACGCTTTTGAGGGAATCGACTGGAAGCAAGCCTTCGTCCATGGCTTTCCTATTCCGTTTACGCGGCCCGGGTCAAACTTTCGAATCCCGCGTTTAGCAGGACCCGGCTGACATCCACCAGCACGAGTACGTTCTTCTCAATTTTTCCCATTCCTACGACAAAACTCAAACTGACTTGCTCCGGCAATTGGGGCGGAGGCTCAATCTGTTGGGCTCCAAGGTGGACCACGCCTTGGATCGAGTCCACCAGCAGCCCGGCTTGGCCGTGCTCCGAATCCACGACGATGATACAAGTGTGCTTGGTGTGGGCGGTCGACGCCATCCCAAACCGCACTCGCAAATCCACGATCGGAATCACCTTGCCGCGCAAGTTCATCACCCCGGAGATGTACTTCGGGGTTTCGGGGATCGGGGTGATCGTCAAAACGCGGTTGATTTCGCGCACCGAGGCAATCGGAACGGCATAGGACAAGTCCTTCAGCGAAAAAGACAGGTATTGTCCCGCGCGCGCCAGTTCCATGACGTGTCCCTTAGAAACCTGAGGTGGATCCCAGATTACCGCCGTTGTCGTCGGAATCAAATGGGATGACTTTATCGGCCGCCGTTTTCGTGCGCATCGGAATCACTTTTTGATTCGGGAACCCGGCGGAGAACCCCGTTCTCGCCGCGGTTTGGGCGGCGCGGATCTTGGCCGCTTTGGTGCCGTGAATCAGCGCGTTGAGGCGGCTCACCGTCTCTTGCAGCATCAGGCCTTGGCTCGACATCTCTTCGGCGCTGGAGGCGACTTCCTCGGCCGAGGCGGCGTTGGTCTGCGTGACCTGATCGAGTTGGGTCATCGCTTGGCTAATTTGTTCGAGGCCGTGCGATTGCTCTTTGCTCGCGGAAGCGATTTCGCTGTTGAGGTCCGCCACTTTGCGAACCGAGGTGACAATCGCGCGTAAAGCCGTGCCACCTTGACCGGCGATTTCGACGCCCGATTCGATCTTGGCGACGTTTTCCTTGATGAGAGAGGTGATGTCTTTGGCCGCGGCCGCGCTACGTTGGGCGAGATTGCGCACTTCCTCGGCGACTACCGCGAAACCTTTTCCCTGATCTCCGGCGCGGGCGGCTTCCACCGCGGCGTTTAGGGCGAGCAGGTTGGTTTGGAACGCGATGTCGTCGATGACATTGATGATGTCTTCGATTTTCTGCGAGCTGTGGTTGATCTCGTTCATGGCGTCGACAAGCTTGTGGATTTCCACTTCGCCGGTATCGGCCGACTCGCGGCTCGCCCGGGAAAGATTGGCCGCTTCCATCGCGTGATCCGCGTTGCGCTTGACCATCGCGGCCAGCTGCTCAATCGAAGAGACGGTTTCTTCCAACGAACTGGCGGCCTCGGTAGCGGTAGAAGCGAGGCTTTGGCTCGCACTCGACATCTGTTCGCTGCCGGCCATCACTTGACCGCTAGTCTCCGAAATATTCTCGGAAAGCTTCGTTAAGCGACTGCTGACCATGACCGCGAACCAATAGGCCATGATCGTGAATAGGCACATCACAATCGACGAAAGGCCAATCAACTGGTTACGAGCGGCGGTGATCACCGCGTACGCATCGGATTCGGCGATCGATACGATGATGCCCCAACCGATGGTATCGACCATCTTGGGGTGGCCACGGAAGGACTGGTAGCCGCTCGCCAAGTTCTCTTTTTTCAAGGGGTGCGTACCCACCATCGCGCCCGATCGCCCGGCGAAGAGCTCCGTGGCGGGGGCAAACTGGTCGGCGGCGAGATTCTGTTTCAAGATCACGCGGTCAAAATCGTGCATCGTTTCCGAATTTCCGCGATTGGCGGAAGGATCGTAGTCGAGCAGAGTAAGGCCCGCCTTGTTCATCATCGCGATCGAGGCGGAGTTGAGTCCGCGGGAACGCAGGTAGGAATAGTACGACCGCACTTCGCTTTCTACCCAGCTGAAGTTTGCGCGGCAGGTGAGCACGCCCACCGTCTGACCCTTGACGTTCTTCACCGCGGTGGAGAAAGAGTTACCGAGGCGATTTTCGCCGTGCGCGGCGGTGGATAGCGGATCGATCTGCACGTCTTCCACGTAGGCCCCGGTCAGGTTTTTCTTACCGTCTTCGGTGAACTGACCGGCGATCGCATTGCGGAACCAGTTGGTGCTGGAGTAATTGCGGGTGCGAATGCGGTTCACGAGCAGCGGACGGCCTTCGGGGCCGCGCGAATTGCTGGCGACAAAGGATCCATTGGTATCGACGAGTAGGATCACGTCATACATGCCGTAGATGCGGGAGTACTCATCAAAAAGCGCCGTAAGCTCGGTCTCATTGGGTTTGTCTTTGCGCAAAGAATCGTTGGCGGCAAACGCTTGGACGTCTTGATAACGTTCGAAGAATTGGGTCGCGATCGCATTGGTCAGGGCCACCGCGTGGCCTTCGATTTGCTCCACCGCCACTTCTTTTTGCTGTTTCAACACCCGCCCGAACTGCACGTAGTTGACCAGCGCGAGAATGGTGACCATTCCGGCGGACATCAAAATGAGTTTCAGTCTTAGGGTCATTGCGCCGATCCCCCGGTATTCGTTCGAGAAAACTCTGAACCCAATATCTTCTCTTATCGGTGTTTTTAGGCACGGACTTGACCCTCGGTAAATTACCCGGCGACTTTATCGCCACCCCCTTTCCCTAGCGATTTTGTCCCCCTAGCCGCTCATGGCCGACGGGCAGGAGAGCCCTAGGTCGCCCGGAGTATCCAGTCGACTGGATACTCCGGTAGATTTGGTTAGTTGGCTTCTACGAATACTTCCATATAAGAATAGGGCTGAGCGTACTTCAGCTCATTCATGTTTCCTTCGAACGTGTATTCTCCCTTAACGACGATCGCGGTCTCTTTAGGTGAGGAAAATTCTAAACCGGTGTCACTTTCTGCTTCCGCCATAAACGCCTCTAAGCCCTCTCTGACTTCTTTCTTTATCTCATCCAGACGTTTACTTTTTTCCTTGGCCGTAATCTGAAAAACAACGTCTTTGCCGCTCTCGTAGTCACTCCAATCTCCCTTTGTGAACTCAACCTCATGCTTGGCAGTTTTGGAAGTTTTGAGGCCTCTATCGTCGACAAACACAAAATAGGTTTTCCAATAGTATTTGCCGTTATCTTCGATCAGTTCTGATTTGGACTCTTGATCATTGTTGGTACCACGGGCCATGCGTTCATCCACAGGGACCTCGAAGGTGTATTTGCTTAAAACCCCGGTACCCTCTGAAGCTAGTTTGCCAACCTTCTCTACAAAATCTTGTGAAAACTCGCCGGTAGCTCCTCCTTTTTTTGGAATATAGATCTCGTTTCCCTTCTTAACTTCCACAGACATCTTAAGCGTTCCAGCCGCCGCGAAGAGGGGACTTGCTACTGCCATGAATAGTGCCAAAAGAATACGCATGTTTTCTCCTATTGGTTGCGACGGTCTCACCGCGGTCACCCACTATCAAGGCGCTCTGCGCCGATCCACGTTTGTTGGGAGTAATAGCTGCACGGTGGGAAGTCGCACACACGCACGTGGCCCTCCGGCCATCAAGGCGGGCCGCTAATGTGCCGAAAAGACAGGGATCGGGTAGGGCCCGCTCACGCGATGAAGAATCTGGCGAAAATCGATATGTCGGCCAAGTTTAAGGCTGACCCGCGCAATCTGCACTGGGTGGTGCGGGATGACGCGATTGGCTATGCGGCATTGGCCCGCCGGCTCAAGGACCTGAGCGGTGTCGACATGCCCCCCACGGACAAGAATCGGGTTTTGATGGCCTGTCGCGTGGCGCCATTGATGCGCAAAACCGGGTGCGGATCTTACGCGGAATACGATCAGCTTCTGGCCGCCTCCGATCCCGCGCACCTGCGCGATTTCATCGGGGCCTTGACCACTCATACGACCGAATTTTTTCGCGAGTCTCGCCACTTCGATTTCTTTTCCGAAATTCTGCCAAAGATTGCCGCCGCCAAACGGCGGGATCCGCGTCCGCAGTTGCGCGTTTGGTGCGCCGCCGCGAGCAGCGGACAAGAACCCTACACGATGCTTTTCAGTCTCTACGAGACTTACCCCGCGTTGCGGAGCTGGGATTTGAAATTTTTGGCGACCGATATCGATCGGGTGCCTTTGATCAAAGCGGCTTCGGGGCGCTACACCCCTCAGGAAATGCGGAAGGTGCCATCCGCCATTCGGGCCCGATACTTTGAACCCCGGCGGGCGCGCGGGCTGCAAGAGCAGATCGTGCGCGAGCCTTACCGCAAGCTCATCACCTTCGCCGAGTTCAACTTGGCGCGGGCGCCGTACCCGTTTCAGCATCCCTTCGACATTATTTTCTGTCGGAACGTTTTGATCTACTTCGATCACTTCAACGGCGCCGAGGTGGTCAATCGCCTGGTCAGCGCCTTACGACCCGGCGGGTATCTTTTTGTGGGCCACGCCGAAACGGGGTATATCCGCAATCGGCACTTGAATCCCGTGTCGCCGAGCGTTTTTCAGAAGGTGGGCAAATGACCTCCCTGAAACGCCGCATTCGTGTGTTGATTGTCGACGATTCCTCGATGATGCGGCGGTTGTTAAAAGACTTGCTCGAAACGGACCGGGAGCTCGAGGTGGTGGGCTCGGCGGTCGATCCGTACGACGCTCGCGAAAAACTGGTAGCGCTGAAACCGGACGTGATGACCTTAGACGTCGAAATGCCACGAATGGATGGTGTGACGTTTCTCGAAAAAGTCATGCGGCATTTTCCCACCCGCACCGTGATCATCAGCAGTCTCACGCAGGCCGGGTCGGATATGGCCATGCGGGCCCTGTCAACCGGGGCCATTGACGTGATTGCCAAACCGAAATTGGATCTGACCAAAGGCCTAAATGAAATGGCCGATCAGCTCACCGCGCGCGTGAAAGCGGCCGCCGAGGCGCGGCTCGTGGGGAAATCCACGGCATCGCCGGCCGCCATCGTCCATCCGGACGTCAAAATGGAGACCACCCATAAAGTGATCGCGGTGGCATCGTCGACGGGTGGCACCGAAGCAATCAAGGTCTTCTTACAAGGTTTGCCGCGCGAAGCGCCGGGCGTTTTGATCGTGCAGCACATGCCGCCGCTGTTCACCCGCAGTTACGCCGCCCTCCTCAAGTCGCTAACCGGATTCGATGTGCGCGAAGCCGCGGAAGGCGACCGCGTCGTGCCGGGTACCGTGCTACTCGCGCCGGGCAATTTTCACATGGAGCTTTCCAGGAGCGGGGCGTTCTACGCCGTGCGGCTGCACCAAGAACCCATGCTAATGGGACTACGGCCCTCCGCCGAGTTTCTGTTTCGTTCGGTGGCCAAGAACGCCGGCGGCAATGCGGTGGGGGTCGTGCTCACCGGTCTGGGGAATGATGGCGCGGCCGGGCTATTGGAAATGAAAAAGGCGGGTTCACTCACCATCGCCCAGAACGAAGAAACTTGCGTGGTGTACGGAATGCCGAAAGAAGCGATCGCGATGGGTGCTGCGCAACGCATTCTACCTTTGGATCAGATCGCGGGCGCGATCATTGAACACTGGATGCCGAAAGCAGCCAAGGCAGCTTAGCGCAGAAGCCGAGCCACTCGGGTCCCGACCCCCACTCCGGCGCCGGAGTTGAGTGCGAAGTGCTCTAGCTTGAAGCGTGACTACTCCAAAACCTTCCATTCGAGCGTCTTGGAAATTTTGTTGGAATCATTGATCGAAAGTTGAATGGTTTTATCCAGCTTTGTGGGGGAACCACAAAAGAGGGATTGAACCCAATAGGTACTTCCCAGGTTTGAAAAGGGAGGAATGGGCCGCGAAGAGGAACCGAGCTTGCGGAAGCCGGGAACTTCTTTTAGCGGGAAGGTTGCAGTTCCTTTTCTCAAGGCAAATTCAAAAGCATTGAAAGAGGACTGTCCTAGTCGCTGGCTTTCTGAAGAGTTCAAAATGACCGTGAAACAGGTTGTGTTCTTCACGTACTTTCTGACTTCTTCTTCCAAAGGTAAGCTGGATCGGAGACCGCTGGAACCACCCCGGTCGACTACCGTCCGAAGGTAGGGTTCGGTGACCGGCATCGCCGAGACGGCCAAATCGTTCACGCGAACCGTTCGCGTAAGAGTCGCGCCCATCTCTATCCAGTCCCCCTGAATCGCGTTCCCAACCATTGCCGCTCGATCCACCGAGCCGGTGGTCTTTTCCGAAGGGAGGGTGGAGCAGGCCCCCAAAACCGCGATCATCAAAAAAGAAATGGCTTTTGCCGTGATGGAATTCATTGCTGGCCTCGATAGAAGAGTTAGAGGCTTGAACGAGTATAGAGGAAAAAACATGTTTTCGCCATCCGTGAGATTCCACTCCCGGCGCCGGAGTGATGCTCGTTAGAGTTCCTTGGGATCGCTGCCGATGGCCCGAACCCAAATCTTTCCCGACTGCGCGTCAATCGTGAGTTCGCGGCCTTGCACACCGCCGAGGTCTTGTCCCAGGATCTTGATTCCCATTTTCTTCACGACTTCGAGAGTCGCCTGGATATTGCGCTCGCCCACTCGTAGGACATCGTCGTCTCCCGCCTGGTTGATCGTCGCAAACATATTCGCACCGCCGGCGAGTTTGGCGCGGAGCCGTCCCGAATCCTGGGGGGCGGTTCCCATGAGAGCCATGAGCGCGGGTAGGGCAGTGTCGGCGTACTTGCCGGGGTTGGCGACTTCACCCGGAGTGGAATGGGGCAGCATGATATGCGCCATGCCGAAAGTGTCGGTCTCCGGATCGTAGAGCACGACACCGACACAGGACCCGAGGGTCGTCTTGAGGACGTCGGGGCTGCGAACCGAATCGAACTCGCCCATGTTGATCGTCTTAACCATTTGCCGCTTCCAGGGAGCCGGTGCCGGCCTCGCCAAGTTCTTTGGTGGTGCGTTCTACAAGCTTTTCGACATCGAGGATGAGGGCGACCGCGCCCGAGCTCAAAACGGAAACGCCAGCCAGTCCCGGAATCTCCCCGACCAGCGCGCCCGCACTCTTGACCAAGATTTCTTCCTCGCCGCGCATTTCATCCACGATGAGGCCGATGCGCCGTTTCCCGGCCTTGACGATGATGACGTTGAAATCGATTGCATCCGTGCTGCTCGAGCGAAACGTCGTATTGCGAAAGAAGTGTTTGATGCGAAATACGGCGATGAGTTCGTCGCGCAAGTGAAGGAATTTTCCGAACTCCAAATCCATTAGATCGTCGGGCTTCACGCGCACGATTTCCGAGACGTTGTGGAGCGGGAAGGCAAAGGTGACGCCGTGGCTATCGAAGAGCAGGCAGTTTTGCGAAACGACGGTCAAGGGAAGGGTAATTCGAAACTGGGCACCCTTCCCGTAGGTGGACTCCACCTGGATGGTGCCGTTGATTTCTTCGATGCGCTTGCGCACAATATCCATGCCGACCCCCCGCCCCGAGATGCTGGTGACGGTGCGGGCGGTGGAAAATCCCGGGGCGAAGAGAAACGGGTAGAGTTCGGCCGGCGACATTTTATCGGCGGCCTCGATCGTCGCGAGCCCCTCTTGCACGGCTTTGATGCGGATAGCGTCGAGGCTGATGCCGCGGCCATCGTCGGCGATGGTAATACCAATCCGACTGCCCTGGCGTTCGGCCTTAAGGGTGAGAATTCCGCAAGTGGGTTTCCCGGCCGCACTGCGCTCGGCCGGCGTTTCTAGCCCGTGGTCCAAGGCATTGCGGATCATATGATTGAGCGGGTCGCTCAATTGATCGATGATCTTCTTGTCTAGGGAAGTGTCCGCCCCTTCCAAAACCAATTCTACTTCCTTGCCGAGGTCTTGCGCGATGTCGCGCACCACCCGTCGGCAGCGTTCGAACAGCGGCGCAATCGGCACCATGCGCAATTCGAGGACGGTGCTCTGAATGCCGCCGGCAAGCTGCGAGAGCTGGTGGATGGCGTCTTCGAGGGCGACCAATGTCTTCTCCGCCTGCGAGTTGCGGCTGCGATTCACCGAGAGCCAGGCGCGGTAGTTCTGCGAAACGGCGAGGAAGCTGTTTTTGCTGATCGATAGTTCGCCGGACAAATTCATTAGGTCATCGAGGCGAGAGACCGGCACGCGGATATTCTGCACGGCGGTCGGCGTCGGAACCGCGGGCTCGGAACGGGGATCCTTGTCACTCGGTTCCGCCGCGACGGTATCCTCGCTAGGCCCCATCCTGTTTTCGTTTTCTTTGGGCGTCAGAACCACGGTTCGGGCCATTTCCGAGTCCGTGGGCAGGGCATCGAGGTACCACATCAGGGAAGCTTTCACCTCCAGCAACTCGGCGGCGGGAACCTGGCCTTGCTTGGCGACTTCCACTTCGCTACGCAGCTGATCGAGCGCGCCCAGTAACGTCGAGACAATCTCGGCCGTCGCGCGCAGCTGGAAGCTGCGGATCCGATCCAGGACCGTTTCCATCGTGTGCAGCATTTCACTCAGAGCATTGAAACCCATCGCGCCGGCGGAGGCCTTGAGCTTGTGCGCGTGGCGGAATAGTTCGTCAATGGTCTCCGCCGGGGGAATGCGTCCCGATTTGGTGTCTTCTTCCAATGCGAGGAGGTGGGACTGCATCGCTTCCAACGCTTCCTCCGTCTCCTCGACAAAGAGGGGAAGGTACTTGGACATATCGGTGATGAGAAGCGTCGAGCGGCCCGCCGCGCTATGCGCGGCCTTCTCCTTTTTTTCCGAACCGAGGCTTTGCAGCAACGTAGTGACTTCGTCGTCCGCCGCGGTGGAGGCTAGCGCGTCGCGCAGCGATTCCCACTTGCGCAGCGCGTGGGCCTGAAGCTTCATCGTGGCGGGCGAAAGGTCCACCACCCCCTCGCGCAGTGGGCGCAGGGTTTCCAAAAGCGTTTGGGAAAGCTGGGAGAGGACGGCGATGCCGATCTCCTTGCTGGCGCTTTGGGTGGATTCGAGGGCCGCCGTCAGCGGCGCCCACCAGCTGGCACCTTTAACGCTCGTTCCGCTCTCGGCGTTTTCGAGCGCGAGGATCGCCTGCTGAAGAGCGTCGAACCAATTGTCCGCGTTTTGCGTTTCAGAATCCGACATGACGGGTCGTGTCTTTTTGGGGGAAAGCAGGAAAGTGATTTCTCTTTGATTATACACCCATTGTTTGGGGCTACGCGACCGGATACACTTAAGAACTCACCCTCCCATTTAGGAGTCCCAATGGAGCCCGCGAAGGCATCCGGTCGTCCGGATCTGGAACTCGTTAGCCCGTTCATCATGGCGGCGGTGGAAACTTTTCGCGTACAATATTCGCTCGAATTGACGCACCGTGATCCGTACCGGCGTGGCGAACAGCTCGGTGTGGCCCGCGATCTCCTTGCCGTATTCAGTGTTTTTTCCGACCACGCGAATGTTTCGGTCTGCTTTTGTTTTCCTGACTCGACGTATCAGGGGATTTTGAGGAAGATGGCGGCCGATCCCAACCGCGACAGCAAGGACGCGGTGGAAAATGGGATCCGGGAATTGGTGAATGTGATTTCGGGAAAGGTGAAAAAATTTATGAGTACGGATGGCAAAGGCATCCAGCGCGGGATCCCCACGATGGTTTGTGGATCGGGCTTGAAGGTTTGGTATCTGGCGACCGATATTTCGGTCGTGATTCCATTTTCCCTGCCCGATGGTGACTTTGAAATTGAGCTGACTCTGGAGCGATGATGATTCCGAAAGACACTCCGATCTTGATTGTCGACGATATGAGCACGATGCGCCGGATCATGGCCAATGCGTTGCGCGATCTCGGGTTTCACCAGATCACGGAAGCGGTCGACGGCGAAGACGCTTGGAAACAAATTCAGGGTGCACACAAAGCGAAAAAGCGATTCGAAATCGTGATCAGTGATTGGAATATGCCGAAGCTAAAGGGCTTGGATCTGCTCGAAAAGATTCGCGCCAACCCTAGCGTGGCCGGAACAGTTTTCGTGATGCTGACGGCCGAATCGCAGCGTGAGCAAATTGCCCATGCCCTGCAGGCCGGAGTGAGCGGCTATATCCTCAAGCCGTTTACGAAGGAACAGTTGATGGCGACGATGAATGCCGCCTTCCAAAAACGCCCCAAGGTTGCCTAGCCGGGGGCCCGTATGCGATCGGTTTTTCTGCTGGCCCTTTTCGCGCTTCCCCTTTTTGCCGAGATCCCGTTAACGGTCGGTCCCCTGCGCGCGCAGGGGCGATACTTTCGCGATGCTCGCGGCGGCGTCGTTCTGCTGCGCGGGGTGAACGTTTCCGGTGCCTTCAAATCGCCCCCGGTAAAGCACAAGTTCCAAGCCTCCCACCTGGATCCCCTTCCGGGGTGGGGAATCAACACCATCCGATTGCTTTTCAACTGGGAAAGTTTCGAGCCCGTGAAGGGCAAGTACGACGTGGCCTATCTCGAGTGGTACGCGAACCTTGTGCGCGAAGTCGGGCGTCGCGGGCTAGGGGTAGTGGTGGACTTGCACCAAGACGCGTTTTCCCGTTTCGCGATGGACGGCTGTGGCGATGGTTTTCCCCGCTGGGCCGTCGTTGGGCCGCTGGCCCAACCCGACAACGGTCCCGCTTGCGCGGACTGGGGCGATCGGCAAATCCTTTCGCCCCAAGTGAAGGCCAGTTACGACGCTTTCTACGCCGATGCCAATGGTGTGAGGACACGGTACGTGGCCCTCTGGCAACGGGTCGCGGAGCGCTTTCGTCGGGAACCGGCGGTGATTGGTTACGATTTGCTAAATGAGCCCACCCGCGGCGATTGGGATTCGCAGCTGCTCCCGCTCTATACGGACGCCGCGCGCGCGATTCGCGCCGTCGATCCCACCAAAATTTTGTTTCTCGAACCGGTGGCCGGGCGCGTGAGTCTAGGCCCGGGAATGGTGATCTCCCCGCGCATGCGCAAACCGGAGTTTGATAACTTCGCTTTCGCTCCGCATTTCTATGATCTGCAAATGCTGGGACTGGGACGGCATCTGCTGGGTTGGTGGTCCGATTTCAGCGAGATCGAGATCAGTGACATCGAGCGCACGGCGGGCCGTTGGAACGTCCCGGTTTGGATCGGTGAGTTCGGCCATCCGAAGGCGGGTGCTGATCTGGAATTGGCGCGAAGATACCTTGAGGGCCTCTACGCGCAATGGAATCGGCGTTTCTTTTCGGCCATGGAGTGGAGCTACATTCCCACCTGGACGCCGGCACGTCAGGATGATTGGAATGCCGAAGATGCCAGCATCGTCGACAACCAAGGGAACCTGCGCCACTTTCGCCCCCGACCGCACGCCGTGCGCATCGCGGGTACGCCGGTGAAAATGGAGGATCGGCTGGCCGCGACGACCCGGCGCACGCAGTCTTTCACCCTGGAGTGGGAAAATGATCCGAGCGCGGGGGAAACGGTGGCTTTCGCACCCCAGGCGATCTTTCCCGCTAAACCCGTTTTGGAAGTTTGGCCGCCGGAAGCCGTATGTGCTTATGATTCGGGGGCGCGAGTGATTTGCCGCTCCGCGCGCGCGGGGAACCACCGCTTGGTGATTCGTTCGTCGGAGGCGAGATGAACACGGCTCTGAAACAGGTCAGTCGAGGGCTCTGGATGGGGCTTGCGCTCGCGGCCCTGCTGACCGGCATCAAAGCCTGGTTTTTCTACCGGGCGTTTGGCCAAAGCCCCGTGCCGATTTTCACCGACTTTTTAGAATCGATCTTTTTCACTTGGACGGGACGGACTTGGCTCGTGGCCCAAATCGGAATTGGAATACACCTTTGGATCGGCCTACCGATTGTAACGAAGGGCGAGGAAATCCCAGTCGGTACCGTTGAAAACACTCCCGCCGACTAACCACTTCCCATCCGCTCCTAACGCGGAGGCCTTGGCTTCCGCCCGATTGCCGGTCGAGAGCAGGTCGGAGCCCGTCGGTTGTCCGCTTTCACTCAGCTTGGTCAACGCGATGTAGGTGCGTGCTTCGGTTTCTTTCAGCGTCCCCTTCGGATTGTCGGCGGTGCCGGTGAGCAGGTAGCCCGCATTGGCGATCACCGAATGCACGCGACCCTCCGGCGCTACCTTGAACTGGCCCAGAAAAACACTGGAAACGACGCCAAACGTCGTGTCTAACGCGCCCGCCGCCGAGATCCGGATGGCGGCGAGGCGACTTCCCGTGGAGCCGATGGATTCCCCCGCCAAGACAATCCGGCCGCTACTATCCATCGTCATGGCGTTCAAGGTGTCCAATGCCGGATTGCTACCGATCGTGGTCGATTCCACGCTCGTGAAATCAAAGCTAAAAACTCCCGAGTTGGCGAAGAATGGGTCCAACGCGCCCGTGTGGGTCAGGGCCAAAACGGAGAAATCGGAATTGCTCGATGCCCGACTCGCGATCCGCGTCCCACCCACGTAAATCCGGCTAGCGGTGACAATCAGGGAAGTGGCCGAATCCCCGGCCGCGCCCGGACTGAGCGTCGACACGCCGGCATCGCCAAACGATTTGTCCAAGGCCCCGGTCGCGGTGAGCCGCACGACGACAAAGCGCCGGGTGCCCAAGATCGCGGCACTTCCGGCAACCAGGATTCGGCGCAGGCTGTCTTGCGCACAGGCCCGAAACTCGGCGCCGACTCCGATCACGGAATCGAATTTTCCTTGGGTGCCGAAGGCCGTGTCCACCGCGCCGGTGGCGCTCAGTCGCGTCACCGCGAGTTTCGCATTCCCGCCCACCACCGAACGACCGATCACCAACAAGCCGCCATCGGTTTGGGGCAAGGCGGAAAACGCTTCGTCGTCGGATCCAAAGTCGACCAACGTCTTACCGTCGGTTCCGAAGGTGGTGTCGAGGGCGCCTTCCGCGCTGAGTTTGGCCACCGCAAAATCTTGCGAGGCCGCCCGCGTCGCTCCCACCAGGTAAATCGATCCATCGCCGGCGGTGGCCATGGTGTTGACTTTGTCTTCACCGGCCGAGACCGCCACCGTGGCGTAGCCCTGATTGCCAAAGGTGGTATCGATGCCGGCCCCGCCCCCTTTGATAAGTCCGCAGCCGACGGAAAGGAGAGCCACCGAGAGCCAAACCGAGAATTTTCTGTTCATGCCGTGTTCCAGTTTTTTCTGAC
Source organism: uncultured Pseudobdellovibrionaceae bacterium (assembly GCA_964519985.1). GTDB lineage: Bacteria > Bdellovibrionota > FAC87 > UBA2466 > UBA2466 > JAIEOG01. The sequence goes on along the minus strand of CAZFMF010000002.1, from coordinate 12,292 downwards.
CCACGCTAGTTTATCAAACTGGCGGTGCATGCTCGGTTCGGCAGTGAGACCGTATGCGTCAGAAAGTGGGATCCAGCGCAATTCATTGGATTCCGCGGAGACGATCAAGGGGCGTTCACGCTCGGTGATAGCGAGGTACCGCACATCGTAGTGCAGATGTTCGGGCTCCGTTTTTCGGGCGGGGATGCGGTGAATGTCTAAGTCAAAAATCACCGGGCTTTCTGAATCGCGGTCGAAAAGATCGGCCAGGGGAAAGAAGCGCAGCGCTTTCACGCCCGATTCTTCCTGGCCTTCGCGCAGCGCCACCGCCGCCAGATCGGCATCGCCATCGGCGTGCCCACCCAGTTGCAACCAAAGCCCCAGCTTTCGGTGGTGGGTCAGCAGCACGGCGTCCAAACTCGGACTCGCGATCAGTAACGAGCCGGTTAGGTGTGCAGGCAAATTCCCGCGGGTGAGCGCCTTTTCGCCCTCGGCCGCGAGTGCTTCGAACCGGGGCACAAGGGCGGCCTGCGCCCGGTGATCCGGCGACCAAATCTGTTCGCAGTTCTGCCGGTAAAGCGCCAGTGCCTCCAAAAAATGTTTCAAAGCGTGGACTCCAGCGGTCGCGTCGGCCGCATATGGCGCAAGTTCTCCACGAGTTCTCGTAGGAGGATCGGAATCCGTTCCGCGCGGTGGACGGTCGCAATTTCCCGCAAACGGCGGTCCTGTCCGGCGAGAACCGTGTGTATGGCGTCCGGATCGGAAAGCAACGTGTCGACGGATTCGGCCATCTTATACGGAATGCGCGTGGTCCAGCGCACCGCGGACTTCCCCAACGTCTCCCGCACCCCGGTCGTGGGAATGGCGAAGATCGGCAGGCGCCTTTGCATCGCTTCGACCAAGGGAACGCAGAAGCCCTCGTGCAAGCTCGCACAAACGAGGGCATCCGATTCCGCGTATAGCCTTTCCAATTCAGATTGCGAAATCGGTCCGGTGAGTCGCACACGGTCCGCCAGTCCCAACCCTTTCGCGAGCAGGCGTAGGTATTCGCCGTACAGGGGATCGGAACGTCCGGCGAGCACGAGGGAGTACTGATCCGGATAACCTTTTTGCAAGTAGTAGAGCATCTGGATGAGCAGCGCCTGATTCTTGTGGGGCGTGAGTTTGCCGACGAAGAGCAATTGGCGGGCCCCCCGGCGGTGGGGGGCGGCGGCGCTTTCCGGCACGGGGGCGGCCAAATCGAGGAGCGGAAAAACGGTCGGCTTAGGCAACCCCACCAGTTCCAACTCCGCGCAGTTGAAACGCGAGTCGCCAAATGTCGCGACTACGTTGCCGACGAAGGCCTTGAGTTGATTGCGACCGTCTTGCGAAAAACGAGCCAGGTACGGATCGTGTAGGAAGAAACCGGCGGGGGTCACGTTGTGGTAAATCAGCGCCTTCGGAATTTCGATGCCCAGCACATCCGATAGTCTCGGGTTGGCGTGGCTATGGTGGATCAAAACCAGATCGCTGTTCCACATTTGCGCCGGATCGAAGCGGCGAATTCCGTACGCTTCGGGAGCGCGATTTTCGACGACAAAAATGTCTCCGCCGATCCCCGCTTCCGCGAGCGCCAAGCGAATCAGTCGCATCTGATTCGTGATGGCGTCACCGGCGGTCGCCGTGAAGTGAAACTGGTGGATGGTAATCGGTTGGGACGACATCCTAAGCGCCCCTCAGCTTGCGGTAAGAGCGGATCAAGAAACGGCCGGCGGCCACCGCTACTGGCAACCCCGGCATTTTTCCCCCGTCAAACTGCCGGTGGAGAACGCGAAACTTGAGACGATCGGCGGCGCTCAACCGGGGGAGTTCCCCCCGCAGCTCGCTATCCAATTGGCGCGTGTAGTGGTCAAACTCCCGACGCCGTTCTCGGATCTTCTCGCCGATGCGTTGGAGGAGTTTCCACTCTAACTCGGGATCGCCGGGAGTGCGGATCACGCCACCGTCTCCACGAGAACGGCGGAAGCTTCACCGCCCCCGATACAGATCGCCGCCACGCCCCGTTTTTTCTTTTCGCTGACGAGTGTGTGGATCAGCGTCGTCAGGATGCGCGCCCCGCTGGCGCCGATGGGGTGGCCCAGGGCCACCGCGCCGCCGCGGGCGTTCACTTTCGATTCGTCGATTCCGAGGCCTTGCACGCAGGCTAGCGCGACCACCGAAAAGGCCTCGTTGATTTCGAAGAAATCCACGTCGGCAATCGGCACCTTGGCTTTGGCCAGGAGTTTTTCTACCGCCGGAACCGGGGCGGTCGTGAACCACTCGGGCGCCTGGGCGTGACTGGCCTGGGCGACGATCTTGGCGATCGGTTTGAGCCCAAGTTTCTTGACGATCGATCCGGAAGCCAAAACCAGCGCGGCCGCGCCATCGTTGAGTGAGCTCGCATTAGCGGCGGTAACCGTGCCCTCTTTATCGAAGGCGGGTTTTAACTCGGGCAGTTTATCGAGCTTCGCTTTGCCCGGGCCTTCGTCGACGGAAACCGTGACGGGCTGCTTGCCGGGCACAGTGACCGGCACGATTTCATTTTGGAAGAGCCCCTTGGCGATCGCCGCTTGCGCTCGCAGGTAACTCTGCTTGGCGTAGCGGTCTTGCTCTTCGCGCGAAATCTTTTTTTCCTTCGAGCAAAGTTCGGCGCAATTTCCCATGTGCTTATCGCCGTACACGTCCCAGAGGCCGTCGAGAATGATCCCATCTTGGAGTTTGCCGGGTCCCAGGCGATAGCCTTCGCGGGCGCGATCGAGGTAGTAGGGCACTCGGCTCATATTCTCCATTCCACCCGCCACGACGATTTGGGAATCGCCGGTTTGGATGGCCTGAGCGGCGAGCATCACGGTCTTCAGACCGCTACCGCAAACCCGATTCACGGTAGTGCAGCGGACAGACTGGGGAAGTCCCGCATAGATCGCGGCTTGCCGGGCCGGCGCCTGCCCCTGACCGGCCGGCAGGACGCAACCCATTAGGCATTCATCGATCGCCTCTTTGGAAATGCCGGCGCGAGCAACGGCTTCAGCAATGGCGGTGGCCCCGAGTTTCGGCGCGGAAACCTCTTTAAGACTGCCGAGATACGCTCCGACCGGGGTTCGGACGGCGGATAAAATGAAGACTTCTTCCAAGGCGCTCACCCTTTCCAATGGCTCACAGTCTGCTAGTGTGGCTCTCTAAAGATGTTTGAATCAGGCAAAAGGTACGATGGCCGCTCAAGGGAAGGCAAGTGGCAAGGCATTGGGTGGGTATTGGCCCTGGCCCTGGCCCTGGCGGGATTTTGCCTGTCGGGGTGCGGGTATAGTCTGCGGCAGCGTCTCAAGGACGGCTTCGCCAATCCCGAAGGAATTTTCGTACCGGTCTTTACCAATACGACCGATGAAATCGGCGCGGAACGGGTTTTCACCGATGCGTTGATTCGGGAACTGCAGAGCCGCGGGCAGGTTCGCATTACGCACCGGCACCCGGGAGCTTATGAGCTGCTCGGCACGGTTGCCAGCATCACCTATTACTCTTCCGCCCTGACGCCCACCCCCTTTGGGGGCCTGCAGAACTATCGCCGGTTGCCCACCGAAATCGTGGTGAACGTGGGGATCAACGTCCAGCTCACCGATCCGGAAAAAAAGGCAGTGCTGTGGTCCGGGAGTTTTAGCGGATTCCGCCGCGTCGAGGCCGTGACTTCACGCACCCAAGATTTTCATGCCCCCAGTTCGGTGGGGCCGATGACCCAGTCTTTGATTGAGTCCCAGTACGCCGGAATTGCCCGCGACATCATGCGCGATGTCTACGACGCAATGATGGAGCTGTTTTAATGGCGACGGTCACCCTCGCCCAGGCCCTGCGGGATCTCGAAGGGGGAAACGCGTCGCGGATTTACCTCGTCGCCGGCGAAGAACCTTTTCAGGCCGGGGAATTCGCGGAGCGCGTGCGCAAACATTTCCTGGGCAGCGGGGACGGCGGCGGATTCAACTACGATGTCTTCGATGCGGAGCAGGTGCTCCCCGCCGATTTGATTGCTTCTTTGGATACGCTACCGGGACTCTTCGATGCCCCGGACTCCACCCGCTTGGTTGTTTGTCGTCGATTTGAGAAGGCGCCCGCGGCGTTGCTGGAGCGTTTGGAAGCCTACTTCAAAAACCCCGCCCCCCAGACGTGCTTTTTGATTCTGGCCGAGAAGGCCGACAAACGAAAAACCTGGGTCAAGGAAATCGAAAAGCACGGTACGGTCTTAGAAGTGGCCGAACCGTGGGATCGCGATTGGCCGAAGTGGCGCAGTTTCTTCGAGCGCCGTTGCGGCAAAGAGATCGATGCTCCGGCGTGGGAAGGCTTGGTGGAAGCGGCCGGTCGTAGTCTTTCCCTGGTGGCGGCAGAATCGGATAAAGCGGCGCTCTACGTCGGTGCCCGCCCCCGAATTACCGCCGAAGATGTGCGCGAGGTTTGCGGTGGCGGCTCCGCGGCCGATGATGTGTTTCAACTCAGCGAAGATGTCGTCGCCCGGCGGCCGATGGCGGCCATGCTGAAACTCCAGCGCTTACTGGCCAACGGCGAGAGCGAAATCAAAATCCTATCCATCGTGTTGCGGCATTTTCGTCAGGTGGCTCAGTGCCGGCATCTGATGGCGACGGGAGTTCGGGATCCGAAAGTCTTGGCGCCGCAGATCGGCGTGCCGCCGTTCTTTGTGCCGAAAATTCAGGAACTGGCGCGGGGATACAACGAGGAATCGTTGACGGTTACGTTACGTCGTTTAGCGGACTGTGATTACCGACTAAAAACGGGGGAGGGGACGTTGTGGGGCGATTTTCTGGTCCCCCACTTTCAAAACGGTCCCGTGTTCTAACGTTTCCTTGGGTTCGGGACGGCATTTCGTGAAGCCGTTCCAAACCGCCAATCCGAGAGCCAAAGCTAAAATGGAAAGACACTTCGTCATGAGCGGGGGTATCCCTACGCCCCGACGAAGCCCCTTGCAAGGATTTATTGCGCTGCGTCGTAATTTCCAGCGGATTCGATTAGTTCAGCGCGCTTTGGAAACGGTTTTTTTTTCCATATGGGGCAATACCGCCCCCACATCGGACGCCAGTTTTGCGGCCCGCGGACGGGTCAGCTTATGGGCGAGTTTGTGTCCCTTATGCTTTTCCCGTTCCTTCTTCAGCTGCATCTCAATCTTGGCCGCCGCCAGATCAATCGACTCGTACAGATTCTTCGTCTTAGCGATCGCGACCATGTGCTTGTGCTCGGCATGGAGCGTGATTTCCGCGCAATGAAAGAGCTTTTCCAAGCTCAGCATTACGTGAATCTCCATTGGGTAAGTTACAAACTTCTTGAACTTCCCAACGCGCTTTTCGATTTTTTCTTTAATGGCTTCGGTTGCTTCGATCTTACGGAAGGCGAAATGAAGGCTCATAGTAGGCCCCTTTCACCTTAAGGAATACCGCAGGCGATCGACGGTTAAAACACTTTTTTGCGCTTGGACGAAGGAAGGATGCCGAGCATTTCGCGGTACTTGGCGACGGTGCGTCGGGCGATGTTGATATTTTCCTTCAAGAGCATTTCGACGATCTTTTGATCGCTAAAGGGGTGCGCCGCATCTTCCTGCGCCACGATCGCCTTCACTTTCTCTTTCACCGTCTCACTGGCGACGTCGGCGCCATGAACCCGGCTGATCCCACTATTGAAGAAATACTTCAATTCGAAGATCCCGCGCGGGGTGTGCACGTACTTATTCGTGGTTACGCGACTAATCGTCGATTCGTGCATCCCGATGTCGTTGGCGACATCGCGCAAGACCATGGGCTTCAAAAAGGATACGCCCTTATCGAAGAATTCTTTCTGCTGGCGAACAATACTTTCCGTCACGCGATAAATCGTGCGCTGCCGCTGGTGGATGCTGCGGATGAGCCAAACCGCCGATCGCAGTTTGCCCTGAATGTATTCCTTGGTATCGGCCTGCTTGGTGGAACCCTCTTCGAGCAGATTCTTGTAGAACCCGGAGATCTTCAGCTTCGGCAAGCCGTCTTCGTTCAACATCACCACGTATTCATCACCGCGTTTGACGACGTAAATATCCGGAATGATGTAGTGCGCGGGCGTTCCCCCGAAGGCGCGTCCCGGCTTGGGCTCGAGTTCCCCGATGATCTTCACGCGTTCGATGACGTCTTCCATCGAAATGCCGAGCGTCTTGACGATGTTCTGGTAGTTCTTCTTTTCGAGGTCGGGCAGGTGGTTTTCCACCATCTTCTCCAGCGACTCATCATTGAACTGCATGTCGTAGATCTGAACGAGGAGGCATTCCTTCAGGTCGCGCGAAGCGACGCCGATCGGATCGAAATTCTGGATGTGGTAAAGGACCGCTTCCATCTCGTGGATGTCGAAATTCTCGCGATTGGCCATTTCTTCGAGCGACGCCTGAAGATAGCCGTCCTCGTTGATATTGCCTACGATCACTTCCCCCATTTTCTTCTGCGCGTCGGTGAGATCGCTCATCTTCAGCTGCCACATCACGTGATCGGCGAGGTTCGCGGGCTGGGTGAGCGTGTTTTCGTACGACGGTAAATCATCCTCTCCACCGCGGTGAACGGGGAGGTTTGGCGTGGACCGTGCGTTTTCGAGATAGTTTTCCCAGTTAAAATCTTCGGCCGCCTGCGGATTCTCTTCCGGTTTGGCTTCTTGGGGCGCTTCCACCTCGGTCATGCTCTGACTCGTGCTCTCCGAATCGGCGGATTCTTCGAGAATGGGATTTTCAACCAATTCGGTATTGATCAGGTTTTCTAGCTCCATGCGCGAAAGCTGCAGGAGTTTAATTGCCTGTTGCAGCTGGGGCGTCATCACCAGCTGTTGGCTCATATTGAGAGATTGTTTGAGTCCGATCGCCATCTTTATAACCTGAATCCTTCTCCCAGGTAGAACTTCCGGGCCGATTCGTTGTTCACGATCTGCTCGGGCGTTCCGTGCACCCAGATTTTGCCTTCCTTGATAAGGTAGGCCTCGTCGCAACTGCTTAACGTTTCCCGAACATTGTGATCGGTGATGATAATGCCAATCCCGCGATCCCGAAGGTTCTTAATGATTCCCTGAATCTCTTGCACCGCGAGCGGGTCAATCCCGGCGTACGGTTCGTCGAGCAAAAGAAACTTCGGCTCCAGCGTCAGGGCGCGCGCAATCTCCAGGCGGCGTCTTTCTCCGCCGCTCAGCGTCATCGCCTTCTGACGGGCGAGGCGCGTGATGCCCAAGTCGCTCATTGCGCGTTCGGCTCGGGCTCTCTTCTCTTTACGGCTGATTTTCAAATTATCCAAAACGACAAATAAGTTCTCTTCGACGCTGAGCTTCCTAAACACGGAAGCGTCCTGGGGCAGGTACCCCAGGCCCAGCCGGGCGCGTTCGTAAATGGGCAGCGCGCCCAATTCGGCGTCACCGAGGCGTACGGTCCCGCTGTCCGGTTTCACGAGCCCTACCATCATGTAAAAGGTGGTCGTCTTACCGGCGCCGTTGGGGCCCAGGAGTCCGACCGCTCGTCCGCTCGGAATCGACAGCGAAACACCTTGTACCACCGCGCGTCCCTTAAAGCTTTTGACCAAATCTTGCGTCGAGAGCGTCATTTTTCCATGCTCCCTTCGGCTTCTTGGACTTCTACCCGGTCTTCGTCGGTATACAGCGTGATGCGGCGACCTTTGAGCTCGGAATCCTCTCCGACAATCGTGGCCGGTTGCCGATTGCCCTGCAAAATGACCTTGTCGTTGGCGATTTCAATGTCGGCGATCTCGGACCGGCCTTTGCGTTTCTTGTGGTACAGCACCACATTGCCGGTGGCTTTGAGGATCTCGCCGCCTTCTCCGCTCACATTCATTTCCATGCGATCGCTTTCGATGCTCATATTCGGCAATACGGCGCGAACGCGATCGATGAACACGGCCTGCTGCGAATCGGGGTGAAAGATACTGCCGCGCGATTGGATGCGCATCCACTCCTTGGTGCTGAGGCGCCGACGCGCCCGAGTATTTTTCCGGACGACGAAAGAATCGTCATTTAGGTCCGCATCGAGCCCGGTGCCAGTGAGAAACATCTCGGGAGCGGCGACATCCGGCCCCGACATATTCACGACGTCGTCGGAGTGAAACTTGCGACCGCCACTGTCGTAATCGAGCCGGTCCATCATGAACCGGTAGCCTTTTTCCGATTGCACGATGACGTTGCCTTCGAGTTCCACGAGGCGCTTGTTAAAATGGGAACGGCCATAGTCGCTCTGGGTGCGCACGACATTGCGAGACGCCCCGGAAAAGAAATCGGCGTTCACCGTTTTCATGAATGCGTAATTCTCCTTCTGGCGATGCAACTCCGCAAACTCCGCTCGAATATTCCAACTGGGTTGGCCTTCATTCGATTCAAAGAACCGCACGCCGAGCAATCCAAAGTTGGCTTGGGTGAGATCCGATTTATAAAGTCCTTCGCCCGCCGACGCAGTGAGTCGCTCCCCGTCGCGTCCCGAACGCAAGTTGGAGGGAACGGGCCAAAGCACGAGGGCAAACGTCCAGAGCGCCGCCGCTCCGTACGTGACCCTCGTTCGCCAACCGTTTTCCCATCCGATCATTCCCATCTCTTCCTGACTCAATGTAACAGAACGCGTCCCCCAACGTAAACTGCTCTGGCACAGTCTATGCATAACGGGCCATGAAGCGGCAACCTCTTATTCCTGAGACAAAACAAAAATTTCCAAACGCGATCGCCTCCCGTAGATTGGTGAGGAGATGAATATGGCACGCCTCCTATTTGCACTTTCCTGGGTTCTGTCGTCGATAGTCCAAGCTTCGCCGGAAGCGGATTCTCGTTACGCGTTCAAGTCGATCTTGGCGTTGGTGGTGAACGCGGATCCGGAGAGCGTTCACGGCCAGCATGTGCAGGCCGAGATGGAAAAATACTTTCAGACCCGGCCGCGATTTGAAATCAATTCGGCTGCCCAAAATGCGCTTAAGGCCGAGCTCGTTAAGGCCCCCCTTCCGGATATTTCTTCGATGAAGGAAGAGGCCCTGACGCCGGTCTTGGCGTTAGCCCGCTCCGCGGGGGCGGATTCGGTTCTGCTCGCGCAGGTGCAAAAGAGCGAAAACGGGTACCAAATCGCCTTTGTCGCCGCGGTGCCCGAGCCGGGGGAACTGATTTTCCAAAAAGTAGTGAGGGTAAACGATCGCTACGCGTTGGCCAGTTTCGGCGCGGCAACTCAGGAAGGGCTTTCCTCGTTTGTGCAGTCTTTGCCCTACGATGCGACCGTTTTGAGTCGCGAAGGCTACCGCGTCGTCATCGACCGGGGCGCTCCGAGTTTCAAACAGGGGACACGTGTGGCGATCTTCACCCTCGAAAAAGGGGAAGTCGGGTTCGAGCTGAAAGAGACTGGCGTCATCCTGCTCAATCGGGTGGAGAAAAATCTCTCGTTCGGAACCATTCTTGTTGAAAACAAGCCCTTGGAGGTGACTAAGGGGAATAAGGTCCGCTTCCAAAGTCTGGGCACGCTCTCACCGGAAGCGCCGCTGGCCGATCGCACCTTCCGACCGCAGCCGCTTTCGCGCGATATCGCAAGTGTTCCGGAGGCCATCACGGGAGAGTATGCGTTCCAGCGCCAAAAGTGGGGTTTTGTCGACGTGCAGATGATGGGAAACCTCATCAGCTGGAACCGAACCGCGGCCGCTACCGGTGCGTACCGTTCCGATACCGGTTTCTACCCCGGCGCGAGCGTTCGGGCACAGATCAAGCTGACCCGCGATGCATTTGCGGAGTTGGGTGGCATGTTTGGAATTGCGTCATTGGGCACGACGGCGACCGGCACTTCGATCAGTCTCAGCTCCCAATCGAATCAGGTTCGCACTTTAGTGGGTTACCGGCTGGCCCTCAGCGGCTCCGGATACGGACCGAGTGTTTTTGTGCGCGCGGGCTATTCCCGAACCCAGTTCCAGGTCGACGAGCTCCCAAACTTTCTAGCGCCGTCGAGCGCGGTGTTTTCGGGAATGCTTCTGGGCGGCGGATTTGATTTTCCCTTCAGCGAAACCATTGGGGCGGGACTCGAAATGAACGGCTTGGCCTTTAGCTCATTGAGCGAAGGCGGTGGGACGTCGGGCGCGGAGACTTCGGCCCTGGCGGCTTGGGACTTTTCCGTGCGCGGTTACTATCACCTCTCGGACAAGATCAATTTGGAAGGGCGCCTGATGTTCCAGACGCACACGGCCGGCTTCACCGGTCAAGGGACTCGCCCGGTCGCTCTGGCGTCCTTAAGTCAAACCACCCGCGCCTTGCTCGCGGGCATCTCTTACTATTTCTAGAGGTCCGAAAGGTGCCCGGCTAGATTCAGGACTCGAAAGCGAAATGAAACACTCGATCTGGATTTTCTTACTGCTTTTGACGGGAGCGATGGCGTTAAAGACACGCGCGGTTTACATCGACTATCCCATGTACGAACGGGCGGCGGGCCGGGTGCTCTCCGGCGACTTGGCCAATCTCTATGAACCGGGTATCACCGTGCCGCCCAAGTTCCACTATTCCTATTTTTTTGCCTGGGCGTTTATTCCCTTTGTGAAAATCGGCCCGGCGCTGGGGCGATGGGTCTACTTTTCGATCTTGGCGCTGTCGTTTTTCTACGTCTTTTTTGCCGGCCGGCGAATGGCGAGGGAGCTGGGCCCACCCTTAACGGAAAAACAAGAGACCCTGGCGGCTTGGATGGCTGCGCTGGTGCTATCCTATCCCGTGCACGATGTTTTCGTCACCGGCAATATCGGCGTGATTCTCGCCGCCCTCATGTTGCTGAGTTACCGCCTACACGAAAAACATCCGGTATTGTCCGGCAGTGTTTTGGGAGCGGCGATCACATTCAAACTCTATCCCGCGCTGCTCGTGGGCTTCTATATTTGGGCCCGGCGCTGGCGCGCGGCGTTTGCCGCTACCGCGTTTACCTTTCTCTTTTACTTAGGCCTTCCCCAAGTTCTCGAGGGACCGATTCCTGCGCTGGAGATGGTACAGGCGCAAATGCACGCGCTCCGCCATTTTGGCGAACACTGGGCCATGGATTCGCTCTACTTCCAAAACATTCCGGCCGCGGTCATGCGCTGGGGAGAACTCTTCGGGGTGCCGTGGCAGCGGTCGTATTCTTTTTCCGTCCTGCTGGCGCTGGGATTTGCCAGCCTGCTTTTTCTGCCCTCGCTCTTTCGCGCCAAAGATGAGAGCGAAGTGCGCACCGGTGCGATTCTCTTCTTCGCGTTGGTGCCGCTCGTGGTTCCGACGGGTTGGATTAATATGGGCGTGTTTTACGCGCCCCTCGTCGCGCTCTGTGCCCGCACGGCGCTGCGGGAAGGGGAAGTCGCGGCCCGGGTGGCGCTGGCAACTTGCTTCGTGCTCTACAACCTGACTACTCGAGATATCATTGGCGGTGCGCTGAATGATCGGCTGGAATTCTATTCCATTCCCGTCGTCGGTATCTTGGCGCTCGTTGTTTGGAGCGTGATTTCCCGCCGCACGCGGCCTTTGGAAAGCACCCCAGTTTCAACTGAGAGATATAAAAACTCTCGTGGAGAACTGTCCTGATCTTGATCTGGACTATGTCAACGATTGGGTTTCGCAGCTTGGGTTAAGCGAAGCTTTTTCTCTGGCCAAGAAATGAGAGACACCAATGAAAAAATCGCCACCATGTACAATGCGATGTTCGCGCGCCTATCTTTTGAAGAAAGGGCCCTCATGGGGTGTTCGATGCACGACTTTGCCAAGCAGATCGCTCTGAGTCAGATAAAAACTCCCGACAAGAGTCATGCAGAGATAATGAGTGAACTATTTACTCGATTCTATGGACAAGAGTTTCATGGAGAATATTTGAAACGCGTTTTGGACGCCGTTTATCACTACCATTCCACCAATACCTCCACATTGGATTCACTAGTCACTCCCGCGCCGGAGTGAGGTTGACGGTCCATAACGGGCGTTTACGGGATACGATATCCCACAAAAGACCCACAGATGACCTTGGAACAAGTCCTTCTCATCTGCGTCCTCATGTGCAATAGGTATCTCCATGTCCCTGCGAAAACCTCTCGCACTTTTGCTCTTCGGTATGGCACTCGAGTGCTTCGCCTCGGGCGACTGCGTTCACAGGCTCGATCCCAATCGCCTCTACGCTGACATCCATTCTAGAAATATGGCGAGCGTTCCAATGTCCCCGGAACAAATTGCGGCGTATCGCGAATTATTGGTGGAAGGCGAAATGGGAGGCCTCACTTACGACCAGCTTTTGGTGAGGTTAGGGATGGCAGGGCTACCGGGGATGCCGGACTAT
>CAZFMF010000001.1:0-335087 GCA_964519985.1 uncultured Pseudobdellovibrionaceae bacterium | reverse complement strand
ATTTCACCCGCCGCCGCTGGCTGCCGAAGGTCGAGAAAATCGCGACCCCAAAGCCCGCGCCCGCAGCGGAAGAAGACCCGTTGGTTTGGTTGCGCCGCCAACTCTTGCGCCTGCGCGCCCGACTCGATACCACGCCCGAAGACGAGCGCGCGCCCGACGCTTGGAGCGCGACCCTGCGGGAGTTCGGTCAGCGCCAATCGCACCAGCCCGTCATGGCTTGGACCACCGCGCAGCTGCGCGAGCGACTCGGTAAGGACGAAAAGTGGGTGCAGATTGCCCGCGTGATGCAGGAATGCGACCGCTACAAGTTTGCGCGCGAGGCCGCGAAAACCGAAGTGGGCCGAAAAACCTTGGGTTGGATTGAAGAAAGCGAGAAGGTTTTCCTTTGACCTGGCAGCTAGCATATCCGGATGCACTTTACTGGGCGCTGCTGCCGCTGCTCGGCACCGTCTACTTTCTTTTGCGACGCCGATCTCCCAAGACGCGAGGGCTCGTCGCCTTCGCCGGCCCCGAATCGGTGATGAAGCGCGAAACCCGCCGCTTGCGTTGGATCTTCCGCGCGCTCTTTGCCTTGCTCGCGCTCGGACTCATTGCGTTGGCATGGGTGGCCGCGCGCCCGGTGCAACGCGAGTCGTGGTCGGAGAAATCCACGGATGGAATCGATATCGTCATTACCCTCGACGTCTCGGAGAGCATGGACGCCGACGATTTTCATCCCACCCGGATTAAAGTAGCCAAGCAGGTGATTTCCGATTTCATCCGCAAACGCAAATACGATCGCATTGGTTTCAATGTCTTTGGCGGCGAGGCGGTTACCAAGAGCCCACTCACCCGTGACCACGAGTTTCTGCTCTCGCAAGTCCAAGCCGTGCAGCTACGCGAGCTCAAACAGGGTACGGCGATCGGCATGGGCCTCACCAACGCGATCCTGCGCCTCAAAGACTCGGCGGCTAAAACGAAAATCATCGTCTTGCTTACGGACGGGGACAGCAACGTCGGGGCTATTAACCCGATCACCGCGAGCAGTCTGGCGCGCCAAGAAGGCATCAAGATTTACACGATTGGGATGGGACAAAAGAATCGCGTCATCATCCCCATTTACCAGTACGACGAAGCGGGGCGGCGCATGGGGCTACTGGCCCGGATCCCGTCGTACATCAACCCCGCCTTGTTACGCGAGATCGCGCAGATGACCGGCGGTAAGGCGTATATGGCGCGTGATGGGGGGATGCTCAACCGCATTCTTCAAGAAATTGATACGCTCGAAAAAACCCGGATCAAGATGCTCCCGCGCGAACAACAACACGAACGGTATTGGATTCCCGCGCTCGTGGCGACGCTGCTACTTTATTTGATCTTTCTTCTCCAAGAAACCCGTTTCCGGAAAGGAGCCCGACGCTATGTCACTGCGGTTTGAACATCCGGAAGCCTTGTGGGGATTCCTGGCGGTAGGTCTCTTGGTAACGGTGATGTTTGCTTCGCGGCGCCGGGGCCGAGCATTCAGCTGGCGTCGCGCCTTCTTGGCCGCGGTCGGTTTTTCGGCGTGTGTCCTGGGCCTCGCCCGGCCGCAAGGGGGGCACTACGCCACCACGCAACGTGGAATGCGCGGCGATCTCTTCGTCGCGGTCGATATCTCCAATAGCATGCGGGCGGAAGACATCTCACCGTCGCGCCTTGAGTTCGCGACTGCGTTCGTGCGCCGACTGATGCGCGAAGTTCCGGGATTGCGAGTCGCGATTTTTCCGTTTGCCGGGGACGGCTACCTGCAGATGCCGTTGTCGGCGGATCAGGATGCGGCGGCCGACTTAGTGACGTCACTCACGCCCTCCGTGACCACAAATCAGGGCACGCGCTTTGACCCTTCGCTCGAAAGCCTCATGAAAGCCATCCTCAAAACCAAGCAATCGACCTCGTATGAACCGGCGCCGACGCGGGTGCTTTTGCTTTCGGATGGTGAGACCCACGAACCGGTCGGTAACGGCGTGCTAGAATCCTTCCGCAGTCGCTCCATTCCCATCGATACGGTGGGGGTCGGTACCACCGAAGGCGGCGCCATTCCCGGTGACGGGGCTTTTGGGCATACCCAAGCGCCGATGCGCGACAGCGATGGCCGTCCCGTACGCACCCGCCTCGATACTAAGACACTCCTCAAAATCGCGGACAACACTGGCGGCAATTACTACTCCGCCCGCTTCGAAGAAATTGGCCGCATTGGCGGGCGCATTCTTCAGGGGATGGAGTTTGGGAAACTCAGCACGACGTTCAAACTCGAAAAAGAATACTTTCCCCTGCTCTTCGTCATTGCCCTCATCGCGTTCAGCCTCGAGTTTATTTCCGGCCGCTGGGAACTTTGGATCCGTTCAGTCATCCTGGCCTTTCTGCTTTTGCCCAGCAGTGCGCGGGCGGAAGATCCTTACCGGACGTACAATGATGCGCGACGCCTGCTGAAGGAAGGAAATTTCGCCGAAGCGGCGGAGAAGTTTGAGGAGAGTGCGGCCGCCACCCAGGATCCCGGATTGCGAAAGCGAGCGCTCTACAATCTGGGCAACACCTTGGTCCGACTTCAGGATCCGACCCAGGCGCTACACGCCTACCAGCGCGCCTACGACACGAACGTGGATCAAGAACGGCTCCAGAAAGAGCTCAATCAAAACATTTCCGACAATATTCTTTTGGCGCGGAAGATGAAGCAGCAACAGAAGGAGCAGCAGAAGGGGAAAGAAGGCGACGGTGAGGAATCCCCCGGACAATCCCCTAAGGACCCCGGCAAACCCAAAGAGTTTCGTGGGGAGAGTTTCGACGAGCAGCAGAAAAAAAGGATGTTCGACCAGGTCTCGAGCGAAGAGCAGCAGATTCTCCAGCGCCTCCAGCAAGGCAAGAATCAGAAGGAACCCGTGGATCCGAAAGGAAAGCCATGGTGAAACTCGCCGCCCTGCTCTCCCTCATGCTCTCGGCGTGGGCCGAGCCGCCGCTCAGCTTCAAGACGGAATGCGGAAAACCGCAGGTGTACCGCGGCGAGCTCGTCACCTGTCAGTTTGTCGTCTATTCCTCGGACGATCGGATCGAGATTGAGGTAGCCA
The DNA here is from genome assembly GCA_964519985.1 of uncultured Pseudobdellovibrionaceae bacterium. Lineage (GTDB taxonomy): Bacteria > Bdellovibrionota > FAC87 > UBA2466 > UBA2466 > JAIEOG01. The sequence goes on along the minus strand of CAZFMF010000001.1, from coordinate 332,007 downwards.
AGTTTCCCGAGTTTCGCGGCTACTGGAGCGAGAACACGGCCCTGCGCCAAGGGCCGATGCTGATGATCCCGGACCCGCGTTTTCCCGGCCAGCGCAAAGCGGTCATCGGCTCTTACCACTTGATTCCGATGCTGGGGGATGCGGCGCCGACGATCACGTCTATGCGCCTCTTGCTCAAAAGCTATCGCTACAACGGGGGATCGAACGAGATACTGATCAACAGTGACCCTCCGGGGCTCACCATCTTACCCCTCCCGCCTCCACCGAAAGACATCCAGCCCCTTTTCAATGGGGCGGTTGGGCAATTCACTTTGCGCGCCGAGGCGCAGGGGTTGCGTTTTTACCCGAAGGAACCCACCGCACTGCGATTTTTTCTCAGCGGCAACGGAAACTTTCCCGAGATCAACGCCCTGCCGATCCAATGGCCCGCCGGCGTGCAGGTCGTTTCCCAGCAAAGCCAAACGACGGGATCCGGCGTTTTTCAAACCAAGGTGTTTCAGGTCGTCGTGACGGTCGATTCCCAAACGTCTTTCGATCTACCGGGGCTGCGGCTGGGCTACTTCAATCCGATGCTTCGGCAGTACACCGTCGCCACCAGCGAACCGATCCACTTTGAAGTCACGATTCGCCCCCCCGAACCCGAGCGTCCGGAAGACATCTCCATTGGTCCCATCGCAACCCAATGGCACGCCGTCACGCGGCCGGCGGAAAGCCGCACGGTTTGGATCCTCCAGGTCCTGCTGGCACTTGCCTGGCTCGGTTGCTTTGCGCGGGTTTTATCTCGCGGCCTGGGCAAACTCCGTCGGGCCAATCCCTGGCCGGGCCTACGCGCCCGGTGGAAACTTCTGCTTTCACCCAAAACGGAAAATCCGGAGTGGCTGCGACACGCCGAAGCACTCCTTTTCGATACCATTCAGGCCCACTCCCCCAAACGTCTGACCACCCGCCGCGAAGCACTGAGCTTTTTACGTCGCCTTTGGGGCGAAAAAGAGGCACGCTCCGCGGGCGAAGTTTTCTCCCAGTGGGAGAACTTGCGTTTCAGTCCCCAACCACCGCCCGCCCCCACTCGCTCGGAATGGGTGCCGCGATTGAAGGAATTGAAACGCTGGCTTTTTCGGCGCACACCCCGGAAGAGCCGCGCCTGAGAAGGCTCTTGACTTGTTGAATTATCTCAATAAGATGTGGCACTTTCTCAGAACGGAAGAAGAGGAGTCCCACAGTGGCAAGAGTAACCGTTGAAGATTGCTTGGAAAAGATTCCGAACCGCTTTGAGCTGATTCACATCGCTGCGAAGCGAGTGAAGCAGATGGCCAAAGGCTCCCGCTCCATGGTGGGTGGCTTCCACAATAAGCCCGCGGTCATGGCGCTCAGAGAAATTGCGGCGGGTTACGTTTCCAAGGTCTCGCCTGACAGCGAAAACGGATCCTCGAATCCGGTCTAACCGGAACTCGTCTTCCCTCTTCACGAAATCAGGGGAGAAAAATGAAGAAGAGCTTTCACAGCACGCTCGTCCTGCTGGCAGTTTTTGCTGGCCTGGTCACTTGGTATCTCGTCTACGAGAAGAAAATCAAACCGGCTCAGACCGAGAAGGAAGAGAACGCCAAAGTTCTGCTTTCTATGGATCGCGAATCGGTTCAGGAACTCACCGTTTTGCAACGGCAGGGGGATGAGAAGAGCGATAAGTACCGCACCCTGCGCTTTAAGAAAGCCGGGACGGATTGGAATATCGTCGAACCCCTTCAAGACGCCGCCGAACTCGGTGCCGTCAGCGGTTTGGTCTCGACCCTCGTTTCCGTAAAGCAAGACCGAGTGGTGGACGAGAAACCCGCGAGCCTAGAACCCTTCGGGCTCACCCACCCGAAACTGAAAATGACGGCGCGCAAGGATAGCACTTCGCCCCCAGTGGAACTTTGGGTGGGCAACGATACCCCCACCGGATCGAGCGTTTACGCCAAGGTGGTCGGGAGTGATGTCGTCTACCGTGCCCCGCAGACTTTGCGCACGAGCTTCGATAAAGACGTCGCCGAGTACCGGAACAAGAAAATCTTGTCCCTCAATCGCACGGACGTGAGGGAACTGGAAGTTCGCACCGGCGACGGAAGCTTTGTCCTACAGCGTCCGGACGGTTCGGAAAAATGGCTGCTCGCTCGCGAAGGCTTGCCGGCAAACGACACGGAAGTGAACAAGACGCTCAACACCGTCCTCGACATGCGGGCGACGGCGTTTGCTCACGACAAAGCCACGGATCTGGCGAAATGGGGCCTCGCCCCGGCGGCCGTCACGCTGACGTTTAAGAAGGCGAACGGGCAGACGCTGGTCAGCTTCGGCAAAGTGAAAGACAAATGTTACGCCAAACGGGGTGATACCGGGGTGGTGTACGAGATTCCGAAGGATGTTTTTGAAAAAGCTTCGCGTCCGGCGAAAGACTATCGCGACCTCAAGATCGCCAACTTCAACCGGTTCGATGTGAAGCGGTTTAAGATCGAGCACGGCCCGGAGTCTTTCGAACTCGTGAAAGACACCGCGGAATGGAAGCTAGCCAGTGATCCCAAAGTGCGGATCGACACAACCAAAGTCGACGACTATTTAAGTCGACTCCAGGATGTCAAAGTGGCGGGCTACGTCGCGGCCGATCGCAAACCCAAGGCACCCGACTTGGTGATCCACCTCTTTGAAAAGAAGGGCGACAAGGAGTCGGAAACCGTCACCTTAAAAATTGCCAAACCCGCCGGTAAGCAGTCGGTGGGATCGCGCGAAGGCTTGGAATCCGCATTCACGCTCGACGAGACGGAGTTTAAGAAATTGAACGCCTTCAAGCAGGAATTTCTGGCCAATGAAAAGCAAGTAGAGAATAAGACCGGGAACGGAAAGTCGTAACCCGGGCGTAAGGAGTGAAACGATGGGATTGTCTAACGTGAAAGGCCGCTGGGCGCTGGTTTTGGGTGCCTCGAGCGGATTTGGTGAAGCGATTGCCCTGAAGCTCGCGCAGATGGGAATGAACATCGCGGGCGTACACATGGATCGCAAAAGCACGCTCGCCCACGTAGAAGAAGTGGTCACCAAAATTCGGGCCGCCGGATCCAAAGCGATGTTCTTCAACATCAATGCCGCGGATAAGGAAAAGCGCGGGGAAGCTCTCACCGAACTGAAAAAGCATTCGGAAGGCGGAATTCACTGCCTGGTGCATTCGTTGGCGTTCGGGTCGCTCAAGCCGTTTATCGCCGCAGAAGAAAAAGATCGGCTCTCGTCGGACCAGATGAACATGACCCTCGACGTGATGGCGCATAGCTTGGTGTACTGGACCCAAGATCTCTTCGAACGCAAGATGCTCCACAAGGGCGCGCGGATTTTTGCCATGACGTCTTCGGGCGGAACCCGAGTCTGGCCGACGTACGGCGCGGTGTCTTCGGCGAAGGCCGCATTGGAATCGCACTGCCGCCAGCTGGCGCTCGAACTGGCCCCCTACGAAGTTTCCGTAAATTCCGTGCGCGCGGGCGTAACCGATACCCCGGCCTTGCGCAAGATTCCCGGACACGAGGAAATGATCCAGATCGCTAGTAAACGCAACCCGTGGGGTCGCTTGACCACCCCCGAGGACGTCGCCAATACGCTCGCGTTGCTCGTCCACGACGAGGCCGCGTGGATGACGGGGAACGTTTTGGGAGTAGATGGCGGCGAAGATATCGTCGGGTAATCGGTCGTTAGGCTAATTAGTTATGGCGGCGCGGGCGGCGAGCCTGCAGTAGGTCGTCGGCGATATCTCGCTCTTCGGCCCACGGAGTCGCCAAATACCGATCGTAGGAAACAGTTTCCAACTTTCCGCGTTCATTCAAACGATACGCCACGCCGGCCCCGGCCTGGGTTTCGTTCATCTGATAGTTGTCCGAAAGCTTGCCCTTCAAATCGCGTTGCTTAAGAAACGAGGCGATGACGGCGAGGAGCGCCTTGGGATTGGCGGCATCCACTTCTAAGGCCACGGCGTCGGAGCCCTCTCCTCTTGGAACAATCTGTAAGTATAAGCGCTCATTCACCCGCCGCGAATTCACCTTCACCAAGGCTTCGGCGATGCGCCGCAAGCGGCGACTCGGCGAACCGAGGTTTTCTTCCACAAAGGCTAAAGACTGGTCGGGCGCTAAGGTATAGCGCAATCCGCTTTCCGCATCGATCCCGCGCACGAGGTCCCCAGGGGCCTCGGCTTCGATCAAATCGATGTCCCGAGACCAGCGGTAGAGCTGACCGGTCAATGTCTCGTCCACTCCGGCGACACCCGAAGGGACTGATTGGCAGGCGGACAACGTCAGAAAAGCCCCCAAAAAGAGGGGCATCGAAACTCTCGGTAACCGACGGCGTACATTCCACATACCCCGAAGTATCGCAAAGCGCGTGCCGTACCCTTTCCAACCGCCTCTTTTTTCGGGTCTGATTCACAATAAAAAACAAAGACTTGTGGGTGTATGGACGTTCAACACGGAAGCCCCCCTCAAAAAACCGTGCACCGATTCTACAACGTCAAGAACCTCGCCGGTTTAGACGAAAAGTCTTGGTCAGGAGACCTCTCTAATGAAGCGCAAAACCGTGAAAAAAGTCCCCCTCAACTGGTTCGCCATCAGCGGCGTTTTCTTCGGAACTTGGGCGTTCGCGAATACCTTTTTGAGCATGGCCCGGTACGGCATCGAACAAGGGGTGTACTGGTGGTTCTGCAATTTAGCCTTGATCGGTACCGCTTGGGGGCTCGCGCGTAAAGACCGGGGCGTGTTGCTTGGCTTCTTGTCCATCGCCTGCTTTACGCAGTCGTTCTGGGTGCTCGACAACCTGAGTCGGCTCTTCGTCGGACGCAACGTCTTCGGTTTGGTGGAGTTTCTCTACCGCCCGGGATTGCCGATGGACGAATTCTTGCTCGCGCACTACCACTATTTCACAATCCCCGTTTGCCTTTATGCACTCTACTTCTTGCCGAGCAAGCAAAAGAGCAATGCCTTGCGCCTGATCGGCATTTTTAATCCACTGATTTTTGGCGTTTCTTATTTTGTTTTTCCCGCGGCCCAGAACATCAACTGCATCCACACGAGCTGCATGCCCGCTTTGCAAAACTGGACCGGCCCGGTGTACTCCCTCACCTTCTTCGCCGTGATTTTCGCGGCCCACATCCTCTGCTGCCTGGCCTTCGAAAACGCCTACGCCAAACTGAAAAGGAACCAACCGCGTCGGCGTCGCCTGATCCATGCCTTTGCCGGTTTCGTCGTCGCCGCGATTGGACTCAGCGCCTGGGATGTGCAGTACCGCTCGACGCTGCCGAACCTCACCTGCGCCGATGCTTTCGAAACACCGTTCGTACGAGTGGCGTGCGGCTACACGCTCGATCATTCCGACGGCAATATGAACTTCGTCTATCGCATCAAAAACAAGTCGACGGCCGGAATGATCTGCTCGACCAAGGCCAAAACCCAATTGGCCGAATTCAACCTAAATCAAAACGTTGCCCTGGCGCCCAACGAGCATCGCAATATGCGTCTAGTTTTGCCTTACCCGGATGTTTCGGTGAACGTGGCTTTGTCGGCGGATTGCCAGCCCACTGGCGAACGCGCCATCAGCAGCTTGGCCGAATCGCCACTGCGCGGCCGCGACGCCCGTTAGGACCGGACACCCAAGACCCGAATCCGCTCGGAGAAAACTCGGCGTTCCGACTTGGAGGTCGGCCGTCCCGAGTAAAGATCCTTTTCCAGCGCCAGGCCAATATCTCGCACCACCTCGCTAAAACCGCCGCTGGCAATCAGACGGTCATGGAACCGAGCATAGGTCTCGCCTACGGCGCGGCTCCAACCTAGCGCCTTTAGCCGAGATTCAAACTCCAAATAGTAGCCGGGTAACGGACGGCCACGCCGGCGGCGCCAACTCTTCCACGAACGCCGCGCGAGAACGCCGCCCATGACGAGCGCGAGGAGAAGCGATGCCGGTAAGATCCAACTCCGCGGGGAGAGGCTGGCGGTTCCTCGCTTTCGCCACGACGCTCCATTGCCCAGATTTTGAAACAAACCGGCCTGCGTTTGACTGTTGTAGTCGACCAAATAGCGCTGCAACCAATACCGAGAAGCCGCCCAGTAGGCTTGCAGGCGATCCGTCCAAGTGGGAGTGATGGGCCGTACTACGAGGGGGGTCGGATCAAAAGCGATCCAACCCACGTCCGGAACGTAAGCCTCCACCCACGCATGGGCATTGGATTCGCGAATCTCCAGCACTTGCGAAAGCGGGTTGAAACTCCCTCCCCGGTACCCCAAAGCGATTCGTGCCGGAATGCCGAGGCTACGCAAAAGCAAGACCGAGGCGGTGGCAAAGTATTCGCAGTGACCGTAGCGCCCCTCCTTTAGAAACGTTGCTAAAGACACGACGCCCTTGGAGGCCACCTCGTAACCCACCCGAAATTGGGTTTTGAAATGATTCAGAAGCTTTCCGAAAACCGGCCCCACGGTTTCCGGTGGGCGGTTTTCATAGACTTCACTCATCCAATTGCGAAAGTACGGCGCCCGGGCAATTTCCGGGGGCACGGCTAGAAAGCGGGAAAAATCTTCCGCATCCCGGCCAAAGCTAAACTTCAGCTTTTCGGGGTTTTGCAATTTTCGCGCGAACTCCCGCCGCGTGATCCGATCGAGAATGGCCGGGCGACGGGTAGGAGAAACGCTCAGAGAATACGCGTAACGCAAATCGCCCCGGGCTTCGCGACTCAATCCTCCATTGCGATCCACGCGCAGCGCCCCAACCACCGCACGCGGGATGACCGCGTCATGCACCGCTCCGGTTAGAAACACGGCCTGATTCGAATGCAGTTCCCGAAAAACGCGCAGACGCAAAAAGCGTTTTTCGAAGGAAGACGTGAAGGTCAGATCGGCCGGGCTATTGTACGGAACACGATCGGCGTGAGTCGCCTGCCAACGCACGCCATCGAATCGGTCCAGAGTGTTCCCTCGCATCAGGAGGAAAGGGCTCTGGTACTGCAGCCAGATCGGATCACTGGACTCCACGATCATCGCGACACTCTGTGACTCCACGATCGAAGAATCGCCAAGTGAAACCTGACCCGAGTAGCCGGTCGTGGAGGCCTTCTGCCGCATCCCCAAAGGGTTCTGCCATTGCAGTGCGCGCGGGAAGAACACGAAAAGCAATCCCCCGACGCACAGGCCGAGCGCCACCGAACCGACAAACGGCATGAAGTAGTGATGGGGCAAACGTCGCACCGAGGCCTCGGTCGGACCGACATAGAAATAGAGATGGGCCGCGTTCAAACTAAAAACCAAAGTCGAAGCCAGTGCGATAAAGATGAGAAATTCCGAAAGCGAATCCCCGGCTAGAAGGTCAATCAGCGCGAGTAAGATGACGCCGACGACCGTCGTCCAATACCCCGAGAAAGTCTCTCGTCGGGTCAACAGAAAGGGAATGAGTCCTAACGCCGAATAAGAAAAGAGCCAGAGAATATCGCGGTCATCAAAATAGAAATAACCGCCAATGGCGGTCAGTAAGAGCCAGGCGGCGGTCGGCACCCATTTCGGCCGAGCCATCCCGCGCCAAAAGATGCGAAAACAATAGAGGGCGAAAATCCCGGTGGGAACCAGAACCCAATGCGACACGGTCTGCGCGGCCCAAGTGAGCAGGAAAAGCCAAGCCAGCATCGCGATCAGCGTGCCTTCGTAGTAACCCCGCAAAGATATCTTTTCTCTCATGCGGCTTTGCTCCACTCGTGGTGATGAGAGAAGAGCACCAACCGAGGCCCGTCGCCGGAGAGGGCTTGGCCTCCTCCCACGGCGTCGAGCTTGGCACGTTCGGTAAAAGCGGGTAGTCGCACTAACCGGTCGAGCACACTGAATAAACTGAGTAGATAACTGCCGTCGGGGAGTTCCAGTACCGGCGTGCGGCCCGACCGGGCGACGGCTTCGCAGGCGGATCGGAGCCGAGAAACAAAGGCTTCGTAAGCCCCCTCGTCGGAGCAATGGCGCAGGTACGCCCAATCGCAACGCACGCGCACCCGGGTGGGATCGCCGGCCGAGTGATAGGTCCGAACTACCCAATGCTCTTTGGGTTTGCCGGCATTCTTCTTCCAATCCAGGCTGCGCTTGGAATCCCGGGGATTCATGGGGCGGTGACTATGAAACTCTTGTTCGGGTTGATGTCCGTGGGCCGGGTCCACGAGCTCACGCGCGATGGTTTCGGCAAACGCTGCATCCAGTGCGGGCAGAATGGAAATCGCGGTGCCGACCTCACTCACCTTGAATTTAGAAATCAGCCCAAAGGGAAAAAGCGTGCGCTGTACGATGTAAAAGCGATCGTAGAAACCCCGCGCTAACCCACGACATCGTCCACTCACCTCTCGCGTTTCTCCCGGTGGGAGCGAAAGCAAGCGAGCCTCCATATCGGAAGGCAGCTTCGCGTTGAGCAACCGAAATCGGGGCAACTGAACTAAGGCGAGGCTTTCGACGCCGAACAGAAACCAGGTGCGACTCGCATTGCGCACGGTGAAAGGGACACTAAACGGCTTTCCTGCTTCGGCGGTCGTCGCCTGTAGGCGCTCGAAACGGAAATGTTTCATGGAACGTTCGGAGAGCAGACCCGAAATAATGAGTAGACTCAACCCAAAACCCAGCGCGATGAAGAAGGCGTTGGAACCGGAGCTCGTCGCGAGAAACCCCAGGAGCATGACCAATCCGGTCGTGTAGACACCGGCCTTAGTGAAGGACATCCCTCGGTTGACATTTTTAAAGTACATTTTCGATGGGAATGGAAGAGAGGATTTCCTGCAACGCCGGAAGCGGGTCGGCTCCGTTGCGCGAAACCAGCCGGTGCAAAAGACACGGGATGACCAGCGCGTGAAGATCATCGGGCGTGACGTAGTCGCGGCCATGGATTGACGCGTGGGCCTTGGCCATACGAACCCAGATCACTCCGCCGCGGGTGGACACTCCCAGTCGGATCGCCGGATGATTGCGAGTCGCATCGATAAAGCGTTTCACGTAATCCACCACGCGTTCTTCGACGTGAACCTTCTCCGTTGCCGCCTGCATCTGGGCCAAGAGCTCGGGCCCCAGATTCAGCTGCGGCACATCCGAAATCGGATCGGTGGCGGAGTGCAGTAGGATTTCTTTTTCCCGACTGGACGACGGGTAATTCAGGTGAATCTTGGCGGCGAAACGGTCGAGTTGCGATTCCGGCAAGGGATAGGTGCCGACGAAATCGCTAGGATTCTGGGTCGCAAAGACGACGAAAGGATTGGGCAGCGTGTGGGTGGTACGATTCAGGGTGACGATGCCTTCCGCCATGGCTTCGAGCAGCGCCGACTGAGTGCGCGGGGAACATCGGTTGAGTTCATCCACAAAAAGGATATTGGAAAAAATCGGCCCCTTGTGGAAAGCAAACTGCTCTTTCTCACTACTAAAGACTTCAACGCCCAGAATATCGGAAGGCAAGAGATCGCTGGTGCATTGCACCCGTGCCATCTCCAAGCCCAAGAGTTTCGCCATCGCTTTGATTAGCGTGGTCTTCCCGACACCGGGAACGTCCTCAAAGAGAACGTGACCGCTGCACAGCAAAGCGCAGAGCAGCGTATCCGCCAGGCCTTCCTTTTGGTGGAGAATGCGATGCAGTTCCGCCCGCAGCGTTTCCAACGTTGCTTTGGGACCTTGGCGCACGGCGAGTTCCGCGCGGCTTTTTCTTTTGGAGCGGGCTTTCACGGCGAACCCCCTACCTCTTCCACGGTCTTATCGGCATTTTCCGGGCTAGAATTGACCGGGCGCAGCGTCTCCAGACAAAGGCGGTAAACCCGCTTACTTAAAAGGAAACGGCTGTGCGACAGGCCCGAAACCTGAATCGCACGAATGTCGGCCTGGTCCCGCAGGCGACGGGGCAATCGAGCACGAAAGGGCCGGCACATCAAATCGTGCCGGGAACTCACGGAGAGAAATGGAAAACCTTCGGGGAACGCCGTCCGGTTGATCGTTCGCAGGAACGGGGAGACGGGTAGCATTTGCGCCAAACACCGGGCCTTCAAAACCAGATGGGTGAAAAATCCAAGCAACGCGGCCCAAGTTCCACGGTGGGGAGCGCCAAGCGTAATCATTCCCTGGCAGTAGTGGAATCCCCCGAGACGCTGCACATAGTAGCGCGCCACGAGCCCACCGGCCGAATGGGCCACCAGATAGATTGGGACGGTTCGGAGATCACTGCGCTTTCGCAGCTGAATGACGATGGCGGCGAGGGATTCGGCCATGCGGTAAAAACCACGCACACCATCGGAAAGGGCTGACCAATCCAGCGCGAGGACGAGGACATTGAATCCATCGCGGCTGAAGCGACGGCGCATGACGGAAAGATTGCGACGGGTCGCACCAAAACCGGAAACAAGTATGACCACGGGCTTGCCCGCCTCGAGGCCTTCGACTTCGGTCCACTCCCGGATCGTGCGACTGGGTAGGACATCGATCAGATCGCGGATAAAGGCAAAGTAGGGCCAGAGTTTCACCCCTTCTTTTCGGCGGGCGGCGGGCGTTACTTAGGCTTGGCCTTCGCACCCGGTTTGGCCCGACGCACAGGCTTTGGCGGCGGCGCGCCGCGCAGCGGCACACGTTTTTTGAGGAAGGTCAAAATCGCTTGAGCGTCCGACGTTCCGCTCAAGGTTACCGACTCGGTGTTGGCGTCGTAGTCGTTGGCGGCGCCGGTGTAGATCTGCTTGATGCGGCGATTGGCCGCCCCCGGATCCGAGAAAACGACCTGAAGGCGTTCCAGCGACTCCACTGTCTCCAAATCCAGACCCACGCCTTCGTAACCGAGTTCACTCAATTTGCTACGCACCGCTTCGTAAGCCGCCGGAACTGGCGACTCAATCGGGGTTTCGGAAGCTTCCGCCGCGGCCTCCACCGGCTCTAAAACTGGGCTCGGACTATCGGTCGTCGACCCTCCGCTCGAACACCCCAAAACCATTAAGAAACTGGCAAAGAAGACCGGTTTTTTCATACCTAAAGATTTTATCACGGTCTGACGATGTAGAGCATGGAGCTCAATAATAGGAAGAACTATGCGATCCACTAAAAGATTCGTGTTCTTGACGGCAGCCCTCTTATCCCTGACGCCCGTTGCCCAGGCCAACGCGCCGGAAACGGCGGGCGGCGAAGAAGGCGGGCCGCGTTTGGAAATCCGCCAATACCGGTTCAGCCGGCATAACGGCGGCTTCGATCGCTTGGTTCTTGAGTTCGAGCGCAAAGACGCAAACACCTCCGTGCAGCCCAAGGTGACCACTCACAAGTCGGGCACGCCGCGGGAATGGTCGGTGCAAGTCGAAAATGCGCTCCTCTTGGGCGCGATCCCCGAGTCACTTATCAACGATTCGTACGTAAAAAAGAGCCGCTACCTCGGCGCGATTTCCGTCAATATGGAAGCCCCGGGAACCGGCTTTTCCGTGAGAACGGGCATGAAGGGTGCGGGGACCCGTGTTCAGGCCATGTGGCTCGAGCACCCGTCGCGCCTCGTCATCGATGCGTACGGCGGACCTAGCGTTGCCCACCGCGAAACCAGTTCGGTAAAAAGCCACCGTCCGGGCCTTGCGGATCTCGTTTGCTTCCCCGCCGTGGCCAAAGTGGGGTTGACGGTCGTTTTCCAAGCGCAAAAACAGGCGGAAGAAGAATTGCAGAATATCCGAGTGAACACGGACGGCGTGAACCCCACCGACGGCGCGCCGTCGGCGGATGCCATCGTCTGTTATCCGAAAACGTCGCAAGTTGTCGCGGCGTTGTCGTTTGAAACGAAACCCAAAGACAGCTTGATCCACCACGAGCTATCGCCAACCACTCACGCATCGCCTATTCCCGAACCGGCATTCACCGCTCCGGCCCCCACCGCCGCGGCCCCGGTCGGCAACGATCTCGATCTCGACCCCGGACCGCTAGCGATGCCGCCCGGACTGGGCCAGCTCCCCGGTGGAACGCGCGCTCCGGCCGCGGAAGCGGCGAAGGCCATACCGGCTCCCGCGGGCAGCCCACTCTCGCTCCTTCCGGCGCTCAACAAGTAACCCGTCATTGCGAGGCCCGCAAGTAACCGTCATTGCGAGGACCGCAGGTCCGAAGCAATCCCGCATCGCTTAGCGATGCGAGACGGCTTCGCTCCGCTCGCCGTTGACTACTTCCACTTAATATTGCAGCCCACGCTGGGCTTCTGATCCGACGGTACCGCTTTGCCGGCCAGTAAAGCGTCCATTGCCCGACGGAGATCCGTACCCGTCACCGGAATCGCGGTGCCCGGCCGGCTATCATCCATCTGGCCTCGGTAAACCAACCGTCGCTCCCGATCGAAGAGGAAAAAGTCGGGCGTGCAGGCGGCATCGTAGGCCTTCGCTACTTCCTGCGATTCATCGTATAGATAAGGAAAAATGTAGCCCGCTTCGGCTTTTTCCTGCTTCATCTTGGCCGGACTATCGGCCGGGTAATTTCGCACATCGTTCGAGCTGATCCCCACGATCGACACGCCCTTCGCGGCGTAGTCCGAAGTCATTTGCGCCAATCCGGCGCGCACATGTTTCACGTAAGGACAGTGATTGCAGAGGAACATGACCAGAAGTGCCGGTGCCCCTTCAAAGTCAGAAAGGGAAACGACGGTTCCCTCGGTGTCCGGAAGGTGAAAGTCCGGGGCGAGCGTTCCCAATTGGACCATTGTCGACGGTGTCAGCGCCATTGTTTGCCTCCGCTGCGTTGGTAACACATAATGGGGCATGTCAAAACGCCATTCCAAGCCCAGTCGAGATCGCAACAAATCCAATAAAGCCAAAGCCCCCCGTGGCGGAAAAGGGGGAGGCAAGAGTCATGGCCCCCGCTCACGGAGCCGCGCCTTCAAAAAGAATAACCATGGCGGCGCCGGCAAAGAGGGCAAAGGCCAGGTGCTGCGCGGCCGAGTCCAGAAAAATCCCCGCGGGTTTGCTTTCATCGTTCCGCCCGGTGCGGAATTTGAAGACACGTTCGTCACACGCGAAGAGGCCGCCAGTCTGATGGATGGTGATACCGTGGAGTTTCAAATCCAACGACGTGGGCCGAAGAGTTCGGCCAAAATCATCCGGGTGGTCCAACGCCGATCCAATCGATTGATCGGAAAAGTCACGCCGGCAGGGCGCGGCCTCGCCCTCATCACCGACAATAATGAGTTCTTCAAGCTTGATGGGGAGACCGGGGGCGTGCGGCCCGGCGATTGGGTAGTCGCCGATCTCGAGGAGTTTCCGGATGATCGCAATCCCGGCCAGGCGATGGTGCGCGAAAGCTTCGGCAAATACCTATCCCCAAAAAACGACATCGCGTTCACAATCGCCCGCTATGGGCTTTCGGATCACTTCGACGATCGGATCATGCGCGACGCCGATGGCTACCGCGGGATCGCTCAAGAAGAGATCGAGCATCCAACGGAAGGGCGTAAGGATCATCGCCACCTTGCCTACGTCACGATTGACGGTGAAGACGCCAAGGATTTCGACGACGCGATCTACGTAGAGTCGGATGGACGCAATGGGTTCGTGCTCTACGTCTCCATCGCGGATGTGAGTTTCTTCGTCGTTCCGGGTACCATGCTTGATAAGGAAGCGAAAAGCCGCGCCACCAGCGTCTACTTTCCGGGGTTTTGTATCCCGATGCTGCCCGAGTATCTGTCGAATGAACTTTGCAGCTTGCGCCCGCGCGAGGACAAGCTTTCACTCACCGCTGAGATCCATTTCGATCCGAGTGGCGCGGTGAAATCGAGCAAGTTTTATCCGAGCCTAATCAAGACCGTGCGACGGCTCACCTACACCCAGGTGCAGGCGGTCTTTGACGAGCAAGCGGATGCGCTGAAAATGTTCGCCGATGTGGTCCCCCATTTGAAAAACGCCAAAGCGCTATACCACAAGCTCGACGACCAGCGCCGAGCGCGCGGGGTGCTGGACTTCAATCTGCCCGAGTCTAAAATCGCGGTGGATAAGGACGGCAAACCGATTTCGGTGGCGCAGGCGCCTCGTTATCTTTCGCACAAACTAATTGAAGAGTTCATGATTGCCGCCAACCGCGCCGTCGCCAAGCAGCTGCGCGAGCAAAAGGCCTTGGCCCTGTACCGCGTCCACGAGCCGCCCGACGCGGACAAATTGGAAGACGCCAACCAGCTGATGAAAAACCTCGGGATGACTAAGCGCATTCACGAAGTGTCTCCCAAAGCCTTCGCGGAAGTCTTGGCGTCGACCGAGAAACTGAAATCCGCGACCACGGTGCACAACATCATTTTGCGACTGCAGAAGCAGGCGCGCTACATGGCGTTGCCTAAAGGTCACTTCGGGTTAGCGCTCAATGACTACACTCACTTCACGTCGCCGATTCGGCGTTATCCGGATCTCGTGGTGCACCGCGCATTAAAATCGCTTACCGCCCGGCGCGGAAAGGCCGATAAGCGTCCTGAAGAGGTGTCCCAGGATGACTATGCGCGTCTTGGCGAACACACTTCCGCGATGGAACGTCGTGCGACCGAAGCGGAACGGTTCATCGTGCGTCGCAAGCAGTGCTGGTACTTCTCCGAACGCATCGGGGACGTTTTTGAAGGCACGATCAGCGGCGTTACGAAGAACGGTCTATTCGTAAACCTCGGCGAAATGGCCGCGGATGGATTCGTCCCCCTGGAGTTTATGGACGGCTTCTACGAATACGATGAGCGCCATATGGCGCTGCGCAAACGTCCCGGCAACGAAACGCTCGCCCTCGGAGATTCGCTTTCCGTGGAGATCGTGAAAGTTACCGTCGAAGAAAACCAGATCACTTTGGGCATAGCGGGCAAAAAGAAACCGAAATGAAGCTGTTCTCGACGGCCACCCATATCGGCATTGGATTGAAGAATGCCGGACGCATGACGGAGATCCTCACGGTCTTCGCGTCGCACGGGTTTGCCGATTTGGTTCACCGTATGCAGCTTTCGCGTCTATTGCCTTCCCGGGTCGCGGAAAAACCGCGTTACCAGGAACAGCCCCTACCCGAACGGGCTCGGCGTGCCTTCGAAGAACTGGGCCCGAGTTTTGTAAAACTCGGACAACTGCTGGCCTCCCGCCCGGATTTGATTCCGGATGGGTACATCCAGGAGTTTTTGAAACTCCAGGACAACGTCAAAGGTGTCCCCTTTAAAGAGATCAAGATTGAGATCGAACGGGAACTTGGCGGCCCACTCTCGACCCACTTTGAATCCTTTGAGGAAGTGCCGATTGCCGCGGCTTCGATTGGCCAAGTGCACTACGCCGTTTTGAAGACCGGCGAGAAAGTTGCGGTAAAAGTCCAGCGCCCCGGCATCGACAAAACGATTACCCATGACATTGCGGTGCTGCGATCACTGGCGGCGGTATTGGAACGCACGGTTCCCGAATCGAAGACCTTCAACCCCACCGGCTTGGTCGAGGAGTTTTTCAAAACGATTTTGCAGGAAACGGACTTCTTCATCGAAGCCAACAATATCCGTCGCATTCGTGGGAATTTGATCGAGATGAAGAAGGTGGCGATCCCCGAAGTCTACACGCGGCTCAGCACGCGCAAAGTCTTGGTCATGGAGCGCTTTGAAGGAGTCCGCTTTTCCGACCGCGAAGCCATCATCGCCAAGGGGATTCAACCCCTCGAGATTGTCGAAACCGGAAGCGAAGCCTTCTTTCACATGGTCATGCACGACGGCGTTTTCCACGGCGACTTGCACGCCGGAAACCTTTTTGTGCTCGACGATGGCCGCATCGGGCTCATTGATTTCGGTATTGTTGGGCGTCTTTCCCGACGCGTCCGCGATAGCGTGATCACGATGTTCCTCGCTATTATCGACGAGGACTACGAGACGCTGGCTAACGAGTATCTAACCCTTTGCCAATCGACCGGCCGCACGCAACTCGGAATGCTGCAAAAAGACCTGATGGATACCATCTCACCCTACGTCGGGATGTCGCTCGGCGAGATCAATATCGGGCAAATCCTGCTACGTTCTACGTCCATTGCGGTAAAGCACCATCTCCAAGTTCCGCGCGAGCTCATGCTGCTCTTCAAGGCGATCTTGACCATTGAGTCTTTAGGCAAACGTCTTGAGCCGGGTTTCGACATTCTGAGCGTGGGACACAACCTCGCCCACCAAGCGATCGCCGTGCGCTACAGCCGCGAACGGCTGACGCGCGATCTGCTCGTTTTGGGCCGCGACCTGCAGGGGCTGGCCGAAACGGTGCCGCGTACGATGCGCCGCTTTTTGGCCCACTGGTCCCAAAATGAATATGCCTTTGAACACCGCAACAAGGATGTCGCCTTTCTGGCCAACGTCCTGCTCGCCTGTGCGAGAGTTTTTGCCTGGAGTACGGTTTCTCTGGGATTTTTTCTCATCGCCCTGGTATTTTTGTGGCGAGACCAAGGGCCCAGGCTTTTGAATCTCCCCACCCCCGCGGTGATCGCGGTCGGGCTGGCGCTTTTTGGCACGAGCGCGGCGCTATGGCCGCTTAGAAAACTGCGAAAATGAAACGGCTTCTCAGCTTCCTCTTCCTATTCGGCTTTACCGCTGCTTTCGCCGATGAATTCAAGCTACCTTCCGATCAAGAAACGCTAGCGGTGTTAAAAACTGCCTTTGCTGGCAAGACCGAACACTCCACCCGCGCCGTTCGCCGATTGGGAAACAAGACCCTGGAAGTCGAATGCCTGGTCGCGATGCACGGCGATTTCACTCTCTTCAAAAAGATTTCGTCCGATTACGCCGATTGGAGAAACTGGGTTCTCGTCGATATCAATACCCCGCAGCCGGGCCAAAGCGATTACCTCTTGCAGCTACATGACCTGAACTACAAGAGCGACAAGAAGATGGTCAGCGCGAAGTTCAATTTCAACATCCCATTTTTCAGCAAACGGCGCGGGCGATCGTTCAAGGTATCAACGAAGGGCGACGCCAAATCATTTACCCTAACCGGGGAAACGATTTTAAACGAAAATTCCGCGGTGAAGATGGCCAACGGCTATATGAAGGCCTTTCCGGCCGAGGGTAAGCCTGGCATCATTTGGATCAGCGTCAAATCGATCGTGATTTTCTCGAACGGGTTCTTTTACGAAGCCCTACCCGAAAAGATCGTGTTGCGGGAAGTCGGCGAACGACTCCAGTACCTCGTGCAAAACTACCAAAAAGAAGAACAACGACGCAAAGAGTCGCCCCACGTGCTCCGCGCCGCCGTGGCCCCCGAAGTCAAAGTCGATCCCGCCGAAGACCTCTAATCCCAAAAGGTGCCCATCTACTTCCGGGACCAAAAGGTAGCGGGTGCCACACGCACCCGGCACTTTTAGGGACCTAAAGTAGATGGGCACCTTTTAGGAGAGGTGCCGCGTCGCTTCGCTCCTCGCAATGACTTGAGCTACAATAGGCGGATGCGACGCAGCTTGGGCCGTCTTTTGACCTTAGGCGGTTTTTTGGGGTTGGCGCTCGTCTTGTACCACCAAAGTGCTTCTCTGCCGTGGAACGAGGTTTCCTTCAAAATCCGTCCGCTCGCGGGAGCGATGACCTATTTCATTTCCACGATGGCGTTGGGGTTCGCGGGTTGGTGGGTGCTACTCAACCGCGGGGGTAAAATCCTCCCTCCGGTCGCGGCCTATCGTCTGTTTGGCACCTCCTGGTTGAGTCGCTATCTGCCGGGCGGCACGCTCTGGCAATACGTCGCATTGGGATCCCGATCGCCCTCACCGGAAATCGCCGTCGCCTCGGTCAGCGCCTATTTTTTTTCTACGCTCCTAGGCTTGATGGCTGGAGCGCTCCTCGCCGTGTCGACGATCCGCGAAGTCTGGCACCCTCCGGGACTATTGGGCATTCAACTTGTCGCCGCGATCGCGCTGGCTTTAGTCTTTGCCGCCATCACCCACGAAGTGCCTCTGCGCAGACTCACACGTCTGCTTCAGTCCCGTTTTCCTTCCGTCGCTTCACTGCAACCCGTGCCGGCGCGGGTGGCCGCGACCGCGTTCGCCGCGAACTTGATTTCGTGGATGGCCCAAGCGGTGGGCGCTTACTTGCTCTGGACCTTAGTCCGCGCGGAAACGAGTCAGGCCTCGGTCGCTTTTTTCTTGGGCGCCTACACCGTCGCCTTTCTCGGCGCCTATTTTACTTTTCTCACCCCTTCCGGAATGGGCTTGCGGGAGGGCGCGTTTGCCGCGCTCCTGGCCACGCAGTTGCCGGCCGGCGAAGCCACCTTTGTGGGACTAGGAACGGGATTGGCGCTTTTGCTGGCCGAAGTGATTTTCATGATTCCGCTGTTATGGCGGGTAAGGAGTCTTCCGTGATTCAGGAGAACCTGCTTTTGAAGTTTCGTTGCCCCGAATGTCAGGGGGCTTCGTTGACGAGGTCAGACGCGGCATTGAGCTGCACCAGTTGCGGGAGCCGCTTTCCGATCCGCGACGGGCGCTTCCCCGACTTTTTGAATGCGACGGAGCGCACCGCGCTGGCGCGCGAGCTCGCCTTCTGGGCGTCGCACTTCCATAACGTGGAATACAAAGATGAAAGCGATTTGAGCTACCAAGCTTGGATGGATCTCATGCGCTGTACCCCCGACGACGATATTCTGGAAATCGGTTGCGGCTCGGGCGCCATGCTCAAACGCCTTCCGGCCCGCCTGCGGGTGGGACTCGAACCCGCCGAGAATCTGCTCATCCCCAGCAATGGTTTCACCGGCGTGATGGCGACCGCTCAGCGCCTTCCGTTCCAAGACGGTAGCTTCAATGTGATCCTGTACAAACACGCGCTCCACCACGTCGAAGAAAAACGCCGGGCGTTGGAGGAAGCCGCCCGAGTGCTGGCGCCCGGCGGCCGTTTGATTGTGATCGAGCCCAACGCCGATCACCCGCAGCGCCGACTCATCTCCAATCCTAAATCTTGGTTGCGCCGCTCGCACGTTCTCAGTCGGTTCATCGGCCCGGTGGAGACCTTTCAGCCTCTTTCGGAGCTCGTCGATTGGGCAAAAAGCCTAGGCCTAAAGACGGAGCGCACTCTGTTTAAGGAAAGCGAGTATGATCGGCTGACCGTACGCCAAGCACTGCAACGGGTTTATTCCCGCGCGCTGCGTCCATTCGTTGCCCCGAAATTTCTGCTGCCAAACTATTTTGCCGCTTTTCAAAAACCCGTGGAGAACGCGTGAACCAAGACCTCCTCGAAAACACTCGCCTGTTCGAAGAATGGGCCCAGACCGAGGGATACCCCTACTTCCGCACGACCGAGTACAACGCGGTGTTACGCCGGGCCTCGCGCTTAACGGCCGGTCCGCAGCGCATCCTCGATATTGGCAGCGGGGTGGGGATGGTCGCGGCCCAGCTCAAACGCCAAGGCCATTTCGTAACGGGATTGGATCTTTCCGAATCGGCTCTAAACGTGGCCTTGCGGGAGAAAAGGATCGACGCCGCCATTGCCGGCGATATTTGCGCGGCTTCCATCCCACCCCAATCCTTCGATGTCGTGCTTTGCTGGGGTGTGCTGATGTTGATTTTTGACCTGCGCCCGGTTTTCGCGCGCGTCCACGAGATCCTCAAAGATGATGGTCAGATTCTCTTTTTCGATCACCACGCCCGCAACCCTTACACCCGGGCCCACTTTTCCCGACCCAACTGGGTGGATCGCATCCTAGAAGGGCACTCCAATGTGGCCCGCCACGCTTTCAAGGAACAAGAAATTATCGAAGTCTCGCGGGGGCTTTTTCAGTGGGGCGCGCCGGAGTTTCACTCGATGTTCACCACGCACCCGCACCCTCTGATCGATGCGGCGCATAGCGGAGCCCGGGCCTTTTTCCGCGCCGCACGCGCGTTCACCCGCGCACCCTGGACCGGCAATTTCATTTCGATGGTGGGAACGAAAGCTTAGATGGAATCCATTCCCCAGAGAAAGAACGGCAAAGTCGGGTGTTCGGCGTACCCGTCGTCACCCAAAATCGCTCGCGTGAACTCTTGATCGGTTTTGGTCGGAATCGAGCGACCATCGCCACCCCATTCCTCGCCCATCCAGTTTTTCTCACCGATCGCCTTAAGGTAGTCCAAGTAAACCGCGCGCAGACGCGCCCGATCCAAGAGTCGCACCATTCCGAGAACCCCCGGCGAGGTCTGGACCGCCAAGTTTCGCAGGGTTTTTAGATCATAATCCCCCGGAGCAATGAGCGTCAGGTCGCGTTCGGGCAGAATCTGTTTTTGAACACGCGCCACATTGGCGCGGACATGCTCTAACTTCCCACCCCATTCGTGGATGTAGTGCGGAAAATCCATCCCTTTATTGATCACAATGTAGGACGTCGGAGTTTCTTCGGAAGCAGTAATGAAGATACGTGATCGCGGAATGCGGCAGAGCCGTTTGAACTCTTGCAACGATCGATCGACGGTGACCTTGTGCTGTCGATACAAACGCCAAATTCCCTCGGTGTGACGACGGGGATCAAAAGGAAAAACGGGCTCGGAAAGATCCTCATCGACAATCTCTCGAGCGGAAAAACGCAACGACTGTTCGCGGCCGGCGCGTTCGAAACCCAACGGACGATAGAATTCCGGATTCTCGGCCCAGAGTACGGCGAAGAAGCAGCCGGCGCTCTTCAACTGCTGGAGGGCCTCCCGCAGCAGCGCACTCGCAATTCCATGCCCACGATAAGATTCGGCCGTTGCCACCGAACCGATCAAACCAATCTTGAATTGATAGAGCGAGTGCGTAAAAACGCGCGTGAGATACGCCACATGGGCCACCACTTCGCCCCGCGCATTTTTTACAAAGAGAGAGTGACCACCGGGGTAGTCACCGAAAACCGCCGGGTATTCGTCACGTACGGAAAAACCCGCCTGCGCGCGCAATTCCTCGTCAAGAAAGCGCACGATGGACGGCGAATCGCTCGGGGTAATGCCGAAATGGAGTGAATTTGTCTCCATGGCCAAGTCGAGCGGGAACTCCCCCGTGACGAGAGGAGTTCCCCCGAAAAGATTAGAGGTCCGCGCCGCGCAGAGTCTTGCGGCCGTTGGCCTTCGCGCGCTCGACACCTTTCAAAAGCGTGGTGTTAACGAGACGACTAACCGCGTCGATCACGTCGGACGAACATTTCATTTTCGCCTTACGGACAACGTCCTTAACCTTGGATTGAACAACGAGAGACGGACCACCTTTTTTTGAAGCCATGTTTTCTCCTGAATAAATAAGGTAATGCGAAGCTGATGTTAATATTTTCGAGCCCCGTTGGAAAGCCCGATATAATGGAAACATCCCCGACTAAAACGCATGATTCCCCTACTCTTCCCGTTGCTGGTTTTAATTTCCATGGGCGCCACGGCGCGCGCCGAGACCACGGCCTACGACAAAATTCTGGTTGAGATATCCGAGCTGCAAACGAAAAATCCCGATCTGGTTTCGAGCTTCGACATCGGATGGAACGAAATCGGCATCCCGATTCGCGCCCTACGCATCAGCAACAATCCGGGACATTTAGATCCCACTAAGATTGGGCACCTGATCGTGGCCACCCACCATGGCGACGAACGCCACGCACCGATGCTCGCAATGCACATTGCCCGCTCCCTCGTCGTTCAGTACCGAGCACCCCATATGCTACGGGGGCGCCTTCCTGACACCGAATGGACAATCGTGCCGGTCCTAAACACGTCCGGTTACAACGCCAATACGCGCAATGAGTTTCGCCGCGATTCCAATCGCGAGTACCCCGGACCTTGCAACTCCGGTCCCGTGACCCTGCGAAGCATCCAGGCGATGATGCAGCTTTTGCAATCTCGAACCTATACCGCCACCGCTACGATTCACGGTTACTTGGGTACGATGACCTATCCCTGGGGCTTTGCGACGTCCGAAACGCACACGCTCGACGACACCAAGTATGCTTCCCTGCTCCGGGACGCGACTCGCTTCAATCGATACCCCTACGGCCGCTCGGGCGATGTCGTGTATCCCGTTTTCGGCAGCTACGAAGACTGGGTCTATTGGAAGCACGGGGTGTGGTCGATATTAGTGGAACTCGACAGCGGCGACCCCCGTGATTTGGTGGATACCACCGATGCGATGCTCACATTCTTCGAACAAGTGGACTCAAGCCCGAGCGTGCGGAATGGACACCAAGGCAACTGCCGGACGAACTACGGGGTCGATCTCCATTTGGAATAAGACTAAAAAAGCGGAACCAGTCGGTCGATCAGAGCGAGTTGCAATGCCGACAGGACCGGCACGCTGAAATTATCGTCAACCGGAAAAGGCACCAATTCGGCCAAAGTGGAAACCGCGCCCCCCACCAAACCAAGCGTGAGTACCGCGTCGGAAGAAAGCCCCAAGTAACCGGCCGCGAATACCGCCGAAGCGATCCCGCTCGCTACGAAGTTGGCAAAAGCCCCTTCCGCGGATTTTCCACCAATGATTTTGATGCGTCCGTAACGCGTACCGAAAAATGCGGCGACCGGATCGCCCAGCGCGAGAAATAAAACGCTGAGCAACGCAATGGGTTGCGAGAAAAAGAAAACGACGGTGAACATGCCGGCGATAAAAAAAGAGTTGCCGGAAAGTCCGAGCAGTTCGTTTCGTCGCATCAACGGCCCGTAGTATTGGAGCACCAGTTTCTTGAGACCGGGATGCTGCAAACGCAAAATATCCATCAAGATGAAAGGGCCTCCGATCAGGGCCAAGAGCCAGCACGCGGTGTTCCGATCGATTAGCCAGGCGTAGAGGGAAAAACAGCCCAGCCCCATGATCAGATGATAGAGACGGCGCAAAGCATGGGGCAAGGAGCGGTGTTGCTTCAGAACGGCCCATTTCAAAGCGCGGATTTTCGCCTGCTCGGTTGGATTCGCCATGTAGCCTTTCATTCGTCGGGATATTAACCAGGGGCGGCTACCCCGGGCAAGGGCGAACGCCTGTGCCCGACTCACCCCCGGCTCCGAACGAACGTCGGCGCACAGGTCATTACAATGTTAAAATAGACCTTTCCTTCCGACCTACCCGAGGACCCCATAATGCGACTTGTCATCTTGTTATTATTGTGCGCGATTCCTGCGCGCGCCACACTCGTGCTGCCCGAGGCCGTCCAACGACAACGCCTAGGCGCTCCCCTGGAAGCTGAAATCGAAGTCGAACGTCTCGAAAGCATTCCCGATGAAAACTTCGATGTGCGCAGCCTCGCGACCGCTCGCGTGACGAAAATATTGCGGATCACCGACGACGGCGGCTGGTTCCCCCGCGAGGGACAGACCCTCACCATTGAAACCCTGGGCGGCGAAATGAACGGAACTGGCGTACTCTTCTCCGGCTACCCGCGACCCTACGCGGGACAATCCTACCGGGCGACCCTCCGACGTACCGAGAGCGGGCACTTTCAAGTGGCTGGCTTTGGCACCGGGCTCGTTTCGTTGCGCCCTTCGCGCGGGTACTCCCGCAATCGCACCGACGGTAGCAATGGAGCAGGCACCGGTCCCTTTCTCTACTGGGACGCGCAATACTTTCCGGTGCCGTACTACATGAGCCTTCCCACCTTAGCCGGTCACGAGAACATCGTGCGGGCGATCGATGCGAGTTTTAAGACGTGGCGCAACCCCCAAGATGTCACCTTGGAATTCCTGCCGATGGGTTGCACGTCGAACGTCCTCAATCGCAACGATAGCGTAAACTCGATTGTTCTGATCAAAAGTGGGTGGCAGTTCGATCCCGACGCCATCGCGATTACGCGCAATTTCTACGTCTCTGGCTCGGGCGCCCACGCCGGGATGATC
Organism: uncultured Pseudobdellovibrionaceae bacterium; assembly: GCA_964519985.1. Classification (GTDB taxonomy): domain Bacteria; phylum Bdellovibrionota; class FAC87; order UBA2466; family UBA2466; genus JAIEOG01. The sequence continues at coordinate 308,275 of CAZFMF010000001.1, read as the reverse complement.
CTCGATACCGATATCCTACTCAATGGGGTCAATCACGGTTTCACGACGACCGGCGAGGCCGGTAAGCACGATGTGCAAAACATCCTAACGCATGAAGTAGGGCATTTCATTGGCATGGGCCACGAAACGGATCCGAAAGATTCCGACGCGACCATGTTTGAAAATGCTCAACTCAACGGCGAAACAAAAAAACGCGATTTGGCGAGTAGCGATACCGCGGGGTTGCGAGCGGGTTACTCGGGAGTCGGGAAGAAACTCGACCTCTTCCCTACGACCGCGGCCTGCTCGATTGAGCGGCAAACGCTTTCGTGCCTCAGTGTCCACCAGGGACGGCCGGTTCCCCCCGAAATGCCTTGGGTTGCGACCGCGTTGTTTGGCGCCTTGATCTGGATCGGGCGACGTCTGGCGCGTTGCGCTGTTTAGTGTTTCTTAGCGAGTTCTTTTTTGGCCTGGGCCGCCGCCGGACTTTTCGGAAAGCGCTCGATCACTTCCTGATAGAAAAGCTTCGCTTCCTTTTCTTTGCCCAGGTTTTTAAAGCACAACCCCTGCCGAAACGTGGCACTCGGCGTGTTCGCGTCTTTCGGGTAGGCTTTCTTAAATTCTGAGAATTCCAAAGCCGCCGCTCCGAAATCCTTCGCCGCAAAATAAGACTCCGCCAAAAGAAACTGCGCTTTGCGCACGTCCGGCGATGCTTTTGGCTTGGTGCGGATCACGGACTTGGCTTCCTCGGCCGCTTCTTCATACTTCTGGGCATCGAAAAGCTCCCGCGCCGACTCGTAGGTGGCGGGCTTTTGCACCTTGGGCGGCGGTGCCGCGGTGGCCGCCGCCATTTGTTGCTCGAGCGTCTGGACTTTCGTGCTCATCGTCTGCAGTTCACGACGGAGCTCTTCATTTTGCACGCGCTGCAACTGACTCTGCTCTTCCACGGCGGTGCTAAGGCGCGCCAGCTCGGTTCGAAACTCTTCCGAAATCACTTCTAGGTCCGCCCGGGCACCACGCGCTTCCCGCACTTCCGCTTTGATGCGTTCATATTCTTGCTCGCGCCGGACATCGCGTTTGGTTTTACAGCTCGCGCCCAGAGTCGAGAAAAGGATACAAACGAGTCCCAATACCCAAACCGCTCTCACTGACGACCTCCTTCGGCCGGGGGAGGCGTATCAACCATCGTCTCCGAATCACGCGCCTTCACTTTTTGCTGCTTCGAAAGCGCGGTGTACTCGGCGCGCTCGGCCGAAAGACGGGCATCCACCGCGTACTTGCGACTCGAGTCGTAGTACCCATCGGCATAGTCTTTTTTAGCGCGCAAATAGTAGTTTTCCGCCCGACGAAACTCGTCGGTCGCGAGCGACTCGGCCTTCACTTTTTGGGCGGCGCGAATGGCCACGTCGGCCAGCGCGAGCTCTTTGACGGGGCGAGACTCGCACCCGGAGAAAAGAAAAGCGGCGAAAACCAACCCGGGACAAATCGTCGACCGCGAGACTCGCCGACGCAATGAGTGCCTAGGGCTGGCTTTCGCCGCTATGAATTTCACGACTACCGCGAAAGGATTACGAACGAAGCGCGGCGGTTTTTCGCCCAGGCGCCTTCTTCGCTCCCCATTTCCTGGGGCCGCTCCTCACCGTAGCTGATCACGGAGATGCGCGAAGCATCTACGCCCAACTTCTGGAGGTAGTCCTTTGCCGCATTGGACCGACGCTCACCCAACGCGAGGTTGTATTCCGTCGTTCCGCGTTCATCGCAATGCCCTTCGACCTGAATGGTGGCCGTCGGATTTTCCGTCAGCCACTGGGCATTCGTCTTCAAAGCGTTGCGCGCTTCGTTGCTCAGGCTGAAGCTATCGAACGCGTAGTAAATCGTTTCGAGTTCCGGCGCGGCGGCCGAAGCGTCACCCGCACTCAGCGCCGGGGTCGCGGCGGCGGCATCCCCCATTCCGTCGGCGGCGGCGCCGTCGGAAGGACTGAAGCCCGGCTCATCCGGCTTCACATCTTTCTTGCTGCAGGAAGCAAGTGCCACTGCCAAACACAATGCAAAGACCGCTATGAAAGAAAACCGAAGATGTCTCGCTCCGCTCATCTTTTTTGACTCCTGGTTGAAACTAAAAACTAATCGAAAAATGCCCGTTTATACAGCAATTTCTTGATTATTCGGCGTTCGACGCACTGCGCCGATTACATCAAACTGAGACTTGCCCCGCTTCGCGATCCCCTCTAACGTCGCTTCCATCGATGTGAAGATCCTTGCCGTCAAATGGAGACGCCTCGGCGATACGATTCTTTGGACCTCCGCCCTGGAGGCGCTTCTACGGCATTTTCCCGGCGCCGAGATCGACATCGCTTTTCCCGCCGAATACGCGCCGCTTTTCGAAGCCGACCCGCGATTCAAGACGCGGTTTCCGCTAAAAAGTGACGGACGTCACGCACGACTCGCCCGCGAGTGGAAGACGCGCGGTTACGACTATGCATTGGCTTTCCACGCCAGCCAAAGGACGCGGCGTTTGGTGCGCCGGTCGGGTGCCGCAAAATGTGTCATTCACCACCACAGCCGAAAAGGTCGCAATCTGGGTTCGGATCTTCCGGTCGTGAACCTCGGCCAGCCGATGGCGGCGACCGATCGGGATCTCAACGTCGTGCGGACGTTGGGGTGGAGTGGCGCCGCGCCGGAAACGCGTATTTTTTGCAAAGCGGAATGGAAAAAAGAAGCCGCCAAGCAATGGGAACGCCAGACCGGTCTTAGCCTGCAAGCGCCGATTGTCTTCGCGCCGGGGGCAAGCCGGCCGGCAAAACGCTGGCCGTTGGAACGCTACGCGACGACGATCGAAAAGATCGCAAGTCACCACCCGGTCGCGGTGATCGCCCCGGACGCCAGCGAGTTTCGCGGGATGGAACCGATTGCTCGCCGTTTTCCGACGGTATTTTTCACTCCGCGCCTGGAACAAGCGATCGGCTTGCTCGCGCAGGCCAAGCTTTATGTCGGCTCCGACTCCGGTTTGAAACATTTGGCCGCGGCGTTGAACATCCCCACCGTGACTCTCTTCGGTCCCGAATCGGTGGGAGAATGGCACCCCTACACGGAGCCAAGACACACCGCCATTCAAAAGCCGATGCATTGTCGTTCCAATGACGCCGGGGATCCCCGCTACGCCTGGTGCGGAGTGGAAACGTGTCCGCTGGCGTCGCACGGGTGCCTGACCCAAATCACCTCCGATGAAGTCGTCGGTGCGATTGAGCGCTACCTTTGAACGAAGAGGCGACATAGAATGGGCGTCATGCGTTTCGGCCGCTGGGTTTTCGGCGGGCTCCTCTTGGTTTCGGCATTTGCGCAAGCGGAGAGCCCAGCCTACATTACTTTTCCGTCGGACATCCCGTGGATGACCAAAGACACATCGTATTTCCGCATTCTTTACCGACGGGGGGAAGATCGCCTGGCCGATCGCGTCTTGGCCGCCGCCGAAAAAGCGCACGACTTGCTCGCGCCCGTTTTCGAAGAAGTCCCACCCAAGACTTGGATTGTGCTCGCCGATTTCCACGATTCACTCAATGGCTACGCGATCGATTTTCCGTTTCCTCATATGGTGATTTTCGCCGCGCCGCCGGAGCCGGCCGGCGCACTCGCCGAATTGGATGGTTGGTTGAGCTCCGTCGTCCTACACGAGTATGTGCACGTACTGCATTTGTATCCCGCCAACGGAATGTGGTCACTGCTTCGCTCCGTTTTCGGCGCGTGGGTTCTGCCCAACGGCTTGATGCCCTCGCACCTACACGAAGGCCTAGCGACTTTTTTTGAAACGGAATTCACGCGCGGGGGACGGGGTCGCGGCGCCACCTTTGCGATGTACCGCCGGATGGCGGTGAAAGAGGGCGTTTGGGGAAATGCTTTCGTGCCGCTCGACCTTTTAGAAGGCAGTATCCGCTGGCCGCAGGGGGCTTCGCCCTATTTCTTCGGCTACCACTTGTACCGAGAGCTTTGGGCACGCAAAAAGGCGGATGGAATTCGCGCCTTCGTCGAAAAAACCAGTCGGGCTTTTCCCTACTTGATCAATGGTCCGGTGGAATCCACCTACGGCGCGGACTACCCAACCCTCTGGGCCGACATCTTTAAAAAGACCGGCGAGACCACCGCCCGCGAGATCCAGGACATCGAAAAGCGCCCTCTTTCCGAACTGAAATACCTCACCGACACGCGCTACTATAAGTGGGATTTGATGGCGTCGACGGATGGGCGCCTGCTCGCGTACCGCAAGGCCCATCCCGACGTCGGCAGCTCGCTCGAAATCTTGTCCACCCACTCGGAAAAAGAAAATCGCTCCATTAGCCTGGAGGGTGGGCGGCAAGAGGGCGGTTGTTGGACCCGTCGCGATGGAAAGGATTATCTCGTCTACGCGGAGACCGAGAGCAACAATGGCTACCTACTGAATTCCGCTCGGGTGCTCGACGTCGAGAAGGAATCAACGACACGCCCACTCTACAAAGATGCGCCGATCACACACGTCCAGTCCTTTGCGTGTGCGGATGCGGGGAAAGTTCTCACTTATCAGGAGACGAGCGGCCACGGGTTCGTGCGGGAGTGGACCACCAGCCAAGATTGGAAAGATTGGACGCTCGTGCGCGAGTGGGGCGTTCCGGAAGGTGAATGGGTCAGTGCTATCGCGCCCGCCACTCCCCCACTCATCGCCGTGCGTCGCCCGGTCTCCACGGCTCTTTATCGCTGGCCGAGCGCGAGTGAGCCGAAAAAATTCTGGGAACTGGCGGGACACTTCTATCGCTTCGCCCCTCCGAAAGAGTCGGGGGAATGGCCGGCGATTACGTCGGTCTCCGGTCGCGAAGAAGTTTGGCTACTGCACCCGGAAAAGAAATGGGCCCGAAAGGTCGTTTCCGTCATGGGCGGCGTGAATAGCTTCGCCGAACGCGGCGGCAAGTGGTGGGTCACCAGTTACCGGCACGGCGGATATGATGTCGCCGAAGCCAAGCCGATTCATTCGGAACCGGAGCGACTAAAAGAATTTGAGCCGGAACGTGAGAGCGCTTCCGCGGTGACCGCCACGGAGGGCAAACCCTACTCGGCGTGGTCAACGCTGGCGCCGCGCGCGTGGATCCCTTCCATTTTCGTCGTGCCGGACGGCGTGCAGTTCGCGGCCTGGATTCCGGGTTTCGATGTTTCCCAAAAGCACGTCTACAACCTTTTTGGCGGTTACGATACTCGCGGCAGCCCGTTCCTGATCGCGAGCTACGGCTATCGGTTTGGTTTGAATTACCAGCTCCTCGTCGACGCCAGCTTCCTGCCGTCGTACCTCATCGCGAGCAAAGCGTTTTTGCAGCAGTGGGGTTACAGCATCAGCCTCAGCACGAAACTCGGCCGCGACCTCCCCACGATTACCGCGACGGCGATCTACAAGAAGGTGGAACCATCGCGCTTGGGCCCCGGTCTACCGTCCGTGGGACTGAGCCTCGGTGTCTCGCACAGCTTCTGGGTGAAAACCGCCGCGCGCGCCATCGCACCGTTGCGCGCAACCCAAGTGAGCGTCAATCACGCACAGTATTTCAAAGCGCTGGGCAGTCGCGACAACTTTTACGCCACCACCGCCGGACTGGATCAGTGGTTACAAACGCCGTGGTATCACCGGCACATCGTGAAACTTGGCGCCCGGCTCGGCTACACCTACGGCACACCGACCTACAATAGTTTCTTCCAGGGCGGCGGGGAATTAGCGTTCTCGCAGGGGCGCGGCTTTTTTCTTAACCGCGGTTTTTACCCCGGAACTTTCCTGAGCCAGAAGCTCGTGACTTTCAACTTTGACTACCTGCTGCCCCTCTTGGAGGTCGAGCGGGGCTGGAACCAATGGCCGTTTTTCCTCAAACGCCTAGATGCGGCCCTGGTGGCCGACGTCACCTCGGGCGGTCGATTCTTTTACTGGTATGGGAGTGCGGGAGTGGAGCTGAAGAGCAATTGGAAGCTTTTCTACTATCTGCCGGCCGTTTTGCGGCTAGGGGCCTACCACGGTTTTGGACCCGTCGGGGAACCCCTGTACGTCACCTTCGCGATGGAAGCCTCGCTGTTTTAGCCTTCGCTATCCATCTCGATTTCGCCGTCGGCTTTCTTGTCGGCCGCGGAGTCACGCTTGGGTGTTTCTTTCGCGCCTAACTCGAAGATACCCCAGGCTTTGAGGTAGCTCACACTCTGTTGCAGTTGGAAGTCGGTTTTCATCATCTCAACCGGATCGTCGACCCGGAGCTTCTTACCGTCTTTTTCCTTGATGGGGCGCTTGTCTTTGTACTCTTCAATTGCGCCTTTCGAGACGGTCTCCGGCTCCTCGTCGACTTCGGTCGCCGGCTTGCCCTCGTCTTCACCCAAAATATGGCCCTGGAGATCCGCCTCGCGCAGCGCCTTTTGTTGCCGCGCTTTTTCCACCAGGCTCGCGTCAAGGCGATCGACTTCGAAATCGGGCTTGATCCCCTTCGACTGAATCGAACGGCCGTTGGGAGTGTAGTAGCGCGCAATGGTGAGCTTCAGACCCGCCTTGTTTTCCAGATCGATGACGGTTTGCACGGAACCTTTGCCGAACGTCTGCTTGCCGACAATCATCGCCCGTTTATGGTCCTGCAACGCGCCCGCGACGATTTCCGAAGCGCTCGCACTCGACTCATTCACGAGGCAAACCATCTTGAAATTCTTAAAGGGCTTGATGCCGGTCGAATACTCGACTTCCTTTTTCGCCTTGTCCCGACCAATCGTGCTCACCACCGGCACGCGATCGAGGAAGAGCCCGGAGACTAAGACCGCTTCCTCAAGGAGACCGCCCGGATTGCTGCGCAAATCGAGTACAACGCCTTTGAGCGGACGTTTGTTCTTAGCGATAAGCGAATCGATTTTCGCGCGCAATTCTTTGGCGGTATGCGCCTGGAAATTGGTGATGCGCAACCAAGCGTAGTCGGGCTCGATCAAACCGCCCTTGACCGCCACGACATTAATGGTGTCGCGCTTGACTTCGATTTCGATCAATCCCTCTTTACCCTTGCGGGCGACATGCAAAATCACCGGCGAGCCTTTTTTTCCGCGCATCACGCCCACGGCATCCTGCAGACTCATGCCCTTGGTATTCTTTTTCACCTTCTGCGCGCGGTCTTCGATAATGATGATGCGGTCGCCCGGCTCCACTCCGGCCCGGAAGGCGGGCGTATCTTCGATCGGCGTCACCACGGTGAGGTAGCCATCGGTCACCGTGATTTCGATCCCCAGTCCGCCAAACTTTCCGCTGGTATCCACCTGCATTTCTTTGAACTGGTCGGCCGGTAAGTAGACGGTGTGAGGATCCAGCGTGGCGAGCATGCCCTTGATGGCGCCTTCCATCAGCTTCTTCGTATCGACTTTCTCGACGTAATTGCTCTGAACGTAGTGCAGAACCTTGGTGAAGAGCTCGAGTTGCTCAAAGCTACCGCTCGCCGCTTGGACGGTCCGCAAACCGTCGACCGCAAGGGTGCCCCAGAGCGCGAAAAATATGGCGGCTAGTAGCCTCTTCATCCGCGAAACTCCTCCACTCCTTTTCGGCAAAATCAGGCAGGGACCGTAGACAGATCTGCTCGAAACTTATGCACCGCGTTCAGGATAACTCAGCGTGTCGACTGCGTTTTTTCTCTCAAGGTTTCAAGCACTTCTGCCGATAGCGGCTAAAGTGGGGAGTAGCCGCGCAAACCGATGCGGCGTATAATTACACTATGGGGTTTCGGGGAAAGAGAAATGAACGGGGACAGGTCGCGATACTCTTCGCGCTCGTTTTCACGTTCATGTTCGTGCTCTTCGCGATGGTCGTAGATTTCGGCCACCTCATTAACAACAAGATCAATTTGCAGAACGCCGCCGATGCCGCCGCTTACTCCGGCGCCGCGTGGCAAGCGCAGGCCCTGGGTCGCCTGGGCCAAATGAACTATTACCTGCGCCAAAATCTCAAAGAGATGGCGATGCGCGTGCAAGTCACCCACTTGCGGCACAACCGAAACTTCCCGCGCGGAGCGGGGTTTTACTCCGGCGGCGGGGGCGCTCCCAACGTCGAGCCCTTCATCTGCCAACAAGCGCACGGCTACCAGGCGCTCTCCGGTCTGAAGTACCGCTTCGACACCAACCTTTGCCGAAACGCTTCGCCGACCACCGGGGGTTTGCCCCCCATCGTCGTGCCCCCGGTCATTGCGGCGTTTGACCCTTTCGCCGTGGCGATCGCGGCCCAGATCCGCAAGATCGCTGATGCCGCCAAACAAGAGTGCGCCGCCGCCGCGAATGACAATCGCCGGCTCGCCGAACATCTGGTGAATGTTTACACGCGTCGCTCGCGTTTCCACGCCGATCAGATCAAGGAGATCCAAGGTTGGCTGAACGAAGTCGGGGGAGGTAACGCCGAAGCGAATCAACACCCCATCGCCCGCACGGCGTTTGAAACGGCGCGCCGCAATCTCTCCCTCGCCAACCGCGACGAATTCAAAATGGAAATCCTGCAGCCCAGCGGGAATGAGTATCTACGTTTGAATGAAAACGTAATGCGGGCGAGTTTGTTTTTCGTGAACTTCAACGTGGAAGGCGAAGGCTGCGTGGGTCGCCCGCGCTTTTTGGATTTTGACGGAATGGTATCGGGGGTCAGCAAAGACCAAACGATCGTGACCTACTTTGCGGTGAAGCTCTCGTCGAAGCCGCGCATGCTCTTCATGCCGCAACGGTGGATCGACGCCGCGTTCCCGACGCTCGAGGCCTTTGCCGCCGCGAAACCATTCGGCAGTCGCGTCGGACCCGACGTGGCCGCCGACCAGCTCGTGCCGGTGCCCAACCGTCCAGGTAATAACAACCGGATGGTGAATTTTAGCTTCAAGCCCGGCGATAATCTGGGGATCATGAACACGAAGGTCATGGCAATGCTCGATGCCTTACACCCGTTCAACCAAGCCGGCCGCCCGGAAGGGGAACAAAATGCTGGCTGGCCGGACCCCGCGAAAAACGGCGACCTGCGTACCGCGTTGCGCGCCATTACCGCGCCCACGATTTTCGATGCGATGATGTACACGCTCTTTCCCAATCCGCAGAAACAAGATGATTGGGCCGAACCCGACTATGCGGTTGCGCTGTATCCGGATTATCTGGAAACGGGCGATGGCAACAACCAGCTCGTCGACACTCCGGAACCACGCACTCCCGCGTACTTCCCGACAACGGGCCGCACGAAAGGCCAGGGCTACATCCCGGTCAGCGCCCCCAACTCCGGCATCCGCTACGGAAGCCTTCAATACGCAGAGGAAGGCCCGGCGTCCCACGCCGTGGAACTCGCATCCGATCTACCGATTATCGGCGGCGGAAAAGAACGCGAATTCGGCTGGGCCGATCGCGATCTCGCCAATAGCGGCTGGGCCCCCACGGGCCGTCGCGGCCGCGTCGGCTACTCGGTGAAGTTCATCTCCTTCGACGCCTTGATGCGCACGATGGTGGTACGCGACAGCAACGGCGCCTCCGGTCCGATCCGTAACCCACCGACCGGCGATCCCAACCTCGGCAACATCTACCATTAAGGTACCCACTTCCTTTCCAGTCATCCCGCACGAAGGTACCCGCTACCTTTCCAGTCATCACGAAGGTACCCTGCCGCCTTTTGGACTAGCAAAAGGCCGCAGCCTTTCCAGTCATATCGCACCGAGGTGCCCTGTAGCCTTTTGAAGCAATCTCCCCCCTTTTTGTTGACGTTCTGGCAGCGCCCAAGCCATATGCCTCTGCATTGGAGGATCTATGTCTTTATTCGTTCGTGTTCTCTTCGCCGGTTTGATTTTGGGTGCGGGCGCACAAGCCGCACCGGCCGCTCCCGTGGTTGTCGGTCCGGAGCCGCTGGAAATCTATCACGAGCTGGGCGCCACCGCTCGGCAAGTCAATAAGCTGGGACTGAATTCAGCACTCACGACCTTCCAGATGGACGTAGCGTTGCGGTACAACATCGCCCTCCATCGCAATATCCAGGTGGGCGCGTTGACCGATGTCACTTTGGTGAGCGCCAGCGGCACGGCGGTGCTTTGGAATTTGTTGGTCGGTCCGACGTTCAACTTCGGTGGCGCGGATCTCCGGGACGATTTTTTCTTGGCGATCGGCGGCGGGATGCAGCTCCTCTCCTCCTCAGGCACGACGGTGTCGGCCCTATTGGGATTCGAACTCGGTAAGCGCGTGAGTCTATGGCAAAACGTATCGTGGGTTCCCAGCGTCAGTTTCTTACTGCCCACGGCTACCGGCACCACTCCCCTTTTGACCTTCAACGTCTTTCAAATGTCGGTTCTATGGTGAGGCTGGCTTCCGTTCGTTCGCAATGACAACAAAAAGGCGGCTCGTGCTCGTGCACGGGCCGCCCTTTCTTTTGTGTAGTGTCCTGTCCTTACGGGCAAGTTTTCGTCACGCCGCAAATATCCACATTGTTCGATTTCGCGAACGTTTTAAGGAAGTCCTGGCTTTCGGCGGTTTGCAGACGGATGTAGTGCGTTAGCCCATCTGGCTCGCCCCTAGGCGAGATACCTACCGCGTAAGCGATACCGGTAATTCGATTGTCCTCGTTTACCAGGGCCGGGGCGCCTGAATCACCGGGATAAATAATCTGCCCTTTCGTCGCATGCTCCGCCGTAAACCGATAGTGCACCACCTGTTTGACCTCGGCCCGCGCCCTTCGCTTGTTCTGCCGGTCGGCCATCAACGAAAGACCATTGACTTGCATACCTACCCGAACGTCGCCCTCAATGCTTAGCGGTTTCGCGCTTACTACGTCTTGGCTAATGAGGCCGAGGGCCATATCCAAACTTCCACGAGCAAAGGAAGGATGCGGCGTGAATTTGAAACGGTAGGTAACATTCCCAAAGACGAACTCACCGGTTTCATTTGGCGTCGCACAGTGTGCAGCGGTAAGCAAAACCCGCGGCCCTACGATGCTTGCAGCACATCCCTTTCCATTGATATTCACTTTGACCACTTCGTCCAGTTCGCCGGCCGACACGACATCACCCAGGGGAGCGTGTTTTTCAACCGTACCCTCCAAAGTCACTCGCTTGGCTCGATCCTCGGTTATCGTCTTCAATTTCCGTGTGCCGTCGGGCAAGGTTTCGTAGACATCTTTTTGAGTTTGGTAAAGGTAATCCACCTGCACCTGAAAAGGGCCGATGTCACTCACCTGCGGAGCCCCGGTTAAATCCCGATTGGCATGCACCGTTAGCCACGAAGGACCACTGAACTTCTGGATCGCTTTGATTCCGGAGCTGACCGGAGACCATTCCATCAAGTCGACGGAGTAGGTCGCGCCCATGATTGCTAGAGGCAATTTATTTTCGAGGGACTTCTGCACCATAATCGTCAACAAGGCAACCGTTCCAACATCGCCCGGTCCCGTGACTGCAACGCGTATTGTGTTTCCTCCAACACTCGTCGACGGCGGCGTTCCCGAAAGCACACCGGCGGTGGTTAGGCTCAGCCAACTCGGCCAATCGACCGGTACCTTATTGAATCGGAAAACACTTCCGCTCCCATTGATAATGAAGTCGCCGAGCGGAACCGAAAAAGCTTGGCCTACTTGGACGGTAAAGGTGGAGGCCGAGAACTCCCATGGGGAGGGATCAACGGGTTTATTTCCACTGTCGGTGAAGCCGACCCGCTCCAGGCGATCCGCATATTCGGTCGCCGTTAACGTCTCGAGCTTCTTCGCGCTCATGAGCGCATTGAAGTATCGACTATTGCGCGAGGTCTTTTGGCCCATCGCCATCGCTTCTTCGTAAATCACTTCGTGCAAAATCAAACCCGCACGATCTTCGATGGAAAGCTTTTTCCAGAACTCCTCGCGAATGATGTACTTCTTCGCCTGAGGAAACGGACTGATATTTTGCACCGCCAATTGCTCAATCACGCAGTGCGGTTCCTTCGGCACATAGCCATGATCATTGATATCCGGCAGCACCTTGTTCTGGATGAACTGGGTGTTCTTGAAGAAATCGTGGGCCACACCCCGATATTTCTTCGCCCGCTTGGGATCAAGCTTGTCCAGGCGATCCAGGACGAAATCGACCTTCTCCATCTCGGTCCTACCCGAGCCGAGTTCCGGCAATAGTTCTGGCATCAAAGTTTCCGCTTCGTAGTAATCTAACAAGCGGTGCGTTTTGATATTGGTCAGGGGATCCGTGCACGAAACCACGTTCCCGCCCCCGGTGCTCCCGCCATGCGCGGCGATGGAAGCACCGGCGTTGAAGAAAAACAGAACGGCAAGACTACAGAGTACTACCCATTTCCGGTAACCCATCTCATCCCCCAATATTTTTTCTGTTTAGAAATACTATCTGATTTGATCATCGAAGATCGGGGATTTGCTTCCCATTCATTTTTTCTAAAAATGGTTAGTAAATATTAAGTGGGGACTTAAAATTGAATAATGAATCGAACCATCTTCGATTTTATCGACTATAAAAACTATCTCGCGGTGCGTCTGCCGACGACCGGTCCGGAGCGAGGCATTCGGGCGCGACTCGCCGCGCACTTGAAATGCCAACCGGCGTTCGTGACGCAAGTGCTCACCGGCAAACCGCACTTCAGTCTCGAACATGCGGTGCTCGTCGATGAATTCTTGGAACACACCGGCGACGAAGGGAAGTTCTTCCTACTCCTCGTGCACCACGGGCGGGCCGGCACGGCGAGCTTACGCAAACACTACGGTGTGCAACTCGACAGCTTGCGGGCAAAACATCAGAAAATCAGCGAGCGGGTGAAACCGGAACAATCCCTCACCCAAGAAAGCATGCACCGCTACTACAGCAACTGGATCCCATCGGCGATTCACGTGCTCTTAATGGTGCCGGGCAAATGGACACCGAAGGCGATTGCGGATCGCCTGAAACTCCCGGTGGCCTCGGTGATGGATACGATCGCGTTCTTACAGGAAACGGGAATTGTGGCGGAGAACGCCGAAGGCTACCTCGCCGCCACCGGTCGGCGCATGCACCTGAAGCACGACAACCTGATGATTCACAAACACAATTCGAATTGGCGGATTCGCGCTTTGACCGCCCTAGATGTCGATGACCCCATCAACCTGCACTACTCTGGGCCCATTGCGCTTTCAAAGGCCAACGCGGAACTCCTGCGCAATTGGATGCTCCATTTGATTGAGCGACTCGAGCCGGTACTGGCCGAGCCGAACGAAGAAGACCTTTTCGCGCTAACGATGGACTTGTTTAAGGTTTAGTGGCACTTTCCGCCCGTGAAGATCCTGGCCATTGATACGAGCTGCGACGAATCCTGCGCCGCCATCGTCGATACCGACGCTTGGAAACTATGCGCCGATGTCGTGCTCTCGCACACCCAAAGCATGGAAGCCTACGGCGGCATCGTTCCGGAGGTCGCTAGCCGCGAGCACCTAAAAGCCTTGCCATTGGCGGTTCGCGAGGCGCTGGCCCGTGCGGGTTTGGCGCTCAACGAAATCGACCATATCGCCGTGACCCATCGGCCCGGCCTCATTGGCGCGCTTCTGGTCGGCGTCACGTACGCCAAGTCATTGGCCTTTGCGCTGAAAAAGCCCTTTTCGATCCATGACCACTTACAAGCGCACCTTTTTTCCCCGTGTTTGATTTCGCTCGAAGGTGGCGAGCCGCCAAAATTTCCGTGGTTGGCGTTGGTGGTAAGCGGCGGCCATACCGAACTCTTTCACGCGGAAAGCCCCGCGCGTTATCGCTGGTTGGGCGGAACACTCGATGATGCCGCCGGCGAGGCGTTCGATAAGATCGGAAAACTGCTCCAACTTCCCTACCCGGCGGGGCCGCGCATCGACAAATGGGTGCGCGAATCGGCTACTCCGGAAGACCGCGCGCGATTTGCTTTTCCGCGCAGCAAACCGGATGATTTTCAATTTTCGTTTTCGGGCCTCAAGACCTCGGTGGCGAATCAGATCCGCAAACTCGAACCGCTCTCCGACGCCGATCGACTGGCACTGGCCGCATCCGCCCAAGAAGCGATCATCGATGCGCTTGTCGATAGAGTCGAATCGAGCCAAAGGGCACTGGGCGTAGGCCAGATCGTAGTGGCGGGTGGCGTCGCCTGCAATAGCCGCCTGCGGGAAAAATTGCCGGGGGCTTATTTCCCGCCGCCGCGCCATTGCTCCGACAATGCGGCGATGGTGGGTTTGCTCGCGGCCCTACTGGAAAAAGAAGGGCGTTTGGAAAACGCACCTTGGACTGCCACTCCAATTGCCCATGCGGAGCTCGCGTGAGCCACCCCAAGGTCATTCTGGATTCGTTAGGGGCGGCCGCCCGCAAAAGTCTCAGCCAGAATTTTCTGCTTTCTCCGCATTGGGCTGAACGCTTAGTGAAAGAAACCCTCGCGGTGGATGCCGATGCGGTTTGGGAAATTGGCCCGGGTTTGGGTGCCCTCACGCGCCCTCTCGTAGAAAAAGCCAGCAAGCCGGTCACGCTTTTTGAGTACGATCGAAAACTCTCGGAACACCTACGCCAAACCATTCCCGGCATGCTCCTCATCGAAGGCGATGTTCTCGATCAGGATTTGAAAACCCTTTCGGCCGGCAAACGCATTACCGTGCTTTCCAACCTGCCGTACCATCTCTCATCGGTGATCACTTTCGCCTTGGCCGAGTTACCTACGCCGCCGGTCCAGATGGTGCTGACCTATCAGCGCGAATTTGCCGCCCGGGTGAATGCCGAACCCCGCACGCCGGCTTACGGCGCGCTCACCGTTTTGATGCAGTTGCAGTTTGAAGTGGAAAGCCTCGGTATTATCCCGCCGGGCGCGTTTTACCCCGTTCCCGATGTCGACTCCGAGGCGCTTCGCTACCGCCCGCGCGGGCCTCGCATCCCCGACGCCTTCCGGGCGTTTGTGCGCGGGGCATTTCAGCAGCGGCGGAAGAAACTTTCGAACAATCTCAAGACGGCGTTGCCGGGGCGATCTACCGACGAAGCCCTGGAGGCGTTGGGCGTCTCCTCTAACGCCCGACCGGAAGAGCTTTCTCCCGAACAATACCGAATACTCGGCGAACGTCTGGGGCTTTTCGTTGCCGAGCCTAGCCCAACGGTGTAGCGCTATAGGCAGTCCATGACATTAGAAGCGCGCATTCTAGGCCTCCTAGTCGTCCTGTATTTTGCCGCGCCCGCGCGTGCCCAACACGATCAAACATATGGCCTGGACGGAACGACCTCGGGCCGGGTCGGGGGTGTGACGGCCGAACCGAACAATCCCTTTGCGGCCTTGCTGAATCCCGCCCTACTGGCCGCCAGCCCGGCAAAGCACTTCTCGTTCAATATCAGCTGGGTAAACACTCAGATAAAGAACCCCTCGAATGTTTTGCTCGATAGCCGTCGGTACCGTACCCGCGATGGCGCCGATCGCATCGGCAATGCGGAACTCACCCAAACCCGTACGTCGCTATGGGCGGCGGGCTACAATCATCCTTTTTCTTTGGGCATTTGGCCGAATCATCGCGCGGGCGTCGGCCTCGCACTTTCGGGACCGATGGGGCAAGCCCGTCGGTGGGTCGCTTTGTCACCGTATGATTTCACTCCCCTCCGCTACGGCGCTGCCGACACCCAGTTCAAAGCCACTTTCAGTGGGGCATTGGAGTTGATTCCACGACACCTTTTTCTCGGCGGCGGGCTCTCGCTCTACATGACGAGTTCCGGCGTCGGCGAGTCTGCTTTGACGACGGAAAATCCTTCGAGCCGAATGGTCATGGATGTCGGTTTCAACTCCGCGGGGCTCGTCGGCCTGTATGGCTCCTTGGACAGCTGGAGCAGCGCAGTGGTGTACCGAGCGGCGGTGAATCCGGTTTTCTACCAAAAGTTTGTCGGCATCGCGGATGTGGGAGGCATGGACGTCGCCAACCAACCGGCCGAGGTCCAAGGTTCATTGTATTTTGAGCCTGCGATCCTAGAGTGCGATGTTCAGAAAAATTGGACGGTCGCCTCGGCTTCCGTCGGTATTTCGTGGCAACGTTGGAGCGCCTACCAACCTCGCTACATGATGCTCTCCACGCGAGATGCCTCGGGAAATAATCGTTCCACCGTGCCGGCGAATGTCCCGATGCGCGACACCTGGAACCCGCGCGCCTCGGTCGAATGGCGCGGGTGGCGCCGTTGGAAGATAGGCGCCGGGTATCAGTTTCGCCCGACCGCGATCGCGGATCTTTCCGGCATCGGAAACCTGCTGGACGCCGACACTCATGTCGCCGGGCTCAGCCTAAAGCGGGAATTGGGCAACCCTTTGTTCTTCAACGGACTTTCTCTCACTCTCCACGCTCAGGCGCATTTCCTCAAAGCCCGCACGGTTGTTAAAGCCGCGGCCGACTCCATCGGCGCCCCCGGCTACACCATCGCCGGCCAAGCCTGGATCGTCGGCGCCACTTTAGCCTCACAGCTTTAGACGGCCCCGTCATTGCGAGCGCAGCGAAGCAATCTATGAGCGAGATTGCTTCGGTTCCCTCGCAATGACAGAGGGGTGATTTTACATTCCCCTCTTCTTCGGTATAGTGCCGTCCTCATGTCGAAGACCCCCTCCCCGACGAAGCAGACCGCCGCGACCGTAAGGGCGCGTAAGGGTGGCGAAAAAATCGTGGCCGTTACGGCCTACGATTGCACTTTCGCCCGTCTTTTAGACCCCTTTTGCGATGTGCTCTTGGTCGGCGATTCGATGGGAATGGTGATCCAAGGCCGGCCGACCACGCTCGGCGTGACATTAGAAGATGTCATTTACCATACGAAGGCCGTGGCCAGCACCGCGCGCCTCGCGCACCTGGTTGCCGATCTTCCGTTTGGCGCGTACCAACCCAGCGTTCGTGACGCGGTGAAAAGCGCCAGCCGTCTGCTCGCCGAAGGCGGCGCCGAAGCGGTGAAATTGGAAGGCGGCGCCGCGATGGCGGAGACCGTGGAACGCCTGGTTTCGATCGGCATTCCGGTGATGGGCCATATCGGACTCACGCCCCAAAGTGTTCACGCCTTCGGTGGATTTAAGGTGCAGGGCAAGTCGGACAGCGCGCGCGCGTCGATCCTGCACGACGCGATCGCCCTCGAAGATGCCGGTGTTTACAGCCTCGTCGTGGAAGGCGTGCCTTCCGACTTGGCCGCGGAGATTACCGCGCGCGTGAAAGTCCCCACGATTGGAATCGGCGCCGGCATCGACTGCGACGGCCAGGTGCTGGTAATGCAGGATCTTTTGGGGCTCAATCCCAGTTTCAAACCCCGTTTCGTGAAACACTACGCGGCGATGGCCTCTTTGGTCACGGAGGCGGTCGGCCAGTTCGCGGATGAAGTTCGCTCGGGCCGATTTCCCGACGAGGAACATAGTTTTTAAAATGCTCGTACTGAATTCCCCGCAAGTGATTCAGGAAATGACGGTGCGATGGAAGCGCGACGCCAAGATTGCGTTCGTGCCCACGATGGGAGCCTTGCACGAGGGGCACCTTCGCTTAGTCGAAACCGCCAAACGCTTTGGCCAAAAAACCGTCGTCAGTATCTTTGTGAACCCGCTGCAGTTTGGCGCGGGCGAAGACTTCGATCGTTACCCGCGCCCGTTTGAAGAGGACATGAAGAAACTCGAGGAGCTTGATGTTGACCTCTTGATTTCTCCGACTCAGAAGGACTTTTACCCCGAAGGCTTTCACTCCCGCGTGCGCGTGAACCTGCTTTCGGAAAATCTTTGCGGGGCCTCTCGACCGGGTCACTTCGAAGGCGTGACGACCGTCTGCATGAAACTCTTTCAGATCACCCAAGCGGATTTCGCCGTCTTTGGCGAAAAAGATTTTCAGCAGCTTCGCATCATCCAACAAATGACCGAAGATCTGAACTTGCCGTTGACCATCATTCCCGAACCGATCGTGCGCGAAGCCGATGGTCTGGCTCTTTCCTCCCGTAACCGTTACTTAAGTTCCGAAGAGCGAAGCTGGGCGGCAAAGATTCCGGAAGCTTGGAAGCGCGCGATCGGCGTCGCCCAAGGGCAAACCTCGGCCACCGTCGGCGACGCGTTGGCGGCCGCGGCGAATATTTTAGAAACCAGTCCGCTCAAGATCGAATATCTCACGGTGGCACCGGAACGCACGCTCGTGCCCGCCGCCACCGAAACCCGACTTTCCGAAATTCCAATGCCGCGCCTCTTTATCGCCGTAAAAGCGGGCAATACGCGTCTCATTGACAATGTGCCACTGCGGGAGCTGCCATGAAGGAACTGCGCAACGCGTTTATCACGGGGGTCTTAGTCCTCGTTCCAATCATCGCGACCCTCAACCTGCTTTTTTGGCTGATCAACACCTTAGAGGGCAATGTCCGCAATTATTTGCCGACCCAGCACTTACCCTTTGATTTTCCGGGCCTCGGTCTCTTGTTGGCGCTCAGCATTATCGTTCTGATCGGGATCGTGGCGAAGAATCACTTGGCGAAAGCCTTCTTCACATTCTTCGACGCCATTTTGAAACGCACGCCTCTAGCCGGCGGAATCTACGGCACGATAAAAAAGTTCCTGGAAACGATGCTGAACCCGCAATCCGACAAGTTTCATGATGCCGTTTTGGTCCGCTTCCCTTCGACAGGTCTACTCTCGATTGGTTTTCGTACCGGCACCCCGGATAAGCGCATCACCGCCCACCTCGAACCCGGCTACGTGAACGTTTTCGTTCCGTGTGCGCCGAATCCGACCAGTGGGTTCTACTTGCTCGTCAAGGAATCGGATCTCATCCCCTTGGACATTCCGGTGCAGAGCGCATTCAAGATTGCCATCTCGATGGGGATTGTGACGCTCGATGAGAACGAAATCGTGAAGCACCATGGCTGACGACGGCGGAATCAAGATCGTTTGCGAGAACCGCAAAGCCCGACACAACTACTTCATCGAAGAACGCTACGAGTGCGGAATGGTCTTGAAGGGCACGGAAGTGAAGTCGCTCCGCGATGGCAAAGCCAATCTCGCCGATGCGTACGCCGTCTTTACCCGCAACGAGCTTTTTCTGCTCAATTCGCACATCGCGCCGTACACCCACGGCAACCAGCAGAATCACGAGGAATTGCGCACGCGCAAACTCCTGATGAAAGCGGACGAGCTGAAAAAGCTCTGGGGCAAAGTGGAAATCAAGGGCTACAGCCTGGTGCCACTGAAGATCTACTTCAAAAAGGGCATCGCCAAAGTCGAAATCGCCCTCGGCCGCGGCAAGAAGTCCTTCGACAAACGCGAATCCACCAAAGAACGC
Source organism: uncultured Pseudobdellovibrionaceae bacterium (assembly GCA_964519985.1). Lineage (GTDB taxonomy): Bacteria > Bdellovibrionota > FAC87 > UBA2466 > UBA2466 > JAIEOG01. The sequence goes on along the minus strand of CAZFMF010000001.1, from coordinate 289,062 downwards.
GACGTCAAACGCGAGATGGCCAAAGTCCAAAAATCCCACCGCCGCTAGTCATTGCGAGCGAAGCGAAGCAAACCCGCATCGCTCCGCGATGCGCAAAAGGCGCCTTCTAAAAGTATCGGGTGGCTTTTGACACAACATCGCACCCGGCACCTTTTAGGACCTAAAGTAGATGGGCACCTTTTAGGAACAGGTGGGGCAGGTGCCGAAGAATTCTAGGGAGTGGGAGATGTTCGAGTAGCCGGACTCTTTGAAAGAAGTTTCTAGGGCATCGAGGGCACAGGTGGGGAGTTCTTTGACTTTGCCGCAGCGGCGGCAAACCAAGTGATGGTGGTGATGGCCGCCTTCTTGGATCTCGTAGCGCATGCGCCCATCGCCGAACACGCATTTGCGCACCAAACCCTTTTCTTCGAAGGCGTTCAGACTTCGGTACACGGTCACGAGATCGCAGAGCGTCGGATCGAGCTTGGCGTAAAGCTCCTCCGGCGAGAACGGGCCGTGACCCCTTCCCAGTTCATTGAGCAAGGCGAGGCGCGGTTGCGTGACCTTCAAGTGGGCGGCGCGCAGACGCTCAGGTGCCGAAACGATCATTTCACCCGCTCCATCCAGAATTCACAGGGCTGAGCCCCTAAAATCCGCTCGGTCGGTTTTCCCTTTTGGAAAAACACCGTCATCGGCGTCGGCGTCTGATCCGCTTCATACGCCGCCAAGAACTTCGGCGTGCCTTTCAACACCGGAAACCCCAAATGCATCGGCTTCAGGCCGCGTTTTAGGCTCTGCGCGTCCCCTACCGATTGCACGGCCAAGACCGTTACGCCCTTGCCGTATTTTTTCTGGATGCACTCCAACGCCTCCAACTGCATTTTGCACGGAATGCAGCTAGGTTGAATAAAGCTCACCAACGTCGGTTTCGATTTCAAGTCCACCGGTACCAGACGGTCGGTGAAGAGATCTTCCAGATAAATCGGCTTTTCCGCCGCCAGCGCACTACTCGCCATCACCCAGAAAAGAAACGCCTTCATAATTGCGCCTTAAACCCCAAGGCGAAGATTCGCCCCCGCAAAGGACCCCAGGTGTGGTTGTTGTCGAGATGAAAATGCATCGGGTCGTTGCCATGCGACGCAAAGTTCAGCGGCGAATCGCCAAACTTATTCTGCGTGGTGTCGAGTACGTTTTGCACCGAAGCATAGAAAGTATATTTCTCACGCAACGTCCAACCCAAGTAGATATCCCACGTAAAAAAGCCCGGCGCACGCTGCCCCTTACGCTCATTGGTTTGCCAAGCATTGCCCAGTGGCAGATCCGTCGGATCGATTGGCGCATCATGAATGCTGCGAAAATGCTGGTCATATCCGTACGCCGCCAAATTGCGCGGGCCGACCCAATTGATCGTGTTCACAAATTCCCAGTTTCCATAGTGGAAGTCAGACACCAAGCGCGCGCGCTGTTCCACCGCGGCCGCCGGGAGCAATCGTTTGAACTCGCCCTGCATGCGGAAGTTCTCGTAGCTCAATTGCAAGTTCCAATCGGGCCGCACATCCCACGACACCACAATATCATTGGCCCAGACTTTCAGTTCGCTCGGATAGTTCTTGAAAAGCGCCTCACCACTCGGTCCCGCCTCCGCTTCGGCGTAGGCCATCCCGGTCAACCAAGTATGGTGCGAGGAACCGGTAACCGCCAAACCCGGTCTCGCGTAAGCGATCGAGTAGCCCGCCGAATGGGAACGCTCGATATCCGTGATGGCCATACTGAAACCCGCTTCACTCAGACCATGCTGCGATTCAAAAAAGCTAAGGGGCGGGCGATAACCGCGCCCGTAAGTCAGGCGCGAAGTCCAATTCGGACCGTGAGCCACTTTCAAGTGCGCGCGCGGCGCCCACATTCCGGAATCAATCTCATATCGCTGCGCGGTCTGACTCTTGCGATCGACTTGCATCCGGTCATAGCGCAGCGCCGTCGACAGCTCGACTTCCTCGGATGCGACCCAAACGCCCTGAAGGTATCCCGCCCGGGAACGGTAGCTGAAATCATCGGCGGCCAGCCCATTGACGACATAAAGCTTGTGCGAAGCGGAACTCATGTCCTGGTTCTTCAGCTCCGCGCCCGTCGTGATAAAGAGACTATCGCTCAACGAAAACATAACCCGTGCGTCGTTGAACCAAAGCAGGTCACGATTGGCGTAGTCATAGCCATGCATGTAAATGCTGCTTTGCTTTTGCTCCGCCAATGCCGACGAGACCTGAATTTGCGCCTCGCTACCAAAGAAATGGTTCCAGCGCAGCATTCCCTCATGCCGTTTGAGATCGACGAGATCGGCGATCTGATCCCCGGTGCCGAGAAAAGCGCCGGCGATGTCGTTATCCTGAAAAAGATTCTTGGCGTTTTCATTGGCGAGCGGCTGCGCGGTCACCGCGGTCGGTCGAACGCCGTCGACGACGCCACCTAAGATAGTGACCGTCTGGCGCGCGTAACGGGCTTCAAGCCGATCCGAGGGGCCCAAATCGCCCGAACCCTTCACGAAGAAACTTTGGTTCTTAAGATCCGGCGCTTCGGAAACGCGGTTTCCATCCGCATCCCACGCCCCCTGGTTGCTCAATTGTCCGGCGAGCAAGAGACGGTATTTTCCTTCTCCCGCCACCGCATTGCCCAGCACGGAAAGAAAACCGGTACGGTGGGTGCCGAGATTGCTATCGAGGGTAAGCCCATTCTCCTTGGGCCGCACGGTGATAATGTTGATCACCCCCCCGATGGCCTCGGGCGCGACGAGCGAAGCGCCGGCCCCGCGAGAAACTTCGATCGATTCAATGCCGACGACCGGAATCGCATCCATCCCGTAAAAGCTCGATATGGCCGAGTGCATCGGCATGCCGTCGATGAGCACCGTGGTGTGCTCGCCGCGTAAGCCATTGATCGTGACCCGCTTGGAACCACAATTCGCGCAAGAATTTTGGGCGTCGATTCCGACTTGGTTGGAGACCGCATCGGCCAAGGTCTGCGCCCGTTTGTGTTGGATGGCTTCCTTGCGGATGACCTCCGTCTTAATCACTTCATGGCGTTTCACCAGCCCGATATCGCTCGACTGAACGTGCACCGTTCCCAGCTGCGCTTTTTCGGGTTCGGATTTCGAAGTGTCCTCCGCGGCGAAAACCGCGGAGGACATCAAAAGAATGAAAATGAAGGACTTCACGGGGCTTTAGATCGCACCTTTAAACCGAAGCAGTTGTGGGTATGGGCATGGTCACCATGATCCCAATCCAAACTATAGTTGCGCAACGATTCGAACTTCTTGCCCTCGTTCAGGGTCGCATTGACGGACGCCTCCGCGTTCTTGCCTTGCATCAGCTTGTCGTCGCTCGCCACCGTTTTAATCACAACATCGCCCGGGACATGGCGCCCATGGCTAAAAGACGTTTGCACTTCTGCCCGGAAATCTTCCCATTTGTTGGTGTTGTTTTGAAAATCGGTCTTGAGAATCCGAAGCTCGCAAACCTTCGTTCGCGGACACAATTCACCGGCGCCCAACTTGATGGTGCACCCACCGTACACCGATTCAAATACCGGAACGGAAAACGCTGAAACCCCACTGAACCCAATCAGGACACTTACTGCGATTTGTATGCTTTTCATATGCTGTCTCCTATTGGTTCGACGGTTATTGTAAATGATTTGCATTTGCAAGGCGTTTCTGGTCGAATTGTTGCAATTAGGAAACGTATGTACGCGCGGACGCAATCTATTCCCCTCTCTCTTTCAGTTCCGCGCCACCTCTCGAGCCCCCTTGCCTGGTTGGTAAGCGGACTCCTGCACATTTTTATTTTGGTTCAGTTCGTCGCACCCGCGGCCGCGCCGAAAGCACCCGTCGGTTACTGGGTGGAAATGGTTCCAACTGGAAATCCCGAACTCAACGCCACTCGGCGACGCAGCACACCCCGCGCTCCTGTCGATACTTCCGCTCCTTCGGAAAGAGAAAAGGTCGCCCAGGCGCCCGCCACGCCGCAGGAGCCGGTACTGGGGAATACGACTCAGGCCACGGGACTGTCCGGGCCCATCGGCGATTTGCAGGGAGTCCAAGCTTCGGTTCGCGAGCGTTATCTTTACGAGTTGGAAGCGTTCATCAACCAGCATAAATCGTATCCGGTCCGCGCCCGACACATGGGCTTGAGCGGTCGGGTTGAAGTGGGCTTTCACCTCGACTTGGACGGAACCATTCGGGATCCCCATGTGGTGCGCCCCTGCCTCCACGATCTGCTCAATGATGCCGCGGTAAAACTGGTGGCCGACGTGGGCCGGTTTCGCCCCATTCCGGCCGAAATGGCGGTCTCCGTACTTCATGTGACAGTTCCGATTGAATACGAACTTCACTGAGTTTATGAATGCCTGAAGGAAAACGCTTTGCGCATACGCGATCTATATCCGGCAGGTAAACTCGGCATCTCATTTGAGGTCTTTCCGCCCAAGTCGGAAAAAAGCACCGAGGCCCTACACCACACCTCCAAGCAACTCACTCGCCACGAGCCCGTATTCATTTCTTGCACCTACGGTGCCGGCGGTTCGACCCGGGGCAAAACATTAGAGCTCTTGGATCAGATGCGCCGCCGGCTGCAGGTGCCGGTGACCGCTCACTTCACGGTGGTGGGGAGTACCGTGCAAGAGGTGCGCGACTGGCTTTACGAAGCCACGCAACTGGGCATTGAAAACATCATGGCCTTACGCGGCGACCCGCCCCAGGGGCAAAATGAATTTGTCCCGACGCCGGGCGGATTGCGCTACGCCAGCGAATTGGTGGCGTTGATCAAACGCGAATTCCCGCATTTCGGCATTGGCGTCGCCGGCTATCCGGAAACCCACCGCGAGGCACCGAGTCCCGAGGCGGACCTTCTCAGCCTGAGACATAAGGTCGATGCCGGAGCCGATGCGATCTTCACCCAGCTGTTTTTCGACAATGATGACTTCTTGCGGTTTCGCGACAAGTGCTCGGCGTTGGGCATTCGCATCCCGATTGTCCCGGGAATTTTGCCGGTCTTGAGTCTTTCCCAGGTCCAGCGCATCACGGCCCTTTGCGCCGCGCGCTTACCCGATCGGCTTTGGGAACGCCTAAAAACGCACGAAGGCGATCCGGAAGCGCAGATTCGCGTCGGCATCGAACACGCGTCGCGCCAATGCCAGGCCCTCATCAAAGAAGGTGTTCCGGGCATCCATTACTACGTGCTCAATCGATCGGACACCATCGGGAGCATTCTTGAGTCCCTCCGCTAAAGGCAAACGTCTCTGGATTCCGGTGGTCGTGGGCGCCCTGGGCTACTTCGTCGACATCTACGACCTCGTTTTGTTTTCCATCGTGCGCGTCGCCAGCTTGCGCTCACTGGGCGTACCCGAAAGTGAACTGCTCACGCTGGGCGTGTCGCTGATTAACGCGCAGATGTTCGGCATGCTGCTGGGCGGAATCGCGTGGGGCATCTTGGGCGATCGCAAGGGCCGCCTCTCGGTTCTTTTCGGATCGATCCTTTTGTACTCCACCGCTAATATCTGCAACTCCTTCGTCGAGAGTGTGCAGGCGTACGCCTTTTGGCGTTTTGTCGCGGGCGTCGGTCTGGCCGGAGAATTGGGCGCTGCGATCACACTCGTGAGCGAGGTGCTGCCGAAACATATTCGCGGCTACGGCACGGCCATCGTGGCGGGCGTCGGCGTCACCGGCGCGATCGTGGCCGGACTCACCGCCGACATCGTTCCATGGCGGACCGCCTATGTGATCGGCGGCGTCTTAGGGCTAGTGCTCTTGCTCCTGCGCATCGGCGTTTTCGAATCGGGAATGTACCTTTCCGGGAAGATGAAAGAAGCTCGCCGCGGCGACATTCGCATGCTTTTCAACAATGGCGAGCGCCTGACCCGCTTTTTGAGCTGCATCGGGATCGGCGTGCCGATTTGGTACGTGGTCGGCGTGCTAATGACCTTCGCACCGGAGTTTGCGACCGCTTTGAATATCCAGGGTCCCGTCACCGCCGGTTACGCGATCTTGTTTTGTTACGCGGGCCTTTCGCTTGGCGACTTTCTCAGCGGTGGATTGAGCCAGTACTTCCACACCCGCAAAAAGGTCGTGTTGATTTCGATCCTGAGCTTGATCGTTTTGGTCGTGGCCACGCTCACCGTGACTCGCGAAATGAGCAATTCCGTTTTCTACACCTTTTGCGCGTTGCTCGGCATCGCGAGCGGCTACTGGGCGATCTTCGCGACCATGGGCGCGGAGAGTTTCGGCACCAACTTGCGCGCTACCGTCGCGACCAGCGTCCCCAATTTTGTTCGGGGATCGGTGGTCCTTTCGACTTCTTCCTTCCGGGCCTTGGTGGAACCGCTGGGGCTAGTGGGTAGCGCTCTCACGGTGGGCTTCGCTTGCGCTTTCATCGGGCTAATAAGTCTGCGCACCCTTGAAGAAACCCACGGCAAAGATCTCGACTACGTCGAAAAATAGGTATCAAAAGGTGCCACGTACTTTTTGATACTATTCCTGAGCGTCGGCTTCGTCGGAACCTAAAATCGAGAGCTCGCGGTAGCCAAACGCCACCTTGATTTTGGCGATGTCTTCATCGCCGGAGTCGAGTTCGCGTTGTTGCGCGGCCATCTTGCACTCGGCGTGGGAAGACGCGCCGGTTTCTTCGATCGAAACTTTTTTGTTCCCGTTCTTAAAGTGAGTTTGCACGATCATCCGGCAATTGCTGCCGCTCGCCGCCAAAGCACTCGAACTCAAAACTGATACCATCAAGAAACCCGCCAAAAATCGCATGGGCGCTCCTTCAAATTCCCATAGATTTTTTGCAAGCGCAGTACCGGCGATGATGGCCATCGTAGGCACACGCCTACCGATGGAATACGGAAGCAGCGGCAAAAACCGTCACCGCCGTGCTAGCGCTTTAGACGGTCGAAGTCGTTGAGAAAGTGCCGAAGCAGCCGTTGGGCACAGCTTTCATTATCCAGATTCAATAGTCTCGGAATCATGAGCTCGTCGACGAATTTCAAGTCCGCGTCGAAGATCACGCGTTTGAGGGCGGTGGAGCCTTCGTGTTGGCCCATCAGAACCAGCGTTCCATCTCCCATCACCTTCACGTTGAATAAGGTGAAGTTTCGCAAGATGGGTTGCTTAAGAAACGTATTGCTGCGAGAAAACTGACCTTCTTGGTACAGGCGAATTTGCGGGCGCGTCTGCTCTTCTCCCGTCAGGACAAGATAGAGGCGCCGGCCGTCGGGTGAACTTTCCGCATAGGAAATCCATCCGCCTCGCGCCTTTTGCTGTAAACGAGTGATCCGGCTCCATTGCACATCACCCGCCTCGGAGGTGATGGGAACCACAAAGCGATAAGCAGAAAAACGCCGGGCTCTTTCCTGGTCTCGTCCCGCCACGAGTTCGATATCCCCATCCGCAAAACGAATCGCGAGGGGCTCAAGCTTCTCAACGCCGATGTCGGGAAGGCGCTTGATGACCCCTTCACCGAAATCTTGCGGAAACGCACCCGAGCGGTGCAGAAGTGCGACCGCCAGTTCCAGCCGCTTCCCGCGTTCCAGTTGCAGTCCAAAAGCCACCGCACCGTCCTCACGTACCGCCATCCCCAAAAACCCGTCGGCCTCCGAACGCAACAAATAGGGAATCGACACCGATCCGTTTTTCCCAAACTGGGCCGGTTGGCCACCCCGATCAAACTTCGAAACAAAGACTTCCGGATCGCCTTCACTCCATAGCGTCCCACCTACGACGAGACCGCCTTCGCGGTCCACGACCAGCGAGCGAGGGCTGACCTGCGATCCGCCCAACCAGTTTTCAAGCGAGAGAATTCCGAGGTGCGCGAAGTCAAAATCAAGGTCGCCATCCGGTCGGAGGCGAAGGATGGCGGGATACGCCGTTTCCGGGTTCTCTCCCACGCGCACGACAATATACGTCGCACCGTCATCGGCGGGGACCGCACCTAAAAACATCAGCCTATCCGCCGCCAAAAGCGGGGCCGAAAGAAATAGAATGAAGAAGATGGCTTTTCTCAATTCGACTCGCTATCGACGCTCAATCGTTTTTGGCCTAAGCTTGGCCCCATGCCTATTGCCGCTTGGATTAGCATCTTGACTGCTTGGACTCTAGCCGCCCTAACGATTCGAGCCACTTTGCGTTCTGGAATTGCCCTGGGTTTGCCCGTTTCTCGACAAAAAAGCAATATCCTAGGGGTCGCTATCGGTCTGGCAATCTGGCTCTCCATCACCGGTTGGCTAGGCGCCTCGGGGGCCGTCCGGGCTTTCGATCCCGTGCCGCCGCCCTTCATGATCATGATGGCAGTCTTGTTCGTACTGACTTTTGCGGTCGCTTTTTCCCCCATCGGCCGAACTTGGGCCATGGGCTTGCCGATGACTTGGCTCATCGGATTCCAATGCTTCCGCATTGGCGCCGAACTGCTTTTGTACTTCGCCCATCATGATGGCATCGCCCCGGTACAGATGACCTTTGAAGGCCGAAACTTCGATATCCTCACGGGGGTTACCGCGTTGCCGATGGCGTGGTGGCTATCCCGGCGACCCTCGCCGCGACTCGCCCTGATTTGGAACTTGGCGGGACTCGCCCTACTGGTGACGATCATCACGATTGCCATTCTGTCCACCCCGACCATCCGCTGGTTTCCGGAAGGACCCCCGAATGAGTTTGTAACCCATTTCCCGTACATTTGGCTGCCCACCGTCCTGGTGCCGTTCGCGCTGCTCGGACACCTGCTGAGCTTTCGGCAGTTGGCGAGCGGCCGTTGGGTGGCGGGCGTGGCCCTCATTGCGCTCACCGCATCCTCCGGGGTAGAAGCCAAGTCGAAGGAGGCCGCCGTGAAGTACCCCAAGCCGCCGACCGAAGAGCTGAAGAAGAAATTGAACCCGATGCAGTTTGAAGTGACTCAGCACGAAGCGACGGAACCCGCCTTCAAGAACGAATTTTGGAACCATAAAGCCGAAGGAATCTACGTCGATATCGTCTCCGGCGAACCTCTCTTTAGCTCGAAGGACAAATATGATTCGGGCTGCGGCTGGCCGAGTTTCACCAAACCGATCGAGGAAACCAGCCTGACGTCAAAAGTGGACAATAAACTCCACGCTCCTCGCACCGAAATCCGATCGAAGGGCGCGGACTCGCACTTAGGGCACGTTTTCAATGACGGACCCGGCCCGACCGGTCTGCGCTACTGCATCAACTCCGCTTCTCTCCGCTTTATTCCCGTCGAGAAACTCGAAGCGGAGGGTTACGGTCATCTCCTCGCCCTCTTTGGGAAAGCGAAGGGCAAAGCGAGTTCGGAAAAGAACACCACGAATGCTCAGGACCTCGCCACCGCCACGCTCGCCGGCGGGTGCTTCTGGGGCATGGAAGAAATCCTGCGCAAGGTTCCCGGGATCGTGGAAACCGAGGTGGGTTATACCGGGGGCTATTTACCGGATCCGGTCTACGAAAAAGTGAAGAAGGGCGATACCGGGCACGCGGAATCGATTCAGATCCATTTTGATCCCAAGCGCATCTCGTACGCGGAAATCCTCGGCTACTTTTTTCGCATGCACGATCCCACCACGAAAAACCGGCAGGGAAACGATGTCGGCACCCAATACCGTTCGGCGATCTTCTTTCACGACGAAAGCCAAAAGAAAGTCGCGGAGCAGGTAAAAGCCGAAGTGCAAAAGTCGGGAAAGTGGAAGGGCGAGATCGTCACGGAGATCGTTCCGGCCAAGACTTTTTTCCCGGCCGAGGGATACCACCAGGACTACCTCGTGAAAAACCCGGGCGGGTACACCTGCCACTACTTGCGCGACTAAAATGTCGCTGAAAGAAGCGCGCACCGCGCTCCACCGTCAGGCTCATCCCGAAAAGGGCGCTTTCCTCCAGCGTTTTTTCAAAACCGGTCCGGGCCAATACGCCGAAGGCGATGTGTTTATCGGCGTGACCGTGCCGCAAACGCGCGCGGTCGCGAAACGCTTTCGTCACCTCAGTTTCGATGATCTATCGGACCTCTTGCAGTCGCCGATTCATGAAGAGCGTCTCTTGGCGCTGATCATTTTGGTCGATCAATTTGAGCGCGCGCAAGAATCCAAACGCAAAGCTTTTTACGATTTCTATTTCAAACACGTTAACGGCATCAACAACTGGGACCTCGTCGATACTTCCGCCCCACGCTTGGTGGGAGGCTATCTCCTGGAACGCAATCGTGCCGTTTTGCACAAACTCGCCCGATCGAAAAACCTTTGGGAACGGCGCATTGCGATTGTGACGACGATGACGTTTATCCGCCGAAAAGACTTCGCCGATTGCCTAAAGATCTGCCAGACCCTGATGCAAGACGAGCACGATCTCATTCACAAGGCCTGCGGTTGGATGTTGCGCGAAGTCGGCAAGGCGGACGTGAAGACCCTCGAAAAGTTCCTCGCCCGCTATCACCGTAAGCTCCCCCGCACGGCATTGCGCTACGCCATCGAACGCTTTCCCCCCGCCCGGCGCAAAGCCTATTTGGCCGGACTCTGAAACGCCTTTGCCCTCTACGCGCCCGAATTCCTAAGCTACAATGGGCGCCATGTCGGATAGCCGCCAACGGCTTCTCGGCCCTTGGGGCTGGGATGCATTTTTCGAATCCCAATGGGAGACCCTTGGGAATGACGATTGGGTGCCCGCCCGGGTCACGGGTGAGCAAAAGGGCATGGTCCGCCTTCAACTCGGGCAGCTTTCCCTACTTGGCGAGGTCAGCGGAAAATTCCGCCACGAGGCTAAGACCGACTGGGAGTGGCCCAGCACCGGCGACTGGGTCGCCGTCACCCCCCGTCCCAGTGACGGCCGCGCGACGATTCATCTGATTCTGGAACGCAAAACCTGCTTGCACCGCAAAGCCGCCGGTGAAAACCAGGACATTCAGATCCTCGCTTCGAACGTCGACACCGCATTCATTGTCACTTCCTTGAATCACGATCTGAATCCGCGTCGCGTGGAACGCTACCTGACCCTCATCCGCGATAGTGGGGCTGTCCCCGTCGTGCTTCTGACCAAATCGGATTTGGTGGAAGACCCACAAACGGGAATCGACTCCATTGCGACGGTGGCAGCGGGCGTGGATGTGCTAGCGATCAGTGCCAAGGCCAGCACCGGGATTGAGGCCCTCCAGGCGCACCTGCTGCCGGGAAAAACCCTGGTGCTATTGGGGTCTTCGGGCGTCGGCAAATCGACTTTGGCCAACCGGCTCTTGGGCGAAGAGGTCTTAAAGACCCAAGCCGCCCGCGAAGGCGACGATCGGGGCCGCCACACGACCACCGCCCGTCACCTCTTTCAGCTGCCGACCGGTGCGCTGCTCATCGACACGCCCGGAATGCGGGAACTCCAGCTCGGGGAGCACGAAGAAGGCCTGGATTCCCAGTTTGAAGACATCGCCAGCCTCGGCGACGGCTGCCGCTTCGGCAATTGCGGCCATGCCTCCGAACCGGGCTGCGCCGTTCGTGCCGCACTGGAGAACGGCAGCCTGTCCCGTGAACGCTGGGATGCCTTCACCAAGCTGCAACGCGAGATGCGGTTTCACCAGACCAAGGACGACAAGGCCGCGACCAGCGAGAACAAAAAACACTGGAAATCGGTGAACGTGGCGCTGCGCAAGCACCTCAAGGACAAGCGTCCTAAGTAGTCGCCCCTGAGACGATCTCACGCCTGAAACAGCCCCTGTTTCAGTTTCGAGACCCTTTCCCCTCCCGCCCGCACGAAAAAACCATCAGATTTTGGCAGCTTACGTGCATCGGCCAACGGCGGAGGGCCTTGTTTTCCGATGGATAAAAATGCTATACCGACCGCCGCTTCAAACGGGGCAGGGTTCGGTGGAGAGACCGTGTTTGCAAATCCGATAATCCGAGACGGCTTTTTGCCCGATGACGCCACTTACCGTGGCCTCGCGTCGATGGGTTACGACGCTGTGGTCGAGAAGGTCTTTACCTCCGACCACGAGGCGTTGATCCGCTGGACGGCCTTCTTCGGCGAGCGCCTGAATCAAAAAACGATCTTCGGCTATTTCTTAGGCCCTGACTTTCGCCCGTCGTTCGCGACGGCGTCGGTCGTTGGACCCCAGTGGTTACGTTTTTCCGCCTGCATGCCGCGCGTGCTCTGCCAAGCCGCCGCCCGCGTGGATTCCAATGAATGCCGGCACTACGTGATCCAAACCGCTTTTGAAGAGTTGGGCATGCGTCGCGAGGACGAGATCCATTGCAATCTCTTTCGCGACTGCGTGCGCGCGACCGGCGTGTCCGAAACCGAATCGGACCGCATCGATCCCTTACTCGAACGCCTCTACGCGGAGGTGAAAGAGTCGAAGTCCCAATCGTTTGTTTTGGGCTTTCTGCTCGGTTTGGAAATGCCCGCGCAGGAAAATATCGAATCGGTTTTTCGTTCGTTGGCGCACAACGCCCACCTTGCGCAACAGTTGAACGAAACGCTTTTCTTCCGTCTCCACCGACTTATTGAGCCCGAGCATGTCCGGTTGACGCTTTCCAACTTTTTGCGGTTCTGCCAAACGGACGGACAGAAGCGCGAATTCACGGAGGGCTTCGATGTCGGCATCGCCTTCTGGAACGAGTTTTGGAAACAGGCCGAGGAGCGGATTCACGCCGTATGAGAAAGCTAACGCCATACCATTCGCTTTGGGCGGCGACCTTCGTCTCGCAAACGGGCGCGCACTTGCTCACCTTGGCGCTCTCCGCGTTCTTGCTGAGCAAGACCGGTTCGCTGCTCGCCGCGACGCATGTTTTTGTTTTCTCGTTCCTGCCGGGCGCGATTTTCAGCGCTCATCTCGGCCGTTTGATCGACCGAAAGCTAAGTCGCAAAATTCTCGTCGCCAATGACTTTCTGGCCCTGGTCCTATCCCTGCTCTGCGGTTGGGTCGTCGCCACCGGGAAACCTTTTTTCGTGCTTTGCCTCTTACTTTCCCTGCGATCGATTTCTAATTTCTTCGGTCGGGCGGCGGTGATGAAATGGGTACGCGTGACGGCGCCCACCGATGCCCTTCACGCCCAAACCCAGTTCATTTATCTCAGTTTTTTTCTTTCCACGACGCTATCGGGAATGCTGGCCACGGTGGCCCTCGGCGCCGCGTCGATCTGGCCGGTGGTGATCTTGGACGTCGCGACTTACCTTGTCAGTGCCGGAATTTTCTTTTTTATCGACGATAAAGAGGTGGTTTTGCAACGAACCAGCACCGTGTTACCCGCGCTCCGCCTCCACCAATACCTATTGAGTCTCGAGGAAATGCTACGTAACCCCCGGCTCTTCCCCATCGTCATGATCTTTGTTGTCTCCGCGGCCTTGTTCCAAGGCGCTTACTGCATCCTCGTGAATTATCTGCCCCTATCATTCAGCGCCGGTCGCGCGGGCACCGGCTGGTTTCAAACGGCAGCGTCGCTGGGGCTCTTAGCCGGCTTTGCGATGAACCGAGTTCCGAAGCCTGCTCAGTGGCTGAAATCCAGCAAGCACTCGGCGCTCTTCTTCGGACTCGGGGTCATGGGCCTGTTCGCCACCACCGCGAGCTCCGCCTTAAGTCTTTCCCTTCTGACTTTCTTTGTTTTCCATTTTTTCTTTGAGGCGGTTTGGATTGCCTCCGCGGCCGAACTCGTGGCGTTGAGTCCGGCGGAACGCGCGGGGGAGTACCAATTTGTCGCGACTTCAACCGCCACCTTGCTCATGTCGATCTGGGCGCTGATTTTTGCCAATATTACCAACCTCCTCGGACCCTTGTGGGCTTCGATCGGACTGGTTGGATTTTCGATTGGCCTAGCGAGCCTGGTCTACGCGCGCTTTGGGGTGGAAGTTCCGAAGGAAGTGCGGGTGTCGGTATGAATACCGTGCTTTTCCTAGAACCTAGAGGAACAGCTTTCGAGGTCGTGCACGAGGCGCACCGGCGCGGCTACCGTACCGTTGTGTTTTCACTCGAACCCCGAGACGCGATCCATCTCAGCTCGGCCTATCGATCCCGGATGGAGTCCGTGGACGAGTGGCGGGTGGTTCCAAGCTTCACCGACCTCGCTCCGCTGCTGGCTATGACGCGCACTCTGGGCGATGTCGCGGCGGTGTACCACTCTTTGGATATCACCGCCGAGCCAGCGTCTTTTCTGCGCGCCATGCTGGGGCTACCGAACACTCCTTCACCGGTGATGCGCACGATTTTGAACAAAGCCGAACTGCGCGATCGCCTCCACTCGATCGGCCTTTCCGATCTGCATAGTATTCCGGCCGAGTCGATCCTGAACGCCAGCGAGTGGCCTTTTCAGGGCGCGGTTTATTTCAAACCCGCCTTTGGGGCGTACAGCGCCTACGTGAAGCGTTGCGAAACGCTCGATGACGTGCGATCCGCGTACCGGGCCTTCGTGCAGCGCGACAGCGACCTGCCCGTTTGGCTGGCCCAACATATCGATCGGGGTGGCCCTATCCTGGAAGAAGCGATCGATGGAGAGCTGATGTCCGTCGAAGCCATTTTCAGTGGCGGCAGGATGCAAACCCTGGGCATCACCTCACGGATTCTGCTTTCCACTGACGCCACCGTCGAAATGGGTTCGTGCTTTCCTTACCCGCACCCAATGGCAGAAAAGATCCTGGAAAAAGTGCGACGGGCGCATGAGGCCCTCCTCTTCACCGAGGGCCCCACCCATACGGAATTGATCGTGAGCCCCGACGGGCGAATCGAAATCATCGATTTAAACCCGCGTTTTGTGGGCGCCGATGTGATGCAATCGATCAATTTTGCGCTCGACACCCAGGTGCAATCGCTGCTCCTCGACTGGGCGCTGGGCCGACCCATTTCAACCCCACTGCAAATCTCCGGCTATAGCTGTCTGCAATACTTCCTGGCGCCCCAACCGCTTCGGCTAGACACCATCGCGCTCCCCGAGGAGCCCGAGGTGCGTTTCTCCAATCGCTTTGCCGAAAGCGGCAGTGAACTGAAATCCAAGGGCCGCCAAATGGACCACCTGGGCTGCTATCTGACTTTCGATAAGAGTTTCTCGGGTGCCATTGCCCGCTCCAAACAATTGCGGGCGCGAGTCGTCGTGAATGGCAAATGGGGAGGGAGTTACTAGTGAAGTACGTTGTCGTCGTCACCGGAGCGAGTCAAGGGCTCGGAAAATCCATTGCACGACTCGCCGCGCAAAGGGGATATCCGGTCGCACTACTCGCCCGCAACGCCGAGAAGCTAAATGCCGTGGCGGATCAGATTCGCACGCTCCACCCGGATTCGAAAGTCTCTCTCCATCCGGTCGACTTGACCCGCGAAGCCGATGTGCATTCGGTCTTTAAACACATCGCTCAGACCCACGGCCCCCTTGGCGCCTTGATCAACAATGCGGGAACCTGGACCGGCGGAAAGGAAGTGGGGCAAATGACGACGGAGTTTCTGCGCCATTCGCTCGATCAAAACTTTTTCAGCGCCTTCCACTGCATCCAGGAGACGTTGGAGCTGCGAAGATCACGCGCGGAGGAACACCCGCTCACGATCGTGAACATTGGCGCTACCGCCTCGTTGCGGGGTGGGAAAAAGAGCAGCGCTTTTGCCATCGCCAAAAGCGCATTGCGAATTCTTTCCCAAAGCCTCGCCAAGGAGATGGGACCGCATGGCGTGCACGCGGCGCACGTCATCGTCGATGGATTAATCAACAACGAACGCACCAAGGGTCTGAATCCCGGCCGACCGCCCGGCGATTTCATGGAACCCGAGTCGATTGCGGCAAGTGTTTTGCACCTTTGCGAGCAGACGCGCGATTGCTGGACCTTTGAAATGGATTTGAGACCGAGCAATGAGACCTGGACCTAAAACCTGGCTAAGCCTTTGGGTCGCCTTTATCAGTTTGGGCGCGTCCGCCGCCTCCACGATAAAAGCCCCCGAAACTCTGCGCGTTGGCGTCGCTTTTCGTTTAGAGGAACGGTACGACCGCAGCGTCACCGCGTTACTCGATGGCGCGAAGACCGCGGCCACGCTCTACGAAAAAGATACGGGCCGGAAGGTTGAGTTCATTTACCAGGCGTACACCGAGTCCCTGACCTCGGTGATCGCGGCCGCGCGCCAACTCGTCACCCACAAAGTCGCGGCGGTCATTGGCGGCGAAATGAGCGAGGAAGCCTTAGCGCTGGGCGAAATCCTCAACGGGGCGGGGATCGTTTTGATGACTCCCACGGCCACTAACCCGGATGTCACCAAGGGGCGCCCGTTTGTTTTCCGGGCCTGTTTCTCCGATACCCAAGTCGCGGACAAAATGGCCGAATACACCGCGAAACACTTGAAGCCCAAGAGCGTGGGAGTCCTGCACAATGTCTCCTCGCCCTACTCCGATTTCTTAAGCCGCCGCTTCATGGAGACATTTGGCCGACTGACCCAGAACAAGATCCCCGTGTCGGTCCATCGCGTCCTGCGCCGTACGTCGAACCTCACCGAACCGGTCCTCCAGTTCCAAAAAGCCGGTGTGACGCACGTGGCGATGTTCACCCACGACACTGACCTTTTTAGCTTTGTGGCCGAAGCCACTCCGCGGGGGTTTCTTCCCACGTATCTCGGCAGCGATGGTTGGGGCTCCAACGAGTTTGTCTACGGTCGGATGGTGCGTGATTTCCCGCTCGGCAAGGGATTCCACGCAATTCGCAATTCCTATTGGCTGGCGACCCGTCAGTCGCCCCTCAAGGCCCGCGTGGCGGACAAATTGCGGGGGGATGCCATGAACGAGTGGGCGGCGATCGGTTTTGACGCCGGCTGGATCTTGTTTCACGCCATGGGCACCGCCGAAAACCCGCGTTCGGGCGAGAGCGTCAGAAAATCACTCCTGCGACTTCGTGATCTCCCTCTGTTGACCTCGCAAACGATGGCTTTTGGTCCCGGCAATGCGCTCGACAAAAGTCTTTACCTGTACCAGATCAGCCGCGCGGGAATTCAACCTGCCCCGGGGGTAAATTGAAACTAGAGACCCGACAACCCACCGCCTTCTTGCAGGCCTTTGTCGGCGGCTCCTTGACCCTTCTGCTCATCTGCTTGAGTGGGCTCGCGCTCACCCTGACGCTTTCCTACGTCAAAAAAGAACAAAAGCGGGCGCAGGTCGCCGAACAGCAGTTCGAACAGTTTTTCTCGTTTCACTACCAAGGCATCGCCGAAGAAATGTGGACCGGAAATCTTCAGGCGATTGCGATGCGTATCGGTCTGATCGCCAACCAGATGGGCAATGCCAACTACGAACTTTTCGTCACCGACCCCGAAGGCAGATGCGTTTACTCCGCTCGCCGCGGCTCGGAGCCCAGCACTCAGTGCCAGGCCCCCGGATCCTTGGTTTCCTTCCCGAAGCTCGCTAAGCTCACGCGCCATCCGACCGACGGCTCCTGGGCCTACGCGGCTCCCTTGGCCCTGGGCGGAATTACCAAGGGATACCTTTTCGCCCACATCCAAGATGCCTATGGCTTCTACCAGGGTGGGGTGGCCGGTCTGTATTTTCGCACCGTGCTGCCGGCGCTGGCAGTGGTGCTTTTCATCTGGGGAACCTGGCTGCTGATCGCGCGCAATCTTTTCTTGAAGCCCTATCTCGCCCAGGCCATCCAACACGAGCGCGCCCGTGCGACGGGCGAACTCGCCGCCCGCGTGGCCCACGATATTCGATCTCCGCTCGCGGCACTCAGCATGATGAGCGACACCTTTCGCACCTTACCGCCCGAGCAAAGCCGCTTGATTCAGCGCGCGTTGCTGCGGATCCAAGACATCGCCAATGACTTGCTCAAGACTTACAAATCCGGCGCCACCCCGACGCCAGCCGCCGCTCCCGCTAAAGCGAAGGCGGTCGAGCCGGAGACATCCACCCTTTCGCTCTTGCTCCTGGCCGAAGATATTTTGGCGGAAAAGCGACAGGAATATCGCAACCGTCCCGAAGTCGAGTTCAAGCTGGTTGCCGGCGAACAAGCCCACCGGGCGTACGTGGTCGGCCCGCGCAATGATCTGATGCGTGCGGTTTCCAATTTGATCAATAACTCGGTCACGGCCATCGAACGATCGGGCATCGTAACCATTGAGTGCCGGTGCGAAGGCCAAAAGGCAGAATTAGTCGTGGGCGACAACGGCCGTGGCATCCCCAAGCCCACGCTCGATCGGTTAAACCGAAACTCGGCCGGTCTGGGATTGCGTCAGGTCCGTGAGGCCCTCGGCGCGTGTCAGGGAAATGTGGAAATCGAATCCACTCCGGGCGAAGGCACCAGGGTGCGCCTCGACTTTCCGCTGGCCCCGTTGGCCCAACGCATCGCCCGCCGGATCTTCATTCCCGAAGGCAATGGCGTGGTTGTCATCGATGACGACGATTCCATCCATTCGGCCTGGGAACAACGGATTCGCGCGCCGATTCACGCCATCCGCTCGGCGAAGGAGGCGCTGACCAAGGTGCCGGCCTTGCGAGACGAGAACATCTTTTTGGTGGACTGCAATTTTGCGGGCGAGAGCCTCACGGGGGATACCCTCATCGGCCAAACCGGGATCACGTCCCAGAGCATTCTCGTTTCATCGCAATGGGATGCCGAACTGAATAGCCAGATGCCGGTGGGGACTTTGCTGCTACCAAAACGGATGATTCCGTACGTACCGATTGCTAGCTACTAACTAATTTCCTCCACCTTCCGCGGCGGGTTCGTCGGCCTTGGGTTCTTCTCCTTGGGCAACGACTGGCGGTGGTGGTGCACTATCCGGCACAAACGCAATGGCCGCGGCGAGGTATTCCACCGCGGATTCGACTCCCTGGTGCAAACTGGTATTCGTCTTCGGATCTAAGTTGCGGGTGAGTTTATTCCATTTCTGGAGCGTGCTTTTGACATCGAAGTATTGTTCTTTGGCGGTCTTACCCGGTTGAGACTCGTAACCGAACCGCTGATGCAGCTCTTTACCAATTTTGGAGCCGGCCGCCAGCATTGCAAACCCGATCATTCCAAATTCTTCTTGGATCGTTTCACTGAGATCCACAATTTTGGAATTGGCGGCTTTCAAATAGGCGGCCTTTTTTGCCTTCAGGGTCGGTTCTACGCCTTCCTCACCCTTTAAGGCGGCAAGCGCCATCTCGTGGCCCAAAAGTTTTCCCTCGGTTTGGGCCACTAGCGTCTTAAGCGCCTCATCGCTCTCCACGCCATCCAGGTCCTTCATGAATTGCCGCAAAGTGGCGACATCCACCTCCAGATTGTTCATGGCGAGGTAGTTAGCGACCAGGGGCTTAAACTTCTCGATGACCGCCACGATTTTTTCGTGACGACTTTCAATGCCCCCCAGACCATTGCCAACTTTCGCGACCCCTTCCATACCATCGATAAAACGGTGCGCCGCACTGCGAACGTCCGGCTTGAGCGCGTGGTCGGGAACGACATTCAATTGATTGCGCACGCGCATGGCGGTTTCGCCCAATCGCTGAAAAGTGGGTTGAACGACCGGAGCGGATTTTCCGATCAAGGTAAGGATCGGCTTCACCTGCTTGCGGGCGGCCGGAATCTCTTCCTCAACTTCTTCTTCGACCTCATCATCCGCGGCGCCCTCTTCCTGAGCCCAAACCGGATGTCCGATCAGCATCAGCAGCGCGATCAACGAAACGCCGTATCTAGAACCATGCTTGTCCATCGTTCCCTCATTCCCTACCCATTCTCTTGAAAAGCAGGGCGCATACCAAAATCGCCGCACTGTATACGGCGGTAATTCGGCAATCTTTGGGACGTAGACGAACGGTATACGAGGCCGTATCCAGGCGGAGCGAGCGCCCGTGTGTAGGATTCAATCAGTGGTCAAGGCGGTAGCTGCCTACGGCGTGAAACCGTACCAGCGACGGAGCGTTTCGTCGGAAGGTATTTCCGTATCGATTTTGTTTTCCTTAAAGTACTTGGCCGCGCATTCGTTTTCGCACATCCAGGCCTTAGTAAGCGCCACCTGTTCGGTGTACCCTTTTCTCTCCGCCGCCACGCGAGTCTTCGCTACGACGGTTTTGAGATCAGCCTGTCGCCGTTCCAAAACCGCGAAGTCTTTCTCGGCGCCGCGGGGAAAGCGGGCAATGTCTACGGTAAGTTTCCTAGCGGCGACGCGAATGGCAGCCAATTCGGCGTGATAGTCCGCATCGTTCACGTGCACAAACTCGTGGTACAAAGCCACCGCGGCCATCCCCAAGCGTCCGGATTTCAACTCAACTAACGTCTGATCCTTCTCAAAAAAAGTGATCGCCATCGCATCGCGAGTCGCATCCGGCAGCGACAATTCATCCACCAGCTTAATTCTCAGCTCGCCCCGCTCGATTTTCGCAAGCGCGGCATGGGTTTCCGGATAGCGCGACAGCATAGAAAACAGGTCGTGGAGGTCTGCATATCGGGACACCGGAGCATTCAAATCCAACCCACCAATCTCGCAGGTCCCGGCATAGGAAAGACACGAAATCAGAAGAAAAACCCCACCCAGCATTCGACGCATCGCGGCAATATACCAGACGCGCCTTTTCGAATCCACGGGAGCCTGATTAGCTACGTAATATCAATACTTTGAATGAACTCGCCAGTCCAGGACCATTCCTGGATCTCGCGCTCGCGAGAGATGAATGAAGACCAGTCAGGCTATTTTTTCTTTAAGTATCGGGCGAATACCGGAGCATCTTTTGGAACTCGCCAATACCAGAACATTGATTTGTCATTTTCGGCCACCGAAGACAATGGTCGAATCGTGGGAATTGTCGCTTCAATGAAACGCTGATCCTTCTCTGCCAGAAACTGTTGAAGTTTCGACTTCAACGTCGGTTCACAAGCCTGCAATACTCGTTCAATAATCTTGCGCGCAGAGAGATCGTTAAGCAGCTCATTTTCATCGTCATCGTCGGAATGGCTTCCTATTCCGTGCGATGTGCGAATCCAGCTGTGCAGGTGATCCTCGAATTTTTCACCAAGGAAGGAGCCCCTTACTTTCTCGTAGATGCGGTTTAGTTGTACAAGATCATCATCCGATAAACCGGGCAAATAATGACTATCGCTGCTGCTCATTTTGGCACGTAACGTCCATCCGCTACTCGTTCGGCCACGTATTCAAGAGCTTCTCGCGGAACAAAGTAAGTCTTAATCGTACCATTTAGCTCAATCCCGAGTTCACCGGTGGCTTTACGAAAATATACCATCGCCCCGTCATGGGTTTGCGTAAATACTTCAACGCCGCGGCCACCCTTAAGCAAGTTTTGAGCGCTCAGAATATAACTTTTAAAATCCACAATTCCGCGTTTAGACAAGAAGTCCTCATCCATCACGTGCTTCCAAAAATGGTGCAGAAGCAACCCCTTCTCAAAAGCAGGTCCGGGCAACTTGTACGACTCCAACAAAGAAATCGAAAGCGAAACCTCTAAGCCCATCTGCTTTTCGAGAATGTTTGCAAATTGGTGCTCGTTGTGGAGTTGACGCACATGAACAAACGAAGTGTCTTTCCGTGTCGCAATCTCCAGCTCCTTATTGATATCACTCGCCTCATCGGCCAGCTGCCCCACCGCCTCCGTAACGGTGACGACCATCTTGTGATCGCGGCCGAAGATCTTGGCGTAGCGTTCCCCCAGACCAAGACCGCGGATGGCGCGGGCGCCGCTGTCGAACAGCGGCGAGAGGACTTTGCCGCCATATTTGACCACGGCGCCGACGGGAACGATGGTCAGCATGATGCCGAGGCCGCGCAATGCGTAGTCCGACTGCGACATTTCTTGGCCGGCGTAGTCACGACCGGTCGCCATCCCATGGACGATTTGAACGGCATCATTGACCGCGCCGACCACTGGAACGAAGCCCAGGGCTAGGTCCGTAAGGACAGCGGCATAGTTCACAAGTGAAAGCGCTTGCTCCTGTTTGCCATCGGTAAAGGCGGCATCGGCACCCATGAGCAGCGACATCGCTCCCAAGGCCTCGCCCTTGCGATCCAGATCGGGGGCGGAAGCGTATGCGCCTAGACTCTTATTGAGGCCCGCGCGAACGAGCTGCCCATCCCAGTTCCCCAATGGAGTCTTTAAGCCCTCGCTCAGTTTTTCGCTGAGCTGACCGGCTTCTTTTCCGAGTATGGCTGTGCCGATCAATCCCGATGGACGGAAATGGTTGCGATACCATTCCTGAATCGCTTCAGCGTCCTCGGTCGGCAGATCCGATCGTTGAGCCGCCCGCCACAAGTCCTCGGAGGTACGCCAAAAACTGGGGGCACTGCCCGCTTTCCGAGTGCCTTCGATACTTGCCTCGATTTTGGGGCTAATGCCGCGCGCGGTCCGGGTAACCTGATTGCGGATAGATTCTTTTTCTTCGGTATTGGTGGGAACCAGCTCGCGATCGGCCGCCCAGTCTCGGAGCTGGCGAACCGCGTCTTCGATTCCCGTTTTTTCCAACGCCTCCACGGCTGGATGCATGGACACTTCCCGAAAGGAACTCAGGCCGGCGTCGAGCTTACTCGCCCACGCCTCCAGTTGCCCCAACCGCCGTGCGTAAGCCTGAAGATTCCCTTCGGCCCGTTGGGCGGCATACGAAACCAAGCCAGTGGAGTAGGTGCCGGGCAACATCGGCGAAGGCCGCCTCGTTTCGGTGGGAAATCCCCAGTTCGACTGGTTGCCGCCATCGAAATAGAGCTGGTAGTTCGCCGGCAGACCGTAGTCGGTGTAAACGCCAAAGCCGCCCTTTTGATCGAGAAACCCACCAGCGCCACCCGCCTTAATGTCCATTGTCGGTGGAGACACGAAGGTTCCCACCCCGGCATCTCCGGGCTGATAGATCGGAGCGAAATCCGACATTTTCTCGTAGAAGCAAAACTTGACACCGGATCCTTGAGAATCACAGAAACTCGGTTGCGCGGCGAAAACCACGAGCGAACCCAGAAAAGCAAAGAGGGCGATTCGCTTCACAACGCACCCCTACACTTTTTCAGGTACTCGGTGACGGCTTGCTCGGCCTTAGGCGCCACCGTTTTGAGCGCGGGCAGATTCCAGAGGCGCGCCGCGGCCAGATCATTTCGGATGACTTGGACGTAGGCCATTCCCGGTCCGCAGCCAGTTTTCTCGAGCAAGATCCGGTTACGAATCAACCGCCCGTTCGTCTCGATGCTCAACTTCTGGATCGAAGCCACTTTGGCCGCCTCCGCACGCGCGGCAAGCGCCGCCCCCGAAGTCTTTTCTTTTAAGTAAGCGAGAAACTCATTCTCGTACTGCGAGAAACATGCTCGAAAAAACCCTTCCCGTCGCGCCAACAGATCCTCGGGCAGTTCAGCCAACCAACGTTCGTGCATGATGGAGACGCGATCCAACTCTTCCAGAGTTGCCGAGTGTTTATCACGGATAGCTTTGCAGCTCATCTTCGCCGCCGCCTGATAGTCCGCATCCTGAACCATCTCGCGTTGAATGCGGGCGTGCTCGCGACTCACTCGCCTCATCTGACTGTTGTTTTTGGCGGCCGAGTACCCGCCGAAGGTGAACAAATTGAGGACGCCCTCGGCAAACTCTTCAAAACCACCGTCCGCGGCGAGGGTCATTTGCGTGCTCATCGCTTTTACCGATAGCCACGCACTCAAAGCTTCACCCGAAAACCCGATTCCGACGAAAACTCGCCCATCGCCGTACGCTCGGGTGAGCCGCACGATCGCAAATTCCAGATCCTTGGCTTTGTACTTTTCAAACCGCTGGGCATCATCGCAAATCGTATCCATCGAGGGACGCCATTTTCGGTAATCGGCTAAGCGGGCCTTCGTGGTTTCGCCGGCCCGCCGCAGGCGTTGCGCAATGCGAAGTTCGTCCATCGTTTGAACGGGATCGAAACCTCCCGCCTTGCGCGCACACGAAGTGGCTTTACTCGTCTGGGGAAGCAAAGACATGACTTCTTGAACCGACGCTCCCGCCTCCACCAGATACCGCTGCAACTCCGAAGTGCTTTCCGTGAAAAGAGCGAATTCTCGAAGGTAGGCTTCTTTTTCCGCCACGGAAAAGGTGAGCGGAATCACCTGTTGGGCGTAATCGTGGTAGGCGTCCGGAACATTGTCGTATTCCTTAGCAAGGACCGGTGCCGCGGTGAAAAGAAGCAGAATGACTAAAGCCCGCATACGTTACGCGCTCCCTGAAACAGTCGCATTTCCGGCACCAGCGGAGCTCCTGAATATTCGATCCGTCGCGCCATCTCGCAGGCTAAGGCCTTGCGACTTTCCAAATTCGCCAAGAGCTCGCGTAACTGGAACTCCGCTCCCGTCAGTGCAATCGCGAGATTGTCTTTGCTCTGCACCACGTCGGGTTTCTCTATCTCGAGCGTTTCGGAAGCGCGCCCGAGGAGTTCGAATCCATCTTCGGCGGAAAGTGTGGCAAAATCGCTCAGGGCTTGGCTCAGTTTCTGTTGGGCATCTTTTACCGGTACGCGGACTGTTTCAATAAACTGGATCTGGCGTCCGAGCTCTCCGGAGAATTTGTTGAACAAGGCTTGCGCGAAAACATGGGCCGAATGCACTAATAAGTGGGCCCGCTGCGAGACCGGCGCATCCGGCGTATCTTTCTGCTTAATGTTGGCGAGGATGAACTCCCGCATGAGCCCCATGCGCGCCAGCGAGAGCGCGGCCGCTTCTTCCACCGGCGTCTCGGCCGGGTGATTTAAGAACCAGCCATTCGTTTCCAAAGCTGCGCTCATCCCCTTCACAAAAGGAAAGAGCCCATGATGGCGCTTTTCTTCCGATTTCTTTGGCGTACGTTCTTCCAGCGGCACTACAATCCCGGAGACGCGATCCTTCGCTTCTTGTTCGGGAGTGCGCTTTTCCGCCGGCGGCCTTTGATATATCGTGTACTCGATCGGTTTCACCGTCTCGGTAAAATCCAAAAGCTCGATGATGGGAAACTTCGATGGCGTACGTGTGCTCAACTCCACCAACGAAGGAGGAATATCGTCCGCTTTCCAGACGTGTCGGATCTCATTTTCGAAGTACTTCACCAACTCTGGTTTTCCTTCCGTTCCCTGGTGGCGAATGATCACTTTCGGGACCTTTACATCGAGTACCGCGAAGAAAGCCCAACCCGTTTCGGGTTCGACCGCAATGGGATCCAACGAGGAACACCCGTAGACACACTGCGGGACACCGCCAATACCGCCTCCCACCGCGATCCAGCGGCGACCATCGCTGATTTCATGCATCAAATGCCCCAACTTGGCTTCTAAAGTCGGAGGCCCTGGCGGGCGATCTTTGCCCAATAATCGCGAGGGACTGAAAAGATCGAGCGGTGTATACGAGACTTTCTTCAGATCCAAATTGCCCGTCAGCTGCGCGGTCTGCGCTTCTTTCAGCAGATTCTCGATGCTGAGATTTTCCCAACGATAGAGCGAATACTTACGCGCGTTGTCGACCGAAAGTCCCCGCAAAAACAGATCCATCGAAGCCGTTCCCGAAATCTGTGCACAGGCATCGAGCGTGCGCCCCACCTCGTGAAAATCTTCCTTCAATGCTTCTTCCGCCCGCGCGAAATCCAGCGCCAAAGCGTTCACCAACAAGCATCGGGCAACTTCCAGAGCTTTCTGACCTCTTTCGGCCAACACCGACTTGATCCATTCCCGCGCGCTCAGATTCGTTTTCTCGTCGCCTTTGCGAATGGGCGCAACCACGGCAATCAGGAAATCGTCCGCGTTCTTTAGTTTCGAAAGGGCATTCTTCAACAGGGCGAGATGAACCAGCGGGTACGTTATGTCGGTGCGCTTCAATCCACGGTTTTCATTGAACAGCTTGAACGCCAGGTCCAGTCGCGTGGGATAGAGGGAGTCGAGGAGACTTTGGTCCATCCCCGGCTTTAAAGAAACGGCCCGTTCTTGAATGCGATCAAAATCGGCATCCGAAGGCCCGCTTTTCCCCTGAGTTTTCAACCAATGCAAATTCGCCCGCAGCGCCGCCGCCCCCATTTTCTGCTGGTACGCCGACGTGGATTTCATCCAATCGAGTGACTTATCAATCGCCGGGGCTGGATCATATTCGCCCGCCATCGCTTGCAGGGGGATAAAGATCAGAAGACTGACCATAATGATTTGAATCACAACGCCTCGACTCAACTAGAAACGGTTTAAATCGGGGCTGGAGTTAGCACAGTCGAAGGGCGGCGAACAATTGAAATGAAAGGCAGAAACTAAACATTGGGGAGCGTAGGCGCTATCCCCAGGAACAGTGCCTGGCATTGCTGGGTAGCGCCGACCGCTACCGGTTGCGACGTCGTTTAAATTCTTCTTTCGCCCGTTCGCACCAATCGGCCAATATCGCAGGATCCCTCTGTCCTTCGACAATCGCTATCATCAGGAATTCGCGAACTTCACTCATTATCAATAGGTCGGTTGCCAAAGTTTCCGTATTGGGAACCCTTCCTCGCCACCTAAGCGATTCATATTGTTTCACAAAGCTGGCAATCAGGGTTTGTACCGTACTATCCAAAAGGTAACGCTGCTCTTTCGAGGGCCGGTATGAGGTACCATGTAGGTCAAAGTTCTGCCTAGCCTCGGAGAGCGAATAGTCGCTGTTAGGTCCCCCATACACCTGGTCAGCATCGCGTCCGTCTTGCCCGTCGTCTTCCCATGAACAGAGCATGCAGATTTCGTATGCTGCTCGCTCATCCAAAGTCGGATATCCACACGCTGGACAGTGGTACTTATATTTGCCCTTAACGGACTTTATCGAACCTTCTTTAAAGGCGGCCCAGTAAGGTTTCATCCAATCGACCTTTCGAGGATCATCCTTTTGCTGGCGAATGAAATCTTCGAAGCTGTCTGATTTTAGCCTGGAAAAGAATCTGATCAAAAATCGCATTCAAACACCCTACCCGTCGCAGCTGCAGGGGGAATGCCAGTGACTGGTGTTCCTTAGCGAGGCAGCATCGGGGCCAAAGAGTGACATTTTTGGACCTCGATCCCGCATCTCCGACAAAAGTTGTCAGCGCCTTCGAGATAAACATTTTTGAATTTATTCCATGCACTCTGGGAATGACCTTTCCATTTGAGAATTATGACTCAATGCATTATAAGGCGCCTCTAGTTTAGAAGGAAAATTGTGAGAAAACTTCTGCTTTTATCGTTCTGTCTTTGCGTCGGCGTGTCCTATGCCGCTAAAAACCCCATTGAGGCGGACACGTTTTTTGTCTTCATCGCTCAATCGGGACGCGGACCGGGCCCCGAATTGTTCGAATTTCTTTCTCAAGCCCGTCCTCAGCGTTTGAAGAAGATGATGGAATCGGAACGCGGACGCTGGAACTTCGAAGGCTCGCTCACTTTGCGGGCGGAACTGAAGGAGGCGCTTCAGGCGGAAGTCATACACGCAAAATTTCCTTGGAAGGCCTTGGTCGCAGATTGCCGTCAGGAGATTCGGGCGCAATATCCTGGAGAAAGTGACAAAGGTTTAGAGTTCCTTTTCCGGCTCTGTGATGCAGAAAACGTGAAGAAAGCCCAATGGGACTTGAACGGGGAGGTCAATCTCTTCCAAAGTCGCGTAGAGAATCGTGACCGGTATATTCTGGTGCTCAATCGGATTTCGCAGCAGATCCATTCGCAGCTCCCCGTGATCAACGATTTAAAGACCATGGTTGCCAGCGTCGGAGATTGTGCGCCTACCAGCGAAGCCCGAATCGTCGCCTGCCTGACGGTTGATGCGAAGTTTAGGCAGGGAGTTGCATCTTTGCTTGCAGACACCCAGATGATGATGGACGCGCTGATTTCCGTCCCCAAAATAAACTCCATCCCTGCAGCCAAAGAACTTGGCAAGATGCTCGATCTGCATCGCCGTGAATACATACGAATTCTCAAAGAACAATTGACCCACAAAATTCAGGGGGTCATTGCTGAATGACGCCGATTTTACTGGCTTTAAGGTTTTTGTGCGCACTGGCTCAGGCCGACGGCGGCGAAGGCCCTCCGCAATGCAAGCCGACTTCCATCTCGGGAGACGGCATCAACATGGTGATCTACGACTGCCCGCCGACGAATGTGGGCGGAAGCAGCGGTGGGGGGCGTTACGAACCTCCGCCAACCAAGGCTCCGGAACACCAACCGCCGGTGCACAACTACGCCGCCGAACAGAACTCGATCTACAAGCGCATAAATGAGAGCCAGGCCGCCTTTCAGGCTCAGCAGGACGCAGCGCGCGCGGCGAATGCAAAAGAAGCAGCTGATTTTCAGCAAAGGCTTGATACCTCGATGAAAGAATCGACCGCGAGGCTCGTGGATCAATCTAGACGACTTTCGACAGAAATGCAGGCGCGCGCACGGGCCGATGCCGAGCTCACTATGGCCGTTGCGCATGCGATGGTAAGAAGGACCCAGGCCATCTCTGCTTCCTATGAAGCTCGCCGCCAAGCAATCAAAACGAAAAGCGAGACCACTACCAAAAGCACCGACGAGGCGATTCAAAAAACACAGGACGCCATGACTGCCATGTCCAAGAACCTCATGGGAGCGCTAGGTGGTCTTGAAGGCCCCTCTCCTCAACTCGCAAGTGCCGACAACGTTCCTTTCGATCAAGTCGCGAACGATATTCAGCGCATGGCGTTGGCCGAAGGCGAACGTGCGGGTGTGGAAGGCGATACCGAAGGACAGTCGGCATTTGCGAAGGTTGCAACGATGGCCGCCGATATTGGTCTGGGTTTTATTCCGGTGGTGGGCACCGGTAGGGATGGGTATGAGGCAATATCTGGGCGCAGCCTTCTCACTGGACAGCGATTGGGTGTCGCCGGTAGGACATTTGCCGCCTTAGGTGCACTCACCGGGGGCCTGGTTTCGGGTGGAAGCAAAGGAATCAAGGCCCTCGCAAAGTTGACAAAGGGGATGGGCACCGCCGCCGAGAACGGAAACGAGGCACGAGTTGCGTTCAATCTCGCTGAGGAGATTTCTCAGAGTACTCGGACGATTGAAAGGTTCAACGCCTTTAAGGAAGGACCTCTTCTAGAAATTAAAGTGGGAAAGGTACCGGTATCGAGCACGTTCCACGCCGAAAGCTATGCGATGAACGAACTTACTAAAAATACGAAGTTATACCGAGTTCACAACGGGTCTGGAGATGGGGTAGGCAAGTTTTGGAGTCGAGTAAAGCCTGAGGGAAGATTCCAAGCCACATACGATTCAGCTTTGGCGCCTCAGTTTGGCAACCGGGCCAACGCTTGGGTAGAAATAACGGTTCCCGCCGGCAAGATCATTTACGAGGGAAAAGCGGCATCGGTGTCCATACCGGGAGGTGAACTGATGGGGCACGGTAGTCAGGTTTACATTAATGAGTTAATTCCGAAGACATGGATTACGGGCGGAGGTGAGTTTTGACGATGGAAATCATCCCTCCCTGGGCGATAAGTCTCGCGCAGGAATCAGTTGAAGAATGGAACCTTCAGAAAGATCAAATGTGCAAGGTCTGCACGAAGGACAAAAAATATCGTCCTGGAGAGTTCATTCCGTATTTGGAGTTTGATGCTTCCACAATTGCCCACGATCGCCCCGGCTATCTTTCGATTGAAGGAAAATGCACAACCTGCGGAAGCCTCCAGAAACGATGGATTGATCTTTCACCTAGGTAACCAATGCACACAGGTGGGAGGTAAATTTTGATCATGGAAGCTATTTCGCCCGAGGCCGTCGAGCAAGCCCAGCGGGCAGTGGAAAGAATGAATCGAGATAAGGACCAGATGTGCGAAGCTTGCACCAAGGGCCACCTTTATCGCCCCGGGGAGTTCATACCTTATTTGGAGTTCGATGCATCAACCATCGCTCACGACAAGCCGGGCTTTTTGTCGATCACTGGAAAATGCACGACCTGCGGGAGCCTAGAAAAGTACTATATCGATCTTAGGCCGCGATAAATTGCCCATGACCAGCCCCGTACGGGAAAAATGCACAACCTGCGGAAGCCTCCAGAAAGATGGATTGACCTTTCACTAATATAGTCAGCGTAGGAAGTGGAGAACCAACTCAACGAGTACCGCGTGGCCAAAAGTGGTCCAACCATCTTATATGCCGCGGGGAATACGGACTAACGGTTCGAAGTGCCGTGTACCGTTGCACCGACAGCACCGCGATTGCCGTATTCGCGTTCGCGTTGGGCGGCGAAGGTGGCTTCAGCTTTGGATTGGACTTTCGGTTTCCATTCCACTGGTTCAAATCAGTTGCATTTCGCAGGGAATACTCAGATCACCAAGGCCGTTGGCCCGGGGGGATGGTTACTTCACCCGTTTCGACGTCCACAAAACCGTCCACACCACCCCCAAAGTAAAGACAAACCTTGCCGTTTTTCTGCCATATCCCAGTCACAGGGTTCGGGCGGTTTCCCGGGTTTGGCTGAGCTAGTATTTGCCACTTTTGGGTACCGGTTACGGAGTCAAACCCAAAAACATTTCCATCGCCTACACCGGGCGGGATACGGTCAAACTGAACTAGAACAACGAGAACGCCGTCCTGTTCGACAGCTTTTTGAACTGGACCAGGTACGGCAAGTTTCCGACCATGCAGGATCAGATTCTCATTTTGAACAGACCAATTCATTTCGGAGGTGATACCTCAATCAATCGCTGATTGCGAAAAAAACTAGCCTTCAATTCGTCGAGTATCTGGTACTGAATTTTCCCCTCACCTTGACCAAAATCGTTTTTTCCAATGGGACTACGCAACAATCGCGAGTTGTCGGGAAGAATCACGTCGGTCATATACTTCGGCTCATCTTTAAGATTCAGTAGAGCTTTGACTTCTGCAGGGGACTTTCCAGCTACGGTCTCCGCTCTGGTGATATAGGCACCCGGAAATTTGTCTGCCTCCGAATAGACCCTCACAAATCTCTGTTCACCAACCGTGCGAAGTTCAGTAGCAGTTCTTCCGCTAGCATAGGGCGGCTGTCTACCAACTAAAACTTGTTCAGCATTGAGAGCATCGGTTTCAACCACTTTGTCGATCTTAAAGGCTCGCTTTACATTACTCCCCTCGACAAAAATTTTCTTCGTCTCTAGGGCCCTGGTGGCGGCATCGATGGCTTTTGGCAACGCACCGCCTGACAAGGTTTTTCTGGCTTGGAGCATCTCCGCGGCAGCCTTGGCGGGAATTTTTAGCTTGCTTCCCAATCCGCCGCTTAATACGCCCAAAGCCGCAAAGCCCCTATCCACTCCATCTAACCGGTTGTTGTCGATATCAAAACCCGTCACCAATTCCAGAAAATCTTGCGCGAATCCAATACCGGGTGTGAGACCGATAATCAGACGTTTGTGGTCTGAGATCCCGGAAGCCACTCGCCCAAAGACAGTTCCGACATCGGCATATTGGCCGGCGAGTTCGCGGTCCCCTCGAGCGCGGGCGAGAGAGGCTGCGTCTCTGGAAAGACGGGCCATTTCGAGGTTGGCGCGGTCTTCGTCGTCTCGAGGGACGGCATCCACGATAATTCTTTCGAGTTCACTAAACTTCTCCCACTCGCGAACCATGCTTGAGCGCCCCGACCTGACACCCTTAGAAAAAGGCTCGAGTGCGTCGGTCAATTCCCTTTGCCGAGAAACCTGATGAGTTACCGCTGCAGTCCGACCTTCCAACGTTGCCAACGCCGATTGCAGCCGAGCGCTATTTCGTTGATCGAATTCTTGAATGAACGCCTTTTCTTTTCCGGCGGCACTCTCGATTTCCTTAACCAAGAAGTTATTTAGATCTGTGTACTGCTTTTGATATTCCTTATTGCGTTGGGATACCCCGGCATCGAACGCGGCCTGCTCGGAACTCTGACCTCCGTCTTTCGAAGGCGGTGAATCGGTTCCTGGAGCCTGCGCCTTGGGGCTCCATTTCAGAGAACCGGCAGGCAGTTCACTACAAAACCCAACATCAAAGAGCCTTCGATCCTTCGCAACCTGGGATGCAGGCAATGCGATTGTTGTCTTCCAGCTTCGCTGCAAGGCGGGTGAATCGTTACCTTGGATAGATTTGGAAAGCTCCACTAATTTGACCAGACGCTCCGCCAGTAACCGAACGGATTCCAAGGATGCACTATCTTTCAGTAAGGGGTCCACTTCCGCAGATCTCAAAGCGAGAAGTAAATACTCGGCCTTCGTCCGAAAACCGATTATTCCATCTGAGCGCGTTCTCAAGGCCGAGAGGCAATTTGCCGCGTGAAAATCAGTTTCTTTGCATCCACCGGGATCGATGTCAGCCAACTTTCCAAGTTCTTTATCGCTAGCGAGAACAAAACTGACGGTTCGGTCCAACAATTCTTGAAGATCCCGGTATCGACCTTTGATGAGTGAATTGCGCTCGCGCTGCCTCTGATACCACTTCAACATTTCGGGAATCTTATCCTTGCAGATCGCCTTAAGAGCAATCTCTACTTCGTCAGGTCTAAGCTTCGGCGCACGGCTTACGAAGTCACGAACCTGCTCTTCACAAGTCCGCGAATCAAAGTTCTCCAATTTTTCAGGCTCACCGCGCCATGAGAAAGGGGAAAGCGATTCATATTGGGTACGCCATGATTTAAGATGGCTTAAATAAGCCGCTTTTTGCTGCTCCCATGGCTGCTTTCGAAACTCTGGCTCCGTCATCGCATGTAGATCCTGGCGGCCGACATAAATTTTTAAATCAACCGTGGGGTTTTTCTTCTCGTCAAACTCCCGCTTTGAAATCGATGAATAGACATCAACAATCGATAGGATTCGATTGAACTCATCCGGAGAAGCATACGAGAGAATGTCTCGCTCGAAGATGCGCGCTCCCCCTTTCACCAACCACGCCGAAGCATAGTTGTTCACCATTCTCCATGCAGTTTCCATTCGCTCGACGCCACGAGGATCCTTGGGAGGGCGGCGCCGATAGGCTTCGACCTTCTCGGTGAGTTTCTGATGCGACAGGCCCAGCCCTCGCGGTGGCGATGCGACGAGCAATTGAATGTATTCAGATAGCCGCTTCACCGCATTGACTGGATAGTTCTCGGTGTCGACAAAGTCTCGAACAATCTTGTCTTCAATCTTCGGATCGATATTCAAAGATTTGAGCCGATCCTTCAGAAAAGTCTTCTTCCATTCTTTGTCGGCGTCGAAAGGATGGAAGGGTTCGCCCCTTAACTGAACTCCATCCCTTGTCTTCATGAAGTCGTCTTGAACATCCCCAAAATAGAGAAAAATGCCGATGTCTTTTTTGCCATTTTCCGAAACCCGCTGACTGAGTTCGTCAAAATGCTTCTTTTCAGCAGCGCCCATTTTGAGGTTGGGATCCGCCGACTTCAGGCGAAGTAGTTCAATGCGATCACGAGCCGCTTCAAAGGCTTTTTGCCCATGAGGTCCCTGCAGAACCTTCTGAGTCAGGGACTGCAGGCGCCCTGACCGCGCCAGATAGTCGAGAAAGAGGGGTAGTTTTTCCTTCGGGATGTCAGTCTGTTGAACCGCGGCCTGATGCAGGACATCGACGTCGTATTCGGATCGAACAAACTCTCCAAATACCCAGTCCTCCGCCAACTGAATCGATTCCATTGCCGTCGCAATGGGAGACCGATGTACCATGCCCCCAAACTCGTAACCGCTGTCGCAGAGCCACTTTAAAACGGCCTGCAACAGCTTAAGTTGAGTCGAGCTTCTCAACCTGGGCGGCTTCGCAAAATAGAACGCTAGTTTATCATGCAAGTCCGAAGCGCTTAGCCCAGGGCCAGGGCAACCCAGATCGACGACGTTCGAAAGAAGAGCGTGGGCATCAACGACCAGAGCTTGCCTCGTAGCCAGGATACCGTGCCGCTTAATAAACTCTTCAATCTGAGGTTTGGTGAGTGCTTGAGCGGAGGTCTTGTCGCGACCCCTGGAATTTGCGGCTTGGTGTGACGGGGCTTGCGCTGCCACAAAGAAAGAAAACGTCACTATGAAGGTGACGATTTGGAGAGAAACCATTTCCTACTCCGCGCACTAAATATTCGGATCTATTGGCTTGTCGGAATAGACACGACAAAACATGAGATTGTTTATTGACGCAATGATTCGTGCGGTCAGTTATCTAAATCGAAGAACATCTCGCGAGATGTTTCAATTAGTCTGGGATCTTTTTTATTCCGCAGGGAACATCGATTAACGATTCGGGGTGCCGTGTACCGTTGCGCCGACAGCACCGCGATTGCCGTATTCGCGTTCGCGTTGGGCGGCGAAGGTGGCTTCAGCTTTGGACTGAACCTCTGGGAGCTTAGGGCTACCGGTAATGTAATCATCCACTGATTCGTAACATTCGACGGGAGGAGGACATGTACCATTTGGATTCGCAGAGCAAGCGACATTGAGATAGTGGTCGCCCACTTCCTTAGTCCTATTGTCGACGAAACGGCAAAGGGCCATTCCAGTACAAAGTGATTGAGTCGGGGCCTTTGTAGAGCCACAAGATTGAGAAAGATTCCACTTGGAGGGAGAAAATTTTACGTAAATGCATTTAGAATAAACTCTATCACCCTCAATAAAGCCATCCTTAGCCGCTGCAAACACTAGAGGGGAACTAACAAGCACCAAAAACAAAATCTTGTTCATACAAACTCCACGACCGAACTACTTGTGAACCCAACTACCACATTGCTTTTTCCGAACGAAACCAAATCGTACCTGAGCACCTTGAGCATTCAGAAAGCCTTTCTTCGCTTAGAACAAATTAGCCATAAGTATTTGTTTTATTGAATATTTTATCGAAGGCGAGAATTGGCGTCAGTGTCTTAGTAATAGACACCGCCATTCTAACAAATTCGATAACTTAGGCCCTAATAAACTAGCGCGACAAAGGCGCAGTCAAAACGGCGGGCAATGCGCAAGCTATCTAGGCTGAGCACGGCTGGTATACGGGTTGCACTTGAGAGCTGCGTGGCAACCTACACCAAAATTATTTTGATAGCAGCTGGACTGACTGTTTTGCCGCAGCTTGCTTTAAGCGCCGGCGGAGCGCGAGGAGATGCGAATATTCAAGGACCGGCCAACGAACCCAAGCCCGAAATCTCCAGGATCGAAGCTGGCAAAGCCACAGCCCCCGCCACCCAACAAGCCACCCAATCCGGCTCCACCATCGGCCAAGCCGCTCGCGCCGACAACGGCGGAATGGGCGCGCCCCAGCGTGCTGCCGTCAATGGCGCCACCGCCGCAGCGATGGGACAGAGCGCTTACATCGATAGTCTTTATACTTCGGGACAGATCAACAAAGAAGATTGGTTGAAACTCAAAGCCGCTATGACCCAATCGATGATGGGTCAGGTGAAAAAGGCGGCGCAGGGCGATACGCCGTTGCGATCGATGAACGAACCGAATGCGCCGCAAAAGAGTTCGGCGCCGCCACTGGCTTCGATTCCGACGCCGTCAGAAGAAGAGCCGCTTTCGTACGTCCCGACTCCGGATTCCGTCGGGCCGTCGCGAACTCCGAGTTCGATTCCGCCCGTCGCCGATCCCTTTGTGGCCGGCGCCGACGAGCAAGTTTTGGATCTTCAATCCGGTGGCAGCACCGTTTTCATCAGCGCCGGTGGCGTGGATAACCGCCCCACTGACTCGTTGAAAACAACGTTCAACGAAAACGCCCGCGGCACGGAACCAGAAACCCGTCACGACGCTAAAGCGATCACGGGCCAAGCCCTCGTGAATGGCGCCGGGGAAAAAGATCAGGTTGAAGATGCAGTTACCAACTACGAAAAAGCCGCGCTACTCGCCC
Organism: uncultured Pseudobdellovibrionaceae bacterium; assembly: GCA_964519985.1. Lineage (GTDB taxonomy): Bacteria > Bdellovibrionota > FAC87 > UBA2466 > UBA2466 > JAIEOG01. The sequence goes on along the minus strand of CAZFMF010000001.1, from coordinate 253,430 downwards.
AAAAGCTTTTGCAGGAACACAAAACCAAAATGGTCGCCAAAGGCGCCAAGGGCGGAAAACAAGATTCGACCGACAACGCCGAATCATTCCGTCGCGCGCACGCCCGCGCCATGCTTAGCCTCCAAGGGTTGAAGAAAGTGAGCCGCGTACAGGAAAGTGGCGAAGACGGCTTGCGCCCACCCATCCAGTTTTCGCCCGAACAGGTAGTCAGCGCCGTCACCGCCGGCCGTTCGCCTAGCTCGGTTATCAATAGCCCGTGGGACAAAAAGGACTCCGCCTTTGCCGATGAGAATGGGCTATCGAATATCAGCCTACTTTTTATGGCGCTGCTCGGACTCTTCGCCGGACTCGCGACCGCTTACACGCTTTTCATGCGCCCACAAAAAGCTCTGGTCCAGTTGATGGTCCCCGGTAGCGGCGAACACTTCACCATTCGCGCCGGAAAAAAGGATGGCGAATTCATTCTCGACATTATGGATGTCCGGGGAAAACTCGTTCGCACCGCCGGCACGTTGCGCCCTGAAAGCGTTGCCCGCGCGGCGGTCTTACCACCCGAGCTGGCCGCCCGACTCGGCGCCAAAGGGCCGTTTGATCGCTTCGAATTTCGTGAAGGCGAATTCGTGCGCACCGAAAAAGAAGAAGGCTATCAGGTCTTCCCGTTTGAACTCTAGCCCAGCGACAACTTGCGGCATGCAATCGATTCCTACATAGTGGATCGTTCAGACTCTAGTCTGAAGATGAACAGTGGATAATATTTTTGAAATTAAAAGAAAGGCGCTAGCCGACATCGAACTCTGGAATAAGGACAAGAGCCAGATGTGCAACAGCTGCACGGAGGGAAATCTGTATCACCCTGAGGAGTTCATCCCGTATTTAGTCTTTGATTCGTCCAATGTGCGCCTTTCGGACGATGGCGCCTTCTTGGAAGTAACCGGAAGGTGCACTACGTGCGGAAGCGAAGAAAAGCGTTTCTTTACTATCTTGGGGCGATGATTACCCTTAAGTGAACAAAAAGATGGTCCGGCAGAAAACACAGAGGGCACTATTGATGCCCTTGATCCCGATCCCGAGGGGTGTCCATTTTTGCAATGTTCTGGCACGCACAGTCGGTCAAAATGGTCCGCTTGGAACACCCACCAACAACCTGTATTAGGCAGTAACCTTTCGTTCGAATCCGCCCCCAACTCCCACTCTACCCACTTACTCAAAGCCCATTCCGCAAGTGGAGTGTCTCAGCTTCGGACATCATGTCCATGCATGAAAGCAGTGCACAGGACAGCCCTACAATTCCTGCACCCAGAACTAAGACGGTCATCGGGACTGCTTTGCCGGAAGGTCGACCATAATCCGAATCCCACGACCGGCGCAGCCATCATTGGAAATCTGTACGTTGCCACCGGCCACTGTCACTTGGTCGATCACACTTCTCAGACCAATTCCATTTCCATTCTGTTTTGAAGTGAACGCCCGCTTGGTCTTCACTGCATCTAGGGCCGCACAAGACATGCCGCCACCGGTGTCTTCGATGACAAAAGAGATATTATCTCTGTTGTCGATAGCTGTAAGTGATATGTTTTTCGAAACGTCGGTAGATTTAGCAAACAAAGCGTCAATCGAGTTTTGGATGAGATTTGATACGACGGAGGCTAGATTGACACCGTTCATGTTCAAGGGGCGCTTCATGGCAGCCGGAGCTAAATTCCGCTGAATCCATTTCCTAACTTGAGGGTAAAGAACCTCTTTCTCCTCAAGCACTTCTTTCAGGATGGCCCCCAAGGTAAATTCAGCGCTATCAAGAAGAAATCTCCTTCGCTCTTCAAGGTACTGATCGGCGATACTCCTGGCACGATGAATTGGAAGGTGGCGCCGATAAATAGCCGTGACCTCCCGCCATGAAAGGAAACAGAACGGTTTGTTTATCTTAGAAAGGCCCTTCACTTTTGACTATTTCGCTAGATGTTGTTTCCGAATTGAGACGACAAACGGTTCGTCAAGCCTCTTTTGAGGTGGCTCGATACTTGCTTTCCTCGTTGGCATGAGCGGCACACAGATAGCGATTGAACAGGCGATTAAACTGATTCTGAAAAAGACAGGACCTGTTGGCGAATACACCAAGCTTTGGGGCAGCGCCATGACTGCATATTTTAGTCCCCAGATCAGAGTGATAAGTCGTCTTTTTGAGACCCAAATGAAATACGGAGCCACGGTAAGCCAACTGGATAGTCTTAGAGCCGAGTTAGATCACTATTGCGAGGACATGAAAGAGATCTATCGAGCACTTCCCGAGCCAACCAATATAGAAGCGAATCCGACGACGCTTATCAAGCACCTCGACTGCTTGCTGCTTGGCATCTTTTCTCTTATCCGGCGGACCTCACAGCACATCTTGAAGATAAATGAGTTTCTTGAAATAGATCGCCCTTCCGATATCTTTGCCCTCGTGATTGGAAATCGGGCCGTTTACAGCAGCAGGCTTCGGGTGTGCGAGACAGCTCGCAACCTTCTCGATGTTTTTGATGCATTGCGTAGGTATCGAAATGCTCTAGCGATGAAAATAGGTAGGGCTCCGCTACTAGGAAGCCCATCTTCTAGTATGGAGGCCGGATGCGAATCCTTGCACTAATAGCGCTGGCACTTAGTGTTGGCCGCAGCCAAGGTGTTTCAAGTTGGGAGCAAGCAGTAATTTCAAAGATTGGAAATTGCGAACTTGGCGCAATCACCAAATCTCCCGGCTACGAGCGGTCTAGCTACGTCTGTGGCGATCTTGCGATGGCCATCACAAAAGATAGCCGTCTAAAAAGACCGGAGACGGAACTATTGGTGGGCGGCCTACCCTCTCAAAGCTATGCCGATGAGCTGGTCGATTTGGTCAAATTCAAATTGGGTGGGTGCAAGCCTTTGCCAAAGAAGCACTCAAAGACACTGTTCCTTTGCGGTGAGAAAAACAATCAATGGGAACTTGGGATCGCCGACGTAACCAAGCACAAAATAGTCACTATCTCATTGACGGTTTCGCCGGCGTTGCCCCCTCGGGTAGTTGAAAGTCGTGGATGAGCGGCTGGCAACAAGACCGCTGTTCCCTCAAGTGAAAACCCAATTGCTGTCGGAACGCCCCGGATTGGCAAGCTGGACCAATGCTCGCCATATTACTCTTCGTCTTTTCGCAACCGGACATCCTACCAAGCAATCGCCCCACCACCATTGCTGAGCCTACCCAGACGCCGCGAACGGTCCAGATCTGAGACCCGATTCAACTCTGACTCATTTTCGTTTCAGGATTGATACCGGCACCCGGAAAAACACCTACGCGCCCAACAAATAGGTGACAAATATTGGCAGCTTATATGCATTAGTCGCCCCATTGATGGTGTACTTGGTAAACAAGAAATGGTATAAGCCGTCCTCCAAACGCGTCTTTTACCACCCGTTCTTCATCATTGATGTGCCCCGGGCTTCCGACGGTGGTTTCAATCGGGGTTTATGAAGACAAGCGCAATTGCTCCAAGCCAACTGCTCAATTCCGGATTCCCCAAGCGGGTTACTCGGATCGCACGCAACGACATCCCCAAGATCCATTCGGCCATGGTTGATGGCATCGAACACAATCTCGGCGTGTTGCACGACTTCAGCTGGCATGCGGTTCTATCGAAGTCCTTCCTGTCGAAGCTTTCTATCAGTTGGGTGCATTTGAAATCCGGCGAGTCGCTCTCACCACATCGCCACCCAACGCCGTCGATCGTGCTCGTTTGCAAGGGTAGTGTTCGCTCCATGGGGGAACATATTGCGGTACTCGAAGAAGGCGATGCCCTTCTCATTCCTGCCGGAGCGTCACACGGATTTATAGGTACAGGGGAGCAGGGATTCTGGGGACTCTCCATCCAGCCCACGAATTGTGGAATTTACTCCAAGCCTTCTACTCCAAGAGTCGAATTCTTGAAGCGGGACAAACCCGATTGGCTCGTCTCTCTCACGAAGAACAATCAGCAGCATTTAGGCAATTTTGTTCACAACGCTCTTTTTAAGACCTTTGAATCAGGTCTGCTTAATTCGCCTCGGAAACTCGAAACGTTTCTTAGTTACTTTCAGGTCTGGTCGGATTGCTTTCAAGAGCTCTTGCAGACCCGAGTGGAAAGCAATACACGCTCTCCGTTGCACAGCCTCGCCCTTCAGCACCTTGAGCAAGAGCGGGGTCACAATCTACAGCTGCGCAACGCCCGAGCGGCTAGGACCGAAGAAAAATGGGATCCTTTGGTTGCGGCTTACTGCGCCTGGTTCCGAGACCGAATGCAAAAGAGTTCGGAAGTTGAGCAGACGGTCCTGATGCACATCATCATCGAGGCGTCCGCCGATATCTTCTACTCCCGGTTCGCGTGCATCAAGACCAACGATCAGCTCCGACACCACATCCGCGATCACATTCATCACGATGCGGAACACTACGAAATGGGCGTACGTGCCCTTGAGCAAGTAACAGTAGCCGATGAAGACACGTTGTTGCGCTTACAGGAACAGGGATGGCAGGTTTTGGGAAGCTTGTTCGCCCGGTTTGCGGAGTTGACGGAGCAGTGACAAATCCCATTGAAAATACTCTGTTTGGCGAGCCCATTCACCTATCCTTGTTCCGATCGTTGCTTCTCGAAAAACTGGGATGGGAAGCCAACTCGGGCGACATCAATCAAATCCCCCAGTGGGCGGGTTTCCTCCGATCCCTTGGTGAACCACCTATCGCTTCCGCCGCATTTGAACGAACCCACCTGGAAGGTGGGTACTTCTATGGGTTTCACAATCCAACTCCGAGCGAGAACGAAATCGCCGATGCCATCGTGAGTGCCCGTAAAAAAGGCATTCAAACCTGGCTCGTACCAACAATCGAAGAGTCCGAGGACATTACTACGCTCACCCGGAATCATTTTGAAAAGATACCCGCCTATATCGAAAGCGCCCTGATCTTGGATGGGTCCTTGGAGAACAACCTGCGTGCAAGCATTGGGTCACGCCGGCTGCTCGACTTCCAGAGAATCACGCGCAAGGCCGAGGAACTTTTCACTGTTCGTTTCTATACCTACTCATCTCTCACTGAGAGACCTGAGCTACTGAGCTTGGCGGGAGATGTACACGGGGAAAACTCCAGCAAGTATGGCCATCCCTTCAACATGTACGATGGGACCTCACTTTCCAGGATACTGAGTTCCCCCCTGGGTAAACACCTGGCAATCGGATTAGTGGAGAAAAAGACATCTGGCTCCATCGTACAGGCCATCTTGGCATTGGTAGACAAGGAACGTTCGCAGCTCCACTACCTCGCGCAGGGGATTCGGCACGAAGCAGTACCTGCATCCGTAAATCTCTATACCGCGTCATACCTCTGGCTCTACCGTTTCGGGGAAGCGAACGGGATTCGCGTCTTTTTCCTCAGTCGAGGAATGCATCAGGCCAAACGCCGGCTAGGTGCCAATCGATTTTGGCTGCTAAATCACTGGATGAAATCCGACTCGAACGACGGACAGGCTGCTATCTCAATTATCCAGCGAAGAGCACAGGATTGCCTGCTCCCTGTATTTCACGAACTAACCGAATCTACCAAGGAACCAAATTCATGATTTACCAAGTTTTCAAATTAGGAACGGCCGCCGCTGCCGTTTTGTTGACCATTCCCGCCCCAGCTTGGGGAGCAATTCCGCTGTTTGGATACGGCAGTTCGGACGCCGTAATTCCCGCAAAGGATCAGGAACTGTTTTTCACAGGGTTCGAGGCGGGCTTTGAGGAGACTTTCAAAGGGAAAATTCCATCAACCCTGCTGGCTCTGGAGCATGTTTATACTGGCAGCCAGCTCGGCGCAGCAGAAGGAGCACAAAAGTTACTTCAGAAAGGGGTGAAGGCGCTCATTGGATTTCCGACCAGTCACGAAGCGCTGCTGGTTGCCAAACTGGCTCAAGAGGCAAAGACATTTGCATTGTTTCCCGCCGCTAGTCACTCCGCCCTGGCAGACTTCGGCCCCTTTGTTTATTCAACTGGTGAGTCAATGGAATCTGGAGTGAGAAAAGCTCTTTCATTCATAAATAAGCAATTTTCCGGGCGCCAAGGCTTTATCATCTATAGCCCATACGCCGTCTATTCCAAGGATCAGAAGGATATCTTTGAACGACTGGCTCGTCTGCCCGAGTACAAAGACCTTTCTTTGGAGTTCGCGGCTCTTAATGCCGACTTGATGCTCTCCCCGGAAGAACTTTCAAAACTGAAGAATGGTAGAACTTCGTACATCTATCTGACACAGTATGCATCCGAAGCCACGGCGGTAATGGGACAACTCCAAGCCCAACATATCGACTTGCCGATTATTACCAATTCCTCCTGGCTGACCGGTGACATTGAGTTCGTTCGTCGCTATCTGACCCCGCGGAAATCTCCACTCTATAGCGTTGGAGTTTGGCTGAAAGGCAGCCCTCAATCCAAACGCTTCGAGAGAGTGATCCGACGACGGTATGGGATTGAACCCACGCCCGAAATTGCATACGGATTTGATGTAGGAACTGTTATTGCAAAAATCTACTTAGACGTACGCAGTGAAAAAGACATTACATCGGAAATGCTGCGAAAGGCATTCGTGAAACGCCGGTGTTTTGATGGCACTAGTAGTGGCGGGCTGTGTTTTGGGCCTTCGGGAGGTCACGCTCAGCGCGCCGTGCAGTTTGTGAAATTCACCAAGAAGGGCTTTGTGACAATCGAATGAAATTGGAAAGAATTACATCACCTCGACTCTTTTCGGGCTCCATCCTCAAGACTCTTATCGCCGTACACTTTGCTGTGTTGGCACTTGGATTTCTAGGTTTTTTTCTCTTTCTCCAGTACTCCTCCGCCCAGCGGATTCGCGGTGCAATCCTGGATATCAAACAGCAGGTCCAACCGCTCCTATCGGCACACCAGGATCGATGGCGCGCCTGGCACATGTTGGGACTGAAGGATGTTCTTACTCAGAATTTAGAGCATTTTCAGCGTGAACACCCAGAGGTCCGGGTTTCTGTTGTAGAACAGGACAGCCAAACTCTACCCCACAATGCATTCGACATTCCTGCCAACAAGAACCCCGGAGAAATTGTCGTCCGAGGGGAGATTCTTACGACAAAGTTGCTTCCACAGAAACAGCTGGTGGAATACGCGACTGCATCAGCCTTTCTCCTAGTCGCGCTCTTCTTGGTATCGCTCCTTCTCTCCACATTCTTGATTCGAAAGCACATCCAACATCCCTTGTCCGTGCTTCGAAAGCGAGTCGGGCAAATCGACAATCGCGGTGAGTTCAGTGCTCGTGATATTCCTGCGGTTGGTGAGATCAAGCAGCTACTTGATCTGATTGATACTCTATACAAAAGGACCAAGCAGAACGAGAAATTGTCGATCATTGGCGAAGTCGCTCAGCAGGTCGCACACGACATTCGGTCACCCCTAGCGGCGCTCAACCTCACGATTTCTTCCGCGACGACGCTCCCCGAAGCACAACGGCGCTTAATTCAGTCCGCCATTGTTCGAATTAACGATATTGCGAACAACCTAGCGGACAAGAAGAGGAGAGAACTTCTTCCCTCTGACGGAGGGGAGAACGCTTTCCTAACTCCTCAATACCTATTTTCCATGCTCAGAGAAACCTTGAATCAGAAGAGTACCGAGTTCTCCACGGAAACGGGTGTTTCCCTAAGAGAGTCCGGACTGGTGCAGATGACTCGCGCCTTTTCGGAGGTGGAACCAGGACAGTTCAAGACGATGCTCTCCAACCTGATTAACAATGCGCGTGAGGCACTTGGAAAAGCTGGAATTGTGGAAATCAAAACAGAGCGAGTGGATGGTCACCGCGCGAGGATCACGGTATCCGACAACGGCAAAGGGATACCCCCGGAAGCCGTCTCCCGAATAGGTGAACGAGGGTTCTCGCTGGACAAGCCGGATGGAACAGGGCTTGGTCTCTATCATGCTACCGAAAATATCCGTAAATGGGGCGGTACATTGACGATCCAATCGGAAGTTGGTGTCGGTACCGATGTGACAATAGAGTTGCCTCTCGTAGCGGCCCCTAGTTGGTTTCACGATTCCATAGAGGTACCGTTTGGCGCCGATATCGCGATCGTAGACGACGATCCAAGCATCCACGAGTTGTGGAGATTCCGGCTTCGGGACCAGTCGGACAAGGTGGCCCTGCATCACTTTTTCACCATCCCGCAACTGAAGCTATGGATGAAAGATCGTCCTGTAAGCGAAAAGACCGTTTTTCTCGTTGATCAGGAGTTTGTTGGTCAAATCGATGAAGGTCTCGATCTAGTCCGTGAATTCGATTTGATGCAAAGCGCGTATCTGGTCACCAGCCGAAGCGAGGATGGGGACTTCCTCGCACGTTGCGTTGCCGCGAGGGTCCGAATCATACCCAAGTGTAACGCTGAGTTCACCTCCTTGAGGCTTAGATCACCCCAAGAGGATGTCGCACATGCCTAAGACTGTGGCGCAAAAGTTTTTGCGAGCGGAACTCGTTTCGACTCCTGAACCCGCTTTCCTTATCGCGCGAGAGCGCGCCGTGGAGGAGGGATGCGTCGACTTCGCCTCCAACATCGACCAGAGCGCCGGTCCCATGGCCAATTATCCATCCTGTGAGTTGCTGAACCTCCGGACCAAGTTAGCAGACAGGTTAGTTCCGGAGTCTGGGATTGGTCCCGACAACCTGCTCGTAATCAGAGGCTCGTCAGAGGGAATCGACTTGAGTCTTCGCGCCTGCCTCCGACCAGGGCTCGAAAAGGCGGTAATCGCAGGCCCTACGTTTCCCATGTACAAGTATTGGTCTCGTATTTCCGGAATCGAGATGGTGGAACTGACCTTAGGCGGACTGGAACTCGACCAGCTGCCGGTCGATGCCCTTGTTTCCAGCGGAGCGAAGCTTGCATTTGTGTGTCAGCCCAATAGTCCCACGGGAATTCCATTTCCGATCGGAGTCCTACGGGAGTTTTTGCCTCGATTTTCAGGGCTCGTCGTCGTAGACGAAGCATATGCGGATTTCTGTCCACAGTTCTCTGTCGCTCGTGAAATAAAGAACTTTCCCAACCTTGTGGTGTTAAAAAGCTTTTCAAAGTCCTGGGGACTAGCAGGGGCCCGCGTAGGGTGCATGATCGCCGAGACGTCGCTCATTCGCGCATTTCGAACTCTTCAAGGACCATTCGGTACGTCATCGATGGCCGAGCAAGTGCTCCTGGAGCGAATTGCAAATCCGGCACATTCCACTCAATATATCCGGGAGATTGGAAGCGAGCGTAGTCGGGTCATGGGAGAATTGGAAAAGATGCCCGGCGTCGAGAAGGTCTACCCCTCGCAAACCAATTTTATCCTCTTTCGCCACGGTCTTGGAGCTCGAGCGCACGAACGCCTCGCCCAAGCCAAAATATTCTTGAACGACTGCGCCTCCGTAGCACCTGGGGCTCTTCGGTTTTCTCTTCGTTCAGCAGAAGAAAACGACCGGGTCTTGAAGGCACTCGCAAGCTTTGAGACTAAGGAATGAACCAGCGATTCCTGTACTTCGTCACGTTCATTGGATTCACTGTGATCGTTGCCTCCAAAGACATTGTTTCCCGCTTTTTGCTCGTGCAGGGAATTCCGGTGGCCCATCTACTATTGTTTGCGGGTGGCACGGCATTCTTCATTGCTTTGTTCCAGGCGCTGACGAGGGGCACGTCGCTTCACGTAAATTCGTATCGCTACCAAACTGTTCGCTTATTACTCGATGGCGCGGCGTGGGCTTTTGCCACACAGGCCTTCAAGCTTCTCAATGCGACTTCCATTTCGATCATTTCCAAGGCCTATATTCCCCTTCTTATCCTGATCGGACCGCTACTTGGAAACGTGTTCTCTAGGAAACAGTACTTCTTTGCATCAAGTGCCTTCTTGGCGATGGTGGCATTCGCATTTTTCAGCCGCGCTCCAAATGAAAGTCTGCTCGGCTATCTATTCTTACTGTTGTCGACTCTCACGGTCGCGGCGAGCTACATCATGCTAAGACACAGCACCATTAAGGAGAGTCCTTTTGTCGTGGTAGCTACGCCCGCTTTAGCCTGCGTGATGGTGGGAGCAGTATGGGGTCTCCAACTCGAAATGCCTCTTGCGGCTACGGGGCCCGAATTTGCACTGGAGGCGATATGCGGTCTTCTGATTTTCGGACTCTATACGGCTAGCATCTACAGGTATCGTCTCCTGCCAGTGGGGTTGGCAGAGTATCCAACTCTGCTGACAGCTTTTCTCATTCTGCCGGCGGAGTATTTTCTCTTCGGGTGGTTTCCATCGGTCCTCTACTTAGCGAACATTTCGCTGGTTCTGTTCTTGGTGGGTTACTGCGTCTATCTGGACTTGGCCAGGAAGCAAGGATCGCCGTCGGAATGACGGATATCGACCTCGATACAGCGCTCGATCCGCCAACAGAATCTGACTAATAAATGGGTTGAAGTCACAATCCCCACGCTTCCACACCTCGCTGAAATTGCTCTAAATCGTGGCGGATTCAATTTTAGCGCTCACATGTGCCAAAACTTGTCACCCTGCCCTTTTACTGTAACGGAAAAGCGCCCTGCAACAGGGGCTCTTGCGCGGAATAGCCTTACGTACTGATGGCATTTTTATTGCTCATGGCCAGTGCGGACCGGCATGCACAACTACTTGCCGCGAACGGAATTGCGGGATTTTAGATGGCAATCGATTTCGGAAAATGCAGTATTCACCCTTTTGCTGAAGCAACGGGAGAGTGCCAGCACTGCACAAGCCCTTTATGCGATTCCTGTCATCGGGTCAGTCGGTCCTGCCAATCCTGCCGACTGGAAACGCGTAACAAATGGGGCCTGATTTCCGGAATCGCTGCTTTGTCTTTTTCGCTTTTTGGTTTCCTTATTTTTGGGCCAAGCATTTCCACCAGCGTACTGGATTACGGCAAACACCGATCCGAAATAGCCAAGCACCGAGCGTCCTTAAAAGGCAATCCATGCGATCGACAATCCGCGATCCGGCTCGCCCACACGCTTTTTCGCGCAGGCGCCAATCAAGAGATCATCGACGAAACCGACCGCTTCTCAAAGAACTGCGGACAAGCGGATGAGCTGACGGCGGCACGATTCGAAGCTCTCAAAGCAATGGGCAAGCCGGCTGAAGCAATCCTCGAAGTAACCAAGCTTATCGAAGCCACCCCAACCGAATATAACTATTGGGCATGGAGGGGTTTGGTCTACGAAACCATGGGACATTGGGACAAAGCTGTTGAGGACTATGAAAAGTCCCTAAAACTTCAACCGAACCTTGGCGATGTTCCACTGAACCTTGCCTCAGCATACGAGCGAATAAACCAGCCCTGCAAAGCAGCGGCAGCACTGCAGAAGGTCCTAGGGCGCTACTCGGATGCGTCCAATGCCGAAGCGATCTTCAAACGCGTCGAGGCTCTGAGTGAACAGGGACATTGTCCTGGTTCAAAGCGTGTGAAGTCGGATAGCAAAGCGGTAGTGCTGTTCAGGCCCGGGTCTAGCAGCATCGCTGCCCGCGCGACGGTGAATGGAACCCACTCGGCAGACTTCGTGGTAGATACCGGCGCAACCTACGTAACCATCACTCCGGAAATGGCGCGAAGGCTTGGCATCTATTGGAAGCCCCTGTTGCCGGTCACCCTTCAGACGGCTAATGGCCTAGTATCAGGATGGCTCACTACGGTCGATTCAATCGAAGTCAATGGCCTTACGGCGAAGAAAGTCCTGGTAGCAATAATTGACCAATCGCTCGGGACTGAAGGGCTCTTGGGTCTTAGTTTCCTCTCCCAATTCAAGTACGAAGTGGATCACACCGACGGAAAATTAGTGTTGGTAAAGCGATAGAGTTCTTTACTGACAAAATCCTCAACTAAACATTCAGTGCGAGATCGGAATTCGGCCGATAAGTTCTTTGGGGATGCAACCTACATTTAGCTCAGTACAACGATCCCGAACTGCGGCATCTTCCGTGTTTGCCGTTACCAAGATCGCACTGGCGCTGAGCTGGTTCCGTTCAATGAAATCGAGTCCGGTCAGAGACGAATTACCGAAGTGTTGATCGACCAAGAAGAAAAAGTCGGATGGGTTCCGAGTCGAAAGCCACGCTCCCGCGCCTTCCGGAGAATCAAAGTACTCTAACGTTGGGGTTTCGCGGTCACTGGAAGTTCCGAGTCGCTCCGACCAAGCGAGGGCGAAAGCCGGTTCATCATCGATAACGACGATTCGCTTCTTCGGGTCAAAAGCGAGCTTCGAAGTCGCCCATTTGGGTGAGGCGTGACGCGGGAGAGTGATTTGGACCGTCGTTCCACTCCCCTCCACCGATTGGATCCGCAAGCTCCCAACCCAGCTTTCGATGGCGGTGCGGCTGGAATACAGACCAAGGCCGTTGCCCTTCTTCTTCCCGTACGTGAAACCCTTTTGCGTCAAAAACGGTTGAACCGAACTCGGAATACCTCGACCCGTGTCACGCGTCTCCAAACAAACCGTATCGTGGGAAGTATGAACCTTTAGCAGAATATCTCCGCTACCGGAGACAGCTTCAATCGCGTTGTCCAATATATTGGACAGCGCCCGTCGAAACTCCAGGCGCTCTACCAAGACAAAAGAATCGAACGCCTCGCCGGGGTAATCGCAGCTCAGGGTGACCGACCTTTCATCCAGTTGCGCGCGCTTCTCCTCCGCAATTTGCTCGCAGAGCAAAGGAAGGTGCTCGGCCGAAAGGGTACCGGCATCCGCTCGGTTTAGATCCAGAACCTGCCCGGCGATCTCATGGATGCGGCCAATAGCCCCCTTTGTCACTCGTTGGGCTGCCGCCGGAAGTTCGCAGGAAGAAAGCACACATTGAAGCGCGGAGAGCGGTGAGCGAATGTCGTGCGCAAATTTGAGGGCGATTTCTTCGCGAACGCTTGCCGCCTGCAATTCGAGATGTGCTTTGCGTTTATTGTCGGTTTCCAACGCCACGCGGTCGAAGGTCTCGCGAAGTTCCAACGGAATGCCTCGCCGCGTTTCCGCCGGCGCTGAACTGGGTTCCGACAATAGGTCCCCCAAGGTTGCCGAAAAAAAGGAGATGCGATCCAGATAGTAGTGGGACGTTAGGGCCGAAAAGATCAGAACGATGGGAATACCAACCGCAAACACCTTGATGGAATGGATGGAGCTCTCATTCGCCAAACAGAGAAAGACTAAGGGAATAAGACTCAAGCAAAGCGACGTAAGACGGAAACTATTTAGCAGACTTCGACCTTGAAACCGCTCAATCGTGGAAGGAATTGTTCGTCCGGCCAGAATGGGGACGGCGGAACAAAATACTCCCAACCCCCAAAGAAACTCGTAAACGCCGAAGGCCGTTTTTCCGGAGAGCAGAGTTTCGCTCCTCAACGCCCAGTCACCCAGAACCAGTGTGGCCGCGCCGGTGCTAAACAGAGTCCAAAACAAAGTTCGCGCCGACAGAAATGAGGTCAGGGACACCAAAAGTAAGAGCGAGAGCGAGGTGATATCCGCCGCTTCAAATATGTGCACCAGCGTCGAAGCATTCGGACTGAGTTGTTGGAGGTACGGAAGAAAGATAAATCGAAACGAAATGGGTACCACGAGCGCAAACGCAGCGAGAAAAGGCCATGACGTGACAAGCTTCCTCGGGTTTGCGGCGAGTGCGATGGCCGCAATGCCGGCGGAAAAGCCGACGGAATAGGGGATTTTAGTTAGTAGCGCAGCGGTCGTTCCCGCCGATGTTTGGCCGTTTACAAAGAAGTGGCGAATATAATTTACGTCGGCAAAAAATATCGCCCCGAAATAGACCATCAACAAGCCGCGGGAACGAAATGGAGCGCCCTGGAATCGAGGATCGAAAAGCAGGACCAAAAAGGCCACAAACTCGATCAAGAGTTCAAACGACCCGATGACGATGCCGCCCGTATGGAGCCCGTTCTCCACGGCCATGACGGCGACCATCGTAAGAATCCCGAAGGCGAGAAGACCTGAGTACCTTAAGGTGTCCATTGGAGTACCTTCGACTCAAGCGCCCCAAAATCTCGGTAGGAAGAGAGATAGAGCGTTCCAATTTCATAGAAGCCGCTGCGTTTGAAGAACGCCAAGCTACTTTGGTTGTTCACCGGTTTCGCCAAGACGTCCGTAAACAGACCCTTCTGGCCCGCCAAATCTTTCGCAGTCATCAGCATCGCCTTTCCCACGCCTTTACCGATGGCCACTTTGCTTGTCGCAATTTGATAGAGGTAAAGCGATCCTAGGTGCCCCTTGTCGTTCTTGTCGGCAAAATAGCGACAGGTGTCGGAAAGGTAACTCTGAAACTCGTCGCTGCCGGCCAGCAGCGCATACCCTACAACGGAGTCTTCTTTCCGGGCCGCAATTAAGGTAGCGCCGTTTCGCAGCAGCCCTTCAAATTCTTCGAGCGTCCATTGACTGATCAAAAAGCCGACTTCCGGGATCTGGCTGTCGCGGGTCACAATAAACTCGCGCTGGATCTTCAAAACGGCTTCCTGCACCACTTTGGGTGCAGGCATCCCGCGATAGAGTTGAATCGAAATATCGGTCACAAAAGTTCTCCAAAACCTAATCCGCGCAGGTAATCGCATAAAGCGAAGCCGGAAGTCCAGTTCCTAAGAACGAGCTACCCAGTCTTCCCGTTTGAACTTTGAATGCCGTTTTGCGACACCTATCGTATTGATTTCCATCTCATTTTATGTTGATTCACTGCGTCATTTGTGTTATAAGCGCATCTTATGAAAACGCGTTTGACCGCCTTACTAGTGTCCGTCCTCGTTCTCGCCGCCTGCGGGAAAGAAGAACCGAAGAAAACTCTCAGCGAGGCCGAGATGTCAGCCGCGGTTGCCGGTGGGTGGGAGACAAGCTGTTTGCCGAAGCGTTTCGTAGACAGCATTCTTTTTCCGGACGTTTTCTACGCCAGCTACGCAAACTCAGTTAAGTGGATGCTCGACAAAGATGGACCTGTCTTGGTGATTAGCCAGGTGACCTTCTCCGATTCTGCATGCCTAACTCCAATGGCCACGATTCAATTTAGCGCTGTTCCCAAGACAATATTCGACTCCGAGTCGACATTTGTGTTGCGAATGGAAACGAATTCCGGAGACTACACAGCACATTCCGAGCGCGGTCTCATTAAGGGAAAGAAAGATTTTCAACCCGAGCTTGATTCGAACCGGCCCTTTCTGTTTGTTTCGATGGGGTCCATCAATGCAAAACCACTCATTTGGGAGGTGAAAGCTGACGTCAGCAATGGGGAATTGAAACTTGGCTTTGGCTACCCTCGGACCGACGACCAGCTCGGCGTCCTAATGAAGCGTCGTTACTAACTCAATCGCCCAAGCTCCAAAAACCGGTGACGCTTTACGGCGCCTCCTTCTTGAATACGCTCTAGCGCTACGCTGAAATTCCTCCGAAATTCTGGACCTTGCCTTGCATTTTCACAGCGCGGAATGATCCGCTTAAAGACAGATTCGTGGGCCGTCTGGCCGATCGCTACGCTCCTCGCAATGACGGCGATCTTCTTTGCGCCCACCGAGGCGTCGGCGAGGATCTTTAGCCGCAAGCACGGGTACTATTCCTACACGCCATCGCAACCAGCGGCGCGCATCCCTTCCCAACCGGTCACCAACGACGACTTCACCTATCCCGATAAGGGCGATGGAAAAGTACGGGTGCTGCAAACCATCGGCGATTACCGTTACTTCGTTATCTATTCTGTAAATGATGAAGGGGAACCGGTGGCGGAGGTGACCCATCTTTTAAAAGACGGCCAGTATGTGGCCTTGACGCCCGGAACCGAAATTCCGAAAACGAGTAAAGTCACGCAGACCCTTCCGGGGATTGGGACCTTTGCGTTTCTCTTCAAAGGCCGCAAAGGCGAAATCTACGCGGAGCGCCTCGCTGAAAAAGGGCTGAAGCCATTTTGGAAAATTCTTCCGGAATCCGATGGCCGCTACCGCGTCATGCACGGAATGGAACGCGCCCATGCTCTGAGCGCCGAACGCGTCCGCGTCTTGGAAAACCAATTGAATCAAGAGCGAAATGCACCGGACCTCCAGCGGGTTTTGCGCAACTCCCAAGCTTCGACAGCTTATCAGCGCATTTTCTCCGCCCTCAAACCGATATTGCCGAAGCATCTGCTTTCGCGCGAAGCGGTTGTCGATCGGGCCGGTTTTCCTGCCACCGCCCGCGGCACCCACGCCTTGATCTCCCCCCTCGATCCCAAGCGCCCCAGCGTCTTGGCGACTTCTGATGCAGCCCATCTCAAGGAAGTGGATGATGTCGTCACCGAACTGCGCAACGCCACGACCCACACGATCATCGGTCGCAATTTCTTAAGCACCAACCGCGAAACGTTAGAGCGTTTGCGCGCTAATGCCTACCTCATCGCTCAGCCCGGAAAAACGCCGGATGAAAACATGAAGAAAGCCCGCGACGAGATCGCAAGCTTGCCGGCGTATATGGCGGCAGGTGCGGTGGTTGAAGCCGAGCAGCAAATTGGAACCGGGCCGTGGGCCGACGCGGCCACCCGCGTGGAACGCGCCGCCCGCGGTGGTTTAGGCCATCAGCTTTTTAACGACGGCGTCGTACAGAGCAAACCCAAAGCGATCGCGCATACCAAAGAAACGCTGGCACGGATCGAAGCCCTCGCCGTAGAAAGAATGCGCGAGACGGCCTACGAACACGCCGCCCGAATGCAGCAGCAGGCTGTCGACGCCGGCAAGAAAAGTGCCTACCTGGGTTTTGAAGTCGATTTTTTCAACCAGCGCCAACGCGGGGTGGAATACGCGGTGCCAACGGCGGATGGAAAAAGCTACGTGCTGCGCAACTTGGGCAGAAACTTCGCCGACCCCCTCGGCGATTTTGTGCCCGCCAAAACTTATGGCCGCTTCAACGTGACCTTACTGCAAAAGTACGAAAAGAGCGGTGCCATCACAAAGCATGACCTCTATGAGGTCGGAATGCTCTACGATCTGTATCCCACCCAGGAAGGTGAGATCGTCTACATCAATCCGGCGCGCTATTCGGAGGAACGCATGAAAGCTATCCGCCGTGGCCTTAAAGCGCGCTATGAACAGAATAAGGCGATCACGTTCCGCGACATTCAGGACATTTGAGCATCGTGCGCGCGAAACTGACGGGGCGTCATTCCCGTACGCCGACGAAAAGCCTCATTGAAGACCGACTTAGAATTGAATCCCGAATCGTAAGCGATTTCCAAAACCGTCCGCTTCATCTGCGCGGGATCCTTCAGTAACGCCTTCGCTTGGTCGACGCGATAGTCCGCGATCAATTCATAGAATCCCTTCCCAAACTCGGTGCTCAATACCTGGGATAGATAGTGTGGCGGCATTTTGAGCCGAGAGGCTAAGTCCGCGAGTGAAAGATTGGGCTCAAGAAACGACTTCGACTCCGCTAGATAACTTTCCACCTCTTCTTTGATGCGGCTTAGGCGAGCGACATCCAGAGGCGAGGTTTGGTACTTCGTATCATTTACCGATCCTCGGGTTGCCGCGACATCAAAGAGCCGGGAGAGACGCAAAGCGAAGGCGGCAATGGCCCAAACCGCGGCACAGAAAGCGATGAGCGAACCAAATCGAATCGTCGGAGGGTACGCCGCCGCGGCCGCGAAAAAAAAGAACACCGCGAGCAGCCCGAATACCCGGACGAGGTATGCGAGCCACGCCAAAGTCAGAGTCTGGTTTTGGCTGCAACGCCCACCGATACGGGCCCGGCATTCGCGTAGCAGTCGACTGACGCGGACCGTGTAAAGCGTGACCGACACGATTGCGGCGAGATTGAACCACCAGCGCGGTCCATAATCATAGGCGCTCTGCAAATAACGCTGGGTGCGCCCAGTGTCTATGCCGACCCAAACCAAGAAAATCGCCGCCGCGGCACTCGGTATGAGATGCACCAGCCAGTAACGATCCCACTCGGTATCCCGACGGGTCAGCCACTCCGTATGCATCCAAAGCAAAGGTCCGATCAAAAGCCCGACCGGTGAAGGAAAGAGTAAGAATCGTGGGATCGGGATGGCGCGCACATCAATCAGCACCATCTCGAGGCCCAGAAGCGCCATGCAAGCGACGAGCAGTGCTAGAAGCTGGTTCGCAACCGCCGAACGGCGGGCGAGCAAGATCACTTCCAAAAGCAATGCGGGCGCCAAGAGGGCGCCTAAGAATAAAGCCTTATAAATGGGCAGACTGGCAGTCATCGCGAACGCACTTCCGATGCCCCCAGATATCAGGTTGGGCAAGCGTACGCTAGACCTAGCCCGGCTGTCGGCGGCTCTCCAGCGACGCAGCCAACCTGTGCAGTTCGCGGACGGAAATTTCTTTGGAGAGCACCATCGGTGCCGTGTGTTCCACCAAATCGCGATTTCCATCGTAAAAGAGAATGGAGGGGACTTCGGGGGCCCGATCCTTAACCCGCTGAACGAGTTCAAGGCCCCCAATCAAGGGCAAATCGATGGCGGCCAGAACCCCATGGGGCTTTGCCGCCATCGCGTCCATCAACGTCAGAGCTTCCAAACCATTCGACGAGGACACAACCTCCCACGCCAAAGGAGCTAACGCTTGCTTCACGAACTCAACAAAGTGGGGGTCCGAATCTACGACCAAGATGCATTTTTTCAATGAGCAGTCCTCCTCGAAACCTAAACGTAGTTTCGAAAAGGAAAAAAAGCGTCCGGCTCCGCTGGGCCGAACGCTTTAAAAACAAATCGGCGTTTATTCGCCCGCGGCCGGGTTGCCGCCCTGCAACTTCTGCATCTTTTGATCGAGACGCCCTTTACGGCGCTCGAGGTGCTCCAGGCGCTCGCCCTTGTGGAAATCCTTCATCGCTTGGCGGCACTGCATCATCGCTTCCCTGGTCGTGGCGGCGTTGATGCAATTGCGATGTTCCTGCATCTTTTGGATGCGCTGGTCGATCTCCGTCAGAATTTCCTGTTTGTGCGCCGTGATGTCCTCCGCGGCGAAAGCAGGAGAAAGGGCCAAAACCGATAAAACCAAAAACGCGATGCGTGTCGTCATTAAGAGTCTCTCCGGGTGAAGAAAAAAGGGTAACACGACCCCAGGGGGTCCGGTAAAATAGATCCATCCATGAAAAACAACGCTGCCGTCGCGACAACTCCAACCAACAACTTTGCTGGAAATATTCCGTTCGAGGATCCGCTCCTAAAGCCGTATCTGAAGCACCTCAAAGCCGGACAGGCGCTTTTTACCCAGGGGGAAATGGGCAGCACGCTTTTTGTGATCGCCTCGGGAACCGTACAACTCACCGCGGTGCGTGATGAGCAGGAGCTCTTCATCAGCGAACTCGGACCAAACCATGTTTTGGGCGAAAAGGCGATTGTCGGCAAATCACCCCACAAACGTTTCTTCGGCGCCCGCGCCAAAACCGATGCCTCGGTGCTCGAAGTCTCGGCCCATGACATGGAAGAACTGGAGTTCAAAAACCCTTCGCTCGTGATCCGCATTTTCGAGCGCATCGGAAAGGTGTCCGTCGAGCGTCTGGATCGCATCGACCACCTTGTGAAAGTTTTGCGCCCGGCCAATAACGTCGAACGCCTGGTTTACCTCGTGATCCACTTCTGCCATTTCGAGGGGAAGAAGAACAACGACGGCGTGCGCGTGCACCTGCCGATGGATACCATTCGCTACTACATCGCGATGACCCCTTTCGACATCGAGTATTGCTTCTCCGAAATGCATAAGATGGGACTTCTTATCAATGAAGGCGAAGACAACTACCGCATGACCCAGCAGGCGAAACTCATCGACTCAGTCAATGTCCTCAAGGACAGCCTTCCGAGCCTGACCGCGGTCTAAGCCTTACCTTCCCATTGACACATCGTGTCAACAGTAAAACTCGCCGCGCACGGTGATCCCAGTTGCCTGACGGCGAGCACCATCAAGACACAGCTCGCGCTAGAGTGAATGGTTTTCACCGATTTCATTCGAATCAATTCAGTTTTCGAAAATGAAGCCTCTTTCTAAGATCTCTCTTAGAAGGAGGCTTTATGCTTCGCATCTTAATGTTTCTCAGCTTAGTTCCGATGGTGGGCCACGCCGCCCAAACTTGCGTTTACGACGATCGTAGGGGAACCAACGACTTTACCTTGCAGGTCCGTTTCCCAGCAAGCCACGACAAAACAGAAATCGTGATGGAACGGGGCGGGAAGGAAACCGTCTTCACGATGCTCTTCACCGACTACCGGACCACGGTGGCCGAGACTCAAGTGGGCTTCGAAATCGATCGCATTCCGAGCGAGTTCTTGGTCCTCTCCCAAGACACCGCGACCGGGGACTACACGGTTCGCTTGGGCCAAAAGATGTCTCCCCTACCTGCGATGGGGAAGTACGTCGAATACCCCGTAACCTGCACGCTTTAAAGTCTCGTCCCGTCGGCGGGTCGCCCTAAGGAGGGGCCCGCCGACACCCGATTTTCTCGTCGTCCGGCATTGCCCGGGCAATACTACCTCGCCTTGAAAACCTCTTTCTAAGGCCTGACTCCGGTGCTACAAAATCAGTCTTCAATTCGGTCTTTTAAAAAAGGGCGCCTAGCTCAGTTGGTTAGAGCGCTGCCTTCACACGGCAGAGGTCATAGGTTCGAGCCCTATGGCGCCCACCATTTTGCGCAGCAAATGGTGATACTGAAACGGGCGTCGCGACCTCCCATAGGGCTCGAATGTCGGAGCCGCAAGAATCAAGAAATTCAAGCAACGATTTTGGTAGCGGCGAGACCGGCCTGCAGGCGGCCCGATGGGCCGACCGGAAGGCGAGCCCTATGGCGCCCACCATTTTGCGCAGCAAATGGTGATACTGAAACGGGCGACGCGAGAGCGTTGTGACTTTCCATAGGGCTCGAAGGACGGAGCCCACGCGCAACATCTTCTGGGCAATGTAAATCGAGAGTGGGCGAGTCCCGCCTGGCGGTCGCCCCGGGGGCGAACCGGCAGGAGAGCCCTGTGGCGCCCATATTTGACCAACGCTCGTTGATCTATTTCCAACCGGAAAATTATCAATAATCAAAAACTCAAACTTAAGCTCAACCTGAGCGGCGTAGCCGCATGCAGTCCGATATCGCCAGGCAGGCGCTTTTTGTAGGTGTCGACCAAGGGACTAACGCAATAGACCAAGCAAATAGTCACAGGCTCGCTTTACCAACGCTCCCAACCCTGCCCCTTTCGAATGGACATCAGATCGTTTGTGCCAACTTTGGGCCTTCGCCCTTAAATTGGAGTCGGATTGCTTTTGCAACTGTTCGATTTCGCTCATAACAGAATCTGGCATTGAGGATTTGACGATTTCCTCCAGCAGTCGTGAATCACGGCTTCCGGGAGCAATCGTAGTAGAAAAAGGAGTCACCCTAACCGTATCAGGTAGGTATTTAACGCCATCAGGAGTCGCTGTAACAGCATCGTTACCCCCATGTATCTTTAGCTTACCCTCTACAAAATTTTTGTGCCCTGTCGTATCAATGGGGCGAGTCGACCACAATTCATATTCTTCAAGGTTCTTTGCAATATGAAGATCATAGTTTCGAACGGGAACCAAAACAATTTGCTCTTCTGTGGTGTTGCGTCTTTCTAGGAGTTCGCTACTAACCCCAAAGAGGGCAAGGGACACATCTTGGGTCAGTGGAAGTATCTTCACGCCGACTAAGTTTCGGTGAGGGATCAAAAAGCCCCTTTTCGATCCTTCTTCTGTTTCAATAATTCTGGCGGCGCTATCGGAATAAATCACTTGCACAGAGGATTTAACATCTCCAAAGGGGACTCCAAATCTTTGTTTCGATAGTTCAGGCGTCGAAAAAGGCGTTAAGTCGTAGGAAGAAAGTGAGGTTTCGGGTTCATGCGTCTGTAAATATACTGGAAACCGAAAATCGTTAAAACCCGAAATAAATCCGACGCTCGCGTCCTTAAAAGCAATTCCAGTCGGCTCAAGTTGTAACGCCAATTTTAAACTGTTCAACGAAATAAATTTCTGAACATACGGGTGCGTATTCCAAAGGGTTCCCTCCCCAGCATCGCGTAGCAAATGAATTTTGCGCGCTATGCTAGGTGGAATTTCAACCCTACCGCCTGGTGGCGCAAGATGGGATAAGTCTACTTTTTCCGTCGGTGTCTCACCGATCGTATCGAAACGATGCAGATTATCGAGGCGAAGATACATTCGGCCTTCAGACTTTAGAACCAGATTTCCAACGTAAGCCAAGTTGGTAAGCATTATGTCCGACTCTTCCCACCCGTACCCTCGCAATCTGAGAATCTCTTCCGGTGATCGATTGCTCGGAACTTTTAGCCTAATATGAACGGGGATGACGGGGTCCGCCGCCAAAACTGGAACTTGGTAGGCTAGGAAGTCGAGTAAGAAGAGGATTGCGATCAAGTAGGAAAAACGCATGCTTTTTCACCAAGGACTTACCCCTATTAATGAGACTGCAATTCAAGCGCCACTTCCCCTGCCCTTCGTATTCCGGCAGAGGCCCTTCGAGTTCAAGGCCGTGAGATCAACGGTCGTCCATTGCCCGTTATGCGTGCACGGCTTGAACACATCAAGCGGTACTGCGGCCGTCAGGTTTATCAACAGTTTCTGAACTTTCACCGTCACTTAGGTTGTTTATTGATCTTTGTTTTCGTGCCTAACAGCCTTCACACGGCAGAGGTCATAGGTTCGAGCCCTATGGCGCCCACCAGTCAATATGATTTTCGAACCATTGTCCGAAAAAATAGAAGAAGGCTCCGCGGACTCTTTTGCAATGCCTGGATTCCAGGGAGGGGGTAGGACGCGCCCTCTTGCAACATGGTAATGAACCCTGTACCCCTTGGGAAGAACTTCAATCTTGTGCACCAGTCGCTCAACGATCTTCGGTCTCAGTTCGTCCGCCTTCCCATCGAGTAGCATCCCGCGAAACGATTCAAGGAACGATGCGTAGTCAGCCAGCTGAGCAGGCACATCCGAAACGGAGGGGCTGCGCAAAACCTCATTCAAAGCTTCCTGTGTTTCGCCCCCTTATCTTCTCTAACCGCTCCCGGTCCATGACGGATGTTTACGGTGGGTGATGTTCCACAAAAGTCCCACAAATACGTGACAGAAACACAACGCGCCATTCATTGAGAGCATGTTATTCGCCACCTCAAAACCAGGAGCGCCTTATGAAAATTCTGATTTCAGTCGCAACGCTTTTCTATACAACCGCGGCCCAGTCCTACTGTCATTTTGACGGAAAAATATCAAGCATTCGCTTTAGGCAAAATAACGATCGGTCAACTATGACAGTTTCGGTGCGGGACAATGAACCAGGCTCGTTTCAGCTTACAAATCCGAGTACAGTCACTCAGACGATATTGGCTACGGCTATTGGGAATGATCTTCGAATATGCGTGCAGATGAATAGAAGCAGCAAAGAGGCAGAAGTCACAACGATAGAGGTAATGGACAGATTAGAGAGTAGGGCTCGCATCGAACGGCGGATCCCGCTCACTTTGGATTAGACTGCGAATCATGGGTCAAGTTGGGATTGAACCAACAACCCCCAGATTAGAAATTCTATTTGTTCAAAAACCTAATGCGTGAATAGTTCGCGCTTTTTCAAACAAACCAACGAGTTGTCCATTTTTCCGGTGACCGTCGCTGACGGCCCATGACGGCCGTTTGCTGTGGGTAATGTCCCACAAAAGTCCCACAGTGGGCGATTCCGCCAATCAGCTGGGATCCGCTTCGCGGACCCAAGAAAAAAAATAGATCTACTTGGCTGCAGCACGCCAACGTGCGAATTCGTCCCGATTGCTCTGGCCGACTTCCGTCGGCTGTTCCAAAGGTGGTTTAGCTAGGCCTAAAATCACTTGAAAACTGGGCACTCCCTGCCAACGGGACAGTCCGTTGAAATTGGCATCACTGATCTTCTTGAGCGTGCCTTCCAGCTCCTGCGCGTATTGCATGGCCGCGGCGTTGGGCTTCGCGATGTGCTTTCGCAGTCCCGCGTTCATGAGACGCTCATGGTCCAGGAAAGTTTGGACTGTTCTAAGCGCCTGGCGCACCTTCGTCATCTCGCTCGGTTTTTCGGCGAGCGCTCGCAAATTTCCTTGGCTTAGCCGCTCAAACGTTTGGGCTGCTGCCAACGCACGCTGGGCATTTGGAAGAATATTGTCCTTGAATGGAAGGTGCGATTGATCCGCGCTCAAAGTTGGTAGAACTTGAAACTCATATTTCTGCAAAGCATCCAGTAAATCGTAATCCTTGCCTTCGATATTGCTTACAAAGGCTCGCCACTCCTTGCTAGAGCGGCCCTTTTCCAACGCGGCGACATGTTCCAGTGCCTCCGCCGAGAGCTTCGCCCCATTAGCTTTATGCAATTGAAAGTAGCGGGCCTCTACCCAATGTCCGGTCGATTCTAACTCAAACTTCGTTATCGGTTTGCCCTGTTGGAGATCGTAAGCATGGCGGAACTCCTGCAGAAGGATTCCGGAGTGATGAACTGGATCGTTAAAAAACCGCGTCATGAAGTTCTGATCCAGCAGAAGCTGGGTGCCATCGGCAATGCCTACGACGTAGTTGTCGCTCTTGACCTCTTTTACGACAAGCTGTCGCTCGCGAATTGCATCTTCCGCCCAGGAAAGATGATCTAGAATATTCTTGGCACTAGATGAATCTGACTTGGACACTTCTGTCCGCATGCGGTCGATCGCCCATTCAATCAGCTTCACCAACTCCGGATTCTCCCTCGAAAGGAAGGTGCCCCTTGGCAGGCTCGCCTTCTGCGCACTGTGGTTCGGCGGCATTTGCGCCAAGGCGCTTAGTGAAAATACTAACAAGTAGGCGATGGCTTTCTTCACGGCATCCTCTTTCAACTAGCCTGACTAAGAATGCAAGGAGCATTCCGAATGGAGCAAAGCCGAGGTCTGCTGTATTCCAGGTGCCTTCCCGTCGATGGACTGGTCGGCCGCCGAGCTAAATCCTGGGCCCAGTTGGGATTGAACCAACAACCCCGAGATTAAAAATCCGCTCAACGCTGGCATCAGAACAACTCGATTTCAGGCTAAAGCAATAACAACCAATGAGTTGGGAGTGAGGGAGCTTTTCCGGTTGGCTCCCGTTCGTCCTGCCGGGGGCGTGTCTAGCGATTTTGGCGGATCGGATCAAGGCCGCTCTGCGCGCCCGGAGCTTCACGGTTTTTCATTTCTTTCAGATACTTCTCGGCATCCGGGTTGATTTTTTTCCGGACATCAGCCTTGGGGAACTGCCTCTTGAATAGGTCGATCATGGGTTCTGCGTGAGCGGCGCCCGTGATGACGATGATTTCCTTCTTCTCCGCTCGGGCTCTTGCGATGGCTGAAGCTAGGCGTTCGGCAAAGACCTCGTTGCGCCATTCGAAAAGCGCCTGGGAGAATTTCTCGCTGTTGTCGTTGGAATAGAAGGCCTTGCCGTACTCGATATCCTTCGGAATTTCCCCCTTCTGAATGCCCTGAGCGACGCTGTTGCGAAAAAGGGTGTACTGCATCAAACCGGAGGCAAGCAACTCGGCTCCGCGCCGTTGCATTTCGGTAGTTAGGTGCTTGTTTTTGAGTGCTTCGACTTCCGCATGGAGTTCGGAAAAGGGCATCTTTCCTTCGAGCGCCTTCTCGTAGCGGGTTTGGTAGAAGCTTTCGTCATACAGGGGACTAAGGACATTTATAAGGTCGATCATCGCTTTTTGTTCGGGCTGTTCGACCTTCATGGACCCGACGTATTCCTTTAGGCTTTCCCACTCCAAAACAAATTGTGGAAAAGGAATCTGGAGCAAACTCTCCATCAGAAATATCTCGGCTTCCTCCTTCTTCTCGCCTGTCTTGCCCTTCGGAGCGTTTGCCGCGTAGAGCAAGCTCGTGATTCCTGAGATCTTGGCTGAGTCGGACGACTCGAGTCCCATCAGGTTGAGATGTTATCCTATTCCCGTCTTGGACTTTTGGGCCTTTTCTTGGTTACGTCGTGCGCGACTCTTTCAACTGCTGGTCGTGAAGTAAAAGTTGCTGACCCGGCACAGGTTACGTTGATGCACGAATGCAAGGACCTTGGACCGGTGGTTGAATCCAGTGAATACGGTACCGCTCAACTAATTGTTCACCTCAAGAATACGGCGGGAAAGCTCGGGGGCAACGTTGTAATGAGCCGCCTAAAAACGGAAAAACAAATGGGCTTGTTTAATGCTGCCGACGTCACTAAGGGCCACGTATATAATTGCCCAGCGCCTATTTATCGCAAGGTAATCAGCTCCGAAAACTTTTAACTCACCGGTTTAAAGGGGGAGGAAGCCTTTATGAGGCTTTCTTCCCTTCTCGTTCCTCCTCTCTACCTGCCCTTGGCGTGGTAATGTAACAGTATGTCGTCGAAGACAAATCATTGGGCCGTAAAACTCTCTGCGCCAACTCATTCTGCGAGCCTCTCAAGCGACACATGGCGGACGGACTTTCCTTCGAGTCTTTTGCCGACCGAATTGGCGTCCACAAAGACACACTTTATGACTGGGCGCGCAAACATACGGAATTTTCCGACGCCAAAAAAGAGGCAACGGCCATATCCCAGCTCTTGTGGGAAAAAACGGGCCTCGATGCGATGGCATGGAAAATCCCTGGCTTCAGCGCAGCCATTTGGATTTTTAATATGAAGAATCGATTCGGCTGGAGGGACAAGCAGCCGGACGAAGAAGAAAAAATGGGCAGCTCCCCTCTCAATGGAATTCCAGCCGCGGAGCTTCTCGAAACGTACCGAGAGGTAGGGCCCCGCAATCCAATGCCAAAAGCCCCTACTCCAAAAAGAAACCCGCAATAAGACAAAATCTCATCCGGGGACATATAGTACTCCTTAGTTGCCCGTGAAGCCCCTATCACTGATTTCCTTGTTTCTTTTGTAAACCGGCCCTCTGAAGCTGCGCGATGACGGCAGACTTCGACCGGCCAAAATGCTTGGCAATCCGGGCAAAGGACCACCCTTTACCACGTAAGTCCCTGATTTCGCCGGGGTCTATCTTTGACCTTACCACTGGACGGGGTATTCCCTGACCAGGTTAATGGTTCGACTTTAGTTGGGTGACCTCCACCATTTTGCGCAACAAATGGTGATACTGAAACGGGCGACGCGAGAGCGTCGCGACCTCCCATAGGGCTCGAATGTCGGAGCCGCAAGAATCAAGAAATTCAAGCAACGATTTTGGTAGCGGCGAGACCGGCCTGCAGGCGGCCCGATGGGCCGACGGAAGGCGAGCCCTGTGGTGCCCACCACACAATCGACGCGATTTCTTTTTGTTGTCAAAAATGACAACTTATCGCTAGTGTGGCTAATGGAAGACAATCAGTTGTATGTCGGTGTGGTAAACGCTTACAGGAGAAAGGCAAATGGGATTTCCGAGCGAAAAGGACCTAAAAAAAATTAGGAAAAAAGTAAGCAGGGCACAGGGCTTTTTGATGTTGGATCCTGACGCTGACGAGTTGGCAAAGTTCCGGTTCGAAATTTGCCAAGCCCTCTTGAGGCACGCACGGGAGAATCAGCTCACCGCAGGTCAAATGGCAAAACTGCTTGCAATTCCCAAGGCAGATATGAGCCGGATTTTTAACCATCGTATCGATAGATTCAGTACGGACAAATTGATCCGATTGTACGCCAAAATTAAACCGAACTATCGATTGGAAGTTGCTTAGGGCAAAGCGGTCGGTCGTTCACGAGCGAACCGACCGGTGAGCCCAACGGCGCCCGCCTGTCTCCGCTATTCGCGGGTGGCAGCGTATCGAGGATATTCGTTATGGACCCATACGAGTTTGGTGTTTCAAAGACTCTCGAATTTATCCAGAAGCACTTGCCCCACTCGCCCTCCGTCAAAATTCTTGAAGTCGGTGCGGGACGTGGGCGCTTAGCCGCTCGCCTGAGAGAAGCGGGTTTGGAGGTTGATGCGATAGATAAATCCGGTAAGGCGGTAGAGATGGCCAAGGAAAGTGGCGTCACCGTATATGAAGCGGATATCCTCAATTACAAATCCGATAAGCCGTACGACTGCGTTGTGTTTTGCATGTCGGCGCACCACGTGTCTCCGCTCGGAAACGCACTCGATCGGGTTGGAAAATTACTTCAGCCAGGCGGGATGTTGATTTTGGAGGAATATGCGACTGAGGACGCCGATAAGGCTACCACTGTCTGGTATGAACAAACTCGTGCTTTAGGGATTAGCCTCGACATCTTTGAATGCGATGATGAAGATCCTTTTGCGAATCTTGGCGACCCTTTGGCAGCTTGGGGGAAGGAACATTCCAGCCATGGGGATCACCACTTCAATACGGGCGCAGAATTGATTTCTGAAATCAGCCGACGCTTTGAAATTCTTGATGTCTCGCACGGGCCTTATTTCTATCGGTACCTAGCACCTAGGTTTTCGCGGAAAGTACTCGAAAAAAACCTCTCCGAAAACCTTCTCAAACTCGAAGAGATCTTAATCGCGGCAAAACAGATTCGTCCGCTGGGTCTTCGCATTGTCGCGACCAGCAAAGTATCCCCGACCATGGCGCCCAGCCTGGCTGCAACTTGATTAGTAAAACTAGCGGGATTCGGAATAACGAGAATCTCTCACTTAACGACCTGCACATCTTGGGTGGGTTGGACTCTTACTGTTCGACGCAGACTAGGTGGCTACTGCAAAAAAAGCGGAACAGTGCCATCGACAATCGAAAAGGTTCCGGTGAGTTTTCGCGGACCCAGTTTGTCTTCAATTTCGTCGAGCAAGTCCGGTGTTACAGAAAACCGTGGGATTTGATGACTAGCCAGAAGACCTGCGATTTCGGTTTCTTCGGCCACGAACTGGTGCGAGCTACGCAAATGTTCCGTTAGGAGAGCCTCGAACTCGTGAAGTTTAGGAGACATATCGACCCCAGCCTGACGATGAAAGGACATTATCTCGCGGACGAAGAAGTCTTTCATTAGGGACTCAATTTCTGACCTAGGATTGTTTGTCCGCAAAAGAATTCGCAACAGGTTATCAGAAAAGGCATCTATATTGTTAGCTAGAGTGGCAACGTAGGGTTCTAGAAAGTCGCGAAGTATTCCGTCTTTATAGTTCCACAAGTCGGTAAGCAACACCGCATATGCTTTACACATTTCTACAAGTTTCTTGGGAAAGAGAATGTACCCAAGCCCATGCAATAATGGATCGTGGAAGAAAAGTTCACCCTGTTTCGCCCATATCGTTTTGCCACGGGCAAAGAGTTCCACCATCTCAAGGT
The DNA here is from genome assembly GCA_964519985.1 of uncultured Pseudobdellovibrionaceae bacterium. Lineage (GTDB taxonomy): Bacteria > Bdellovibrionota > FAC87 > UBA2466 > UBA2466 > JAIEOG01. Next base: position 224,150 of record CAZFMF010000001.1, on the reverse strand, counting down.
GAGAGCTCTCTTCTGATGTGCTTACGAACAACAAACCGTTAAAATTCTTAGACCGACGAAGCCGCTCGTTGAGCGAAATAATGTCCGGATGAAGTAATTTTCCGTTCAGGAACGCAAATCCATACTGCGTTAGGCGTGGGTACTTTTGTACAAGAAGATGCGCGACCCCTTCAAAAAAGCGCAGGTTCTCGGCTTGTTTGGGTGTCGATTCTAAAATATATCCCCCAGACTCGGTATCCGGCTTCAGACCTGATACTTGCCAAGAGCGCCCCTCGATTCCAATGGGTGAAGAAGTCGATGATCCACCGCCGATTTCGCTGTGGGAAAGAAGGAGCCGGGGACCGCAGTACATGGCTACTCCATTACTGGAGCAAAGGACCAGGAGCGCTACGGGTATGCGGGTGAAAAACACCCGGGCCGTATAGCACAGCCGCCGAAAACCTAAACCAAGATTTCACGTCTTAACGAAGGACGATGCGAGAGCAACCATTCGTCGAAGTCTTCTAACCGTTAAACCTCGACGCCACAAATCAAAGTAAATTCAATTACGTATACTAACCGACCGATTTCGCCGGCCTAAGCCGCCAAACCGAAAGTTTCACTGTTAACTTTTGTCTTTCTACTCCGGCGCCGGAGTAGGATCATGCTCCCGGTATTGTCGCTGGATCTACCCCTATCCATTCCCCACCGGCCCGTGATACAGCCTCGACCATGAAGGTTGGTGCTTGTTTCCTCGCTATCGCAGTCCCAATGGGCCTTTTCGGACCTGCGGCTTTCGCCAAGTTGCCGACGGACCTCCGGTGGGCGCTGACGGAATCCTTCTCTACCGGTCGAGAGCGGGGATATCCGACCTTGGTCACTCGAGGAGTGGAAAGGGTGCTTTCCTCGTACCTGGGAAGCGCCTTGGGCAAGGCCGATACCCGTCGAGATTGCGCGGAGATATTTCTCGGGCAAAAGCCGGCCCAGCGCGATACCCGCGTTTCCGATCAGGCGGTGCAAGCGATCATTGACGATGCGGCCAACAAAGGATTCTACGACGAGATCATGAGGCCCGACCTCGCGGCGCTGGCCCACCACTTGAACAAGCTGCCGCCGGCGAAACGAGCGGTTTTGTACTATGTCCTGGCCCAACGCTACCAAGCGATTGAGCCCTCAATCCTGCTCAACACCCCAAGAGAATCCAATATGATCAGTGGCGTCGAGTTTTGGCTCGTCGACTCCGATCCCTTTACGGGAGCTTATTACCCCAACCACAATTCGGATCGGTACCAACTCCCTCCAAAGTTCGACAACCCAAACCAAATCCTACGAAAACTCAAAGCGGTCTTTTCAAAAGCGAAAGGCATTACCCCGAACGCCATCCGCGAAGCCCCCGCGATGTTGCTCGAACTGTCCTTCTCGGGAAGGCGCTCAAACGACCCGGCGCTCCGTCAGTCTCGCCTCGGACTGTACTATGTGATGTTTCGCGAAAACGTCGCGCCCGTCGACCCAACCATCCTGGAGGCCATCTATGAATCGGAAAGACTCCTTGGATTTCGAGATCCCCATCAACGGCCCGAGCCCAAACTTTAGTTCTACTTTCCAGTTAAACTGACATTCAGAGACTTTGGAGCTTCGTTAAGACAGCCAGAATGCAACCGTTATCAGGCCGCTTTTTGGCCATAAATCACTCGTGCCGATCGCAGGATTGATTCTTTGCGGGGGGTATTGCCGCTCCTTTCGATGGCTTTACGGGTCACCACATCAACTGAGCGGCCGAAAATGAGTTCAAGTTCCTCTTTTAATTCCACGAAGGATGGCCCCGGAACGGATTCAGGGGCGAAGGTTACCATCACATCAAAGTCGCTCTTGTCGTTGAAGTCCTCGGTCAGCGCGGAGCCGAATAGTTCCAGGGTGGTGATACTCCACTTCTGGCAAAATTTCCTCAGTACCTCTTGTTCGGGGAGAGTCAAATTCTTCATCCACATCCCTCGACGTCCACATTATCAGTCAAAAAGCGATTGTCCAATTCATGGGTTGGGCTTCGTGCTACTCCGGCGCCGAGTGAATCCCTCTCCGTCTAGGTAAGTGTTACTATTTCGTGCTAGAGGAGACGCCGTAAGCGTATGGAACACTCGACCGCGAAATCTGCAGAGCCTCACCTTCTGCGTGCCCGGAGACTTCTGTATTTTGGTGGCACCCTCTACCTTCTATGGTGGGCGATTGTTGAGGCCGTTCTTCCCGGGTCCTTCAACCCCCTACTGAGTCGATTGGCCGTGGTAGCGTCGTTTTTCGCCTTTTTTGCGGCGAGTTTTTTCTCCGATTGGATCGCGCGGAATCTCCTGTTTTGTTTCTATGCGTGCGCGTGGTTAGCGACCCTCCATTACTTCTATCTCTTCCACTTCAATGGAAACGATGTGAATTGGGTGGTGGGTTCCTACATCACCATCATGGCCCTTTGCGCATGTTTAGAGTCCCTGGAGGCCCTGACTTGGTTCGGGTGCTTTGTCACGGTTTGTTCCCTTATCCTTACCTATTTCAATCCCTCTTTGGGGAACACGGTTTTCCTTCCGGGGATGATTACGATTCTCGCCTTCGCCTATGTCGGTTCCCACCGACGCCTCAAACTGATGACGGCCATCAATCGGCAGGCCTTGATGTTGGAAGATCTATTCAATTCGGTGTTTGAAGGCGTGGTCGTTTCGCATCAGGGCACAATCGTGAACGCTAACCGATCTTTCTTGGCGCTACTGGGCTACGAGAAGTCCGAAGTCCTGCAACGTTCCATCGTTGATTTTGTGATCCCGGAAGAACGGGAACACGTTCAAGAACAATTGAATAAGGAGCAAGAACGATCGTATGAGACCGTCTGCCTCCGAAAAGATGGCTCGACCCTGCCCGTCGAAGTGCTGGGCCGCCACCATTTCTGGGAAAATAAAAAACTCCGCATCACCGCGATCCGCGATCTCACCGATGCCAAAAAAAGTGAACGCAACCGCATCATGCTGGAGGCGAGTACGGAAGCGCTTAAACTGAGCGATGAGTTCATCATGATTGCTTCCCACGAGTTAAAAACGCCTTTAACCACCATTCAGCTGCAAACGGATATCGCGCGCCACCGAATTGCCAGTCAGGACGGATCGCTATTGAGTTTTGATGCCGTGGCGGATTTGCTCACGCACCTCGAGCGACAAACCAAGCAGATGATCCGCGCGGTCGAAGACATGCTCTACAGTTCTTATCTCACGCTTGGGACCTACCGGATTGTGCCCGAACTTTTCCAGTTGTCCGATTTGATGAAGTCTTCGGTCGATAGCTTTCAGGCCGATTTTGAGCAAGCCAAGATTCCCGTTACTTTAGAGCTGGATTCGGATGTCCCCATTCGAGCCGACCCCAGACGGATTGAACAGGTGCTATTAAATCTGTTCTCCAACGCGGTGAAGTACGGCGCTGGCGGCCCCGTGCGTGTCTCCCTGAGAAAGAACGGCGATCGCGTGGTAATCTGTGTTCAGGACCGTGGCATTGGAATCGCGCCCGAAGATCAGCAGCGCATTTTTGGAAGATTCGAGCGCGCCGTTTCCGCCCGAAAGATCAGCGGCATGGGACTGGGACTTTTTATTTGCAAACGGCTGGTCGAAGCGCACCATGGAACGATTGAGGTGAGCAGTCATCTCGGTGAAGGAACCCAGTTTACGGTCACGTTGCCACTTTCGATGAGTTAGAGGACCAGGGAATGGACGGACGCAAATCCATTTTGATAGTGGAAGACGATACTTCCATTAGCACGAGCCTAAAAACCTTCTTAGAGCTAAACGGTTTCCGAACGATCTGTGCTTTTAACGGCAAGCAGGCCCTCGCCGTAATCGCATCGGGCGAAAAGCTCGATTGGATCTTGCTGGATCTCATGATGCCGATCATGGACGGCTACGAATTTCTGGAGGCGCTTGAAGATCAGCCTCCTGTCGCTCAAATCACCATCATCATTGTATCGGCTTCCATCGACGCCCACCGGGTGGGCGAACTGTATGGGCTCGCCGTCATACAAAAGCCGATTGATTTGACCGCCTTGCTCAATACCATTGAGGGAAAGCAGGCCTGATACCCCGGGCCAACAAAACGACCGTCCGATTGCCCCCAAATCCTGATCGTCCTATCAGAATTAGATGGGAGCTCGGCGATGACGCCGGGACCGCGAATGTGCTAGTGACCCGCGAATGGTTTCCTCTCTTTCTGTAGTTCTTTTCCTGACGGCGCTTTCACTCCCGGCCAAGGCGGAGTTGCCGGTATCCGTCAAACTCGCCATTGAGGAGTCATTTAGTCCCGCGCGGCCGTTCGTCGCTTACCCTGAGGTCATCGCGCAAAAAGTCGAGAAAACGCTTTCGGCGTTTGTCGACGCTGCCGCCGGCCCCGCCGTCACCGTGCCCGATTGTTCCGAGCTTCTTTTCGACCCGGAAGCCCAAAACCAAGCGATCGAAAACGCGGGCAAATCGTTCTTCGCCCGAGCCGGCGCACCCGATTTCTCGGCTTTTGCCTGGCACCTCAACCGGCTGCCGCCCGCGGGTCGGGCGGTCTTGTACTATCTGCTGGCCTACCGTCTGACAACGATACCCCGGGTCTTGGACAATCGGCCGGGCAGCGCCAGCCTAGTGAATGCCATTGAAACTTGGCTGGTCTGCGCCAATCCCGCCGATGGCACGGTGGCCAATCACGAAAAGGCCCATTTGTTTGAGGCGCCTCCGACGTTTTCTGACGAAACGGATACTCAAGATGAGCTTAGAAAGATTTTTTCGCACGTAAGAGGCGTTCCCCCGGAAAGATTGGAAGCCCTCGCCAAAGCGTTGCCCCGACTTTCTTTCACCGGAAGGGCCGTCTTAGACGAAACCGCTCGTTCCTCCCGCTTGAAGATGTATCAAATGACTTTGAGAGCCACACCCAACCCAACGCATCCCAGTATTCTGGAAGCGATCTATAAAGTCGAAAGGCTGCTTGGGTTTACGGATCCCCACCCGCGTATCTGAACCGAAGGCTACGGCGAAAGTGCCGGGAGATTCGCGGACACGTCCTTGATTTCCAATTCCGTCCCGACCGCGCGTTGCATGAAGCTTTCCACCCGCGCCACAACCGCCGGGTTGGAGTTGGAAGGCTCGCGCAGAATGCGCTCGAAGGTACGAACCGTGACCGCTTGCCCCTTCCCCATTTTAATCAACATCTCGACCGCCCTTAGGCTCAGTGGCGACTGACGATCCCTCGCCCACTCCGCGACGATTTCGGCAATGAGCGTACGCGCACCGACATTGGGCCCGTAACACTCCCACCCTTTCCGCCAAGGAGTCTGTGTTCGGTAAGTCTCATCATCCCGATCGATTTCGAGGCGTGCTCGGATATTCGGGTGAATCGCAAACGCCGAGGAAGCTAGGCGTTTCCGATCGAGTTTGTCGGCAATGCCCCGCGGCAGAGCGAGAGCCTCGCGCTCTCGGTCAAGATCGGTGTGAAGATCGGAAAAGTACAAAGTGTTCAGGGCGTCGAAGAGTTCTCCCACTTCCGCCGACCGAAGCTCGTTACCCATCCGCACCACTTGGTGTTTGATACTCTGGCGGAGCTCTCGCGTATCCGCTCCGGGGGCGCAAAAAACGCTGCGACCCTCGGGCTTTCCGCCCATCAAGAGCTCGGCATAGTCAGCCAAAGCGAAAAAAACGGCCCTGGATGAATATTTGCCCCAGAGAATTAAGTGAGTACTGACTTTTAGCCCAAACTCTTCTCGACCTACCTCGGGCACGAGTAGTTCCAGAAATCTCACCATTTCCGGACTTGGGTCTTCGATGGAATGCAGAGAATCAATAATCCTATCCAGATCCTGAGGCTCGGGCCACACTCTAGCTAGTTCCAGGTTTTGGGCAGCGAGTGCGAAGTCGAAACCCTCGACAAAGAGCCGGGTGGCGCACTGGGCCGGAGCCCCGTACGCGGAGCCCACACTGAGCAAGGCCAACATCAGAAAAAACGTCTTCACCGCCGCGCTCTATAGCATTTTATGGGAGAGGAAGGCGAGAGCCTTCTCGAAAAGACTCATTTAAACAAGCAGTTATGATTTTTTAGCGTGCGATTTTTAATAGCGACCCAATATCCGCCGCGACAATCGCGCGCCAATTTCGGTAGGCGGTGTCCCGCGCGCAACCTAGTCTGCGGGCGGCGTCGACGGGGCCCGTCGCTTGTTTGGAAAGATACAGATAGGCGATGTCCGCCCGAAATGTCGGTCCGATGATCGCCCGCAGCCGAAGCCACGGATTGATTTGCAAGATGCCCTCGAGGCTTAAGATCTTCTTTCGATCCTCAGGCAAAACGGAAGCGGTTTCGATTCCCAGCTTGGCGCATTCCACGTCCTTCCCGTACTTCGACAGCAAGTAAGGCGCCGCATATTCCGGGGGCGCGATGAGTTTTGCTTTCCCCGCCGCACGGCGGACCGTCCGATAAATAGCACTCCAACGCCGATCCGCTTTTTGCCGCTTCAGCGCCACGACCGCCAGCAAGGCTTTGTGTTCCGGCGACAACCCTTGCGACAATACTTTCAATCGCTCCACGTGCACCAAGTCAGAAACCACTTCGAGCCAGGTCAAAAGCATGCAAAACACTTTGCGATCTTCGAAGAAGCTGGGGAGGATCTCCAGTAACGTTTTTTCGGGATCCGCGGCAAGGGGTCCCGCCTCGCCATAGAACGCGAATCCGAGCGAGACCAGTTTGGGTTGATGCGTTTCGAGGAAACTACTCATAGCCCAATCTCTTCCGCAATCGGGAGAAGCTATCGCCGACGTGTTTCGGCCAATAGACCGAAGCGTCCCGCCGGAGCACCCAGGGGAAAAGCTTATCCAACTCTTGCTTCGTCGGTTTCATTCCCAGCACATCCTCAAAATCTTTCTCGCGGTCGCAGAAAGCAAAGAGTTTGCTCGCTAGCAAATCCTCGCGGGCCAAAGCGCGAATCTGCAGGGCCTTCCCCTGGAAAACCACTTTGCTCCTCGCCTGCCAACCGGCCGACAAATCCCGCGAGAGAGCAGCGGGGCCTGCGTTTAACCAACCGCGATCGAGACCAAAGGCGGCGGCCACGTTGCGGGCCGCCTGCGGGGCGGGCGAAAAGTCCAGGGCCAAACCGATCGCATTTGAGAATGAGCAGCGTTTTTGATTCATTCCTGCGAAGGATTTCTTTTTGGCCTAGAATGGCAGCCAATTGGGGGCTCAAATGAAATCAATACTCGCGTTCGCTGTTGCTTCGATACTCGGATCCTGTGGCTATTCCCGGCCGTCGACTCCTTACCCGGCCCCGCCGCTGGTGCGCAGCTCGACGACGTGTTTTCATGGATGGGTGAGCGAGACAAATCGGACGATCCCGACCGGCAATTGCTCGGAAGAAAGCAAAGACCCGTTAGCCAAAACTTTGTACACGCGCGTGGAGATCGATTACCCAACCCAGACCCTTTTCATTCACGGCGCCCTGACCGATCCGCAAGGCCAACCGACTTACTTCCGATTCAATACGACCCGTTGCCAAGACATCGAAGACGGTTGGACGGTGGTGGAAGGCGTTGCCTCCAGTGGCGAAAAGTATGCGCTGAAGCACCGCGCCGTCGAAGCGTTGTTGGCGGTGGAGTTGGCGGGCCAGACCTACCAAGCGAAGCTGGTCTGTCGACCGTAACGCGCGCAACCTACTGATCACCCGCTTAGAGGGATCACGGCCGCTCCCAAAATTCTTTCACTTCTTTGAGGATGGCCTCCGAGACCAGCTCGCGCGGACTCTCGTCAAACCAATCCTTGGGCATGGAGCGGGTGTAGTCCGGCTCGAGAAAGCGACTGTCCATCAGCACGATGAGCCCACGATCGGTTTCGGAGCGCACCACCCGGCCGGCGGCCTGCACCGCTTTGGCCATCGCGGGGTAGCTGTAGGCGTAGTGAAAGCCCTCGCCATAGTTCTTCTCGTAGTAGGCCCGCATCTGCTCGCGTTCGAGTTCAAAGTTCGGGAGCGGCGGACCAATCACAAAGGCTCCAATCAGCATATCGCCGGGATAGTCGACCCCTTCCGAGAACACCCCGCCCTGCACCGCAAAGACGATCGTCGGGACGGTTCGGCGCGCAAGGTGTTCGACGACATCTTGCACATCGGTGTTTTTCATATAGCGCGTTTGGCTGATGACCGAAAAACCTTCCGGCGGGGAAAAGCGCTGCACCACCTTTTCTAGAAAATCAAAGCTGGGAAAAAACGCGAAGTAGTTCCCACTTTTGATTTCGGTCACGCGGCGAATTACCTGCGCAATCTTGTCGTAGTTCTTATCGCGCGTGCTGAACTTGGTGGAGATCTGCGGGATGATGAGCAGCTTGCGCTGCTGGCGAGAAAAGGGAGACTGAAACTCGGAAACTTTGGTCGTGGAGGGATCGAGACCTGAGAGTTTCGCGTAGAACTCAAATGGCTTAAGTGTCGCCGAGAAACCGACGACCTGGCCATATTCGTCATAGCACTCCCGAATGAATTCCGAGGCATCGCAACAGGTGATCCGCACCGACCCACCATTACCGGGCAACGGGCGGTAGGTGGTGAAAAATTCCGGGCGCTTGGGCTCGGTCACAAATTCTAAGGCGGCGGTAAATTCGGACCAGTAGTACGAAAGGCGTAGAACAACATCCCGAGGCTGGATATCCACGTCGGCTTCGAGGTAGCGCGAGAGAAAAGCCCGCAAGTTCGCATCTTGATCCATGAACGCGGCAATCGGCGCTTCAATCAGCTGCGGCTTGCCAGCCGACTCGGGACGGCAGGCGCGGATGGTGGCTTCGCACTCGTCAATGAGCCGTGCCACCTCGCCCTGAAAGCGGGGATAGAGGTTCTCGATGGACTCGCGCATTTTGTAGAGCGTGTAAGTCGAAACCTCGGGTGAGTAGTAGCCCAACGATCGGGCGTAAAGATTGTGCGCCTCATCGATGACTAGATTCGGTTTGCCCACCCTTGAGCCCCCCGCCGGGGAGAGCCGGCCCGACGCCCGGGGACCAAAGACGTAGTTATAATCAGCAATCACGACATCGGCCTCGCCGGCGGCGTCGAACTGCAGCTCGAACGGACAAACCTGGTACTCCTCGCCTAGCTTCCGAAACGTTTGGGTGGTGAGCTTGCGCTTGGCCGAGAGTTTTTCCGCCAGATTGTGCGCCGCGACCTTTGAGTAGTGCCCCTTGGCGTATTCACAGTACTTGGGATTGCAGAGCGGTTCGTTCTTGAAACAGATTTTGGCTTTCGCGGTCAGGGTTAAAGATCGCACCGGTGTGCCGTTCTCCTTGAAGCGATCGACCGCATCTTCCGCAACCGAGTGCTGGCTGTTCTTGGGTGTGACGTAAATCGTGTTCTGACCCCGTGCGAGTGAATCTTTGAGGACGGGATAGAGCACGCCCGCAGTTTTTCCGAGGCCGGTGGGAGCTTGAATCAACATTCGCGTGCTCGTCGCAATCCCCGCCTCGACGTCGGCAATCAATTCCATCTGGCCGGCGCGCGGTTTTTCGAACGGAAAGGCAAAGCTCTTAGCCCATTTTCGGCGTTTTTGGATTAACGCCTCGCACCGTTCGGCTTCACCCACCAGCTCTTCGAGCCGCCGTTCCAACCACGCTTCGTATTCGTCGAGATCCAGTCGTAGGGAAAACGTCTCGGCCTGGCGATTGCGTGAGGATACGAGATACAGGCTTAAGTCGGGTTTCACGCCATAGAGCTTCCAATAAAAATACCCATAGGTTTTGAGCTGCAGGCAATAGGGGTGGGTGTCTTGTTCCTCGACGAGCTTCTTGCGTAGATCAAAAACATTGAAGCAAGATTTGATTTCTTCGATGAGCGGCGTCTTGGTGTCGTACAAGCCGTCAATGCGGCCCGCAACTTGGAATTCAAATCCACCCTTTTCGAAGGTAGCCGCAATTGCGACCTCGGACTGGTACTCCGCGTCTTCCTTGAGTTTGAGTTCCTGCACCGCTTGGTGGATCGCCAGGCCCTCGGCCGCCGCCCAACCAAAACCGGAATTGGCTTCGATGCTGCCCACGCGGGGGACCGGCAACGCAAACTCGCGCACGGAAAGGCTGACCTTCTTCATTGCGCGCGTTCCTCGTTCCACGCCACCCGCGAAAGCCAAGTCCCCGCGTCCCGCGCAAGACACCGCGTGCGCGAAAACTCGATCCGCACCGGCACGCGGCGCGCGAGCAGAGTCAGCTCCGTGACCAGGACCCGCAAGCGGTCATAGTCTTCGACCGAAACGGCGGGCACCACACTTCCCTTCCCCCGTCGGTACTCCGGCAAAGCTTCGAGGTGCTCAACGGTCCCGCGGTCGCGCACCTGGCCTCCTTGCATCACCAGGTAGCGCCACGGATCCGAATCGCCGGCCCCCAGCCGCCAGGCCGCGCGGCAATTGCCCATGCGTACTAGCCAGCGCGCTCGGTGCAAAGCCCGGCCCGGCCGGCGCAGCTTGCGCAGGATCGAAGCCCGAATCTCTGCTTCCAGTTCCGCGGGCGTCAACTCAATGGCGTCCGTATCGGGCGCGTCGGCTTCATCGGCGATTTCCTCGGTCGGTTCGAGTGGCGGGGGGAGCTTCTTCCCGAGCCGAAGCAGCTCGGAAGCCGTCACCGATTCGGCGGATCCGATTCCCAGCTCCGCCAGCACCTCCTCCAACCGGGGGCGCACTTCCGCTACGGGGTGCACTAGAATGCTTTCGTCTAGAGCGGTAGCGGCATCGTTGAGGATGCGCATCAAAATCCCCACCGACTCAAAGGGTTCTTCATGGAGGAAGGGCCCCAGGGGGTGCTCCGGGGTGCGCGATTCCGAGTGGGTCTCCAGATCCCAGTTGAAAAAGAGTACCCGCCGCTCGTTTTTGCGAAGCGCCGTATTGTAGTGCGGTTCAAAATGCTTAATCCGATCGGTTTCCAAAAGGGCCGCTTCCAGGGGCGTGGCGGTCTCAATCACTTGGAGGTCGTGCACCTGAGTCATGAGTTCGGGTAGCCGTTGGCGATCGCCTTTGCGCTTTTGAAAGTAACTGGCCACGCGCGCCCGCAAAGACGTCGCCTTGCCGATATAGAGCAGAGTCCCATCGCCCGACCGCATTTCATACACTCCCGGACCTAACGGCAAGCGGCGACGCACTTCGGGAGAAATCAGGTAGGTCCGCTTCGGCTTTTCCTTTTTCACCCGTCCGATGGGTTTCACTCCAAACCAAGGTTGGAACGCCTCCCAGGTCGTGATCGATTCGCGCTCTTGCAGCCGCTCGAGGAGAAACTGCCAAACCCGCTGCGTGGCGGCAACGTGATCTAGGGAGCGTTGGGTCGGCGGTAGCACTTGTCCGAGGTAGCCGCTCAGCGCACGCAGCGTGCGCGCCGGCAGCTCCTCGCAAATGCGGCCGGCGACGCGGTAAGTGCAGATGACGGGCCACGGCAGCTCTTTCTCGCCGAAGACTGCTAAATGAAGCGCTCGCAAAAACCCTTGCTCGAACGCCGCATAGTGGATGACCACCGCGGTCACGCCCAGTGCCTTGGCTTCGGTCACTACCGCGCGCCAAACTTCAGCCGCCGAAAGCGCATCGGCGAACGCTTCGGGAGACAGGCCCAAGATCTTCCAGACCTTCTCCGGCACGGCGGCGGCGTCCGCGGGGCAAAGCAAAGCGGTGTGGATAGCTTTGGGATCTATCGAAAAGCTCCAACCGATTTCCAAAATTTCCGATTGCGACGGGCTGAGACCGCTTGTTTGGCAATCGATGAAGAGGAAGGTTTCGGAGGCCAGACCCATGGCCTGGCAGACTACTCGATTTTGCTCCGCCGGACATTCTCCGGATACGAGCCGATGTAGCGTCCGAAAAGAAACTTGAGATTGTCGGAGCGCATCATCTTCTTGGGCTCGGGATGATCGCAGATCTTGATATAGCGCCCATTGGGGAGGTCCGCTGACTTCATGAGGTTATAATTTTCGAAGCGTTCCAAGCCCGCCTCGAAGCGCTTCAACCACGGGAGGAATTTCTTGGAGTAGGTGATGTCACCGTAGACCTCCCCGTCGATGACAATCTCGGGAAAAATGCCCGGAATCGCCGTGGCGGCAAACGAAACCAAATAGGCGGGGACTTCCGAAAACTCAGAACGGGCGGTGGCGTTCACAATCTCGCCGGTCGATCGCTTGAGCAAAGGGAAATTCACATTGGGCGGAATTTCGCGCATGCGCATTTCAAAAAACTCTGGGCGCACCGCCATGGCCCAAGCTGCTTTGTAGGCTTCGGGGGAGTAAACCGGCGACCGCGAACGCAGCATCAATTTCGCCATTCGATAGCTGCCGCTAAGCAGGTTGTTACCGTAAACCGCGTGCGTGTGTTTATTCCAATTGAGAAAGTTCTCTCGCGACCACGTCGCCAGCCCATTTCTCACCGCCCAAAAAACAAAGAAAGCGGTTGCTCCCCCACTGATGCAGGTGATCGAGGAATACTCGCGCAGTTCCTCCACGCTCATTTCAAAGAGTCGCGGGAAGTGCCAGGAGTAATTGACCCCCGTTCCATTGAAAATCAGGTCCCGGGGACGTGGCTCGGCGTTAGGCGACATCAGTCATCCAGGGGAGGCGAAACCGTGGATTCTTCGCTCCGCTCAATGCGATTCCCATCCGGTGGATTTTCCACGATTCCCTTCATCAAGGTCGATTTCAACATCAGCAAGGCTTCGACGTCCCGGACGTCGGGATCTTGGGTGTAAGACAAGACTTTCGAGAGATCCTGGTAGAAGGTTAGCAGCGTTGTTGCCGCCACCGACTCTTTTAACGCCCTAAACTTCGCGTCCGCCTCGGTTTCAAAACGGTGGTCCTGCACGTACTGATCCCGAACCTTCTCATCAAATCGGGGTAACCCGTTATTCACCAGGATCTTCCATCCCAGTCCTTCGAGATTTTTTTCTTGGGGCGCAATGATGGCCTCCAAGGTGCGTCGCGCCAACTTAGCATTGGCGATCTGCAACGATGGCTTGGTCACCGGTCCTTGAATCGATGCCAAAAGCGCTTGAATGCGTTCCGCTCTCGCTTTGCACGACCGGAAAAAAGCGCCATTGAGCAGATCGGCATGTTTTTCGCGAAACGCGTCTTCCTTCTTGCCGGCCTTTCCTATCGATTCCTGCGTCACCAGTTCGTCCACATTAAAATCGTCGGCGGCCTGTTTTAGTGTCTTGGCCATGGATTTTAGGCGACTTACGAGCTCCTCCGCCCGATTAGCGTCGAACTTTTCCTCGAAACGGGCGGGATCCCAAACCCCGTGTAAATCCGAAAAGGGCGCGAAGCCCGGAAGTTTTTCGGAAAGCTCCTCCGACACCGACCGCTTGTAGAGAGGGGCCACCTGTTCGAATATCAGCTGCTGCTTGAGTTTGAATTCTCTGATCTTTGCGGGATCCGTGATCGCTCCCGAACGCAGCTCGGCGCCCAGGCCTCGGAAGTAAAGCGACAACCGCCGGTCGATTTCCTCGCGGCTCAGATTTTTTTCCGCGAGCCGTCGTTGGTACGAAAGCGTTACCGTCTTCGATCCCGCCTGATTCGATCCCACTTGAAATGAGATTCCCGTTCCTTCCACTTTTCGCTCCAGCGCCTCGATGCGGGCAATGGCGTCCCGATTCGCGGCCTGGCGCTTCAGCTCCGCCTCTTTGGGATCTGATTCAGGCTTCGCCGGCTCCGGCGTTTGCGCAACGGGTGCGGGAGTTGCGGGGACCTCGGCATCCGCTTTGGCCGTCTCGGGGGCCGGGGATGGGGTCGCTGGCGCAACGGAGATGGGAGGTGCGGGACGAGGCGCGGGCGCGCGCGTCTCCTGCCGGTCGCAGGCCAAGAGCGTAAGAGTCGTCAGACCGATCAATAGCTTCTGGTACACAGAACCTCCGAATTTCGCAGGGGGTGTAACACAAGCTAACCCTTGAAACTAGCGACAATTTTCGGCGCCGCGGGGTTCAGGCTTTCTTGGGCTTTTTCGCGACTTCCGCCCGAATGGCCTTCAGGCGCGCCCGCACGATTTTCTTGATGAGCGGCAGCGGCAGAGCACTTTCGAAGGGAAATTGAACCGAACCCTTTCCTTGTTTGTACTTCGACAGGGCGGCCTTAAACGCCGTGAGCGTTTTGGGGATAGGATAAAAACCAATATGGCTTTTGAAGGCCGCATAGTAGGCCACGTACTTTCCGTTCAGATAAAAAGCCGGAATCCCATAGCTCATTTTTTCTTCGGCCTTGGGGACGACGCCGCGGATGGCCGAACGCATTTGCTTTAGGCGGCGTTGGACGTCCTTGGGGAACTTGCGGAAATAAGCGTCGATCTCTTTGGGCATGAAAATAGGGTACCGCGCCGGGCGGGTTTGGTAAAACCGCGTTAATTTGCCGGCGGGGGATCTTTTGGCGGGGGCGCGATCTTTTTAAGGCACGCCTTCGCCCGCACCTCCATCGGTGTGTTCGCTAGGGCGTTCAAAGCCCGCGTCGCGTCTTCGACATAAGCAGCGGCCACGCTCGGCTTGGGCTCATGGTAGGGAGTCGTGCAGAGCTCACTCAGTTTGAAACCCTTCTCGAGCAGCGCCAGCACGAAGTGCGGGGCTTTCGGTAGCGCCCGGGCCACCGCGAGGCGCAGACTCTGGGCTTTCGACGCGTCCAGTTCCGGGCGCACCTCGACCGCGCGATCCAATGCGGCCTTGTCGCCGGATTCGACTTGTTTCAAAAAACCTTCCCAGTCGGATTCGGGCGTCGGCCCCGAATGGCTACACGCGCCTAAAGCCAAAAGCCCAAATACCAAACACTTTTTCATTCCACTGCCTTTCGTTACCACTAAGTCAATTCGATCACCGCGCCCATGTCATCAGGTGAGTTGGGATTGGCGATCTGCCAGCCGGCCGGAGTCGGGCGGGGCGTCAAGACGGGACTGAGACTGCCAAGAAGAGACTAACTACCAAATGAGTCCAAAACCGCATCGGCGGCTTTAACCATGTCTCAAGATTGGTGATGCATGGCAAAGTGTGTCACCGTCTCAAACCGGAAATGTCCGACCGCAAATTCGATTTCATAGCGTCCATTCCACTATTCATTTTCAGCGATTCTTTTTAAAGGGAAACGATAACTGGTCCAGGACCAGTCCGTGCCATTTTTCGACTTCGGCAAGATGGGTCTAGGGCAAGAGCGAGTTCATCCAAAGGACATTGCGGTAATGCAATACTGCAACGAGGAAGGTTCTTATTTTGGTCTCCCCGATATTGCGAGTTTTCCCGAGGTCACCTAAAGACCCAAGCATTTCGCCCACCTTTTTTGGCCCTTCACTAAAATGTTCCTGTTCAACCTTCGGCAACGGAAAGGGGTAAAGATCGGAATAAGATCTCGCGAAGAGTGTTTCTCGTCCCGGGAGAAAATTAAAGATGTACTGGATATTGTTTTCTCCCCTGATTTCCTCGAGAAAAACTAGCGGATCGAATGGCCCGGGGCGGCCGGCCAGGCTGCTAAGATACGCGGTTTTATTGACCGCAATTGCCACTCTTATATAGTCTCGGTAGGCTGCGAACGTTCTTCGAAACTCGCTGGACGGTGTCTTTGAGAAACGATTGTTCGCACTTTTGGCGCGTGCCATGAGTCCCTCAACTGAGAGCTCGAACAATTGACCGATGGTAGTGATTTTCGCTGCCGTGAGCAAAGGTCGTACAAATTGGGAGTGCTGCCACTCGCTGCGATTCTCTGCCTCCTCAAAGGTCATACCCCGAATGAGTTCCACCACGTCGGGGTGGTCCTGGAGTCCAAGTTGTTCCAACAATTGACCTTGATCGGAGATATCGAGAGGCGCGGGCACGATCTTTAGGGGCGGGACCGCAGGAGAAGGCGCATTTTCAAAAGACCAACTCTCGGTAAGGTGAAGCAAGATTGAGGATAACTCTAGTTGCGTTAGGGGGCTGCCACCGTCGAGAGAGCGCAGAAGAGCACGCCGGCATGTTTGCCGATCTAGCCCCGCCGCTTTGAGCTGCGTTCCTGCTGCCACCAGAAGCAGAATCGTCAGTAAGAATGCCTTTTCCCTCATGGACCGGGGTCTGTAGCATACCGAAAGGTAACAAATCAACCGACGAGACCCGGCACTCTCCGCGATTGGACGGGTCCCAGACCGATTACCTAGGGAATTTTTAATTGCTGCTCAGCGCACCCGGAGCATACCCCCTCAAAAGATCCACAATTCGATGGTGCCACTGGCTGTACTGGTCCTGCTTCCGGAAGATGAGAAACACGGGCACTCTCACCTTCTTGCTACCCGGCACAATGGCCACACCGCTTTTCTTAGCGAGCATGTGTAAGTGCACGAGTGCTCGCCCGTAACCAAGCCGAACCCCTTCAATGATTCCGTTTTCGTCTTGCAGCATTGCCCGCCGATAAGGAACTTTTTTGCCGAAGACTCGACCGATGTGGCGTTCGGTAAAGTCATCTTCTACGTCGGCATCGAGAAACGTATTCTTCCGCGATTGAGGACTCTCAATGGCGATGATCGTTTCGTGTCCAATCTCAATCGATTCGCAATCGCGGCGAGTCAAGTCTTGATCCGTAAGCACATAGTCGATCTGGCCGCGCAAGAGCATCGTCGTCAGGTCTTTGTTTTCCCGAACGAAGAATTCGACGGACGTGCTCTCATTCTCGCGTACGATCGGAGCCAGAGCCGGAATACCAACGGGGTGAATCAGAGATGCGGATCCGCCCACGCGAATCACGGGGGCGGACATGGAGACGCCCTCGATCCCAAACCGTTTAAGCAAATCGCTCTCTAGGTTCACGGTCGCCTCCGAATACCGCAGCATGTCCCGACCGGCCTGAGTGAGCTGAATGCCCTTCCGCCGCCGAACAAGCAAAGGCTGGCCGAGTTGCGACTCCAAGAGCTGGATGCGCTTCGTGAGTGCCGGTTGGGAAATCCCCAAAGAGGACGCCGCGCGAGAGTAGTTCCCAATCTGCACCAATCGAACAAAAGCGCTCACCAACGGCGACGTGAGAATCATAACCTTTGGCTATATCACAATAACAATTATGAATTATAAATATATACGCTATTCGGCTATCACCCCCGGCCGAAGGAGCAAATATGCGGACTTGGATAGTGATTTTGGCGCTGGCGCTTTCGGCAAGCAGTACTTCGGCGAGCTGCATGCAGCGGCTTTTTAAGGCGAGCGCACCGATTACCGCCTTCGATCGACCTCACTGTTGGCCCAGTAGCGACCAAAAGGAGATAAGGACCGTCCGGTGGACCGCTAAGACGGAAGTCGTCGAAGCGCTTGGAGAGATAAGAAAGAATAGTGGTTGGTACTTACAATTCGCGCAGGGACAGCGATGGTTTGTTCCATTGGGCCAAACCGGGAGCTACTGGGTCCTTCGCCGTCTCTGTGAGCAGCACCGACTCGTTTCCGCAACTATCGTTCAGTGGTGTAACCCCAAAAAGGACGACACTTACTGCTTTCTTGCCGTCGCCCGCGACATTCAAGAAAAGCTACATGAGCAACCCGGTCTTACCTCGTTGCCAACGCTTTATGCGGTATTTTGGCCGCCCGAACCAGATGTAAGCGAGGCGCTGATTGGGGAGATCCTCCCGGAATCTCCCAAAGATGGAACGGTATTGCGTAGAGTTCTGCGGACGGATCTTCAGCGCTAAGGCTCGGGGCGCGGGAGGTTGCCGCTCAATTAGTCGGGTCAGAAAAGTTCGCGCGAGAAGTAACGCAGCCAGTTTTCCTGGGAGCGGTAGAAAAGCATGGGGAAACCGGACTCATTGATCAGTAGCTGCGCGTGCTGACCGACGGATGAAACAAAGGTCGATCCGGCCGTATACTGGTCGATGTACTCAAAGGTCCAAGCCGAAGACGTTGCGCCCCGCGCTCCCAGCCCCACTGCTTGCTCAGACTGAGAATAAAAGGAAACGTAGAGATTGCCGGCCGAATCCAACTTCAGACTGGGACGGGTGGCAATCAGCGTGGTCGTGCCCACGGTTTTTAACAATGTCCCGGTGAAAGCACTGGCGCCGGTGACCAAGCAGGTCGCCGCATCCAAGGAGCACGTCACATACCGAATCGCTCCGAACGTGGAATCGAAATGAACAATGTGCGGTTCACCGGAGAGCCCCAGCTCCATCGAGATTCCGTCCCCGCGGGTTGCGGCCGAGGGATCGAGCGAAACGCATTTCCAGGTATAGGTGCGAGAGTCGATCGTTTCCGGTGCGTAGGCTAGCTTTAGGCCCGTCTGCGATTTATAGGCGATCACCGGTTGGCCGGCGGCCGTGAATCGCAATACCGAGTAAGCGCCGGCATCGTGGGCGGCATTGCCGCAAGAACCGGTGCCGGCCATTCCATCCACCGCAAACCGCCGCCACCCGCTGCCCGGGGTGAACTTGGCAAATTTCAAACCGGTATTGGTCACATCACGATACGAAACCCCGACCGTCGTGCCAAACGCCGCGGCCGACGGGTACTGACCGACGTTGGCCGCAATATCGTCGACAATCGCCACGCTGAAGCTGGCACCACCGTCGCTCGAACGCGCGACCGAGAGATTTTGCCGGGTGGCTACGCCGTCGTAAAACGCAATGACCGGATTATTGCCCGAATCATAGGTGAGCGAAGGATAGGAACCGACGAACTCTGGGCTCGCCGCGCCTTCGATGTGATTCACCACGGTATGGGAGCTGAACACGGGGGCCGCAGCCGTGCCGCCGCGGACGCCGTAATAGAGTTTGGAATCGGCCGCCGTCGCGTCCTGGTAGAAATACGCGTACCCGTACAAGCCGGAGGCGGACTTGGCCGCCGTCAGCATGGGAATTGCCGTGGTCGGAAAAAAATTCACCGTATTGTCGACGTTTTCAATCGCAATGGTCCCCGCCGCGCCGGCGTTGGTGATATCGTCGGTCGAGCCGTAGGCTACCTTGATATCGTTGCCCGCCGCGCCCACCGCCCCGGCCGGAACGGCCGCGTAGGAAACATAGAGCGTATCGCGGTCGGTGTCGTAAGCGGCCCCGACGCCTTCAGCCGCAACGGTAGCGGTCTGTACGATCGTGCCGGTCGCAAGCCAAGCGCCCGCCGGACCCGTAGCCTTGTTCACCATCACATCCGTCGTACTCGTGAGGTAAGCCAAGAAATTGGTCGTGCCGGTTGAAGCGGATAGGCGGAAACCATTCGCGCCTTCCGACGTACCACCCACCACTACCGGCGATCCCCAACCACTGGCGGCCGTCGATTGCGCCGTACTGCACGCGCTCGGCGCGGTGGCCGTCAACAACGACGTCGCGGGAGTGGTTTCCGTGTAAAAGCCGATGATCGGCCGCTGGGTCGCCGCATCAATGACGATATCGCTGCGGGTCCCGCCTTCGGTCGCGGTTGTCACGCTTGCGCCAAAACAACTAGCCCCCCCGCAACCCGCCGCGAGATCTAACGTTTCAAACACGGTGCAAACCCCGTCTTCTACCATCGTGCAACTCATGAAGAGTGGCTGGCCGCTTCCGGCCGTGGCGGTAACCACTTTGCCGGTCCAAAGCATCTTGTCGGTCGCCGCGCAACGCACTCCGCCTGCCTGCTCAGTGCCCTGCCCCAGGCCAGTGATATCACCTGCACCAGTCACCGCCGGCGTGATCGCGGTGCTCGTCCATTCATTTTTCGAATTGCGACCGAGATAGCGGACTTCACTGTTTGTGATGGTCTGCGTGTAGAGGGTAAAAGTGATATGCGGCCGGTCACTCGAGTCGAAGTTCAACGTCAAACCCTTCATCGGATCGACGGTGGCAGCGACCGCGACGTTCGCCGGATCCGCGGCCGTTAGCGAGTAAAACGGTGCGCTGATCGACCACTTGCCCGCCGTAGAGCGCTCGGCGAAACGCAACTGTTTGTTGCCGCCCGCGGTGTTCACACTGGCGCCAAAGACGTACGCGATCGCGGGTGTGCCGTCGCTCTTGAACGCCAATCGCAAGATGGAGGCCGTATTACCCCCGGCCGCGTTCGGAGCGCCGATACAATAGGAGTTCGCCGATCCACACGCGGCCGTGCCGTAGTTGGCGTCCACGACTTCCACATTCCAAGTCCCATTCGCGTCCATGTAGGCGTACTTCAACGCCCCGACGGCCGTCGTGCCACTGACCGGCGCGCTCTTGTCGTAATAAGTGATCGCCGGCGCGCCCGTCGTGGGGTGGAGCGCCAGATCACTGACGCCACCCGTCTGGTTGTTGAAGGAGAGGCTGCCGCCGGTGGAGATCGTTCGGTAGATGTCACTGAGCGTATGGGTATTCGCGGTGACCCCGGATACCGTCGAACTGTCGCTACAAGACATCACCAGCAAGGTGAAGACGGCCAGAAAATAGAAAGTCGCTCTCGTTTTCATTAGAGGTTCACCCGCAGCTGAAGGGGAATTTGAAACCCTTGGAAAGTTTCGACCGCATCTACCGATCCGCGCGGTCCCGTCCCACTGAAGTAGTGCTTTTCCAGGCGGAATCGCAGGCCCGTCCCAATCCACAGACCCTTTTTCAAATGGTGTTCAACAATTGCCGACAGCCCAAACGTCCACGCACTTTCAAAGAAACCGGTCTTCGGTGTTTTCTCGACGAAAGAATGCGGCAAGAAAAAGTCGACGCTGCCATCGAAGTTCCATTCCTCGGCCAGCTGATGGGTAACGCCGGACGTGATGTGCAAACCCAATGATGTCTGCGTCGGCAAAACGGGATTGGGCGTCGTCTCGTCGCTATTCAAAAGTAGAACGGTGTACCCTAAGCCGAGTCGCAACTCCTTCAACCAGCTGCTTTCCGCATAGCGAAACATATGAAGTCCGGCCGCCAGGGAAAACTGATTGCGGCGTAATTTGGAAGCAGACGGAGTTAAATTTTCTCCGTACCCATCAAACTCAAATTTCGTGTGGTAATAAGACGCCCCCAAACTCCACGGGCTGCTTTCGCGCTGGTAACGCACTTCGCCGCCGAAAACCGCCCCGGCGCGATTGGGCAATTCGGCCGTGAAACCGCTGGGACCCATCAGCGAATAACTCTCCCACGCCAATCCGGCCGAGGCCCGAATCGAAAGAGAACCTTGCGAGACTCGAGTCTCCTGCTTTTCCGCGACGGCCGGCACGGGTGCTTCCGCCCTTAAGGAGGCAGATATCAGGACACTCACAAATCCAAGGGTGCGAAATAGCATGGTGCTTCCTAAACGAAGTTGGACTTCTCCCTCGCTGTATCGGGAAAAAAGGTCCAACCCTTTAAACTAAGCGTCGGATTTTACTCAGGACTTACCGCATCGCGTCATCTTGACAGGAACGGGGGACTCGATTGACGATGGGCTTTTTCGCGTGCTCTTCAACTCCATCCATTTCGCGGTTTTTCTTCCGGTTGTCTTCGCGCTGTATTTTTCGATTCCCTATCGCGCCCGTTGGACTTGGTTGTTAGCGGCGAGTTGCTATTTCTACGCGGCCTTTATTCCCAGTTACCTACTGATTCTTTTTTTGGTGATCGGGGTCGACTACTACGCCGGCATCGCGATTGAAAATGCCCGAACCCCCCGCACCAGAAAGGCGTGGCTCGTGGCGAGCCTCGCCGCGAATATTTTCATTCTGGCGATCTTTAAGTACGCGGATTTCGCGATTCTTTCGATTAACCAGCTTTCCGGTGCGCTCGGCAATGCGGCTTCGTTCGACACGCTGAACTTCATTCTCCCGATCGGTCTCTCTTTTCACACTTTTCAGTCGATGAGCTACACCATCGAAGTGTATCGCGGCGCACAAAAGGCGGAGCGGCACCTCGGCATTTATGCGGTTTACGTTTTGTATTTCCCCCAGCTCGTGGCCGGCCCGATCGAACGCCCGCAAAACCTCCTCCATCAATTTCGCACCCCTAAAAACTTGGACGTGGGTTGGGTGCGGTCCGGTTTGCAATTGATGGCGATTGGTTTTCTCAAAAAACTCGTGGTGGCCGATAACCTCGCCCTGCTGGTCGACGAAGTCTATGCTGCGCCGGGCGACTTCAATGGATTAAGTCTGTACCTGGCCGCGGTCTTTTTCAGTTTTCAGATCCTTTGCGATTTTTCGGGCTACACCGATATCGCCCGCGGCGTCTCCCGGCTTTTCGGCATTGAACTGATGCTGAACTTTCGACGCCCCTACCTCAGCACTTCGCTCTCGGAGTTTTGGCGGCGCTGGCATATTTCACTCTCCACTTGGTTTCGCGACTACCTTTACATCCCCCTTGGTGGCGGGACCCAGGGCTTGGCTAAAAAACTGCGCAATCTGATGATTGTCTTTCTGGTCAGCGGTCTGTGGCACGGTGCCAATGTGACTTTCCTCGTCTGGGGTTTTATTCATGGACTAGGTGTCTGCTTGGAGAATCTCTTCCATCAGACCAAGCGCACGGATTTACGTATTTTGCGCGCCGTCGTCGTTTTTCACGTCGTGACCTTCGCTTGGATTTTCTTTCGGGCCCCCAATGTAACGATGGCCGCGACGTTCCTGCGCACGCTTTTCGCCTGGCCCGCGGCGGAGCGTAGCCTACTCGCAATGCCGGGGTGTTTCGATGGTTTGATGATCCTCGTGGGGTTCCTGGTTTTCCAAGTCGCGGAAGAGTGGTCCCAGCAACGGCAAAGTCGCGCAATTTGGGAAACGATTGACCGGTCGCGGTGGCCGATCCGTTGGGGCACTTACATTGCGATTGCCGCGTGCGCAGTGCTCGGTGGGCAATTCGCGAGCAAACAGTTCATCTATTTTCAGTTCTAAATGAAAGCGCTCCTACTCAAATTTGGACTCTGGGGACTGATTGCGGCACTCATTGGCGCACACGAGCTTTTCCTGCCCAAAGACCAGTACACCTTCCGCGTTTGGGAAGCGATCGCCTTGCGGGGGCAACCGAAGAGTGTGCGACTCCCACCGGGCCCGTTCTATCCCAATCAGCACTTTGAACGGCGCGAAGTGGGCGACATCGCCGCTTACTCGGAGAACCAGGTCATTAAGGAGGTGGTTTGGGACATCGACGCCCACGGGTTTCGCCATCGATCTGGCCACTGCCAGCAGTTTCCGATTGTGGTCGCGGGCGATTCGTTTGGCATTGGCACCAGCCTCACGCAGAAAGACATTCTCGCCGAGCAGGTTGCCGCGCGCACTGGGCAATGCGTTTACAACCTCTCGGGCGTGCTCTTTCCCGAAGCGTTTGTCATCATGAACCAGTTGGGGCTGCGACCGAAGACCGTCATCCTGGTGAACAACGAACGGGGTTTTTTTCGGCTGACTCCCATTCCCGAATCCTTTAAAGGCGCCCTTCCTCCCGCCGTCTCCGTCGGTTTCTGGACGCCCTTGTGGATCTTGGCCGATCGTATGGCCAAGCCCACCTTTCCCCAGTACCGAGCCCGCCACGGCATGATGAGTGCGATGCGCCGATTTTTTGTGCCGGTCGCTCACGACTTGAAAAATGGATCGGACCCCAAGATGCGTTTTTACTTCGGCGCAAACCGTCCATTTAAAATGGATGCGGCCGAAACCGATCGCATTGCGGGAGTGATGACGGGCTATCGCGAGGTTTTGAAAGCGCGCGGCACCGACTTCATCGTAGTCCCCACCGCGGACAAAGAAACCATTTACCCCGAGCTAATCCCCAAAGCACCCGAATCGAAAGTGGACCTCGAACGCCTCTACGATCGACTCGCCTCGACCCCGGTAAAGTATGTCGATCTTTATCACCCCTATCGCGATGCTTACCGTAGGAACGAAACGATCTACTACCAGCTCGATGACACTCATTGGAACGCGGCGGGGGTCGGCGTGGCCGCGGACCTGATCGTAAAGGCGATGGAACCGTCTTTGCGAACGCAGTGAAGCAATCTGCTTCAGCCCACCGGCCCTTGCCATAACAACCACGGTACGTTTTCTTCCGTAAAACTCTGCCGCTCGCGCGTCACGGGGTGAAGGAAGGAAAGGTAGCTGGAATGCAAACATTGGTGCGGAGCGTTAAGCGTCCGTGTTTGTGAGTGACCGCGCTGGCGGCCCGGCCAATACAAAGGATCGCCAGCGATCGGGAATCCAAGCTCCCAGAGGTGGATGCGGATTTGGTTCGTACGTCCGGTGATCGGCCGCACTTCCAGCAACGCCGTGCCATCGCCAAAGCGATTCAGTACCCGAAACTCGGTCCGGGCCGGTCGCCCTTGCGTATCGGCCTGGCGAGCGCCCACTTCCATCGTCTTTTCCCCTAGGGCGAGTTCACAGACGAATCGATCGTCCGGGGGGTGACCGTGCACGCGCGCGAGATATTTTTTTTCCACCTCACCGCGGGAAAACTGAGGCTGCAAGCAACCGGCGAAATGCCGCGTTCGCGCCACCACCATCAAACCCGTCGTGTTCGCGTCCAATCGATGGGCGGGATGGGGCTTCTGAGGCGCATAAACTTTTTCGAGGAGGTATTGGAGCGTATTGCGGTTGAAGCGCCCGCAAGGGTGCACCGGTAGGGGCGCGGGTTTCACGAGCACGACAATCGCCTCATCTTCGTAGATCACCCGCACCGCCGCATTGACGTCGGGTTCGACGTCCGTGGTCTGCAGGTGATGGCAGCGTTGGCCGGCCCGCAAGATTTCGCCGGGAGAAATCGGTTGTCCCGCCGGCCCCAAAATACGCCCCGCGCGAAACTCTTCACCCCATGCCTTCTCCGAGATATGGGGCAATACCGCGCGTAAGAATGCCATCGCCGGTTGGCCGTCCAGACGTTCCGGGACCTTGAGCGGACGCCTTTGCGTCGTCGGTTCTCGACCCGGGAGACCGGCGTTGAACTGCGCGATCCGCATCTGTCGCTTGGCGATGGACTGCTGCATCCGTATTTCGGACGATTGGAAGCAATAGGAGCAGGATTTGCCAACCACGTACCGCGGATCGCTTTGATCCTCGGGCAAGAGCGGCGTCAGACAAACGAAACACTGCGCGTCGGGCGTTTCGTGAAGATTCGGATCGACCCCTACCCGTTGATCGAAAACAAAACAATCTCCTTCGAAATGGGTGCTGCCGCACTCTTCGAAATATTTGAGAATCCCGCCGTCCAGTTGGTAAACGTGCTTGAACCCGCGGGACTCCAAATAGGGGCCCGCTTTTTCGCATCGAATGCCACCCGTACAAAACATCACGAGCGGTTTTTCCTTCAACGATTCGGGTAACCGTTCGGCGGCGGAAGGAAAATCTCGAAAGTGCTTCACGCCGATCGGCAAGGCATTTTGAAACGTGCCGAGTTTGATCTCGTAGTCATTGCGGGTGTCGAGGAGCGTCACCGGACGACCGGCGTCTAACCAGGTTTTGAGTTCCCGCGGCGGCAGCTTCGGCGATGTCCGGCGGGCCGGATCGATGCCGTCCACCCCGAAAGCGATGATTTCTTTTTTGATGCGAACCAACATTCGGGTGAATGGTTGATGGCGACTGCGACTTTCTTTGGGGTGCAGTTCCGCCAGACCGGGCACGGCCTGCAGCTCGGCCACCAGCTCTCGAACTGCTCCGTCGCTTCCGGAAACAAATAGATTGATCCCTTCCGTGCTAAGCAACACCGTCCCTTTCAAACCTCGGCTCACACTGAAATCCAAAAGCTTGGCCCGTAAGGGTTTCAGGTCCGTCAGGGGAGCGAAGCGGTAGGCTGAGATGTTTAGAAAAGATTCCACGACCCCCACCGGTATACCAGATCGGCGCCCTTGACGGGCCCGCTAAACAGTGAAAACACGGACCTTAGGGGGAAAACCGATGCGTTACCTATTCAATCACTTCGCTATTGCCGCTTTTCTTGCGGCCAATATCGCCCAGGCGAAAATCGTCGATGCCCCGACGACCGCCGACGCGCTTGCGCACGTCAATAAAGATACCCTGCTCATTTTCGACTTGGACAATACGGTGATCATGCCCACCCAGATGTTGGGGGGAGAAGAATGGTTTGATGCTCGGGTGACCCATTTGGTCACTCACGGTACGAAACAAGCGGATGCGATCAAGCAGGCCCTAACGGAGTGGAACGCGATCCAAACCGCTACCGATGTGGTTGCGGTCGAAGCCGACGCACCGCGACTGATTGCCCTCCATCAGCAAGCGGGCACCAAGACCATGGGCCTCACCGCCCGGCCGGCCGACCTGATGGCCGTCACGCACAAACAGATGGCGAAGATCAAGATTCAGCTTGGAAAATCGACGATTTCGTCGGCTCCCTTTACCGTTAAGGGACGGGATGACGCCCCCTTCGATACCGGGATCGTCTTCGTCGGGACATCGAATAAAAAGGGCGATATCTTGGCCAAGGTACTCGACAAGCTGGCCCTCAAACCGAAGAAGATTGTCTTCGTCGACAATAAACTTCACCACGTCCAAGACGTCGAAACCGCCCTGGCCGGTCGCGGAATCGAATACGTGGGTTGCCACTTGCGCGCCTCGGACGCGAAAATCGCGGCCTTCGATCCCGAAATTGCTGCCGTCCAGTTCGAATATTTTAAGAGTATTCTGAGCAATGATGCGGCGGCGGCACTCATCAAGGCCGGTTTCAGCGCGAAGTGAAATCAGTCTCGGCTGCGGGTTTTTGCCAGCAAGCGCAGGATTTCGAGGTAGAGCCAGACCAAGGTCACCATCAGACCGAAGGCGGCGTACCATTCCATGTACTTGGGCGCGCCATTGCGTTCGCCCTCTTCAATAAAGTCGAAATCCAGCACTAGATTCAAGGCCGCGATCACGACCACCACCACACTGAAGCCGATGCCCCAAGGACCGGAATCATGGATAAGCGGGATCGAGATGCTGAAGAAAGAAAGCACGAAGGAAACCAGATAAAAAAGTGCAATGGCACCGGTGGCGGCGAAGACCCCCAACTTGAAGTTCTCGGTCGCTCGAATCAGTCCGGATCGGTAGGCGGCGAGAAGGCAAAACAACGTACCGAACGTGAGTCCCACCGCCTGAATCACGATGCCCGGGTATTGCTGTTCCAAACTCGCCGAAATCGCGCCGAGGAGTACCCCTTCCACTACCGAATACACCGGAGCCAGATACGGGGCGGTCGTCTTTTTAAAGATAATGATCAAGGAGAGCGCGAAGCCGCCGATCGCCGAGCCAATCAGCCAGGCCGGGCTCAGACCGTAATCCGCGAAGAACTGATTCCAGGTGTACGCCGCTCCCGCCATCAATAGCAGGAGCATCAAGAAGGCCTTGTTCACGGTTCCCGACACCGTCATGGCACTATCCGTGCGAGCAAAGCCTTGAAATGTTTTCGCCG
Organism: uncultured Pseudobdellovibrionaceae bacterium; assembly: GCA_964519985.1. Taxonomy (GTDB): domain Bacteria; phylum Bdellovibrionota; class FAC87; order UBA2466; family UBA2466; genus JAIEOG01. The sequence continues at coordinate 196,956 of CAZFMF010000001.1, read as the reverse complement.
AAAGAGCGGGGTTTCCAGAGCGCATAGGGTCTCCTGTTAGGCCCCATCGTATCATTCCACCTCGGGTGGCAAAATGCCTTTGCGCTGATAAATCGGGCGGATGCATTCCTTCAGGCGCGGCAGCTTTCGGATGAAAGCATACCCGCTGATCAGGGAAATCACGCCGCAAACGGTGAAGGTGGCCGGGGCTCCGATGAGCGATGCCATGCCGCCGGCGAAAAGACTTCCGAAAGGGGCCATTCCCAAAAACGCCAGGCTGAAAAAACTCATGATTCGCCCGCGCTTTTCATCTTCCACGATGGTTTGCAGCACCGTGTTGCACGAGGCGTTGAGCAAGACCATGGTCCCACCGGTGAAAAAGAGAAAGATGACGGACAACTCAACCTGCCGCGAAAGCGAGAGCAGAATGAAGGCAAAGCCCAGAGCGATTACCGCGGGAACCACCACCTTACTCAAAAGACCAATCACACTCGCCCGAGAAGCGAGGTACAAGCTTGCGGCCAACGCGCCCGCCCCTGAAGCGCCCAAAAGCATTCCCAAAGTCCGTTCGCTCCCACCCAACACTTTAGCGGCGATGATCGGCATCAACACGGACTGGGAAGTGAACATCAAACTCACCGTCGCCACCAGAATTAGAAGGGCCCGAATGGGGGCCGAGCCGAGCGCGTAGGAAATCCCCTCCCGCAGCTCCTGCTGCGCCGGTCGGTGCGCGACCGAAATGTGGGCCTTCACGCGGATCAGCAAAAGCGCGACAATGACCGCGAAATAGCTGAAACCGTCGATAAGAAAACACATCCCTTCCCCGACGTGGTAAATGAGAAAACCGGCGACCGAGGGGCCCACGAGGCGAGCGGTGTGCACCATCGAGGAGTTCAAAGCGATGGCGTTGCTGAGGTCTTTGCGATCCTCCACCATCTCCACCACGAAGGATTGGCGGGTGGGCATATCGAAAGCATTCACCAGTCCTTGCACCGCACTTAGCAAGAAAATCTGAGGGATGGTGATAATGTCCCAGAGCGCGAGATAGGCCAATGCGAAGGATTGCAACATGGACACTACTTGCGTGGCGATCAAGATTTTATGCCGGTCGAGACGATCGATCCATACCCCCGCCCAAGGCGTGATAAGGAAAATCGGAATCTGGCTCGTAAACCCGACTAACCCCAGCATCATCGGAGCACGGTCCGGCATGGTTTCTCGACAGAGCCGGTAGACGAGCCAACTGGTCGCCACGGAGGAAAGCCAGGTCCCGATCAGCGAAACGATCTGGCCCATGAAAAACAATCGGTAGTTCCGGTGACGGAGGGCGCGCCACGTGAAAAAAACTTGGCTAACAACGCCTTTCGCCGAGAATTGAAAAGGCATACCGATTACTGCCTCGGAGCGGTAACGCCTCCAAGAACCAATCCATAGATCGTATGAACCAAAGCCAGGCTAAGAATCAGAATTCCCGGATTCGAAAACTGGGATCCGAACATTCCAAAACCCATCAGCGGAGTCACCACCGCCAAAGTGAGCAGGCACAGCAATGCGCCGAATAACAACCCTCGCACAATCGGCGGGCCAATTAGGTAGGGGAAAAGCGCGCGGTATGCCAACGGCGCCACCACACTCCCAATCACCATCTGAATCACCAGTCCGAGCCACCAAAACGGACTGGAACTCTCGACCGATTCTCCCGAAAAAAAGGACCCGATAAATCCGGCGAAATTCCAGGTCGGGATCGAAACCGCAAAGGCGGGATACATAATCACGCACATCACGAAAGTTGCTAGGAAACCACCTAGGTAAAGTCGGTTTAAGCTCGTTTTCATCTTTCCACCCTACTGGTTCAACTTCGCACTGAGATTCGATGCCAGTTTATCCAAGAACTGATCCGTGTTCAGGTAAGAATCGTTCGGCGGCGTGTTCCCATGAATGGTCACCGCCAAGTCCTTAGTCATGAAACCGGCTTCAATCGTTTCGACACAAACCTTCTCCAACGTCTGAGCAAAGCGACTTACCTCGGGTGTGTTGTCCAGCTTTCCGCGATGGGCCAAACCTTGGGTCCAGGCAAAGATGCTCGCGACCGGATTGGTACTCGTCGGTTTGCCTTTTTGGTACTCGCGATAGTGACGCGTCACCGTACCGTGGGCGGCTTCGGTTTCGATCGTGCGGCCATTCGGGCACATTAGGACGGAGGTCATCATGCCGAGGCTGCCAAACCCTTGTGCGACGGTATCCGACTGCACATCCCCGTCGTAGTTCTTGCAGGCCCAAACGATGCCGCCTTCCCACTTGAGGACCTGGGCCACCATATCGTCGATGAGGCGGTGCTCGTAAACCAAGCCGGCCTTCGCGAACTTTTCCGCGTACTCGGCCTTGAAGACGCGCGCAAAGATGTCGCGGAAGCGCCCGTCGTAGATCTTCAGGATCGTATTTTTAGTGGAAAGGTAAACTGGATAATTTTTCGCCAACCCGTAAGCGAAGCAGGAGTGAGCGAAACCTTCAATCGATTCGTCGGTGTTGTACATGGCGAGTCCAACGCCCGGCCCTTTGAACTGCATCACTTCCCACTCCCCTTTTTCGCCCCCACCTTCGGGTTCGAAAACGAGTTTGAGCTTGCCCGGGCCGGCGACGCTGACCTCAGTCGCTTTATACTGATCGGCGTGGGCATGACGCCCGACAACAATCGGCTTTTTCCAATTGGGGACGAGCCGGGGGATGTTCTTGCAGATGATCGGCTCCCGAAACACCGTGCCGCCCAAGTAATTGCGGATGGTGCCGTTCGGGCTTTTCCACATTTTCTTAAGACTGAATTCTTTGACCCGGGCTTCATCGGGGGTGATCGTCGCGCACTTAATCCCGACGTCGTGCTCCTTGATCGCCTTAGCAGATTGCAAGGTCACTTCGTCGCCCGTCTTGTCGCGATTCTCCACGCTGAGATCGAAGTACAAAAGCTGCACGTCCAAAAATGGGAGGATGAGTTTCTTTTTGATCTCGGCCCAGATGATGCGAGTCATCTCGTCGCCGTCGAGTTCTACCACCGGTTTTGCCACTTTGATTTTAGCCATCCGGTAGAAATATCCTACAAGTAGAACCCCGGCAAATGCCGGAATGACTCCTCGGAAACCCACAGCCGGCACCGGTTCTGCACCTTTTTACTCCCTAGAATCTTCAATTTGGAGTTCCATGCGGTGTAGTCGGTCAGAATACTTTCGTCGCCGGAGCCGAGAAGTCCTAGTCTTCCTCGTAGCTTGGGGCGTCTTTTGCACTCCCGCCGCGGCCCAGAAGTGTTCCACGGGTTGGTCCCTCTTGCGGCTAACCAAAAAGCTCATTTCTCAGGCAGGCGTTCGGACCGGCGACGCTGTCACCCGGCCGAATGGGCCACCCCCTCCGCCGCCGGAAGCCCTCGAAGAGGCGATTGCTGCCGTGCGTATGATGTCGGTGGCGGATAGCCAAACGAAAAATCGAAAGAAAATCCACGATGCGCTCCGACTCGCGGAAGCCACTAGCATCGATGCCGTCGCCCGCGTCGTCACCGAGATTGGAAAGTTTCCCCATCCCAGCCACTTCGTTGGTTCGGAGGGTCTGCTCGCCGAAGCCATCGGAACCACTCTGCTGAACGCCCGCAACGCCCAGCTGCCTTTTTCTTGGTCCACCAACACTCGGGGCGTGGAAAAGATGCTGTTACGTCGGATAGTACAAACACTCGATACCTCCCATCCTTCCGTGGAAGATTATGAAGTCGCCGAAAAGTGGGCCCGGGCGCTGAAAAACTTTGCCGCCCATGCGGACGAGCAAAATGTCCGTTGGCGGACATCGCTCATTTTCCCCGATGGCGGGGTGGTGGCGGGTAAGGCCGTGGATGTGTACCGCGCCTTCTACCGCGACCACCAAAACCGCTTGTCCTTGGAACGGCTGCGCCGCCGCCACGCCCAAACCCGATCGGGTGGTTAGACTCTTGCCCACAACCCAGTTTAGTCGGCTATAGTGGTCGGATGACTCGCCCCAAAGCCGTACTGGTCAGTGTTCACCTTCCGGATGTGTCGGACGAAGAGTTTGAATCCTCGCTGCAAGAGCTCCAGCGCCTCGTCGAGACGCTCGGGTTCGAGGTCACCGGGACACTCACGCAAAAACGCCACGGACCAAATCCGGCGAGTGTGATCGGCGAAGGAAAGCTGGAAGAGTTGGCGGCCCTGAAATCGCCCAAGATTGTTTTCGACCAAGAACTCACCCCCAATCAATTAAAGAACTTGGAGGACGCCACCGGCGCCGAGGTTTTGGATCGCACGGGCGTGATCGTGGAAATTTTCCACCGCCACGCCAAAACCCGCGAGGCCCGCCTTCAAGTCGAGATCGCACGGCTGAACTACATCAGCCCGCGCCTACGCGCCACGGGGGGAGGGGAACGCCAAGGGGGTGGCATCGGGGCCAAGGGCGCGGGGGAGACGGCCCATGAACTGGATCGCCGGCGCATCCGCGATCGGGTTTCGGAACTACAGACGGAACTCAAAGCCATCGCCGAAGACCAATCCAATCGCCGTTCCCGGCGCCGCGAACAAATGCGCGTGGCCCTGGTGGGCTATACCAATGCGGGCAAATCCTCACTCATGCGCGCACTCACCGGTAGCGAAGTTTTGGTGGCGGACAAACTCTTTGCGACCCTGGACACCACTGTACGCGCCATGCAGCCCGAAGCCTTTCCCCGCATCCTGATTTCCGATACGGTCGGCTTCATCAAGAAGCTGCCCCACGACCTGGTCGCGTCCTTCCGATCCACTTTGGACGAAGCCGGCGATGCGTCGCTGCTGCTTTACGTCGTGGATGCTTCCGATCCCACGTTTCGCTCGCAGTTGGAAATCACCCAGAATGTCATCGGGGAAATCGAAGCTTCGGATATTCCCTCGCTCCTCATTCTCAATAAGACCGATCGCCTGGATGTCGCGCAAATCCACTTGCTCGCCCGCGAGTATCCCCAGGCTCTGCAAATTTCCACTCGGAATCCTGAAGACATCGAGCGCGTGAAAGCGACCCTGCGCGCGTTTTTTGAGAAGGACATGCAGGAGGCGGAATTTATGATTCCTTACGACGACCAAAAGGGCCTGATTGGGGAAATCCGCCGTCATGCCGCCGTAATCAAAGAATCCTTCGAAGAAAAAGGCGTGCGCATGACCATCCGTAGCCCCGCCGATTCGCTCGCCCGACTAAAGAAGCTATGCGGCAGTTCCGGAAAATAAATATCGAGATCACCAACATCTGCAATCTGCAATGCAGCTTCTGCCCGGAAGTCATCCGCGGTCAAAAGATGGTGACCCCGGAGGAATTTCGCCACACGATTGAGCAAATCGCGCCAATGACGAAACTCGTGGCCCTGCACCTAATGGGAGAACCCTTGGGCCACCCCCGGCTCGCCGAGCTGGTGGAAATCTGCGTGGCGCACGGCGTGAAGATTTTCTTAGTGAGCAATGGGGTCTTACTGCGCGAGAAGGAAATGGAGATCCTTCTGCACCCCGCCTTTCACCAAGTCAGTTTTTCCCTCCACAGCTTTCACGACAACTTTCCGGAAAAAGACCCCTCGATTTATCTCGAACGCATCTTTCGTTTCACCGAACGTGCGTTGGCGGCACGGCCGGAGCTCTTTATCAACTACCGGCTTTGGAACTTGAAGGAAGCGCGCGGACAGCAGCCGCAGAATCGGGTGGTATTGGAGCGGATCGAGACCCACTTCGGAATCGTGGTTCCCGAAGTGGATACGCGCGTGGAAAAGAGCGTTCCCATTCGCCAGCGCCTTTCTCTCCACTTCGACCGCGCTTTCACCTGGCCAAGCCTCGCCCTTCCGGAAGTCGGTCCCCACGGCACTTGCCATGGTCTCAAATCGCATTTCGGAGTGCTGGTGGACGGCACCGTCGTGCCGTGTTGCTTAGACAAAGAAGGGACAATCCCACTCGGCAACCTGCATCGCCATCCCCTGCGCGATATCCTGCGTTCCCCGCGCGCGCAAGCCATGGCCCAAGGCTTCCGTTCGGGAGTTTTGGTAGAAGACCTTTGCCGCCGCTGTGATTTCATCGAGCGATTTCAAGCCTGACCGAAAGTTGGGCGTTTTTCACAATTGGCCAGCCTCAGCGTTCGGGCATGCTCCTTGCGATATCAAGGGGTATGAAAACGACTCAGATTAGCTTCTTGATGGCCGCTTTAACCTTGGCTACGTACGCGCATTCGGAAAGCACGATCCCCGACGCGAATACGGTATCGCAATGGGCCAGTGGGCAGGGAACGACCACCGCGAACCCGTACGGGGGGACAACCGTCGCCGACCCCAATCAGATGATGGAAACCACCGCGGCGGACCTTTTCAGCGCTTCGACGACGGCGACCGGCACGGTCTCACCGGCCGACCAAATCCTTGTTTCCCCCGAGCTAATTGGTGCCATGATGGCGCAATGCCTCCCCCAGGCCGGTGATAAAATCTGTCGCCAGGCCCTGAGTAACGTCCTCGGCGTGGAAGTGCCGGGACCGGCGGACCAAACCAATTCCGCCCTCCACCCGCTCCTGCTCATGGCCTTAATGGGCGGACAATCGCAAGCGGCCGGCAATGGCTCCCCGGGCATCAACCCGGCCATGCTCTCCATGCTGATGCAAGGAACGGATGGTAGCGGCAAGACAACATCCCGCCTGATGCCCATCCTGATGATGATGGGGAATCAGTAAGTCTCTGATTTCCGTAGATTCCTTGCGCGCCCCGGGTGTGCACAAGGAGTGGACGCCCGCCCTTCACGTGGCCACCGGCCCAAACTAAACAAACAATTGTCTAGCAAAAACTGTCACCCTCCAATGGGGAACAGCCTGAAAAAACCGGCAAGGTCGGGCATGTCCGTTGCACTCATGCCCTCCCAACGTCTAGGCTCTGGACCAAATCAATGAACACTGTTAGTAGACGTTAGCGGAGAGTAACTAATGCGGAACGTAGCAGGAATTCCGGGCCCCGAGCTCGGCGAATTTAAATCGCTGCTCGAAAAGTTTTGCGCCCTCGCCAAGCAAGAGGGAGTTCACCTGACCCCTTACGTTGGGGAAGGGCCGCGCTTTTTTGCCATCCTGCCCGATCTTCAGAAAAAAGTGATCTTGGACAGCTTCCGCGCTTACGTGGAAGTTTGTGCGGAAGTCGTCGCCCAAGGCGCAACCCTACGCGACGATCGCATTATCGTTTGGCGCGTCCTGCAGCGGCTCAAGCTTCACCCGCCCTCAGATCTCATGCAAGAAATCAAAGAAGGGGAAGTGATCGAAATCTACAACTCAGATTTCGTGCAGATTTTCCGCAACCTCCGGTTTTTTGAAATTTGCAGCTACACGTTGGATGAATTGCTCTCCCGCCCTCTGTGGGAACTGGTTGAGCGCGAAGAAGCGATCACCAACATGATCGTTCATCAGGCGTCGAAGCTCCTATCCGGGGCGGTCAGCGGCCTTTTCCGATTCGATGTTCCGGAGCATTCCATTTACGAACGTTACGGCCGCAATAAGCTCACCGTGAAACTCACACTTGGCGCACCGCTTTGGAACGCCCTAGGCACGCCGACCGCGCTGATTAACTTCCTACACGTCATCTCTTGCGTCCGCACTACCGACGTGTGAGAATTAAACTGCTTCACATTTAGTCCAGAACAAAACCAGGGGCTCCACCGTGATACGAGAGGCATCGCTGCGGTACGTCCTTCTTCCTTCGAAACTCGCGCCGGGTCACACGGCCACCGGCTTACACAATCAGGCCTTTACCTGGTGGACGGACTTTTGGGACGACGTTTACCAAAGCGTCGGCGCGCCGGACCGCACCAATGCCGATATGTTTCGTCGCCACGATGTCTTCTCCATCGTACTGGCCGGCGACCGGATCGCCGCGATGCTCACTTGTACCCATCTGAATTTTGATTTGGCTGCGGATCGGAACCACGGTTTTTTCCGCAATCAGTTTACCCCTCGAGCCCAGAAGGCAGTCGACTCCCTTAGCGTTCGGGATGTCATGATCATGGAATGCTTTGGCGTCGCCAAGGAATGGCAGCGCCGCTCGAACAATGTTTCCATGGGGCTGGTGCTGCTGTCGCTGAGTCAGAACTTCTTCCTAGAGACTTCGGCCGAGGTTTGGTTCGGCGTAGCGCGGGCAGACGTCGGGGCGGCCAAGATTTGCTATTCCATCGGCGCTATCCCATTAGATAAAGGCGTCGTGGTACACGAGGCGCCGAGCGATATGATCGCCGTACCCCGCGGCAAAGCCTCAATTGGTGGAACGCCGGAAGAAGTCGCCCTGGTGAAGCAGCTCTGGGACAACCGGGAAGTGTATTGTGAAATCCCGGTTCACAATCGCGTAAAACGCGTCGCCTAAGCGACGTCCTGCATTTTCTCCGTTTCCGGCTTTTCATCCTCCGTCGGTGCTAACAAGGCATCAATCGATAAACGCCGGTGTTCGACCAACCAAACCCCACCCGTCGTTTCGTTATAGCCGTCTCCCAAAATCGGCTTTACCAGACCCCGTGCCTTCTCCAGTTCGTGCCACGGTAACGTGGGGAAAAGGTGGTGTTCAAGGTGCAGATTGAAGTTCAAAAGGGCCCAGCGAGAGAACAGGCGTGGGTAAACCGCCGTCCGGGCGACCAGGTACTGGTCTTTGATCAGCAAACGGGTTTTGTCGCGGTAGGTCGGCAAGTCCAGATGGTGGGGTAGGTTCACGAACTCGACGAGCATCAGATAGAGGATTAATGCCGGCGCGAAATTCCCGAGATTGAAAATCGCAGGCCAGAGTGTCGGCAGGGTGACGTAGACAGCGGCCGGAACCAAGTACGAAGCGGCATACACAAACCACCCTTTGGCATCGAGTTTCAGGGTCCGCACTTGTTGCAGGGGATACATCCAAAAGACGGTGTGCTGCATCAGAGCGAGCAGCGGAATCCACGATCGCCAGATGGCGGTGAGAATGCGATACTTTGTCTTTTTCCGGGGATCGTAGTCTTTGCGCAGCTTGTAAACAGGATCCTTATCCACATTGCCGGCCCACTGATGGTGCTCGATATGCATCAGACGCCACGGTTCAAAGGGCAGAAAGCACAGAGCTCCACCGAGTACCCCGATCAAATCATTGACCCAGCGCCGCTCGGAAAGGCATCGGTGAACCGCCTCGTGCATCAGCGCAAAGCCATTGAAGAAAAGAATGGGCAACAAAATGGTGGCCAACACGCGCTCGGCGGGGCCCCTTCGGTAAAAGCAGTAGACAATGACCGCCGCCAGGGCCGCATCAAAGATCAGCGTACGCAGTAAAGGGCCCGGACGTTTGGAAAAATCGAGCTGAAATCGGACCTCGTTAAAGGACTGAAAATCCATACTCGTTCTCGATGTCAGGGTTTGAAGGAATCTCGTCCTAGTCTAACACGAAACCCAGTCGACCCAACCGCGCCGAAATCCCTTTAGAAAATCGGGGTTTTAGCCGATAGGCCAGCGAGGGCACGCGGAATGTGCAGCTGGAAAAAAATCCAAACGCTAGGTTTTGCCGGACTCGCCTGGCTGGCGGTCGCCTGCACGAGCGAGGAAACGCCCGTATGCCCAACCGTGCTCTTTGATACCCTCCCCGTCTCTGATGCCAGCGGCATTTATGGATACGTACCGATGGGAAATCTAGACCCGGGGCGTCTCGAGGTCTTTCCCGCGGGAAAGATTTACGTGGCCCCGATCGTCGACGACGCGATGGCGAATCCCCCCACTTTTTTTGAGTTCAATGTGGTTTCGCCGGGAAACCTGAATTTGATGGCCATCAAGAGCAAGCACTACACGGCCGCCGATCATACCGAGTACAAACTTTTCTTCAAATCGTGCGCCTACGTTCGCGCTTTCGTTGAGAATCTCACCAGCCTGTCTCCTGAATTGCTGGAAAAGATCGAAGACAAGTCACCCAATTGGGCCGAGAGCGATGAATGTGTCTCCAACACCGACCGCTTTGGTGATTTCGACGAGTGCACCCACCGCTTGCCGCGCCTCGCGATCCGATCGGGGACGCCGTTGGGATCGGCGGGACGGTATCACGGTCTGGCGTTCGGCGTTTACGATCGGACCGTCGACGTGGCCTACACCACGCCGAAGTATTACCGGCAATCGCTAACCGCGGTGACAGATCTCATCGGTGTTGACGTCACCAACTACGATCAAGTCGAAGCCCTACTGCCGACCTTCTTGGATCCGAGTCACGCTGCTTGCCCATTGAACTACTACACCCAGGACCCGGAAGACGCCGCCTATCCCGATGTGCACCTCGTCGACTTTGAAGGCAATGCGCTGGGGGATTGGGATGGAACGAACTGCGGCACGTTTGTTTACGACGGCGCCAGTTCGGCCGGACGGGGCAACTGGTTTATCAAAGAGCTTATCGACGAGGTCGTAGTAGCTGACGGCGTGCAAGTCTTTGGCGCCGACCAATACAGCGTCGCCATGGTGAACGATCGCATTCACAAGAATTCCGGTGGAACGCGCAATTACCCGGTTTTCTCTATCGGTCAAGAGCTACCGATTGTCGGGGGCGCACTCACCGAGATGGACCCCGGCCGCTACGAATTCACCGTGGCGGCGGCAGGAACGACCAACCGGAATTTCGGGAGTCTCACGACCGGAGTGGAATACTGTTACGAGAATCTCACGCGGTTGGATGGTTCGACGACGTTCGCCGGGGTATTGCGTCTAAAACTCGACGATGCCCAAACCGTTCGCATCGAGGCGTTCGGCGGTGCGGGCGTTGACTGCACCAATACCGCCCTCGACACCGATGCGCTGAAGTACGTGCGCTAACCAATCACGCTCATTTGCTTCCACTTCCCACCGATAAATCGCCGGCAAAAAATGCCGGCTTGGCCGATCCCGTAGCAACTCACCGCCGCCCAGGCTAAGTAAATGGCGCCCGGCTGATCTTTCAGCCACCAAGTGGGAAACACCATTAAGGGCCAGGGCAGTGTGAGTGCCACCAGGGTGACAAAGCGCGTATCGCCCGCGCCCTTGAGCGCGAAAGAAAACACCAGATTCATGCTGTCGAACAGAGTAAAGAACGCCACGAACATCAAGAGGTAGGGCACCATAAGCCGCACGTGCCCCCAGAGTGCCGCATTACTCGGGTTGTGAAACCAGCTTAAGTAGAAGCTCGGAAAGAGCACGAACGTGATGCCAACCGAGGCGATGTACATGACCGCTACCTGAACCCCGCTCCAAGTTGCGGCCTCGGCGAGGCCAGGCTTTTTCTCGCCCAGGTGCTGCCCCACCAGGACCGAGACCGCCTGAGCGACGCCCATCGCCGGCAAGATCGCCAGCATCATTACCGTCACCACGATTCCGCTACCGGCCAGTGCCGCGTCTCCATTCTCCATCCGCCCCACGAAAATCAGAAAGACCGTGAAGGCGAGGCCTTCCAGGGCCCACTGCATACCGCTGGGCAGGCCGAACTTAATAAACCGGCGCATGAGATCCGAATCCCAACGCCAACCGGATCGGACTTTGTATTCCGTTTCAAACTGGCGGTGAAAAACCAGATGGAGGCCGTAGATGGCCGAAACCCAATTGGCCACCGCCGTCGCGTAGCCGGCTCCGGCGGCGCCCATCTCCGGGAACCCAAACTTCCCGAAAATCATCAGATAGTCGAAAATTATATTCGCGACCAAGCCCACGAAATTGATCTTCATGATGATCTGGGTATTTCCCAGACCGGTGAAGAAACTGCTCGCCGCCGCTACCAACGCCGCCGGCATGCCGGAATAACAAAGCGCGTTAAAGTAAGCCACTTCAAGGGGTTGCACCGCCTCCGAATGTCCAATGAAAGCAAAGAGCGGCTTGGAGACCGGGATCATGAGTAGCAGTGCACTTCCGCCGATCACGCTGACGTAGATCGACTGCCAAACCGCGGGGCCAATTCGATCCATGCGCTTGGCCCCGTAGAACTGGGCCACGAACGTCGTAAGATAGGCCGCCGTCTGCTGAAGCAACGCCATCGGCGTCCAAAAAACCCCCATGACCGCAATGGTGGCGGCCAGAGATTCGGTCGAGTAAGTGCCCAGGTAAATGCGATCAATGGTGATCTGCAAATTCCAAAAGCTATTGGCGATGATTAGGGGCCAAGCCATCCCGAGGATGGCTTTCCATTGCTGACGACGGGTGAGCGGTGAGTCAATATTTTCCACGCATCTATTCTATCCCGGCTAAACCCGGTTGGACACGCTCGATCCTTGCGGACGTATCAGATGACGAGCCGGCCGGTTCAAATCAACCTGAATCACTAGGCCGCGTGCTCACCGTCAGGTTGGAGCCGGCTTTCAATAACACACTGCTAAGCAAACACAGCTTTAGCGCTTGGCATTTCACGTGCAGGTAAATCTGTGGAGGGTTTGCTTATGCTAAATGCACTATTGACCGTTTTGGCTGTCTTGTTGATCATCGGGCTACTTCCGGCGTGGCCTTATAGCCATAGCTGGGGCTACTTCCCGAGTGGCGGCGCGTTACTCGTTGCCATCGTGGTGATGATCGTCCTGTTTTCGAATCGGCGCGGCGAGATACTCTAAGTCAGAGCTCGGTGAACACAGCATTCTCCCCGAGAAATGCCAGCGCAACCTGCACAAAGCGAAATGCGTGTGCGGAATCGACATGCTTAAGCGTGTCGCTCCCGGTGTGAATATGGGTATTCATATTGTCGAAGCTGGCCTCGAACGGCACGGCGACCGGAACGCCGGCGCGATTCCAACTCGCATGATCGCTGCAAGCGTATCCGCACTTCGTCGTGCTGACGGTGGCCGCGGTGTAGGCGGTGATAATCTGTCGGAGCTCAGCGGTGAGCTTGGGATCGACGTTATCGGTAAGTAAATAGATGTCGTTTGCATCATCGTCACTGTTGAATCCGATCATATCCAGCTGAATGACACTCTTTACCGCGAGCTGATTGGCTTTGAACCATTTCACCACGTAACTCGAACCCACTAGGCCACGCTCTTCCGCCGAGTACCATACGAAGTACACGGTATGTTTGAATGCGCCCCAGGAAGAAACATCGGCGACAGTTTGCAACGCTTCCAGCACGAGCGCCGAACCGGAAGCATCATCATCGGCCCCTGGTTTCGCGTTCGAATAGGTATCCATGTGCGCACCAATCACGACGCCGGGCAGACTCGGATCTGTCCCGGGTAGCGTAACCACCAGAGACGGCTGCACGTAGAGCGTTCCGGTCGCGACGAAATCGGCCTTAAAACCAGGCAACCCACCCGCGATCCGGGTGGCCTCGGTTTTCAAATAATCCGCCGCCTTTTTGCCGTTGGCGCTGGTGGCCGAGCGATCGGGAAACTGGGTTAACGCAGTCAGCGCCTGCCAATAGCGCGACTCGTTCCCATTGGCGACCAAGCGCGCGACTTCCCGACGGATCCGAATCGCCGCGGGCGCAACCACCGCGGTCGATACTCCGTGCCGCCGATGCGCAATTTCTTTTAAAACCAAGTGCTCAGCCAAGACCCCGTTTTCGATTTCTTCAGTAACATCGAAAAAGCCTCCGCAGGCCCCCAAGTTCTGATGAATGGCCGCACTAAAAGCCTCGATTTCCGTTTCCGAAACCCGAACCAACGAAACTCCACCCTCGAAAGCTATCAACTGGGCGGGTTGGATCTGGCGCGTCACGGCCGGAATCGGATCCGGTAGCAAGAGGTAGTGAGTGCGATCGGAACCCCACGCCCAAGTGGATAGGATCGGGAAGAAAACCGCCAGCCAGCGCTTCATAGGCCTCCGGGGAATGAAGAAGGTAAATTTTACTGGAAAAGACGAGCTAGCTTCATTCTAGCGCGGAAGGCCGTCGGAAGCATCTCGGATGATCTTCATTCGGGAAAGTCCGCGCTCGCATCGCGAATGGCCGATTCAGTGCCCGCCTCGTGCTTCATGAATCTTTCCGCCAGCGAGATCGCATCGCGACTCAGTCCTTTGGGGTTCTTTAGCATCCGCTCGAACGTGCGAACCGAGACCGACAGGCCCGGTCCCAAATCGAAAAGATACTTCGTCGCATGAGCGCATAGTGGAGAGCCGGGATCGAGCGCCCACTCGGCCAAAACTTCCGCAATCAGGGCGCGAGCCGCGACCTTCGGCCCGCATGTGTTTCGTGCGGAAATGAGAGGATTCTGCTCGAGGTAACGGATCCGCTCGTCATCCAGCTCCATCCTCATCCTGATTCCAGCGGGCAGAAGTTCGGCCGAGAGCATCCCGCGTTTGACCAAGCGAACCCCGGGCGCGGCCGTTTCCGTCGAAACGGTAAGCTTCCCCCGCACAAAGTCAGGGTACGAATCCCACTCCGAACGATAGAAACCCAAAAGTTCGTACACCAGGCCGTTCCGAGCCCCTTCCTCGAGTTGATTCCCCATAGCCACCAACTGCCTTTTTATCGCGCTCAACAACTCGCATTTGTCGGCGTTGGTATTACAGAAATGAGAAAACTGCGTTCCCTCGTAGACAAAATTGCCCATCAAATGATTGTGCAGAGCAATGTATTGGCCTAGCGCCGACCTCACGGCGACACGCGAATACTGACCCCATAAAGTCAACTGCGTGCCAACCTTCGTAGTGTACAAGAATCTGTCGTCCTTCTTGAGCACCCACCGGAGAAACGCCACTAAGTCGGGCCAAGGATCGTCGACCGTTTCCAGAGCGGCGACGATGGTGTCCATGACCGGCTTGGGCGGGAACTCCCCGCTTTCGAGTTTTTGCTTAGCCGAAGCAAAGTCAAAACCCAGCAGGAACGTTGCCCCGGGACATTTCCCGTCGCCCGATGCCTGCACCACCTGCACACTGAGGAGGATGAACAGCCCCAAAAGCTTGGTCACGAAATGCACTCCAAATAGATCCAGAACCGCTCTATAGCATTTCGCGGGGAGTCTTGAGCTGGCAAAAAATTTAACCCATCAAACCAATGGCTTACCTAGTCTCGCGCGAGCGACGCTCTATTTTTGACCCGCACCCGGAACAGTGCTAAGACGCCGAGGCGTTTAGAGGTGCCAAGGACATGCTGTTAGATCTAAAACCGCAAGTTCGATTGACCCTTAAGTAGGGGAAAATGGAGCTTTGATTTTCGAATGAAATGACTCAAAAACGAAGAGCGCCGTGAAAGAAGTGACAACAAAGACAATGCCCATCACCATCGCGGCGCGGCCGTCCAAAAGGCTGAAAACAGCGCCGGAAGCGGCACCCACTGCCATCTGCATAGCACCCAAAACGGCGGAAGCGCTGCCCACGTTTTTCTCGAACGGCGCGAGCGCCAAAGCGGCGGCATTGGGATAGGTTAGCCCGACGCAGGAAATAAAGACAAAAAAGGTTGCGATATAGCCGTACAGTCCAAACCAGTCCAGACTACTGCCCAAGAGAAAGAAAAGCGCCATCACAAATTGGACACGAATCGCCGACTGAAAAATCTTTCGGGTGGAAAACCAGCGACTGAGCAAAATGCTGAACTGTCCACCGCCGACCATCCCCACCGAAAGAAATGCAAAGACCAACCCAAAGCTCTTTTCACTCAATTGCATTGTGTTGAGGAAAAGAGAAGGGGCGCCGGCCAAGTAGGTAAAGAGTCCCGCGAATGAAAATGCGCCCGAAAGGGTGAAGGCGAAAAACTGCCGGTTTTTCAGGACCGATCCGAAAGTCCTTAGGATGGGTAGGGGCCGCAATCGCACCGACGGATCGGAGTGGTGCGATTCCGGGAGAAAGAAAACCACCATGGACAGAAATAGGGTCACGATGACCGCTAAGATCCAAAACACCATGCGCCAGCCAAAAGCCGCAATCACCCAGCTCCCCACCGTGGGGGCAAAGAGGGGGGACACACTCAGAATCAACATCAGACGCGAGAAAACTTTTGCGCCGTCCTTCGGAGAATAGAAGTCGCGGACCATCGCGGTGGTCGCCACCTGGGCCGAACACCCACCGAGCGCCTGAAAGAAACGGGCCGTGATCAACGACTCTACCGAGGCCGAATACGCACAAGTCACCGAAGCGCAGATGTACAGAGACAGACCGAAGTACATGGGGCGTTTGCGGCCGAAACGATCCAGTAAGGGTCCATAAATCAACTGCCCAATCCCTAAACCAACAAAATAACTCGACAGCGAAAGCGAAACCCGCGCCGCACTAGTGCCGAAATGCTCCGCGATGCGCTCAAACCCCGGCAGGTACATGTCGATGGAAAAAGGGCTGACGGTATAGAGGGCCCCCAAAATCCAAAGAACGGAAATGGGGGGTTTGGGCTTTTCCAACGCAGCCTACTTCACCGCGGCTAAGGCGTACGCTTTTTTCACGGCGGGACGCGCCGCGACCCGCTCGAACCATTGCTTTAGATTCAAGAAGTCGTTCAGGTCTTGCTTCTGATTCTGGTGCGGCACAATCCACGGATAGATGGCCATGTCGGCAATGGAATATTGCTGGCCGACCCACTCTCGTCCTTCGAGGTGCTTGTTCAGCACCCCGTACAAACGCGCGGTCTCTTTCGTATACCGTTCCATCGCATACGGAATTTTCTCCGGAGCATAGACATTGAAGTGGTGATTTTGCCCGGCCATGGGACCCAGGCCCGCCATCTGCCAAAACAACCATTGGGAAACTTCAGCCTTCGCCCGCATGGACGTCGGAATGAACTTGCCCGCCTTTTCCGCCAGATACCAAAGGATTGCACCCGACTCAAAGAGCGCCATCGGCTCTCCGCCGTCCTCGGGCTCCGAATCCACGATCGCCGGAATTCGGTTATTCGGAGCAATCTTCAAGAACCCGGGATCGAACTGCTCCCCTCTCGTGATGTCCACGCGATGGAGGCGATACGGCAAACCCGCTTCCTCCAGAAAAATCGTAATCTTATGTCCGTTGGGAGTCGTCCAGTAATAGAGATCGATCATGGCTGTCGGCGAACCTAGAAGATTCCAAGACGCCCGGCAATGCCCGGAATCAGGCTTATCCATAACGAATCTACGTGTTTTCACATTGCCGGGTGCGCTATAAGACTAGGCGTACCCTACAAAAACGTTTTGTAAGAAAATCGCGGAGCGACACCGGGGCCGAATCTGGGATTCGACGGTGGGGCAAGGCACGACGTTCTACATCTCCCTGCCCAAAACTCCTGGTAAAAGCGTGAAATCCCATCCTGCGTCCTAGGCTTTTCGTTTGACCTATCGACGGAAAACTCGGTTTGAGGTATCTATGGCGGCTTCCGACCAGTCAAAAGTCGTCGACAAAAACGGGGAAACAGTGGAACCGGCCAAAATACTATTGGTAGATGATCGACACGAAAACCTTCTGTCGCTCGAAAGCATTCTGCGCGGGCCGGATCGGCTGATTTTTAAAGCCCAGTCCGGCAAAGAGGCTCTTGGCCTTCTGATGGAACACAGTTTTGCCGTCGCCTTGATCGATGTGCAGATGCCCGAGATGAATGGCTTTGAGTTAGCCGAACTCATGCGTGGTTCCGAGGACACTCAGTCCATTCCCATCCTTTTCGTGGCCGCGACGGGTCCCGATCATGCCCTACATTTCCAAGGGTTTGAAGCGGGCGCCGTGGACATCCTTTATAAGCCCCTGAACGAATCAATCGTGCGAAGCAAGGTCGGCGTTTTCGTGGATATCGATAAGCAGCGCACGCTTTTAAAGCAGAAAGTAGATGAACTCCAAGCTGCTCAAGATCGCATCAAGGCGTCGAATCTTGAACTGGAGCGTTTCGCGCACGTTGCCTCCCACGACATGAAGGAACCACTGCGCACCATCATTTTACACCTCTCATTGCTTAAAAAGGAAATGGGCGATCGCCTCACCACCCGCGCGGGCGACTCTATTTCTTTTGCGGTAGAAGGATCCAAACGCCTCGCCAGCCTGATTGATTCGCTCACTTCCTATTCGCGTTTTGGTAGTTCCGGATTGAAACTGGCCGACGTCGATTGCTCCGCCATACTGCGGGACGTCGCCCAAGATCTTTCGATACCGCTTAAGGAAAAGAATGCGACTTTGGACATCGGTTTCCTACCCACGATCCGAGCCGATAAAGAACAGTTGCGCCAGGTTTTTCAGAACCTAATAAGCAACGCCCTAAAATTCTCCCGCGCCAATCCCGTAATCGCGGTCTCCGCTCAGCGTGAGGAAGGAAAACATATTTTTTCCGTCACGGACAATGGCATCGGCATCGCGGAAACGCACATTGGGCGTATTTTTGAACCGTTCTTTCGCGCTCACCCACGAAACCAGTTTGATGGCTCCGGGATCGGCTTGAGCGTCTGTAAGACCATCGTGGAAAAACACGGTGGCAAGATCTGGGTGGAATCTCAGGTTGGATCCGGCACAACCTTTATGTTTACCCTGCCCGATCAACCGGAAGCCGCGTCGTGATAAAGACAGAGGGAAACGCCTTCCAACTTCCGATCACCCAAAGTCAAGAAACCGCGGCCAGCGCGTGAAAAAGTGGATCCGGCTCGACGAAGCTTTAACCCCCGATGGCCAACGTCTGACCCTGAACGAGCGCGATGGCGAACGCTCCATCCGTATCGGCGGCGCGGAGCTGATGAATACGCGGGAGCGAGCGTCGGAGGAAATGCTCGCCACGCTCGCCTGTGCGCCCCTCGCGCAGAAGGCGCAAGCCCGCGTGCTGATTGGCGGACTGGGACTAGGATTTACTCTGCGGGCTGTTTTATCGACTTTGGGCAAAGACGCGGTCGTGCAGGTTGTGGAGTTGATTCCCGCCGTGATCCGGTGGAATGAGCTGCCCGACGATTCACGACTGACCGTTACCGAAGGAGATGTCATCGACGTGATTGGGAAAGCCCGAGACCTAGACACGCTTTTGCTGGATATCGACAACGGACCGGCCGCGCTGACGACCGCTCGCAATGGGCGGATGTATCAAAACGTCGGACTCGAAAACGCCCACCGGGCGCTGTCCCCGGGCGGTCGGTTGGCGGTTTGGTCCGTGGATGATGACCCCGCCTTTACCCGCCGACTCGAGAAAATCGGTTTCGCCGTGGAGGTGAAACGCACCCGCGCTCACCACGGGTCGGGTGGGCACCGCGTGATATTTCTAGCGCGAAAGGAATGACGTCAGGCCGTCTTTTCCCGGATGTAAGTGTGAATAAAGTACATCAGCACTACCGTGATTAACGTGGCGACGACGACCACGTTACCCAAGCGATCAAAATGTTCGAGCGGAGCGTTGGCCGAAGACTGCACGACAATCAACCCCGCGAGTATTGAGGCCAGCCCACCCGAGATTTGTTGGATCGAGGAACTGACCGACATGAACGCGCCGCGCGATTCCGGATTAGGCACCGCCGAAATCAAGGCGGCCGACGAGATCATCCGGGACGAGATGCCCACGAACATCACGACGCTAATCAACACTACCGCCCATAGCGGTGTGACGCCCAGGCGGGTGTAGATCTGCACCATCGCGATCGTCACGACCGATCCAAAACAAAACGTGCGAAATTTTCCGAGGCGATCGCTCAGCCTTCCGATGAAAGGACCCGCCAGCATCGAGCAAGCCCCGGTCAAAAGGTACACAATTGGAAGTGTCGTAAGCGAAATCCCTAGGTTGTTCACACTAAAAGCGCTGCTGAATGGCATCAACATGAACCCGCCGGTGCTGAGCAACGCACCGGTCGCGAACGCTTGAAGGTAGCGGGGAGTCGAAACGGTGGCGAACAGATGATGCAACGGCCGCCGATTCGATTGCAACGCCAAGTGCCCATCGATGGGTTTCATCACTCGCCAGATCACTACCCCTACCCCTACGCCGAGTCCGACGATCAATAGGAAGGGTGAATGCCATCCCCAATGGTTGGAAAGAAACAGCGCGAACGGGATGCCCAGAACTTGGCTGGCCGCAAACGACGTTTGGACATAGCCCATCACCCGCCCGCGCATCTCGTAGGGAAAGAGATCCGTGGTAATCGCGAAAACCACCGAACCGATGACACCACCAAAAAGTCCCGTCACCATCCGAGCCGCGAGCAAAAGCTCATAGTTCGGCGCCAGCGCGCAGCAAAGCGTACCAATCAGAAAACCGGTATAGAAAAAGAGGAGAAACTTTTTACGGTCAAAACGATCCGCGAACCCAGCGGCCAAGAACCCCGCGATGCCGGCGCTAAAGGCATACACCGAGACGACCATTCCAAACTGCGCGGTGCTGATATTCAACGCCGGCATTAGGACCGCGCCTAACGGCGAAAGGATCATGAAGTCCAAGATGATGGTGAATTGCAAGAACGTGACGATGGCGACAATCAGCTTTTGGTAAGCGGTAAATCCCGTCGGTTTGGAAACGGGGGCGGAAGACGACGACGGCAAAGGGGTTTCGACGCGCTGCACGGGGCCTCCATTGGGGGTGAAAGAAAATTATACCTTTTGTGTGATTGCGTGCGGAACAAGTTCGCCGACGAAAGCGGCATGGCCCATCATGACTCGAGCACGGGCTGTGGTTTAGCGGCGAGATAGGGGCGGTAGTGCTCGGTCAAGAACTGCTCTTTTGAGTCACGAAAGCTCGCGATGCCGCCGAAAACTTGCAGAATCCGAATGCCCCACCAGGCGTAATCAATCTGATAGGGCAAAAACCCCGCGCGGGCACTATTCGGATACAGGTGGTGATTATTGTGCCACTCGCCGGTGATTAGCCCCGGCCAGAGCTGGTTGATCGAATGATCTTGGCGATGAAAATCAATGCCCGCTTGGCGCTTGTCCTTCCCGCCACCGTGGCCGTCGAAATTGAATGTGCGCACGCCGATCGCCCAAACCCCGCAGGAGCCAAAGATCGCCGTCGCCAAGGCGTGGCCACCGAGCAGAAAAAACGCCGAATACCAAAACGTCCAATTCAAAACAAAATGCAACACCGTCGTCAGGGGATGGCAGACCGAACCCCAGCGCTGATACTGAGCATAGGTATTCACCCGAATCCCGGTATGGGAAACCATCGCCACCGCCCGCGGGTAGTCGGCTTCGGAAAGGGTGACTGAGATCGGTTGATGCACTCCGTCCGCCAAAAAGCAGTACAGCCAGCCGCCGTTCACATTGTAAGGATCACCCGGTTTCTCGGAAATCCAGTGATGCACATGGTGCGAGACCACGTAAAGCTCTTCCGGGATGATCTTCACGACCATGTTCTTAACTAAGAATCGGTAAATGGGGTGACTAAACTGAAATGCCTTATGCGTGCTGTAACGGTGATACCAAATCGTACCGTGGGTTCCCAGCACGACCATGCTGTAAACAAAGCCGACCAACAGCAACGGCCAACTAAAATAAAATGCAAAAAAGGCCACCAGTGGGATCGCAAACGATAGCGTGGCCACCCAACAAACAAAAGCGACCCAGTTTTTTCGATCGCGAAGAGGATTAATTCGCCGACCAAACTCTCGGAAGAGTTCTCGATGCGAAGGGACCACCAGAAGACCATCTTTTTCGTAGCCGTAGGACGGAGCGCGGAGAGCACGGGCCAGAAACGCCATTTTCACCCCAAGTGGACGGTAGAAAACTCAGCGAGCCCCTGTGCTCAAAAGATTCCTAGCGAACCTTTTCACTATAGGCGCTGCGCACGGAAACCACTAGCGGAGAAAGAAAGGGAAGACGATAATAGCACGTGACTTCCCGCTGGATATGGATCGTCGGCGTTATCCTCACACTTACGAGTGAGGCACAAGAACGCCGCGTCACCTTAAACAAATCACCGGTTTACACTCACCCCTCCGCCAATGCGGAACTCGCCGGCCATTTGCCCGAAGGCACGCGCATTTGGCTCGCCGACGAAGACGATACTTTTTCCAAAATCCGAACCCGCTCCGGAAAAGATCTCTGGATAAGAAATGCTGAACTCGGTCCCATTTCGCGCGGGGATAAGTACGATCTCCGGGAAGATGTCGAACCGGAGTTTTTCACCAGCATGCCGGCCTTCAAGCGGATTCGCTTGGATCTGGGCGGCTCGGCCGGTCGGTCGCAAAGCGAAAGCTTCCTCGAAGCGGCCATCGGCGTGGAGTACTTCATGATGGAGCGGCTCAGCTGGCGCAATGCGATCTTTTTTCGCCACTACCAAGTGCAAGACGATTTCTTCGGACTCGATACTTCGATTCGGGGCAACGGAAACCTCCCCCTCGGCCCTTTGAAATTACGAGGAATTATCGGGGCCGGCTACCGCTTCGCCAAAGCCAGTGAAGGTGCCCCCCTGGTGGAGGCCGGCGGCTTTGCCGCTTTAAAAGGTTTCGACATCGGGGTGATGGTGAAATACCTGCACCGCTCGATCAGCGATGCGTCGCGAGAGAATATCTTGATCTATTCCGTCGTGCTGTCCGGGAATTCCGGATTTTTCTAGGCCCTATTTCCAACCTTCAATATTCGAGATCACTTTCACCGCTTCGTCGGGAGTGAGCGCGATGATGCCGAAACTGCCTTTGAGCCGATCGCGTTTTCCGTCGGAAATGAAGTCCTTGAGGTTGGCGGTCACAAAAAACTCGTTGTGACTATTGAGATGTTGGACCAGATGGGCCACGCCGTTGATTTCTCCCATGTCGAGCTTTTGCGCGTCCTTGTGGGGAAAAACGGCCGCCGCGACCTCGCGGAAAGTCACGTTTCCTTTCGCCTTGATCTTGTGACGCCCGCGCCCGGTAGAAGGTGCGGCTTTCGGTGGTGCCCCGGGCCAGCCATAGGCTGGCTTTTTCGCCGCCCCGTCCGCCTCAATCAGCGCCACTTTTCCTTCCGCCTTCCAGCGTTTGAGCGTGGTCATGCTGGACGCCCAGTCCTGGTGATCCATTACATTTTTATCGATGGTTAGGTTGTAGGTCATGTGGACGCTTCTGAGCATCCCACATCCCGCGCGCGATAGATACAAATGAAAAAGCCCCGGGCCGAAGAGCCCGGGGCTCGCAAAATCAGGACTACTTCGCAACCGGAGGTTCGGTAATGATCGGAGGTTCCGGCTTCGGAGCGGGCTTCGGATTCGGCCGCGGGTGATGATTGAACTTATCGCACGCTTTTTTCAGCTTCATCATCGCGTTCATATGATGCATGACGGCCATGCAGTGCAGCGCCGGTTCCCGCTGATCGACGGTCAAGACATCGTAGACGATGCCGTTCACGAAGTTCAGATGCGACTTCGTCATATCCGCAATCGCCGTGGCCAGCGCATCGGAATTAGTCGTCGCGGCGCCTTTAGTCGACTTCGTATCGGAGAGCGTCACCAGGTAGTCGAGCTTAGCGATGTCTAAGTCGGCTTTGTCTTGAATCGAAGCGCGCTTGAACGCCACGAAAGCCTTCTTTAACGCATCGTTCTGGTCCGGGGTCAGCTTGATCTGGCTGCAAGGGTGGGCGGGCGCCATCGGGACCATCTTCCCATCCAGATTAAACGCTCCTTCGAGCGCTTCAATATCGAACTCAGCCGCAGCGGAATCCATATTGAAAAAACTGGCCGGATTGATTTTGTTCGCTTGCGCGAACGAGAGACTCGACAACGCTATCCCAACAAAAAATACCGAGAGATTTTTCATGGTAATGCTCCTTTGTTGGGCAAAACTTTAGCAGCGAAAAAAAGATCGAGTTAATCTAGCGCGTCACTAAACCGTTAACACTTTCTTGATCAAGCTTTGCCGCCTTCGCGACACCGTGCTTTCATTCTTGCGCAGTACAAAAACATCTTATGGAGGATCAACATGGAACGCAGAGAATTTTTGGCCGCCGCCGCGGGAAGCCTAGCCACGGGTTTGTTTTCGCGGGAGGCGTTTGCTTCTTCCGGAACGGTAAATAGCAATCTCGTTTTCAGCGATAAGGATGTGCTCAAGCAACTGGCCATCGTCGCCAAAACGGCAAACGACTGTGTCGCTGCCGGCAATGCTTGTGTACAACACTGTCAGGAAGAATTGATTGCGGGAAACGGGAAAGAGTTCGCCGATTGCAGCATTGCCGTGCACCAGATGATCTCCGTTTGCGAAAACACCGCCAACTTGGCTGCTTATAAAGCTAAAGTGCTGGCCGATTTCGTAGAAGGCTGCATCAAGGCCTGCGAAACCTGCCGCGTGGCCTGCAAAGAGCATGAATCGCACTTCGCGCACGGGATGCACCTAGCCTGTCGGAACTGCATGCAATCCTGTATCGCTTGCATCAAAGCATGCCAGGATCTGAAAGCCTTGATTCTAACTC
Organism: uncultured Pseudobdellovibrionaceae bacterium; assembly: GCA_964519985.1. Lineage (GTDB taxonomy): Bacteria > Bdellovibrionota > FAC87 > UBA2466 > UBA2466 > JAIEOG01. The sequence continues at coordinate 172,806 of CAZFMF010000001.1, read as the reverse complement.
CGTAATTATGGGGAGCGGAGCCGGGGTGAACCTCGCTCCGCTCTTTTATTTCCAGCTATCCAGTCGCACCTGCCGCGCGATCTCTTTAGCGGGAATCCGCGGTCCCTTCCCGATGCCCGGACAGTAAGCCGCGACTTCCTTATCCCACGCCTTCGCATTCATATTCTCCGGCCAGAAAGGCCAAGTTCGACACTGAGTAGGGCGCGCTTCGTAAACACTGCAACGCTTTCCCTTCAGGAAAACACAGGGGCCGGTGAGGTCCTTGAGGTGAAACCAACCATCGGTCTTCGCGCAATAGTCGCGGGTAAACTGGCGGGTTGGGATCTTTAGGTGTTGGGCAAATCTGCGTCGGTCCTTAAGGGAAACGTAGACAAATCCGTAGCCCCCACGGGACACGCAACACTTGCCCGAGCCTTGGCATTGGAACCGCAATCCTTCTTTGGGAATTCGCATAGGACGGAGTATATTTCCGACTTCTACTTTGGGGGATTCAAAATTGCAGTTTTTCACACTGAAGGACTAGCCCTTGAATTGGCGTACTCTTTTCGCGCTGGGGATCTTTGCAAAGGCAATCCACGGCGCGGATTTCTATCAACCGGCCCCCGCGCAGCTGGAAGGTTCGCTGGGCCCGCAGTTACCGGTCGTTCTGGAAATGCTCGCCGGCGATCCAGATTTGATCCGAGACGCGGGCGCGGGCTCGCGGGCGGCGCTGATGAAAGCCCGCTTCGATTTCGCGCACACCGCGCGCCTGCACGACATCGACTATCGGTCTCTTGATCGCGCCGACGGCTTTTCGGAATTGGTCTATCCCACTCACCAATACGCCGTGCCGATCTGCGTGGGTGACCAGTGCCAGACGATGGCGCTCGTCACTTGGCAGCCGGGAACCGAGACGAAGGTCCAGTACGTGGGACGCCACTATCAACAAGCCGCTTTTCAGGAAGCCGCTCAACGGGTCGCCGCCACCTCCACCGAGGCGCCGGCCAAGCTGGTAGCGACCGACGTCATGAACTACGTCTACATTCCCGAAGCGCAAGGCGGCGGCTATCTGGTTTCGGCGACCGCCGAGCAAGAGCGGCGGCTGGCGGAGATGGTGCACCAACCCCTTCTCGCGAAAAACGCCGCCCCGTGGAAAATGCAAATCTCTCATTTTAAGGCGGTGGTCGAAACGCGTTCGGCCCAATACGATGCCTCGCACCTCGACGATTTCCGTCGACCCGAAGTGGTTTCTCCGGATGAGGTTCCACCCGGAGCCACGATGGCCCCCGAAACCGCGTCGAAAACGCCTCCGGCAAAACCGCTCGATGCCGAACAGATCACAACCGAGCAAACCGCGCTACCGAGCGCCCCCTCACCCGCTTCCCGAAATGGGTTGGCGTGGCGTTGGTCGCTGGCCCTACTCGTCGGCATCATCGGGCTCGTGTGGTTTCGCCACCAGAAGACAGCGAACTGAAGCATTCTACTGGTCTCTGAATTGCAGACTCTCCCACACTAAAGGAGGCCCCTATGTGGCTGATTGTTGCGATATTCGTGGGTTTGATTGTGGGGATCATTGCGAAGTTCCTGGTTCCCGGACGTGATGGGGGAGGTTTTTTCCTCACTTCTTTACTCGGCATCGCCGGTTCCGTCGTGGCGTCGTACTTAGGTCAGAGCCTAGGTTGGTACTATGAAGGACAGCCGGCGGGATTTTTGGCGTCGATTGTCGGCGCCATTCTCATCTTGCTGGTATTTCGCCTTATCCGACGGCGCTAACGTTTCGCGCGTTCGTATTGTTTCGGCCAGGGAATTTCCGCGCCAAGTTCCTTGGCCGCATGAAGCGGAAAGTACGGATCCCTTAAAAACTCACGGGCAATCGAAATCACATCGGCTTCTTCCTGCGCCAGAATGGCTTCGGATTGCGCCGCCGAAACAATAAGACCCACGGCACTCGTGGGAATCTCGGCTTCGCGCCGGATGGCCGCGGAAAACGGCACCTGGTAACCCAGGTGGGCGGGAATTTTCGCGTGGGCCAGCGTTCCCCCGGAAGAACAGTCGATCAAGTCAATGCCGACTCGCTTCAATTCGCGAGCGAACGCAATACTCTGTTCGAGATCCCAGCCCCCAGCGTCCGCCCAATCAGTGGCGGAGATGCGGGCAAAAACCGGCCACCGGGCCGGCCAGACCTGGCGTACCGCTTCGGCCACTTGGAGCGGGAAGCGCATCCGATTTTCCAAGCTCCCACCGTAAGCATCTCGCCGTTGATTCGATAAGGGCGAAAGAAACTCGTGCATCAAGTAGCCATGGGCCATGTGCAATTCCACGACTTGAAAACCCGCGCGCTGAGCGCGTTCCGCCGCGGCCACAAAATCGCCGACCAGCGCCGGAATTTCCGCGCTCGGAATTTCCCGCGGCAGCGGGTACTTCTCGGAAAACGCAACGGCACTGGGGGCTTCCGGCACCCAACCGCCCGCACCGACTTCAATCCGAGAGTCACCTTCCCAGGGCGCGCCCATCGACGCCTTGCGCCCCGCGTGCGCCAGTTGAATGGCCGGCACGGCCCCTTGTTCGAGAAGGAATCTCGCGATCGGTCGAAACGCCTCGACCTGAGCCTCATTCCAGATCCCGGTATCCGCGGGGGAGATGCGTCCGATGGCTTTGACCGCCGTCGCTTCGGCCATCACGAGGGCGGCCCCACCCACCGCTCGGCCGCCCAAATGCACAAGGTGCCAATGATTCGCAACGCCATCGATTGCGGAGTATTGGCACATTGGTGAGACGAAGATCCGATTTTTGAAGACGATTTCGCGCAGACGAAATGGAGTAAAAAGCTTGGGTGACGCCATGGCCCAATTTAACCGACACCCCCCGAAAATAAAATGAGCCATTCCGAAAGCTGCCCGCGCGTGGATGAGTGAGGGCGATTGGCCCTCGAAACCTGGAGGACTTATGAAAACGCTTTTGAAGTTTCGACTCTTAGTATCGGCCTTGGCACTCGGCTCGGTGTCTTACGCCCGCAATGCGCCCACGAACTGCTATATCCAAGCTTACGATGGTCACTACTTGACCGCGGTCGGCGGCGGTGGACGGACTTCGGATGTGATTCACACCGACGCCAAACAAGCGAAGAGCTGGGAAAAGTTCACGCTCGTCGATGCGGATCGGGGAACGCCGAACATTACCTACGGCATTCGCACGATGAAGGGGTTCTACCTAACGGCGATGAGCGGCGGTGGACGCATCACCGATGTCTTGCACTCCAACGCCACCAACATCCGCGATTGGGAAGAGTTCCAGTTGGAGTCGCTGGGCGGCGGTTACTACGCCATTCGCACGCACAACGGCAACTACCTCACGGCCGTCGATAGCGGAGGTCGCATTACCGATGTGATGCACTCCGACGCACGGCGCATCGGGAACTGGGAGAAGTTCCGATTCACCTGCGGAGTGCGGTAGAACTCAAGGGGGCTTCCCAACCGGGCAGCCCCCTTTTTTTCAAACGCTGGTCCTCCGTTTGCATCGAAAAGCAACGAACGGAGGACACAATGCAAGCTCAAGCAAAACCCTTCACCGAACACAAAGCCAGCACAACCAAATCGCCTCTCGTCGAAGTCACCAAGACAATCGACACACCCCCCGAACAAATCTTCGAAGCGTGGTCCGACGCCAAGCAAATCCGACTTTGGTGGGGGCCCGAAGGATTTGAATGCCCGCACGCCGAGCACGACTTTCGAGTCGAGGGAAAATACCTCTACTGCATGCGACGTCCCAAAGGCAGTCAGGAAATCTGGAGCACCGGTAAGTTCATCGCGATTGAACCGAATCGAAAAATCCTAATTACCGATTTACCGTCGAACGCGCGTGGCGAAGTGGTAGAGCCGACCGAGGGACCGTTTGCGGATAGCGGCGAAAGTTTCATCACCTTGGAACTCACTCCCCAGGGCAAGGGACGCACTCAGCTTAAGCTCACTCACGAGGGATTGCCCGCACGCATGCACGACGAATGCGTGGACGGTTGGTCATCGACTCTCGAAAAAATGAAACGTTTGGTGGAAAAACACTAGGGGGCAGTCATGAACACGGCACCGGAAAAAACCGAAATTCTGGGACTAGAACGCATGTATTGGGACGCCATGAAAAACAATGACGTCGAGTCGGCCATTTCGCTCACTAAATTTCCGTGTACGATTTCGGGACCGCAAGGAACCCGACGGGTCAGTGAAAAGGAGTATCGCAAACTCATGAGCTCGATGAAGGGCGATTGCTACGAAGGGGTACAGATCGAAAACCCGGAAGTGGATGTCCTCGGCACCGACACCGCGCTGATTTCCTATTCGACGCAGGTAAAAGGGATGAAGATGCTTGATATCTCGACCTGGGTGCGTGATGGCGGCAAGTGGGTTTGTGCGTTTCACGCCGAGAACCCCATGCAGCAGTGAAGCCATGAATTTTCGCCCGGTGTCTGCTATCTTCCGGAAACGTGCAGTACCTTATTCCCGTTAATGTGGAACCGCCTTCGCCACGGCCGCGAAAAAGACGCCCGCCGGCGCTAAAGAAAAAAACGCAGCGGCCCGTGATCGAAAACCAGGCTTGGCCGGAGAGCGACATCGATCGCGTCCCACAAGAAGTGCTGGCACTTTGTGCGCAGGTACGCGAGCTCGCCAAGCTGGAGGCCCACGGACAAAGGCCCGCCCGTCTATCCCGCGCCGTGCAAGAAATCGCCAAGCCAGGAGCCACCCGCATTTTTCGAACGTTAGCCAAACGCGGAAGCTCTATCCACGAACTCGCCAAGCGCATCGCGTGGAGCCACGAGCGCACCGTGCGCCTGGTGGCCGGCGAAGAGGTTCCGGGCTTTTTCGAGATTCCCGCCATTGCGGCGGCTCTCAACCTTCCGGTCACGGTTCTATTGGTCGCGTACGGCTATCCGAAGGATACTTTTCAATCCGCGGAGGCCCTGGCGCAGGCGGTTTTAGTGGAAGCGGAAAGACCGTAAATAGCCGAATTCGCTTTTGAAACTCGGTCATTTGGCGTACCTCTGGAATCCCCCCCCCACGCCCCTTCGTTTGTGCTATATCCCCCGCCCATGTGGCACCTGCTTTCCTTAGTTCTGTTTTTGTCTTTGTCCGCTTCGGCACTTGCCGGTGATGGCGACGACTTCGAAGACGACGCAGCCTGCCCGGATGAACTGGCGAGAAGGGCGAGCGAGACTGATCGCACCTTGATGGAATTCACGTTTCGGTTTTTCAAGGAAGAGAGTCGGGCGGAAGGAATGGCGGAACTGACCTCCGGTTCAAGCGGCACTTCTATCGAAACGCTGATCGAGCAGATGCAGGCGGCAAAAGTTTTCGTGACCGATAACGAGGCCATTGCAACCGGAATCACTCAGATTTACTACGAGACTTCGCATTTTACACTTTACACCCCGCCCGATGAAAAGGTCTTTGTGACACAATGGCTTCCGGGCCTTCCCTACCAAGGGGGTAATCCCGTGCTGCACCGCCTCCGCAACTCCGTTCATGGGAGCGGTGAAAAAGAATTCCCATCACTGCGCGAGGCGCCGACGTTTTTTCTATCCCAGCCCAAGGCCCGTTTTTTCGGATTGTACTTCCTCCGCCCTCTGTCTGATGACGAAGTAGCCGACGCTATTTCTTTAATTGAAACGGTCAGAACCCAACTGCCGGATGCTCTTGTTCTGGTACGGGACATCAATAAAGGTGCCCTCACCCAACATCTGTTACAGAAGGGTGCCGCTTCGTTTTTCAAGTAATGATGAAGAAACTGTGCTCAATCCTTTTACTGCTCGTCCTCGTCGCCCATGCGGTGTGCGACGACCGGGAGGATAACACCGACGAGCCGCTCCCCCCTGACCACCAGTGCGATGACCTCCTCGCACGGGCCAAGAACGTACAACGCCAACTCAATCTGCGTTATTGGCAGGACGAAGCCCGCATGATTCAGGACGAAAAAGCGGCAATGGGATTGCTCGAGCTGAAACTGGCAAAGGACGGAAGTTCGGTAGAACATCTTGTCGAAAAAGCACGTGCCGCCAAACTTTTCGTTTCCAACATTGCCGCGGCGGCCGGTTGCGCAAATTCCGAACGCAAGCGGGTACCGAATTGTCGGGTCGAACCTTTACCAAACTATCGTTTCAAAGTGATTTGGGATACTTTCGCCACCCCCAAGACGATCGAGCGTCCCGATTCCATCGCAAATTTAGAATCCATCCTCTTAACCGAACCCTCGACGCAGCACTTTTCGCTTCATTTCACCGGGCCTTTTGCCACCGGAGAGGAAGAAGCAGCGGTTCAACTGGTTGCCACCCTTCGAATGAAATTCCCGGATGCCATGATCGTCGTGCACGTTCTAGAACGCGGTCCGCTCCCCGAAGCCTTAGTCCGTGCCGGTGCCGCCTCGTATTTCGAGTAAAAACGGATCGCACCCCGGTTAGCTTTCTGGTGAATAAGCCCGAATCACCAAGTCGCGATAATGCGCCATTTCGGAGCGCAGGTGCCCCTTGGAGGGATAGGCGAGGTAGATGGCCGGATCTTCGTAGAAACCGGGAACCGGCGAGATCGCCAATTGTTTCAGCTCCTCTTTAGAAAACATCGTGAGCTGGAGGTAACCGATCGCCAGTCCACGAAAGATAAAGGTTCGAAGCGCCCGGACGTCGCGCGCAAGATACGTCGGCTTATCCAAATCGAAAAACTGCCGCCAATCCAGTTGCGGCTTCGGGAGATGAACCCAGGGATAAGCGTTCAGATCTTTAACGGACTTCGCTTTTTCGATGGCGGCAAATTTCTTTTTCAAGCCCACGAAACGAACCGGTTCATCCGCCAAGCGCACCGACTTAACGCGTTTCGGAGTCGAGCTCCAGGCCACGATCGCAAAGTCTAAGTTTCCTTTGATGACTTCCTCCATGCATTCAAACGAGGTGGAAGTGAAAAGATGCACCAAGGGAAGTTCGTCTTTAAGGGAATCCAAGACATCCAAAAAGCGATACGTCGCAATGTGTCCCACGCACCCAATCCGAACGACGGGTTGTTCTTTTTGGTGCAGCGTGGCCGCGATCTTTTCTCGAATAGCCCGACGATGGGTTAAGAGCTCCTCGTGCAGAGCCTGACCTTTCTTGGTCAGACGAATGCCATCGACTCCCCGGTCAAAAAGCGAAAACCCGAGGTCCTCCTCCAGCTTTCCAATCGACGTACTAAGCGTCGGTTGCGTAACCCCCAAACGCAGCGCGGCGGCCACAAAACTTTTCTCCGCCGCGCAGGCCAAGAAATATTCCATCCGGGGGTGCAGGACTTCTAACATCTTGAATTTCCAAGCCGATATACGATTTATATCAACCTATAAATAATATTTATTTGATTTATATCAACCGCGACCGGTATAGGCAATCCCCGCGTCGCCGCGGAGGAGGTTCTTAAAGTCGATGATGGCGTGCCCGTTCCGTTTCGCATGGCGAGTTTACTGGCTATTGGCACTCAACGCCTACGCCCTGCCCGACTCGCGCTGTGGGGACGTCCTGCTAAGTGCCGTTCAAGACCGACTCGCGTCGATCTCCGAAGGGCGTTCTTCCGTGCTGAACGCAAACCATCCCATCACGCCGGAAGGTTTTGCTTCGGTGGTTTTGGCCCAAATGCAGATAGACGAAGCGGAGTTTGAACGTGGCCAAGGTTTCTTCAGCCAATTCCGTGTCGACGACCGAGGGCACCTCCACACCATTGTCGATCCCACCATCCACAAGGATTCGGGAGAGGCGCTCGCCGAACGCTGGAACCAAAACCGAGCCGCCATCGAGGGGTTTCGGCACACTTATGCTCAAGCGCAAGCGCTAGGCGCCTTGCTTCAGCAAGCCCTCCCCCGCGAGACGCCGGAACTCGCCGAAGTCGTTTTCACTCACCAAATTCGCAAGCCATCAGAGGGTTGGCACTTGGACTGGTATCCGACCGAGTATCTGATCGCCACGCAAACCTTCATCGCGAAAGCCATCGATCCCGTGAGTGGCGACCTTGTCGACTCCCCCCAAGGCGGAACGGAGTACCTCCTCAACGCGGGCGGGGGACTACCCCAGAGCATTTCCTTTCGAGTCAATAAGCGCCCCGCCCTCACCATTCACGCAACGGGTTACCGCTTCACAACCCCGACCGGCCTGCTCTCCCTCCATTCCGGAACCAGCCGCGTCGCCCAGCTCCTCGGCCCCGATCGAGAGTACGACCTCGCCTCCCCACCTCACCGGGGCTCGCAAATCCCCCTCGAGTACCGAGCTTCGATCGCCGTACGCTTCACCCGGGGGAAGTGACCAAAACTGGTCCCAGACCAGTTCTCGCCCAGAAGTTGCACGAAAGCAGGATTTCCGTTAGGTCTGTCCTCGAAAAAGGAGAACGGATGCGCGTCGATTCAGGGAAAAGCCTTCCCCCGTGGGGGCCGGAGAGAAAACTCAAATGGTTTGGAGAGCAGACGGTAAAGCGCTCCTACCACGACGACGTCTTGGTTCGACTGGAAGCACTGAAAAAAGGTGGCCGGCCCTCTTTTACGATCGAGTCTTACGGCCGTTTGACGATTAACCCCGAGAAGTTTCCGCTCTACGCCGTTCGCGTGGGCAATCGGGCGGACGCTCCCAACATCTTGATCACCGGTGGGGTGCATGGTTACGAGACCAGCGGGGTCAAAGGGGCGTTGCTCTTTCTGGAGGAATACGTGGCCCGCTACACCCCTCACTTCAATTTTGTCGTCGCACCTTGCGTTAGCCCGTGGTCTTACGAGACGGTGAATCGGCTCGATCCGGTCATGGAAAACCCCAACCGAGAATTTAAGAGCGACGGCAAAGCCGAGGAATCCCGCCTTTTGATGAACTACCTCACGGGTTTGGGCATCACATTCCAAGGGCACATCGATCTGCACGAAACCACCGATAGCGATCGCGTTTTCCTGCCCGAGGAGTACGCGAAGAATGGCTTATCGCTGGAAGCCAAGGACATCTACATTCCGGACGGTTTTTACCTCATCGGCACCAAGGGAATCGATCGTCCGGAATTGGAAAAGGCGATGATCGAATCCGTGCGCAAGGTTACCCATATCGCCGAAGCCGATGCCCAGGGGACAATTCTCGACGTGCCGCTGTCTCACGAAGGCGTGATTCATACTAGCATTCCAGGGCTATGCGCCGAGGTCACCACCGCCAACTCGCACTTGGGCGCCTTCACCACTGAAATGTATCCGGATAGCCCTCGCTTTAAGCCGCAAAGCACTTCCGAGGTCGAGAGTCTCTGCGCGCAAGCGCAAGTCGCTTGCGTGCGTGGGGCTCTGGACTATTGGATCGAGACGAAGGCGGTTTGATCCGAAACCGGTCTTGGACCCGTTTCACTTCGCAAGTCGCTTGACCTCTTCTCGGACAATTGCCCGGATTTTCTTGTCTTGATCTCCTGCCACATGTTCCCGCAAGAGTTGGTTTATGTAAGTTTGGTAGGGCAATCCCTTTTGCTTCGCTTCCTTACGAAGCGCCTCCAGGACGATAAGATCGACAAACATCGTGACTCGAAACTTTGCATACTTCGGGTCAAACTCGTCGTGATCCAGCACACTCTTTTTGATTCGTTCAGTCTTCTTCTTCATGGATGGCATCCCACTGCTCCTGCAACAAGGTTCGCGTGGCCAGAACCGCAGCTGAAATTCTATCTAAGTCGCGTTGACCAAAACCGCGCGATCGAGTCACCCTGCCCGTTTGAATTTCCACCACCGCTTCGCTATCTCCTTTGATAGCGTGCACATGCCGGGGGCGGATGGTCGTTTGTCCGAATCATGAAGCGAATACTCTTATAGCGGACAATCGTTGGACTCATGCATATTATGCATCAAATTGATGCATTCCTCCAGAGGCTTAATAAACCTATGTAGCTATTGCGAAACCTGTCGGTGATGACAATGGGGTTTGGAGAGCACGCGAGACGTCGACAAGCCGTCATTCCGACAATTCCGTCGATCACCTGGGCTACTCAGAGATTTGCTAAAAAGCCAATGAATAAAAGGTCAGGCAAGTTGCGGCGATAAAGAGCACCGCCGCCGTATACGCGGTCGCCGCCGTTTCGTAGGGTTCTTCCCAACGACGGCTAGTAGCAACTAACGCTTCCAGGTTTCCCTGCCGGTCTAAAAGGTAGACTTCAGGTTTCCTCACCCGCCCATCTTTCAATCGAATGCCCTGGACCATGAGCCGCTTTAGAAGGCGAGAAGGAATAAAGTTCGTCCACCCACGGACCTGAATGCCACTTTCATTCAACACATCGCAAACGTCTTGGGAGCAGGTAATGGAAAATCCACCCTTTGATGTCGAGAGCGTTTTCAACAGGCTTTGCGTCACATTGGGCGGGAGATCACGAAATCGAACGAGCGCCCCATTCGATAACCCGCCCTTGACCGCCGAAGGCGAGTGAAAGGTCCCACCATCGTAGCGAATCCGGCCGAGTGCGAAATAGACATGTCCCCCCGTGTGCCCAATCACGAGGTCATTAGGCCCCGCATCCGGAAACAGCCGTTCCGGCTCTCGCTCCCCGCTGGTCAATTTGGTGTAAGGGATTTCCTGACCCCATAGGCGCGCCGTCAAAATCGTGCGCGAGGCCCGGCCCAGGTAGTCCCGACACGCCAACTGGCCGTAGGCCGGTAAGGTCAGCGATATCAACAAATTAGTGATTAGGAGACGAAACAGATCGACTACCCCCGGCTCTCGAAGCCCGCCGCATATATCAAACTGATGCGACCGGTACAACTCCTGTGCTATACCGCGCCCCTCAATGCGAAATGGGCTTTTTGCAGTTTTAGTTCTCGGCTTCGCGGCTCCCAGCTTGGGTGTGGCCCCGGACGACTGCGGCGGCGGTATCAGTCGCCTAGCCCAGTCCCGAATCGCCGCCCGAGGGCTCGAGCTGTTCGGCGGCGCCCTCCGGCGAGCAGACGAAGCGGAAGGGCGATTTGAATTAGCCCAAGGCCTCCAGGGAGGCTCCCCCGAGTCACTCATTGCGGCGGCCCACAAGGCCAAACTTTTTGTCACGAATAGCGACGGGGCATTCATTACCGTAAAGCAAGATGAGGTTCATTTCATCGTTTACACCTCCGAGGACTCCCCCCTCTCCGTCGAGTGGGTGGATGGAGATATTGAGAGGGTCCGACGCATTATTTCGGGAGAAGAGCCGCCGCAGGAATTCGACTCGATCGCCGATACCAAGAGCCTCCTCCTAAGCCGCCCCACCGCCCGACTCCTCGTCTTTGATTTTCACCGTGCGCTTAGCGCCGAAGAAGTTTCCGAAACCATGGGCCTGATCGCGATGCTTCGTGCTCACCTGCCGGATGCCGTGATTCTGGTGCGCGACCCCAGCCTTGGGGATCTGACGCGACAGCTGCTAAGCGCAGATGCGGCGTCCTTCTTCCTCTGATGCTTTACGGATGATCGCCGCCTGGGGGTGGGGCTTCGAGCACAAATTCGCGAATGGCTTCGCGCTCCAACTGAGTGAGCGCTGGCTCCGAAGGCGGAGGCATTCGCGTTTCATCGGTTGCCGCAATCAAATCTAAAATACGCATCTTCAACCGCGGTGATTCGCTCACCATTTCTCTCAGCACGTCCGGACGGTGGAACGGCAAACCGAAACGGGCTACCAGGAATGACCGATCCGTTTAGGAGACCGACAATAAGGACAAACGCCGCATCGGCACGGCTTATACCACACTTGATTCCAGCGAAAGCGACCTCCGAGCGCCGCGCAATCTAGGCTGGCGCCGGTTTCGGTTTGGATCGGTACCGGTGTACCTGGTCCGCCGCTCCGGGCCAACCCTTATGAAATGCAAGATGTTAACTTTGGCGGCACTGGGGGATCGATGCGAAAAATCGTTTTGGGGGTGGCTTTTCTGGCCGGTTCCTTATCCGCCGCTAGCTCAGACCGAGTCTACATCCCGGCTACGGACTATTTGGAACGGTATCGTAACTTACTAGGCAAAGCTCAATTCAAAGCGTTTCTCGATGCGATGGACGCCGACGCTACTGTAAGCTCGGTGGACACCGCTGTGCCGAAGCTGCCGGATATTTTTCGCTCGAACTACGCTCTAGTTTACCAATCTCGTAGCCTGCAAAACGACACAACCCCTTTGAAAAACCTCGCGGGCCCGATTCGCCCACGGGTGGTGACCTCCAACGAAGACAGCTCAATGCTAGTTGCCTATAACAGCGGTCACACCAAGACGGGTAAAACGATCGAAGCAATTGTCTGGAACGGCGATGACTTCAACTACGACTTCTATCGGATTCGATTTGGCGGTACCGAACGGATTGACGTGGAAACGAATCCCGCGGTTTGCAAAACTTGCCACACGCAGAACCAACACCCAATTTGGGGACGGTACAATCGATGGGTCGGTGTCGTGGGGACCCCCGAAGTCACCATTCCCTTTATCGAAAAAGCTACTCACTCGACTGCGGACAAGGATCTCGCCAAGGAAGAATTCGCGTACTACAATCGCTTTCTCGCCACTAAGGCTCAAGAAGCCCGCTACGACTTCCTACGACCCAAGCCCACCTCGCAGCCCGGCGATACCCTCGACTGGACGAATCGGAGCTTTATCACCAACTTTTTGATCGGAGCCCTTAGCTATCAACTCAACGCGATGATGCTAGCAAATAAGGTGGCCAAAGGTGAACTAACCCGAGATACCGTCACGCCACCGGATCTTTGTATCACTTTCGATTTCAAGGCGGACTGCAGCTGGTCAAGTCGGGGTGCCTATCATCACGGATACGATAAGCGTGTGGCCAGCGAATTTGAAGAACTCGTGAAAATCCTAGCCAAACCTACCGAGTTAGAGGTGCCTGTTCGCGATCGCGCGGAAAGTTACCCTGAGTTTCATCGTATCAGTCCGGAGATTTCCGACAGTCTCTCACGCGTCGACAATATTTGGTTGGCGGATTCAGTTCGGGCACCGAAGCCGTAGTCCGAAGTATCACACTTCTATTTCTTCAAAAAGAAGCCACGCCGAGCATTTATCTCTATCAGCTTTTGCTCCGCTTCTTTGACCACCGCTTCGGACGGGTGCGCAAAATCAATTGAACCACCCAGGGTATCCAGATTGATAGTTTTCGGTAGGGGACCGCCGTCCGGCTTTAGCAAACGCGTGCGCTTAAAACCCGGGATTTGACTGATCGCGTGGAGTGTTCGGACATCAAGCTCGAGCCCCTCTTCCGGGGTTACGATTTCATAACTGAAGCCTCGATTTTGAAGCCGGTAAACTCGAGGGCGGCGATGGAACTCGGCCGGGAAGAAAAATGCTTCGACGGTCAACTCGGCGTCGTTGTAGCCGACGCAATCTTTAAGCCATGGCAACATGCCGCCACCCATCAGGCGTGGATTGAGCTCAATCGCAACCACCCCATTTTTCCGTTTCGAGATTTTGACTTCCCAGTGAAACGGCCCATTCCGGAAACCCACAATCCCATTGGCATCCGCCACGAACGCCATCACCATTTGGGCTTCCGAGCTTTCGGGTTCGAGGATCCACTCGGACTGGTAGGTCTCCGTATTAGTGTCCACCCCCACCTTTTCGTACTGCAGAACGCTCGAAAACTTGTGCTCCTCGTCTCTCACAACTCCCTGCGCCGCAAACTCGATTCCGTCGGCGACTTCTTGCACTAGCGCCACTTTGTTGCGAAGGCCCGTCGTCGTATTGATCGACCTGAGAATCAGCTCCAGCTTTTCCTTGAGCTCTCCCTCATTGTTGATGAGAAAAGTGAGGGTGCCGCCGCCGTCATTATTGGGTTTGATAAAAACGTTGTAGCCCCCAACTTTTGAGACAAAATCCACGGCCTGGGGAAGATCGCGGGCCAACACCCCTTTGAGATGGTTGCGTCCGGCCTTGCCCAATAGCTCCTGAAGCCCGTTTTTCGTATGACGTTCTCGCGTGTACCGCGTTCCATTGCCCCGTAGCCGAAAGCGCTCCGCCATATCATCAACCACTTCGAGAACGTCTCCATCCGCGCCGTAAAGAAACGCATCCGGTTTGAACGCTGCCGCCTGGGCTTCCAATTTGTCTAAATTGCCATCGTGGATGAGGAGCGAACGACCGCGCTCGAGATAGAGAGAGTCATGCGCCCATTCGGGAACTTCCCCCACCTGAATGCCGTGGGTGACGATACCCCGACGCTCCAATTCGAGAACCAAGTCGCGACCGGAGGACCAGGGGTTGCCCACAAACGCGATGCGCGTCGCACAGGAACCCCCCGCATAGACCTTTGGCGCCCCCCCGAAGAGGGCCAGCAAAATGAGAAAACCACGCTTCATGAATTTGAAAAGACGCGCAAGCTATCACAGCCAGGCAGCGTGAACAACGTGACAACGATCCGCTTTTGATTTTTTTGCAGTGCCAGGGAGTGGGAAGAGCCCTTTGGCCCTTGCAAATGATTTGTGCCGACCGTATGCCACTTTACTTGTCTGGATTCGTTGAAGAGCAAAAAGCGGAGTACAGCAAATCCTTGCAAGCCGCCCAAAAAAAGCTCAACTACAGGCCGAGCCACCGTCTATGCCGCCGAAGAACTGATTGGTATTCTCTCCCGACGATTCGGCAGCGGCATTGAAGATGCGATCAAATCTGGGTACGAATCGATTTCAAGACGATCGCACGCCAATAGCGAAACTCACGGCGATCCATGACGCTGTTTTGTCGAAGTCTTCTTTCTTGAAGTAACGAGCTCTTTTTCCAAAGCACGAGCCAATGCCGTTTGGCATTTCCTGCTGCACAGATGGAATGCGCCTTCATGGCTATCTTGTCTGACTTCCGAGGCGGGAATAAAACAGAGAATTGGAATTTCTCTTGAAGTCAAAGACACCGCAACCACCTTTCCTTCACTCGCTTCTAAATCGAAATCTTCGTCGAAGCGAACAAAATGGGCGATGTGCTCGTCCTCTTCTAGAATCTCGCTATCACACCAGCCGCAGGTAGTCTGAAACACCTCGAGCAGTTCCATATCAGGATCGGCAAAGATCGAGCTATGCAGACACTCGTTCGTTAAATCGATGGAGAACTCCGTTGGATCGAAATCACCCATCCATGCGCGAACATCGTCATAATCTTCACTTTTGGGGTCCTTCAAGATGTCGAGTTTATCGGCAAACCCCCAGGGACCTCCCGAATCCTCGGGCGGACAAGAGCCTTCTCCATCAATGCAGTACGGCAACAAAATGGGTTCGTTTAATGGCAACGATTTCTCGATTTTAATTTGATGTTCCCAATCATCACCAAAATCGTACTCATACGTAAAAGTGCGGATCCTTCGTTTGTATAGCGATTCCACATCAATGCCGCATTCATCGCGGATCCCAAGTTCAAAATCGTCCATCTCCGGATCACCATAAATTGCTTTCCCAACTCGGAACTGATGCAAGTGCTTATTTTCCCACTGCATCACTACCTGAATAATCGAATGCAGATCCCCTAAGGAAGTGAACGGTTCAATCAGCACCCGCCGCCAGATCGGAGGCTCAGTGTGGAGAAGCGTAATCTTGAGCTGGTAAACGTTAGGGATTGGAAGTTTGGTCCTTTTGGCAGCCATATTTCTTGACCTCGCATTCGCGGGCATAGCACGCCCTCTAGGTTTCGGCAGCGAAAAACAGGATACTCGAACGCCTTTCCCCTGGGGCATCCGAGACATCGTACCGCTTGCCGGGTGGGTCGGGAGGTGCTTAGTTCCGACCATGAACCACTCAATCACTCGCCGATCAGTGCTGGCTTTGGTTCTCGCGCTTTCCTGCGTGGGTCTCCATGCGAAGGATGACGAATCCAAACCAATCAACCCAAATTGCACTTCCTTGGTGGACGGCATGGTCCCGGATCGTCAAATTTCCCCCCAAGCGAATGAAAACTTTGCCACCCTGGAAACGGCGCTTACCCACTGGGCCAGAAAGCAGGCGCGAACCGCAATCGGCAGTCCCTTTTTTCACGCATTCAAAGCAAGAATGTGGATCTTGCAAACTCAAGGCGAGTTATTGGTGAAACCGGCTGCCGACGAGTGCACTGGACAGTGTTTTGATCGTAAAGATTTGCTTGCGCTCGAAATCGTAAAAAAAATCACCAATCCCGCCGGGCACGGGGCGAGCGGATCGGATCCCGATCCCAATGCTTTTGCCAAAGTGCATATGCCGCGCGTGAGAGAGTTCTTGGATCGCAAGGCCGCTGATGTCATTCCGGTCATGGCCACCTTCGATTATACGTATAGCGATTTCATTTTTAGAGGCACTCCCTTCGATTTCGATATCGTGGGTGATGGGACATTGCAGTCCGAGCCGCGAAGTGGTTCGGCACCCGGGCGAAGCTTCGCCGATTTGCATCTACAGAGGCCTAACGTTCCAACGCCGGCCTCGTCCGGTCCACAGTTGATTCCCATCACGACCCGGCCCGACCTCTTTTACTTTTACTATGTTGTCATTTACGTCTCCGAGACCCAGGGACTCAATTCAGCGCTGGGCCAGAAATCGAACAATGTCGCGTGCGCGCGGTTGGCGGATTTTTATCGGAAGAAGGCGCCCAAGGTGGAGACCCTGGGCGATTTGATGCTGGCCTACCTTAAGGAGCATGATCCTTTGCATCATCTAAATACACTGGATGAAGCGAAGACTTTCGTGTCCTCCATTCAACCCTAACGTCTGCAAACGCGACGAACGAACGATTGACGCCCGCTAATTGAATACGGCCGAAAATCCAAGCTAGGTCTTGGCGCTCGCCTTGCACACTATCGCGCAAGGGGGATTCGTGGCTTTTCGCTTCATTGTCATGTCATTGGCGGTGCTTTCTCAGACGTGTTTTGCTTGGTGGGGACGCCCGTATTCGGCTCGGATACAGAGGAACTACTACTATCCTCCCACCCACTCCGTGCGCGCCCAACCCGCACCAACCACTCAGGTTCGATACCCAAGTACGGCCGTGCGATACCCCGCGGTCGTGGTGCCCTTGCCACCCAAGGCCGCTCCGGTTTCCGCACCAGCCCAAGTGAACTCACAGAGTCCCTGGCGGCAGCAGGATGCGGTTCGACGCCAGTTTGACCGCGAGATCGTAAAGGCTGACTGCCTTCTTAAAGAAGGCCATGTGCGCGGTGAGAACGGCTTGGTCCATGAGCTCAGTACCGCGGTCCAAGGGGTCAAAGACCTTCAGGAAGCGATTCGACAAGGTGCGATTCCAGACACCAACAATACCCTTATTAAGGTGAACTACTTTGCTCCCATGGACACCAACGTTCCGACCCATCAAATGCTCAAGGTCACTGCCCCCTATCGCTCGACCAAATATCTCATCCAGGCGGGCCGACCACCCGGCGTGGCGAAACTCACTCAGTTTTTCTCTGAGCAAAATATCCAACCGGCAAAAAAAGGCGAAGAGCCCGCGGTTTCCTCGCCCCTCTTTACCCGAGAAAAGGAACTGGGATGCATCATCCGGTCGCGCATGGATATCTCGGCAAGTTTTAATGGCTATCCGGATAATGAGACCCCCGCGTACCGCAAAGACGCGGAGCGAATCACGCGGCTGCTGGCCTCGTTGGCAATGGAGGGGTATCGCCCTCGCGATCCGCGGGTCGACACCATTGAAATCAACGACCTTACGAAGAACCTCGTTCCGAATCACCACCGCTATACGCTCGGATTCATTCAGGGCTACGATTCCAATCGGCAGACCTGGATCATTCCGACCGGAACCACCCGCGAACAGCTGATGCCCTTTCTTACCAAACTGAGATAAGCAGAATATCTCTCACTGAAGAAGTCGAGCGAGGTCAGAGGGGATTTTGTCGGACACTCCTGCATTTGAAGTCGGAAAGCTGCAGCAATGGATCGACGAGCAAACCGCACTCGGTCCGCGGCGCCCCGGAAGCCCGGCCGGACAGGCACAGGAAGAAGCTCTGGTTGCCCGCTTGTCGGCATTTGGATTTCAACGCGTTCGCAAAGAGCCGATTTCGGTTGTGCATTGGAATCCGCGGGAGGCACACCTAGCGACTATTCAAAATTCGATGTTAGAACCCATCGAGTGCTTTCCCATTCCCTATGCCGCTTTTACCGAAAAACCAGTGCGCGCCCGACTGCGGCATGCGAACCATCGCGGTTGGCGGGGTGCCGACTGGACGGGATCGATTGTTGTAGCGGAGATGCGTTTTCCCCAACTCGATGCCCGACTGCTGCGACGCATCGCCTTGGGCGAGGTCGACCGAGAAGCGACTCTCCGCGATGTGCAACACCCCGCAACCTGGGTGCGCTTAGGCTGGCACTTTTATCTTCGGGCGGTGAAAAAGGGAGCCGCGGGTTTCATTGGGATTGTGAAGGACCAGCCGGGCGGTTCCTGCCACATGTACGCACCCTACGGTTTTAGAGAGAAGGACATTCTCGACAAACCCGTCCCGGGCGTTTGGGTGTCGGCCACTCATGGTGAAAAACTCTTGACGCTCGCTCGGGGTGACACCCAAGTCGAACTTTGCACTTCCGGTCAAAACACTCCGAGTCTCACCCATAATATTATCGGCGAACTCGGACCCGCGGACGCAGAAGCGATGGTGCTGACGTGCCATCATGACAGCCCTTTTCGTTCCCCCGTGGAAGACGCATCCGGGGTGGCGGTGGTCTTAGGAATTGCCGAACGGCTCGCGAAAGAAAAATCACTTCAACGACGTTTGGTCGTCTTGTTCACCGCCGGACATTTCTACGGATCCATCGGGACTCGCACCTTTATTGAGGAACATCGTGCGGCGATCGCGCGCAATGTGGTTTTCGCGCTTTCCATTGAACACATTGCCAAGGAAGCGATGGTGAATAAGGAGGGGGCTTTGGTGCCCACGGGCCGGCCCGAGGCCGCCGGCGTGTTCTTAAGCTTTAACCGTTGGCTCCGCGAAGCCCTCTTGCAGGTAGCCAGGAACAGTGGGGTTGACCGCTGGGTGCTGCTGCCCGCCGAAGGACCGCTTGGCAATTACCCCCCAACCGATGGCGGGGACTGGTATCTGACCGGTGTGCCGATCGTAAACTATATCTCCAACCCCGTTTATCTTTTGACCGACGACGACGCTGACCAATGGGTAAACTCAGAAGATCTGCCGCGCGTCGCGACCGCGTTCTACCAGCTACTCCGAGCGGTGGATGTCCTGTCCCGCGCAACGCTCGCCAAATGTGATTTCCCCTTGCGACGGGGGTTCATGAAAGTTCTGCGTTGGGTTCAACACGCGAAGACGACCCGTTTTGGGCGGCGGCCAGTGTATTGATCCAATCGATCGCGTCAGCGACTCCGGGATGGGCTTTCCGGCTCTTTATATAAACAAAATATAGATTATCTTCAAAAACTTGGGCTCGAACTTGAATTAATGGCTGACCCACGTTATCACTTTGAGTGCAGGGTTTTAGGGGAGTTCGCATTTCTATCTATATTTTTCTTTTCACAAATGTTTTTCTTTGTTGGGCGACCAATGCTTCAGACTTGAAGAGCAAACAAATCAGTCCGGACGTTGCCGAACGTGTTTTCTTTGCCCGGTACCAAGCCCGGGAACCAGGGACCGACGAAGAGCTGGTGGAGTGTTACGGACATATTATCCGCACCTACCTCGATAAAAAGATGGGCCATCGCTCCGAAAAGGATGATCTTTTTCAGGAGGTCCTTTTACAGTTTCACTTGAATCGCGAAAACATGGACCTAACCAATCCCGCGGGGCTGCTTCGAACGATTACAAAGCGACGCTACGCCGATTGGGTCAAGGCCCAGCGCAATGTCCCCGAACAGCTTTCCGATATTCCCCGAAGTGGCGGGCGGCTCAAGCGAGACCCTCCGCCCAGCTGGATGATCGAATATCAGGGGAAGATACTGGCTCAAGACTACGCGCTGGCCGTCGCCCTGCTAAAAGACAATGAACGCAAGGTGCACAATTCGGTCGCCGTTTTGGAGCATTTTGAAGGCGATTGGGGCGCAGAGATTGGAAAGCGGACCGGTGAATCACCGGGTCAAGTGCGGACGCTCAACTTTTATGCGGTTGGCAAGCTGGAATCCCGATTGAAAGACGCGGGCTACGCTAGCGAAGAACAATGGCGCTGGGTGCTGCGCCACGCATCTTACGCGCTTGCCGAAGCGCTCCTCCACGCTGAATTCCAAGTTTCCGTCTACGCCGAGAGCGTACAGATAGTCCTGAACGAGGAGCTCAATGCCGCGCAAAAACAGCTGCTGGCGGATTGGCTAGGGGTCACTCAACGCCCCCTGGCCACCCAACGCGAGTATTTGGATTTTGAAGAAACGCAGCTTTTCGATGAGGCAGTAAACAGACTTCAACAGGTAAGGAGCCCTTCGTTTACGGACGGGCGCACCGTCACGTTAGATGACCTCAAACTCTCGGGACGTCTGAAGCCTCCGGTGGAGCCAGTCGTCAAGCGTTGGCGACGCAAGGGCGCGTGAAACACGAAACCGTTGCGGGCGACGCATTGCTCTTTGCTAGCTAGGCGAACTCCGCAAAGAAGGCCCGATGTCTAGGGGTATCCAACGCCACCAACCGAAATACGAGCGGGGGTGCCTTTTTTATCACTTCGATTTTTAGATCACGTTTGTCATCGTGGTGAAGGGCACTCTTGGGAATGATCGACCATCCCAATCCCAGACGAACCCAGTGCTTCAGCATATCGGTGTGATGCGCTAAATGACGAGAGCTCAAGGCACTCCCCATCGAGAGGGCGCATTGCTCCAGGGCGGGCCGCAAACCGCAACCGGGATGGACACTAATACACTCTAATTTTGGATTGCTCGGTCCCTTGGGACGAATAGCCACCAGAGAAACGCGATCGATTTCGACCGAAAGCAAATCCCCGGTCTCTAGATTTCCCGCCCAAGGAATGGCGGCGAGATCGATCGTTTGGCTTCGCAACTGGCTTAAAAGATCCGGCGCGGCCATCTCCCGAAAAGAAGGCAAAAATCCAGGGTGCCTCTCCTGAGTCTTGCGGAGCCGCTCGAACAACGAGGAATAGGACAATGCCGGTGTGATCCCGATCGTCCAAGGCAGTTCCCAGGGATTGCCGAGCGCGCGTGCGGAATGTGCCAGCGTTTCGATCTCGGCGAGGATTTGTTCTACTCGGGGAAGCAGGAGCTCGCCCTCTTTGGTCAAGCTGACTTTCTGGGTACTTCGATTGAGAAGTTTTGTTCCGAGCGAGTCTTCGAGTTTTCGAACTTGAACACTCAACGCGGGCTGAGAGACGTGGCAGGCCGCGGCGGCCCGCGCGAAGCTGCCCAAACGCGCCACCGAGGCAAAATACTTCAAATATTGGAATTCCATGTCGCAGCCGAGTAATAGTTTTTAACTATTACGTCAATACACTAATAGTATTTAACTAAACGCACTGGGACCTCTATACCCGGTTCAAACGGAGGCCCCATGACTGTGCGAATCGTGGTTTTTATTTTGTTCCAGCTGACCCAGGCCGGCTTTGGCAATTGGGCAGGCTGCCCCGATGCCCTCACCGGATTTTCCAAAATGCGGTCGGGAGAGGCGGTTTCTTCCAAGTGGAAGGCGTCGGGTTGGAAGGATGATCGATTCCCCCACGTCGACTTTCCGCGGGTAACGGATTCACGCTTTTTTGGGTATGGCGCCTACGGCCGGTACTATCAGGCCCGAACGTCCTTTCGTCGCGGGTTTTGGATCAAGGAGTTTCTGAAGGACTTCAAAGACGTTTTAGGAGAGACGGGTTATCCCCTCGATGTGCCGACTTTGGAACAATTGGTCCAAAGCGCCCGAGCCGCCGCGGAAAGTGAGGACAACGTCCTAAAATTCCTTCGTACCGAAGTTTCGATGCCCCACGGTCTTCGCGCCATCACCACCCGGGGGCTCGCGACTCCGGTGACTATCCGCTACGCGGAGCCGCTACGGGGGAGAGTGCTAGTGGCTATCTTGAATGACGATTCGATTGACCTAGAAATGCGAGAACTCCTGTGGAAACAGTTTCAAGGAGCACTTAGCCAGCTTAAGAAAAACCTCGTATCCGGGCGGCACCTTCTCTCCCGCGACGTGGAAGAAATCGATGGCTTCGGAATGAAATTCGATACCATAATGCACCCGTTCTCCGTCACCATCTGCGGCACTTTGTACGATTCCGAAACCGATGAGTTTGTGATCGTCGACCCATTCTATTTTGATTGAACACGCCCACGGTGCCCAACTTTTGCGCAATGGACTTGGTTGGATTCAGACGGTAGAATTTTCTCGCATTGATTTCTTAGAGCGGAGAAAAATATGAAATCCAAGATGAGTCTGATGGCCCTCGTAATCGCGATGACCTCTTTTGCTGGGCCCGGTCATCATAAACTCCCGCCGATGCCGAAGGAAATCGAAGCCATGAAAGGCCTCGTCGGTCAGTGGGAAGGCACGACTCTGATGGATGGCAAAGAGGTGCCGGCTACCGTTTCCTACGCGCTGACATCGGGCAACACGGTTTTGATGGAAACGCTGGGCGCCGGAACACCCCACGAAATGGTTTCTGTTTATCATAAAGACGGTAAGGGCTTCGGCATGACGCACTACTGCGCCTTGGGCAATCAACCGCACATGAAACTCAAGAGTGCCAAGAACGGCGTTTTCGTTTTCGAAATGCAGGGCAAAGACGGAATTGAGTCACTGAAAGAGATGCACATGCACGCGGTCACGCTCACGCTGGTCGATCCGAATACCCTCAAGCAAGAGTGGACCAACTATAATGAAGGGAAAAAGGCGCAGACGGCCGTTTTCACCTTCAAGAAGAAGTCTTAGCGTCGATGTTCCCCACTAGCGCAGGCACTATTCCTGGGGACAGTGCCCGCGCAATGATAGTGCACTCCCGACGGTTTACTCTTGAGTCGGCCGCCAGCGCCCTGTTTCCCCCGCAAACTCTTGGTAGACAAAACCTGTAATGCCTATTTGCTGGTTGCTCCAGTTTGTGCGACGGCCTAGGCGATCCACCATTTGGCCCTCCCCATCCAAACGAATGCGAAAGGCCTGAGGAAGATCGAGCGCAAATCTTGGGTATCTTTCGCGCACAATCGCCACTACAGCGGGATGGAGCTCCAATCGGATTTCGAAAAATGGCGATAGTGAGGTGTCCTGTCTCGGGATCACGGCCATTGCTTCCGTCGAGAAGAGCGCTTCACCCACCTGCAGCAGAAGGTGCTGCGCGTTTGCATCCGCATGCAGAAAATGAATCAAACGAAGCAGCGCGGTGGCTTTGAATTCCGCAATCCGCCCTTGCACGGCCTCCGGTCCCACCACCCGAATCCGATTGGAGGTATCCGTGAGTGTTCCTGGGTCCAGGGAGATTTTTTGGAAGATATCGTCCGCTTCCGCAATCAAGAGCGGCGCAATTCGATCCGTAACGTAGTTTGGTCTTACGTCCTGTTCGCGATTGATCGAAAAGTCGGGATGCGTGGTCAACAAGTTCGGTGGGATCGATCGAAAAACCTCAGTGTAATCGGCAGGGATTTTTTGCAAAACCGGATGATCGGTTTTGAAGAGATTGATGAAGCTTCCGCCCGCTGTGGGTTCGGAAAAGTGATCCGGACTGTTGTTCGTAATTTCGACGGTCCAGAATTCCCCCGGCTCAAGCTTTTTCGAGACAAAATTAGCAATCAGGTAAAAGCTGTCCGTGAACGGTCCTTTCTTAAACGATCTCAAGCGGAACTGGTGTATGGCGCTACTTACCGTCGAACTCGAATCTATCTCCACAATGCGAATCGGAGTTGCCGAGCCGTGGGCGGTTCGGAAGTCCGCGGCCCTATCTTCGAGGCGCACGCCGTTGGGAATGTAGATTTCCAAACGCTGGATGGAAAAGCCTCGGCCGACTAAGTCGGCGGAGAGCAGAAGCCTTTCACAAGCCCAGGGATCGGCATCCGATTGAGCAGCCGCCGAAGAAACAACAATAGAGATTAAAAACGCCAAAACAAACATGCGAACCTCAGTCAAAATTAGAAACTAAAAAAGACGGAAAAACGTGAAACGGAGACTAGTATCTCCGCCAATAGCGGTAGGGTCGGTAATGAGGACTGAGGCACGACGGGTGCATTCACTTTCTATAATGGGATTTCAAATGCGGGATCAATAAAAATCAGACGTATCAACAAAAAATTCTGCAAAAAGAGCCTTAGTGATACTTTGCTGCCATGAAACTTTCCACTCGTTGCCTCGCAATTGTCACCTTGGGTTTTCCAATCCTGGCATCGGCCGGCGAAATTGCCATCACCATGGACGATCCGAACCACTACGCCACACCGGTTTTTTCCGCCTCAAAAAGGGATTCGGAGATTAGGAAGGCGCTCGAAACGCAGGATGTCCAAGCCGCCCTTTTTGTCTGCGGAACCCGGGTAGATAGCCCCGAAGGGAAAGCGCTTCTAAAGGAATGGGACAAAGCCGGCCATTTATTGGCGAACCACACGTACTCCCACCGAAATCTAAACGATCCCAAAGAAACGAGCGCAGAATATGAATTGGATATCGCGAAAGCCGAGTCGCTTTTAAAACCTTTGGCTCAGTTTACGAAAATCTTCCGTTTTCCATTTCTCAAGGAAGGAGAGACTCGAGCGAAACGGGACTCGGTGCGCCGCTTTCTAAAAAACCAGGGCTACGCAATGGGCTACGTGACCGTGGACGCCTCCGACTGGTACATCGACTCCCGCCTGGCCGACCGGCTGCGGAAGGATCCGTCCGCCGATTTGAAACCGTTTCGCGAGTTCTACCTGAATCATATCTGGGATCGCGTGACGTTCTACGATGCGCTGGCCCGGAAAACCGGGAGAAATCCTAAACACACCCTGCTTGTCCATCACAACCTTTTGAACGCCTTGTTCCTGGGCGACGTCATGAAGATGTTGGAATCCAAGGGATGGAAGATCATCGATGCGAGCGCCGCGTTCCGCGACCCCATTCAAAAGGCACTCCCCGATATTGCTCCCGCCGGAGAAAGCATTGTCTGGGCGCTGGCCAAAGAATCCAAATGCTGTGATTCACTGCTTCGCTATCCCGGAGAAGACGGGGCCTACGAAAAAGCGGCCATGGACGCTCTAAACTTATAAGCCTCCTAGCTTTTTGCCCATTCTCACTATAGTGAGAATTAGTTAAATTTTGACCCAATTCGACCGATATTCTCACTATAGTGAGAAAAAACCAGGAATCCCTGGTCCGGGGTATGATATTCTCACTATAGTGAGAATTGAAAGGTGCGTGATGGACGAAAACATCAAAAGCGAAGCCGACCTAGGGAAGGTTCTAAAGAACCGGCGGAACGAGCTACACATCACCCAAAAGCAATTGGCGGACTTCTGTGACCTCTCCCACAACGGCATTAGCCAAATAGAAATGGGTGAAAAAAGCGTACGTCTTTCCACCCTCTTGAAGCTCGGGAAGATGTTGGGCTTCAAGGTGGTACTGCGAATGGAAGACTAATGAAAGAGCTCTACGCCTACTTCGAAAGCAAGAACGTTGGGCGCCTAACGAAGAACGACGACGACGTCTATTCCTTCGAATACGAGAAATCCTGGCGCGAAGACCCAAATGCATTTGCCATCAGCCTTTCAATGCCCATCGAGACAGAAGGGAAGTTCGGCAACAAAGTCACCCTCTCCTTTTTCGAGAACCTACTTCCAGAAGGAGACGTTCGAAAAGACTTAGAAACCGCCCACAAAGTATCCGGGGTATTTGATTTCCTCGCCGAGTTTGGCCGAGACTGCGCCGGTGCCATTGTCCTCACTGAGCAACCCAATTACCAGGCCCCCGAAGGTCCGCTAGAGCTGGTTCCCATCGACATGAAAAATATCGACCAGGCCATCGAGGAGAGGCTCTCGGTAGCAGAGGTCATTTCAGAGACCAGTGCGGGGTATCTTTCTCTAGCCGGCGCCCAAGATAAGTTTCCGGCCGTTCTAAAGGATGGAAAATTTTTCCTCCCCAAGAACGGACATCCCACTACACACATTGTAAAGGTGCCAATCTGGCGACGCGGAGTGAAGGAGTCGGTTTACAATGAGTACTACTGCATGCAGCTCGCGAAAGCGGTAGGAATGGAGATACCTTCCTGCCAGGTCTTCGAGGGCAATCACCCACTCTTTGTGATCGAACGATACGATCGCCAAATGAGTAACGTGGATGGCGGCGTACGACGAATTCATCAGCAGGATCTTTGCCAAGCGCAAGGCATCTCCAGCGAAAGCAAGTACGAGTCAAGAGGAGGTCCCAGCCTAAAACAAAACTACGAGTTCCTTAGGGAGCACGTTGCTTCTGCCCATCGCTATCCCAGCCTGGAACGGATCCTGGATTGGGTCTGCTTTAACTTGATAATTGGCAACAATGATTCTCACTCCAAAAACATCTCGCTCCTACTGCAACAGAAGTCCCAGTACCTTCTGACGCCCTTTTATGATCTCATGTCGACCGCGATCTACGAAGGGCTAGAGCCCAGCTTTTCCTTCCGGATCGGTGACCGCCATGAGTTCTCAAAAATCGGCAAAAATCAAATCGAGCAGCTAGAAGATCAACTGGGATTGAAGCGGGGGGTCTTCAAGAAGCGACTGCGTCGCATGGCCGATCAGATACTGGCGCATTACAAACCCCTAGCCGATCAGATTCAACGGGAGCTACCCAAAGCTAAGATTCCCAAGCGAATAAATGATCTGATTGATAAGAGAGTCAAGAGTCTGAAGTTTCAAAAGGCGATAGATTAGGAGTCGGTGGAGTTTCCCCTTCAAACCTGCTAACTTGCCGACCTTCTTAGACGCAATTGCCCGCATTGGATAAAAAGATGAGTACTTTTAAAGACTTTGGTCTGCCGCCACCCCTGCTCTCCGCCCTCGAGGCGATGGATTTCAAGACCCCCACACCCATTCAGTCGCAGGCCATTCCCGCCGCGCTGCTGGGCAAGGACATTCTAGCGATTGCCCCCACCGGCACCGGTAAGACGGGCGCCTTCGGCATTCCGGTGCTCAGCTACCTTTACCCGCAACCCGGCAAACAAGTTCTTATTTTGGCTCCCACCCGGGAATTGGCCGCGCAGATTCATAAGTTCATGCGCAAGCTCGGCGAAACGCTGGACCTTCACAGTACGTTGATCGTCGGGGGTGAATCGTTCCGACGCCAACGCGATGAAGTGAAAGCGGGAGTCGATTTCATTATCGCGACCCCGGGGCGCTTGATGGAGCATATCGATCTCGGAATGCCCATTGATCGAATCAATGTTCTCATCCTCGACGAAGTGGACCGGATGTTGGACATGGGTTTTGCGCCGCAGGTGGAACAGATCGTCAAACGCCTGGGCCCCGAACGTCAGACCTATTTGTTTTCCGCCACGATGCCGCCCGAGATCCTAAAGCTGGCGAACAAGTATTTGAAAGACCCGGTGCGGGTTCAGGTCAACCAGATTACCGAACAACCCAAGATCACCGAAGAGACGATCGACACGAATGACGTCGAAAAACCGCGCTTGCTGCAGGACCACGTGGAGGCGCGTCCGGGAAAAATCCTGATCTTCGCCAATACCCAAGGTCGCGTGGAGCAAGTGGCGCGGCGCCTCACGCAATCGGGTCAACCGGCGGGTTGCATGCACGGCGGTCGTACCCACGGGGAACGCAAAGCCGCTTTGGAATCCTTCCGCACTGGGCAAACCCGAATCCTGGTGGCGACGGACGTCGCCGCCCGCGGAATCGATGTCTCGGATATCGAAACCGTGATCAACTACGATTACCCGGCCACCCAAGAAGATTACCTCCACCGTATCGGCCGCACGGGCCGCATCGGTCGCGAAGGTACCGCCATCAGCTTTATGGATCCTAAGCGCCGCCCGCGCGGGATGCGACGACCGCACGTTCCGGGAGCTTTTGGGAAAAAGCGTTCGCAGCCCGCGCGCCCGCCCAAGCGCCCGATACATCACCCGGCCCCGCGACCGGCCGCGCATGGCGTGATCGCGAAGGCGCCTGCTCCGGTGATGACGGCGAAACCCAAACCCGATTTCAAACCCCGCCCGCAAACCAAGTTTCAATCTCGTCCGGAACGTCCGCGGGGCTTTAAGCCCATGGGACGTCCCGATCGCCCGGCGTTCAAACCCCGCGGCGGCCGCCCCAACCGTCCCGCTTTCCGTGCAGACGACCGACGCACGGGTCGCCCACCTTTTCGTCGCGATGAACGGGCGAACCGAGGTCGCAGTTTAAAGATCTTCCGAGAAGGCGAAGAGATACGCCACACGCGCGGCAAACCGATCGCTTTTAGTAAGCCGGCAGCAAAGCCGTTTACACGTTCCAATACGGGTGCGGTCCGTCGGCCTAAGCCGAGGCACGTGACCGAGTAACTCTTTGCCAGCCCAATCTCTGGCACGAGAGCCGATGAGACTCCACTCCGGCGCCGGAGTGGAGGTTCCCAGCTAAACTGGTTCTTCTAGACTCCTATTTCCCGCGGTACGGGCCGGTGGGATCATCGTGGATCGGGACCCGTTCCCCTCGGGTATTGCGCAAGTAGGCCTCGCTACCCGAACTTCGAGAGGGAAACCGGCTCGCACGCGGGCCATAGGGCCCGATTTGAAAGAAGCGTTGGTAGTCATCCAAACCGTACTTCTTGATGTAGTCGTCCTTCAGAATGGCGCTTCCATCTTTATCCGGCATGTAAGTGCTTTTCATGATCAGATAGCCGTTCTCGTTCCGCTCGTAACCCCGCACGCTGTAGTTCTTGCCGCGCCGAATAATACAACGAACCGAAGCGAGATCATCGCGCATGGTGGGCGAGGTCCCCGTTCTTAAAATATGTACCTTCTTCTTTTCGGCGGTCCAAAACTGCCATCCGCAGTCCTCATCGCGATCGCCATAACTGCATCGATAAGCCACATTGGGAAGCATCCAAGTCGAACGACCGTTTTTGTCGAAAAGGTAGCCTCGCAATTTCTTGATATCATTCTCGGTCGGAACCTCGGCACTGCGTCGCATGCAGTACTTCTGCACATGGTCAAAGGTGTCGAGGTGGGTCTCATTCCGAGTGCCTTTGTTCCAAACGGCCGTTTCTCCCCACGTAATGCCATCGGGAGCTTCCCACGCATTACCCAGCTCTTTGTTTTCGTGATTGGGTTTAAAGACGGCGCCCGTGATGGTCGTCTGGTCGACTGAGGCCGACGAAGCCATCGAAGGCACGGCCGCAAAAAGACTGAGTGCTCCGAAGAGTGCAATGACAAACCAGCTTCGCATAGATCTCCCTTTACCCTTTGGGTCAAACGGGGACTATCGGACCGAGAATCCGCGCCCGTCAAGCTTCAGGTAAAACCGTGGTTGGCAAACCTCCCTTCGGTCGATAAGCAGAATCAATGCGAATCTACATACTTTTTGCTCTGCTTTTTTCTGCAGCGGGTCACGCTTTCGGTGCAGAGGAAGCGAAGTTGTTTTCGATCGATCCGGTAACCGCGAAAGAGGATCGTGTCGCGGAAACAGTTGTTCCAAACCGTGTCTACGTGATTCGAAAATCGGCAACTCAAATCTCTCCCCTCTTCCGACTGTTTTTTTCGAAGGGTAAAGGCCCCGACTATCAGGCGCTTTTCAGTGTGAAGCCCTTTCCCGATGCCGATGCTTTTCTACAGAGGGCGGAATCAGAAAAGGATCTTCTTGCGGGGGCGTCAAAAGACCAGCTTGAAATGCTGCCTTTTAACCTAAGCCCCTATACGGTTTTGGGCGGAGAGTTCTTCGGGCTCGATGCCGCCCGTAGTTTTGAACTCGTTTTGGAGGACGAAAACGAGAAACGCTATCCGGCGAAAGTTCTGCATGTCCCGATCGACCGCCGTGAAGAGTTGGTAGGGAAAGGTTCGAGCACCATCGGGTATCGCTGGAGGGAGGTAGCGGGTGCGACCGCCGCCAAGAATGTGATTCGCGCATTTGACCTGGGATCCGGGGGATACGTCGCTTGGAAATACGATTCTCAGGGCCATTGGACAACCCTCCCGCTGCTGGTGGAAAATCCCGGGGAGTTAGGGAAACCTTATACCGAGGAACGGCTCTTAGAGAATCGAGTCTACAACATCTATATCTCCGCAAAGAAAATCTGGTCCGCGAGCATCGCGATCGTTCAACCGTCAAAAACAACCGCGAGCCTATGGGCCATCCGGATCCAAAGTGCGTTAACCGGGGATTTCTTTGGCTTGAGTCGGGACAAGGCATTCCGCCTCGAAAAGCTGGGGAATAAGTCTGCCGCGACTTGGAAGTCGATTGCGAAGCTTGACCGGCCGATTCTTTTTGCCAACCAGGACCAACAGCTAAAGACTTTCGCATTCGAAAAGGCAAATTGGATTGAGCAAGCGCGCCCACCCCAGCTCCCCTCCCTGTCTTATGTTGGTCCAATACAGCTTACACCGGAATACGTGGAAGTCCCTTACCGGGGAAAATGGGAGAAGGTTGTGGACGGATTTTGGTGGTACCACGCGCCGGTGGGAAGAGGCGAAGACCGTTTTTATTTCGGGACGAAACCGCCGGTGGAACGCGAATAGAGTGAGCGATTATTTCGAAATGATGGCTTTGACTCGCTTGTCTCTCAGGTAGAGGCCTAGCCAGATAAAGATCGCGATATAGATCGGAAACAGCGTGTGGGTGAATAGCGGATTGCTCACTCGAACGTGACTCGCAATCGCCCCACCCAGGTACCCCGTTAGCAAGATCGCTCCCATAACGGCAGTGCGAGGGATGACATACAGAAGCAGACACAGCAAAAGAATCGTGCCCACCATCGGCATCAGCTCCATGGGCCATTGCAGGGCTTCACCCGCCTTAAGCGCTTCGGGAGGAAGTTTATCCATGAAGAATTTCATGACGGCGTCCATCAACAAGAACAGAACGGCCAGCCCACTGAGCACTCGGCCCGCCCATAGTTTCACTTGAGACTTTCCCGATTGATTCATCCCTACCCCCCGTGACGATTATTGTACACGTCGTGGCGACGAAGGTGGAAGTCGAAAGCCATTGGGTCGAGGAGCCGCGGGAGTGCACCTCAACTCCGGCGCCGGAGTGAAAATGGGCGTTATTTTTGATTTTGGCGAAAACCTAATACCGATGTCACCGACCATTTGGCGCAATTCGCTCAAGGCAAAGAGGGAAAAATGACTCAGTTGCTTTCGGACGCCAGACTCCCGGAAGAGTTTCAGGGTTTTTTATCGCTGCTCAACTTGATCTTTGATGATCTCCATCCGGCCGAAGTGACTCCTGTGGAAGTTTTGATCTACGTGTCCATGGTCGAGAAGTTTCTAGTCGACTTGCATCCGCTGAAATAGGAACACAGCGTATCAACCCAATCCAGACCACGACCTCTTCACCTCTTAAAAAGGTTGCGGAACTCCGAAGCAAGCGTCCCGAACTCCTTTCCCGTCGAAGCAACGGTCTGACTTCTGGTCTCAAGCAGTTCGAGAATTGTCCGCGAGGTGAAGTCCATCCTGAATTCTACATCGGCAAAGCCTTCGTCCAGTATCACCAATTCGAGCCCCTCCCTTTCTGCAATTTGCCGATAGAGAGCCATCAAAACCGTTCCCTCGTGCTTAAGCTGCGCGGCAAGTAATTCCCCTCTCGCCAAAAGCGGTTCGTCCGTCATTTCTTCGAAGTCTTTCATTTGTCCTCCACGTAGACCTTTCCGCTCTCGGAGTGCCAATTGCAAGGATGGGTGGGAAGCGTCAGGAGGAGATGAAATGGGAAACTTTAGAACAAGTAATTTGACGATTAAAGTTGGAGCGTGAGATCCAACGACTAAAAATGAAGGTTGCTTAATCCAACCGGGACACAAACAATTTCAGCGGGCTAGATGGTCAATAAATGCCAAAACGGACCACAAAAAG
The DNA here is from genome assembly GCA_964519985.1 of uncultured Pseudobdellovibrionaceae bacterium. Taxonomy (GTDB): domain Bacteria; phylum Bdellovibrionota; class FAC87; order UBA2466; family UBA2466; genus JAIEOG01. Next base: position 141,010 of record CAZFMF010000001.1, on the reverse strand, counting down.
AAAAAAGACAAAGGCTTTAAACAAAAAAGAAGTCTTTGGCCCTCCAAAGCCCGTCCACCGTTGGCGACTATGTCCACCGGGGCAGCATTTTCGCGAAGCCACCACCGTTTCACCCTATGAAAAGAAAGACGGTACTTTTATTAGCGAGCATCCGCGTTCTTCAACTTGTGCCAAGAACCCCTCTGGTCGAGACCAGTTTTACCCGGAAGAAATTCGTGAAATCGCCAGCCGACATTTCAATGAATTCTCTAAACAACCGTTGCCGCAAATTTCTAAATTCGGAAAAGAAAGCCCACTTTTTGACTCCCTCATCTGGGGGTGGACACAATATTGGAACGAAGTTTTGTCTCCGGAGACTCCTCTAGAACCGGAGGTAGTAAAAGCTTTAATCGCTTCCGAATCTAGCTTTAAAACAAATGCCAACAACAAACTTAAGGGCCCAAACCGTGCCCGGGGGCTAATGCAGGTGTTGGACGGAACACTCCCCTACCTCACAGATAAGCACAAAGAGCTACGAGATCACTTCCTCAATTTAACTGAAGACGACATGCTGGATGCTGGCCTTTCCATCTGCGCAGGAATTCGCTGGTTATTTCGAAAAAGAGAAATAGCCTCTGTCCTACTGAAACGCCAAGCGACTTGGGAAGAAGCGGTGGCTAACTACAAGCGCTACCACAAAGAATATCAAGTGAATCCGAACTTCAGAGGAATGGGGAAATTTCGAAAATACTATAAGGAATTAAAAAATGAGCCGCTTTAAAAGCCTGCTTATAACAGGGCTTGGTTTTCTATGTTTATCTATGGGGGGAAGTGGACTATCTGCCCTTTTGACCCCTGACTTTGAAATCCTAACGCTAGACGACCTACAAATTACCCTTCAGAAAACCCACAAAGGTTGTCAGGATTTTGGCTGGAATTGTCCAGAGTATTGGGCTTGCCTCCCTATTGAATCGTTTTCGCTGAACTGTAAACTTACTGACGAGCGAGAGCGGGCGTTTGCCCCCGGGATAAAGATACGAGCCGGTGGCTCTTCATTGAGTTCTATACCAGGCGGCCCAACTCAATTGAAGACTGCAAACAAATCCTTGATGAATGGTTCCACCTAATCAGTGGAGAGGAGGTCGCCTGTTTCTTCGCTGACTATGAGCCTGAAACGGGAATTGTACCTTACCGACAGTCTCAATATTATCTTCAGCTTGATCGAATCAAGTCGTCGCGCGGAAAATGGTCGTACTTTGAAGACCTCGATTGGATTCCAAACTAAGAGTGAGCATCGTTAAGCAGCTCTCGCCATTCTTTCCACACACCTGACCCGCACCAAATCGTGGTTTGGACTCAATGCGCAGGTTTTCATACTTGAATGCAGCCCGCCAAACGGCTTTACCAATTCACGGCCATAGACGACTGCACTAGAATTCGGATGTTGAAGATTTACGATAAATGCAATCAGAAGACGGCGATGCAGTTCATCGATGAAGTTATCCGCAGACTTCCCTTTCGCATTTTAGTGGTCCAAACCGACAACGGAGCTGAGTTTCAGTCCGCTTTTCATTGGCACTTGCGAGACCTGGACATACAACATGCTTATATTCGACCTCGGACGCCGAGATTAAATGGCAAGGTGGAGCGCTCTCATCGAGTGGATGCCCAGGAGTTTTATCAACTGCTGGACAGGGATGGCGTGGTGGACCGACCGGGACAGTACCCGAACACTTTTATCTCGTTGATTTCCTTAATTACCTCCATACGCCCCGTCGGTTGCCTTCCCGGATTTTTGCAGGGCTTGCTCAAAGTGGCCTGTCCGCCTCTCAGATTGGTGAGCAAACTGGGCTTTCAAAACAAGCAGTGTTGGCCCGATTGCGAAAGGAGGGTATTCGCGGAACAACCGAATGCGGAAGACGAGCGGATAATTACCGCTATCCTAATCCCTGCTATGGCTTGAAGGTGGTGGGCGGACGACTCATACCAAACGCTCGGGAGATGAAGGTGGTAAGAGCCATCCTCCGAATGCGTGACCACGACTCTTCTACTTGGACCGAAATCGTGGAGACTCTTAACGCCCAGCAACTTAGGACTCGTCGTGGCGCGAACTGGACTCGTGTTGGAGTCACTCGAATTCACCGGCGGTGGTCTGGAAAGACCTAGGGTGCCAGAGATAGTAGTGCATCCGATAGTGCGTGTCGTCCGGTCGAATCAGAGAACTAATCCAGTCTCAGACAGATGTTCTTTTTGCAAAATGGCTGCAAGCCGAAACCGTGACAAAGTTGAAATGCCGTGCAATTGTGAATTGTTTAAAATTTTCCGGAGGCAACGTGAAAATTCTGTCGGGTGTTCTGTTTCTAGTTCTTCTTTCGTCGAACGCTTATTCCGATTGGGTGGACGTCTCCATCGATAAAACTTGTCCTCCCGAATCGTGGAAACCCTCTTGCATCACCATGGAAGACACGCAGACTGGACTTCAATGGACGAACCACATTGTAATGGCTCCCAGGGTTAACTATCGGAACGTTTTTGGAACGAGTCAGTGGGTTCCCGTGAAAGAGGGCAGCGCGGATGATGTTTGTAAAAAGCTAAAATACAATGGCATCGCGGGCGGGTGGCGCCTTCCCACCACAGCGGAAGTGCTCCAGGCGGGGAAACACGGAATCGCAGAACACGCCCAAGTGCAGGGGTGGTTAAACTACTTCTTCTACGTCGTGACCGTGCAGGACGCTTGGGGTCCCGGGCAGAAACCGGAATACTGCACACATCGCAGTTTCGGAGGCGGGTGGGAGACGAACTGGTGCAATACTCCTAGGTTGGTCGTGTGCGTGCGAGAACGGGCCAACTAGACTGACAGCTCAGACCGAACATTACTCTAGTTCACATGTCGCTGAAAATCGGTTTCGACTAGCCACACCATTCAGTCGTTCGACCGAATTTAAAAGGCCATTGAGCATCTTTCCGATTTCGATCAAATCAGCTCGGAATTTCGCATAGTCCTCTTCCAGCAATAAATTATTTTCTCGGAGGACCTGGAGAATGGGGACGCATTCGAAGGTTGAGCCGCGGGCGATCCAAAGGAACTGGCGCTTTTCGGCTTTGTGCCAACGGCCATTGCCCTCGGCGATGTTGAGAGGGATTGAGAGAGCGGCGCGGGTTAGTTGATCGAGAAGTGGTGGGGAGGCCTGGTTCCGGATTTTTTTCGAGAAGGCTTCTATGATTGTTGCCCACTTTACAGCTTTTTTGTAGACGTCGAGGTTTTCGAAATCGAAGTTCATTTGTGATTGGTAATGCATGGGAACGGAATGGGAAACAGAAGGAGGGGAGCGTGGTGTTCGATTCCCGCCACCATGAATTCTATGGATTGATCGTTTGGAGTTAACTAACTTGTTGGGAATGAAGAAGATGTTGGATGTTAGGTGTTAGAGGAAAATTTTCGCCCTTCTAACATCGTCCCAGGTATTCCAAACACCTAATATCTAACGACAAACATCTAATTTTCGCCGGTAGGCGAAAATTTTGGACAAAGCCGGATGCTAGACGAACCACCCTTATCTTATCGACTTCATTGATTATCCTACCCCCTACAAACGAATCGATCTTGAAGGTTTTCGGCAACTTTACGTCGAAAAGGGGCTGTCGGCCGCTCAAATCGCAGAGCACTTAGGTGCCTCAAAGCAAATGGTGCTCGCCCGACTTCGAAGAGCCGGCATTCACCGGACAACCGGACGCGGACGCTCGCCGGATAACTATCGTTATCCCAATCCACCTTTCGGATTCCGGGTCTACAAAGAACGGTTAGTGATTTGTCGCACTGAAATGAAGGTAGTCCGGCTTATCTTAAGGCTTCGGACAACAGAGCATCTGGGCTGGGAAGCCATTGCAGCCCAGTTAAATGAAAAGGGTATTTCCAGCCGTAGTAACCGGAAGTGGGACCGTGCTCGCATCAAGAGAATATTCAAACGGTGGGCGGACAAGCTCTAATTACAGGAGGACGTTTAGGGGGACAAAGCCAGAGTTCGAATTTATTGAAATAATTAACGAATGGTGCCGATAAGTTGCGGGTGAACATTCCTCGTGATAAGTGCAGCGCACCATGAAAAAGGCTCTTTATACAAGTCTCCTTTTCGGTTTCGTGTTTAGCTCTCTTCGGTCGGCTGCTATGCCATTCGAACTCACGGACAACCCGTCCTCTTGGGGTTGCAAGAATTTGCTTATTCGAGTTTCTGGTGGCCGGGCCGAATTGATCATCCCTCCCACCGCAGTAATGGAACTAGGGCGCGTGCCTTGGGAAAGACACCTCGAAAAAACTGTCCACCTGCATTTACCCGCAGAGGGCACCATTCATGTCGCCCCTCATGCAATTCCGTTTCACATTGAATCTCTTGGCACGTTCTCGATTTCGGCAATTGATCCGAATCGAGACATCAATAAGAAGCTATCGGACCTACGATTGAGTTCCACCCAAGACAAAAGGAAATATTGGCAGATTCTGGTCTCAGCCGGAAACCCTAGGAGAGCTATTTGGCTTCCTAGGATGGAATTTTCCAACACTGAGCAGTTCACTGCATCTCTAGAGAAAGAGCTGTTGCCGATATTTCAAAGCGGTGGCGCATTGCAACGCGGTGAGCCCTTCAATGTACTGGTTTTGTCCTCGGATTCGCTGGATGGAGCTCCACCCAGCGTTGCTGAGCTGTCCCATCTTCGTGCGATCTACAATTTTGCTATGGAACGGGCGGGAGGTAATGCCGCTGCGCCGAGGTCTCGTCTAGTTACAATTCTTAAGGCTTCTTCAACAAACACATTTCCGGACCTGCTGTTCATTCACGATCCCGCCGAGGATGATGCTCGGCAATGGGCCGTACAATAAATCGTAATTCATAGGCCGTGCTGGAGTCGGATCCGATACGGACACGGTTCGTCCAGGATCCAAGTTTTGGAGGTGGGGGACATCGTACCCGCGACCTAGCTCTGTAAGTAGCAGAATCGACGACAGAAATCTATAGGGCGGGCGAGAAGGCGGTCGCTGTTTGAGTCGGTAGACGTTCGAAAGTGCGGTTGCCCCAAAACGCACGAATCCCGCTTCACCCATTGGGCGACAATCAGACGAGAACTGAAGATTTGGCGGAGATGCTTCGACTTCTTAAGAGGCTCGAAAAAAAGTTCCCAATCAGTCTGCGTGAAGGGCTTTATAATGTAGGGGATGTCGCCCATTAGGATTCTAGAAGACAAAGGATTTTGTTTTGATTGCTGACAACTCCGTCGATTGCCTTGCGCAATCGACCCGGGCGAGGTGAATCCGAGACCGTGAAGTTGGCCAGCGAACTTGTTTAGGCTTCCGAGCCTCCTCGCCCGCAGTCCGTGCGGTCAAATGTAGTGAATGCCCGAGCGTAGTGAGGGCTGTGGAAACGAGCACGACTGATGAAGGGCGAAAAAGAAGGAAAAAAACTACCCGCTCTAAAGCGTCGGATAGGTCTGTCCAAAGTCGACTGAAACAATTCTTGCCTAAGATCTAGACGATTTCATCGAGTTGAGATCCGTATAAGCGCTACTCCGCATCCTAACCCCAATCCTTACAGCATGTGGACCCACAGTCGGAGGGAGAAATAGAGCATCGGAGCCACCGAGGAGAGTGGAACGGTTTCTGCACTGGTTTCGGACTGGGGGAGAGGAGCATTGAATGGTGAAGAAAGTATTATCCTGGCGACTGGACGACGAAGAAGAGTACGCAGCATTTTATCGAAATGCGTCCCCTGAGGACAAAGCGTGGCTACGAGCTTTCAACAACGCTTACTATCATGGGTATTCACCGCGCCCTGCATCCGGGTTGCAGATTCCAGCGGAGATGTTCAAGGAGGTGACCCAAAGCCGGGAAGTGCGCAGACACGACATCTTCAATGCGGTTCCTGCGTGGGCAAAGGCTAATAGGGATCGCAATAACAAAAGAACGACGCGACGACTACTTGCGACGATGTGCATGGTTTCTGAGTATGCGAGTTCAGAGAGGCCTTTTGAGGCCGTTTTCGTAGTTCGAGGGAGTGCAGCCCGGCGGAGAACTCGGTTTAAGGCCTATCTAGATCGAGAGCCAGTGTGGCTTCCCTACCCGCTTCCAAAGGACCTAGAATTCCAGCCTTACCTAGCGACAAAGTCCCCCTGCGACCCTCTGGAAAACTTGGAGGCCCCATCAATTGATCTCTGCGAACTCTTGGACCTTAAGAGAGAGCTCATTGAGATGGGAGATGCGCACGAAGAGGATGAGGACAATGTCACGGAACCCGGGGAAGAGGTGCCCAAGCCTAAGAAATAGCCGGGCGCTTGAACGCGTGGCTAGGCATATATGCGGGAAACGCTTCCCAGGGGAAAAGGGAAATATACAAAAGCTGGTAAAATAGTGGGATGAGTAAACAGTGCACCGTTTGCCGTCACTATCTTCCCAAAAGCAATTTCTACAGTGATCGCTCAAAGAGAGATGGAGTGACCGCTGCTTGCCGACAGTGCCGCACCAAGCAACTCGCTCATGCAGCAGCAAAAAGAAAGCAGCCGATATTGCAGCCCCTCGTAGACCAAGGTCTCCTAGAGACCAATTGCCAGCGCCTGGAAAAGCATCTGAGGGCTTTTGTAACTTCAGATGGTTCTCCAATGAGCATAACCACACAGCTTCGCGGGGCTCTGCAGCCAATTAAGAACGGGGTTTTGTTGCTACAGGGAACACTGGCGGGAATCATTGAGATAAAAACGACTTGCGGCACCAAAGAGAGATCGATTGCGCGGGAGACCCCTCTCACGTTGGCGGCTCTACTTACTTCTTACAACATTGAGGTGAGTGAAAAGCGCGGAGGTTGAGGTATTTCCCGAACCGTTGAACCGTCGGCTAGCCTTGTATTTTCGAGCTAGGAATGGGCAGCTTGTGCAGAAAAACAGTAAATGTTACAACCACATAACCGGAACATGACAAAGTCATCACTACTTGATTTTGTCACTAATAGTGTGGTAAGCTTATGGAGGTAGATGTGGAGGACTTCACCAGGAAGATTAAGCAGCTTGTTTATGACCGAAAGTATTTAACAAGACGGCACCACATAGAAAACGAACGGATTTACCGGGAGATCCAGATCGCTGATGTGGAGATGGCTCTAAAAAATGGAAAATGCGATCGAGTTAAGCCCGATACAAACAGTGTGTATTGGAGAGGTAGTGATGTCGATGGTCGTGCGCTCGAACTTATTTTGACCCTACTCGATGAAGCGGGCGAAGAGACTCTGGTGATTGAAGATGCTCGGCAAGTTAAAGTTGGAACCGCTTATGAGCCTGGGGAGGATGACCAAAAAGTGATGGCTGATTGGCTGAAAAATAATCCGAACTACGAACGAATTGAAAACGGAAAAGGGGTTCGGCGCAAAGTCGAAGTAGTTAGAAAAAAATAAAAGGAGAGAGTCTTATGAAGTGCACAAACTGCAAAGAAGCCGAAATGAAAAAGGTTACGAAAGACTATGTCCTTCTGATTCCTAACGGACCTTCGTTAACATTGAAAAAAATCGATCAGCTTGAATGTCCAAAGTGTGGCGAATCATACGTTACTGCTATTACTTCGTCCTTGATTGACAAGATGGCCCTTTCAAAAGTTGTGACGGAGTTCATGCCATTTAGCAAACCTATGTCAGCCAGTGTTGCGAAGTGGATTCGTAAGATTATTGGCCTCTCCAGCAACAAGTTGGCTGAGATGGCTCAAATGGATCCATCTGCTTTCTCTCAAGCTGAAAAGAGGAACTCTGACATAGACTCGATGGCAAAGTTCTTTCTTATTATTAAGTCGATAGACTACGTCTGTGGCTCAAACTTAGGGTCCACTGCTTTGGAGGGACTGCAACAACAATTGAAAGAGTCGGTAAAGCAGGCCGGCAACATCGAAGAATCCGAGCCACTACTTGAGGGTGTCGTCTAGTCGAGCGGTTTCTTCGAACGTAGAATAAAGTTCTCAATCTCCGTAAGTTCCTCCAGCGAAAGCGCTTCACCCGACTCTACAACAGTTTCAAGTTGGGTGATCGTGTGAATGACGAGAACCCGGCGGCCCGCATCGTTCAATGCTCGAAAGAAAAAGTAAGGCGGACAGATAAATACCTCCCAGCTACCCCAGGCTCTCTTTTGATGCCAGAACGGGACGGGCTTCTCTACCCGTCCGGAAAACACATGTTTATTCCGCATTGAGTTCTCCTTCTTGCTTGAGCACAAAACTAGTGGTTGGTCCGAGGGGGATTTGTGGACAGTGCCTTTGAGACCGTGGACTTTGACAGTGCGAGTTCTTTTGCAATCTGACGAACGGAACGTCCCGTGGCCCGCAAGGCCTTAATCTGAGCATCATCTCGCTTTAAAGGTCTTCCCAAACGCTTTCCGCGAGCTTTTGCATTGGCCAATCCAGATTTCACGCGCTGTACGATGATATCTCGTTCCAGCTGGGCCAAGGCCGCTATAATCGTGAACATTGCCTGTCCCAGTGGGCTCCCTGTATCCAGGTTCTCCTGGTAGCTAAGGAACTCCACTCCAAGGTTCTTGAAATCCATCAAGCTTTCGATGAGGTGCCTTGTGCTTCTGGCCCATCGATCGAACCGCCAGACCAGGACTGCGTCGTAGTGCCGTTTCCTCGTTGCATCGACTAAGGCATTAAGCGCAGGCCGGGAATCCTTCGTTCCAGATACGCCCTGGTCGATATACTCTTTCAGTACAAGCATTCCACGCTGCTCAGCGTACCTGCGCAAATCTCTCAGTTGCATCTCCGCACTCTGCTCGTGAGTCGATACTCGGGCATAGATAGCCACTCGTTTTACTTTCATAGGTGTCTCTGGAACCGAAACTACGGTTTCAAAAACTCAGAGAGGAGCTTCTCCAAAACATTTGTGGCGGTGACTTTCTCACGCTCACAAAAGGTATAGAACTCTCTCATCAGTGAGGGCTTAAGCCGAAACGTGTAGTTCTTCTTGTTTTCGATCTCTCGGGCTTCCTCCAAAATGCCTTTCTTAGCCCGCTTATTGATTCTCGATCTTATTCGCTCGTCATCCATTCAATCCCAGTCTGCCATGGTTATTGTGCACATGCAATATGCATTTGCAATATATAATGCGTTGTGCTACAGTTATCATGATTGGTTCTGAACTCAGAATTGACGCTCAGCCTCGTCAGAACCTTTGTCCCGACCTAAGAACTCCGCTACCGGTTTTCGTCCCAGGTACCGAAACTAGGGCGTGTGGTGAAATTCTCGAAAACATTGAAAAAGCTGATGGAAGAGCGTGGCGTTTCTGCTGCCGCTGTCTCGCAGGCAACGGGGATTCCGAAATCTACGCTGAGCGAATGGCTTGGTCAGAGAACTCCGGTATTGGATGAATCGCTTGTGCGGCTCTGTAGATTCTTTGGGGTGTCGCTCGAATTTCTGATTACCGGAGAAAGTCCAGAAGAGCAGGTAGTTCGTGAGGTCGTAGCAGATCTAGATAGAGAGTTTGTATCGATCCACAAAGGAATTTACCGCATCAGCATTGAGAAGCAAACGAGCACTCCCAATAAGAAGAGGTGAGCCATGAACAAAAGATCGCTCCTTGGGCTTTTACTGGGACTACTTGCTTTCGGTTGTCCAGACTACGCGCAAGCAGGAAAAGCTCGTGGTCTGAACTCCGCACAAAAGAGAAATGCGATTCTTGAGAAAATGGAGCAACGCAAATGCTTCGGAATCGCCACAATGACCGTTTATCAAAAGCTAGATGATAACTCCTATGAAGTTGGCGACATCAAGTTCGAAATGACTACCTACAGAACTCGGGCGATCTTGAAAACCACAACCAGATCCTGGGATACATCGGGCGCTAAGTATGTAAGCATGTGGGCTACAAACAAGGGGAAAGTATCTCTTAAGTCATCAAGCGGGTTTCCGATGCAGGTCACGGTCCTAGAAGAATCTCCAAAGTGCGCGGCGCTGTATAAAGAATTCAAGTCGCTTGAAAGGTAGATCAAGCCTACCCCCATGATTCCTCCCTTTGGCGCTACAAACGCAGCCAAAGCACAAAGCGTCATTACCTAAACAATAATATGTTTTATACTCACGCATTACTTTAATTGGAGAGAGCAATGCGCGAACCCGCCCCTGAGTCACCCACACAGTTTCCTCAGTTACGAGCCCTTCTCGAAGGAACCAAGGAGCCTGACTTAACCCTAGGGTTTGTGGATCTATGTGGATTCACATCCTACATTACTGCCTACTTGGCCGATACAATGGGGGAACAGCAGGGAGGAATCACACGGCTAATAACAAGCTTTGGATCTTCCCTAGCCAATGTTGCTAAAGAATGTCCCAACCTTAAAGTGGCGCAAGCGAGCGATGGAGCTTATCTACTCGGGCAGGCGGAGGATGTGTTCGATGGGATTGTAAAAGTGATGCTCTATGCTCCATTTTTCCAGTTCAACGGAAAAGATTTGGGTTTCGTTCCAATGAGGGCAGCAATTGCAGATGGAATTGTCCGGGTTGAGACAAACGCCAAGGAGTTGGACCAGTACAAGAACCTTTTTGGATTTCCATATTGGGGCCCGGCTTTTGTGAAGACCTATCAGATGGAAAAAGATAAACGAGCAACCGGAATACAAGTTTTTGCCACAGAGTCTGTAATAAAGAAAATGAACGCCGACCAGCAGAGACTATTCGTAGACCGACTGATAGGCTCCGTTGGCCTTGGAGATCACGGCAATGAACAATTCTTCAGCGCAAACTGGCTGGCGCGGGTTCCTGCCCTTTCCGATAGGGTATTAGAGGAGCAAGGCTTAGATCCAACGGAGAACGAAATGGGGATAAAGTACCTGGCGCGAATCATCTGGACCGCGACTAAGTGGGTGGAGAACGGTGATAACTATTACAAGATGTACGGAAAGAGCATCTTGGAAATGAGAGACACGCTGGACAAGTATATCGACTAGGTCTTTCACCAGCACTGGCCCTATTGGACATAGTATATGAGCAAGAAGAAGGAACCTCGCACCTCAAGTCCAGCGGCCACGGGACAAGCTGGGGCATTTTTTGAACAGCACGTCGATGCGGCCTGGCTAAGCCTTTTGCTCGTTGGAGGCCTACCGCCGATCTTGATCGATACTCAAGTTTGCAAAGTGTCATTTCAAACCAGTCATTTGGGCTGGAAAACTGATGATGTCTTGATCCTCGGGAAAACGGGCGACAACAAAACTAGAAAGCTGATAGCTCAGGTAAAGCGGACTCTCACCGTAAGCCGCACCAACGAAGATTGCTGCAAGACATTTGGCGCCCTCTGGAGTGATTTCAATAGCGCAAATTTCGATCAGAGCACGGATCGCCTCTGCATAACTGTGCTTAGAGGCACGAACACGCTACTCGCTCATCTAGCAGGACTATTTGACTGTGCTTTGAACTCAAACTCTGTGGAGGATTTTGAACATAGATTCACTAAGGACGGACTGCTTCACGCAATCGCTAAAAAGCACGTAAAGGAAATCCGAGATATTCTGGAGGCAGACGGAACTCCTATCGCGAACGATGCCTTCTGGAAGTTTCTTAGATGTCTTTCCATTCTCAGCTTTGACCTCAACACATCTACTCGCCAGACTGAGGCCAGCATCAAATCACTATTGGCACAAACTGCTGGGGGGCCGGACCAAATCGGTGCTGCCAAAGCAACGTGGGAGAGCCTACTTGCTATTGTTTCTTCTGCGATGCCGGGAGCACGAGAGTTTACTCGTGACGATCTTCCCCACGAACTGCGAGAACGCCATTCAACTATTGCTGGAAGCGACTATGTCGCTCTCAGGACGCTAAGGGAACACTCTGAAACAATACTTCGCGGAATTACGGGGACAATAGGCGGCAAGGCCTCTCTAGCACGCGAGGCCATCATAAATAATACCAAGGACCTAATCGAAGACACACAAATCCTGGTCCTCTCTGGGCCTGCCGGGTACGGAAAGTCGAATGTCGCAAAGGCAATATTGGAGCAAGTAGGCCAGCACGTTTTCACATTCGCTTTTCGAGCCGAAGAGTTTGAAGAAAGTCATATCGACAAGACGCTGTCCAGCGCCGGTTTCAAAATGTCTGGAGAACACTTATCTCGTTTGCTGGCGGCACAGGGAAAGAAAGTACTTTTAGTTGAAAGCTTGGAGCGATTGCTTGAATCGTCAGTCAGAGAGAGCTTTGCGGATTTGTTGCGCTTAATTCAAGGAGACGAAACATGGAAGCTGATCATCACTTGCCGCTCTTATTCCATTGATGTGGTCGTGGCATCATTCTTAGAACAGATGGCTGTCCAATACTCAGTCGCAAACATCCCCGAGCTCTCCAATGAAGAGCTGGATGAAGTCCAGCAATCCATACCGCAACTTTCGCTTCCTCTCTCCAACGAACGATTGAAGAAACTACTAAGAAACCCTTACGTCTTAGATAAGGCAGCGAGGATGAAATGGGGGGAAGGCCTCCCCCTTCCTGGCACAGAGAGGGAATTTCGACGAAAATTCTGGAGAGAGATAGTTCGACAGGAAGATGTCACGGAGGGTGGAATGCCCCAAAAGCGTGAACAAGCGTTGACTGAAGTTGCCGTAAGGCGGGCAAAGCATCTGAGTCTCTTTGCTAGGTGCGATGGCCTTGATCCTGAAGTTCTTGGGAAGCTGAAACAACGAGATCTTCTCACTTTTTCGCAGGCGACGGATACGATGGCTGCCCCATCACATGACGTACTCGAAGATTGGGCATTGCTTAATTGGATTGAGACAAGGTTTGCGCAGCACGAGAGCGAAGTAAAAAAGCTCGCGGCTGACATAGGAACTTATCCAGCTCTTCGCCGCTCGTACCGCATGTGGCTATCCGAGAAAAGTGAACTGGAGCCAGAAATTGCGGATGCCCACGTTCAAGCCACAATTAAGGAAATGGGGCTTCCAGCTCATTTTCGAGATGATTCAGTCGTATCAATACTTAGATCGATATCCGGAAATGCTTTCATTGAGAGAAATGTTTCTGAGCTGATAGCGGACAAATCCAAGCTCCTAAAGCGAGTTGTGCACCTGCTGAGAGTAGCTTGCAAAGCAGCTCCGGTTTGGCTCGAAGGCAGCGAACATGTTCATAGTAGCCTTATGGTACCCCTTGGACCCGCCTGGCCTCCTACGCTAAAAATGGTCCACGAACACATCGAAGACTTTCTTCCAAAGGATTCGTTATTGGTATTGGGGCTGATCGAGGACTGGTCCAACATAGTTAGTGTGCCCGATCTACATCCAAACGGATATGAGGATGCAGCAGCAATTGCGTTTAGGCTACTCGATGTATTCGATGGATATCGAGACGATAATCGACAGCGAGTCTTTAACATCATATCCAAAACGCCTAGTGGCAGCCCGGATGCCTTCTTGCAGCTCCTGGACAGAGGTGGCGACCACGACAATGAAGATCGGGTTGCTTCTGAGTTTGCCGACTACCTAGTCGAAGGTGTTCAAAGCGCATTTGTTGTAAAGCAGTATCCAGATGCCATAACAGAACTGACTAGGAACCACTTGTACCTTGGGACGGATCATGAAGACAAAAGACATCACCGTTACCGAGAGGAGATTGAAACTTACTTTGGACTTCAGGGGCACCGCGAGTTTTATCCCCCGAGTGCTTTTCGAGGGCCATTTCATCCCCTACTTCAGTTTCACTTTAAAAAGGGCATTGAGTTCATAGTTGAACTGGCGAACCATTGCACAGACTATTACGCCCACCCCCGAAGTCACGACCCGTTGGAACCCGCCTGGGAAGTCGAAATAACATTGCCGGATGGAACAGCAACTAAGCAGTGGCATAACCCGCGGCTGTGGCAACTTTACAGAGGAACCTCAGTTGGTCCTTATGTCCTCATGTGCGCCTTGATGGCGCTTGAGAGTCGTCTCCTCACACTGGGAAAGCTTGGCAGTGAGTACCTTGATTCATGGTTGCTCTATTTGATTCGAAAGAGCGACGGCTCGTCACTATCCGCAGTTGTTGCGAGCGTGGTTACGGCCTATCCGGAAATCTGCCAAGATGCGGCAAAAGCACTACTCAGCTGTCGGGATTTTGTGCAGCTCGATGAGCAAATGGCAGTGCTTCCGAATGGCATTTCGCATGTCCAAGGGATGCTGCCGACTCTAAATTCGGAAGCAGAAATTTATGAAGCAGAGCGACGATCTGCCGATGCGCTTCCCCACCGGAAAAAGCACTTGGGGACAGCCGCTCTGCAATTGCAGATGGGAAGCTGTGGAACTGACATTCATAAAATCATAGATCGCCACAGGGCTTCTCTACCCCCCATTGAAAAGCAATCAGAGGCAGATCAGGTATGGAGACTCTGCCTCCATAGAATGGATTTGCGAAAATACGCTGCCCGCAACGCTACACTAGAAGAACTTGGGCAAGTGGCCGAGTCTTCCGATGCCCCGAAAAGAGTTGTTTTGGAACCAACAGCCCCCGAAGAAGACCTGAAAACCATGATAGATCGGGAAAGACCCCGATTCGAATCTAGCAACTTGCTGATCGGGTTGCTCAACTGGGGATATTCTAGTTTTGGTCGCGATGGCAAAGCGGATAGCGCCAAATGGCGCACATACCTTGAGCAAGCCATTGCCGCTACAAAAGTGCCACCCGATAACGACGAAGGATCATCCCTTCCCTGGCAAGATGGACCAATACTAATTGCAGCCGTATGTGCCAGAGACCATTGGACTGACCTTAGCGAATTGGAGAAGTCATGGGTTATTGAACATCTTTGTTCAGCAATCTTGCGTGATAGAGACAGCCACGATGACTTGGTGAGGGTTTCTCGTAACTCAATGTCGGGAGATCGTTCGGCAGCGGTGGCAATAACTTCAATTCTCGCTCAAGAAAGAACGGGGACCTATCGCGAACGTGCGGTTCAGGCAATCGCAGATGCATTGACTCATGCTTGTGACGAGGTCGCACTCTATGCGGCAGCAGGAATAGGCGAGTACTTGTGGGTGGAGAATTCCGAGCTCGCACTAAAATGTGTACGAGCTCTAGCAACCTGGGCGAAAGAAGCAGATCAAAAAATAGAATCCGAAAGGCAGCAGCCCTTCGATGAAAGAGACAGCTGGGAAGCTGTTGCCCTTAAACACGGTTCACAGATTCGGGCCAAATGGACTGACACAGGATCTTTTACAGATGCAAACTATGAGACCCTAGACTTCGACGAACCTTTCGCTAGCGAAGCACTAAAACGAATGCTGCATATTTTTGGAGAAGCTTCTCAGGAGCCTGAAGCCCATAAATTCTTTAAAAAGGTTACTGAACAGATTTGTTCATGGTGGCGTGCTGATTCGAGAAAGCAACGAGTACCGCATCATTTGCTACACGCGTGCTCGGAACGAGTAGCAGCCTTTGTTCTTAAGCTATCTGAGGAGGACGCCGTAACTCTTTGCCAGCCATTTATTGAGCTGGTTGATGAAAAGCCGAGGGAAGTCTCGAGTTTCTTGCAAGATCTGGTATCTGCTGAAGATCGTACTCACTTAGGCAGAAAAACATTTTGGCGCGTATGGGATGAGTTTGCAAAGCAAGCGATCAAGGCATCATGGTTAAAGCATCTCGACTCAGAGTATTTTTCGGGCCAGGAATTTCTGAGAGTGATGTTTTTGGGGCTTCATTGGAAGAGGGGTGTAAAAACTTGGAAGCCTCACGAAGGTTTCGAAGATCGTATAGTATCCTTCTTTGAAGCGCTGCCTCCATCGTCAGTTGCCTTCGAACAGATGTCCATTTATCTCTACTACATCGGGGACATGACGCTCCCGACGGCGTATCTTTCCGTGGCAAACAAAATCGAGAAGGCCCCAGAAAAGTTTTCGAGCAAGACACTCATATCTTTTTTCGAGCAATCCCTTCTAAGACACGTTTACGGAAACCTACAAAATCTAAAGGCGAAACCAGAGATTCGACAAGCGGTAGTCAGAATCTTAGATGAGCTTGTGGAGAAAGGCTCTTCGGCTGCCTTCAGGATGCGTGATGATTTTGTGACGCCGGTTAAGCTGTAGCAATAGACGGCGAGCGAGGCTTGGAGTGAAGCCCCTAACATCACCCCGCTTTTTTGGGCAAGCTAACCTTTAACCTCTGGACATAGTCGAGCCATGTTCTATCCAGCGAGCGGTGTCCGAGCCACGCAGAGATATCTTCAAAACGGTGCCCTTTGCCTGACATCAGAGCGTGAAATCCCTTGCGGCCACAGTAGGCACCACAACCCATCTTTACGTTTTTCTCGATCGTCTTGGTCAGTGGTCTTTGAAACTCCCCGCTGCAAATTCGTTCCAGCGCCCCTCTCTGCTCATCATAGAGAATCGGGATCAGCTTCCACCGTTCTTCGCGTGGAACGGCAGACAGCTTCGGTTGGTAGACCCATAGAACCTCGACTCCATCGTCACGTTTTACGCTCCAGGTATCTGCTTTCTTAAGATTGTCTATTTCGGCAGGACGAAGTCCAAACCACACAGAGATAAGCAACCAGTTGTGGTGCAGTGGGTGGAGTTTATCTTTAGCCGATCCAAGTTCCTGTGGAGAAAGAGGCGCTGACTTCTTTCGCTTTTTTCCCGAGTCAAAATAGCTATCGGCGATGCGCTCTCGTTTCTTCCCTTTCGGTGCTCGAACCGGAATAAAAAATTTGTTCGTCTTTCGGGATATATAGATACCCCACTCATTCAAAACACGCAGAAGCTTTTCCGAGTAGGAGATGCTGAGTTGCCGCCTGGCGAACTCTCTAAATAGAACGTCAGGATCGCTGCACCACTCGTGGGGATGCAGATTGATAGTCTTAATAATCCGCATGGCCGCTCGCCAGTGTGAGGGAAGATTAGCTTTTGAGTCCTGATGAGCAAGCCAATCCCGCTCAAAACCAGCCACAAAGATCTGTGGCAGATAGACGGTTCGCTCATCGTGTTCTGTTTCGAGCCGCAAATGGATCTTCTGGCGTTGCTCTTCCTGTCGCTTCAGGTTTTTTTCCGTATTGATGCCACGGGCAAGCGCTTTCGCTTCTTCGAGAGTCATGTCGGTACGAAACCCGATACTGGCCCATTCGGACTTTGGAATGATTCTTTGAGTTCGTTTATTACCCTTGTAGGTTTCGTAGATGAGACGCCAGCGGACGGTTCCGTCTTTGCGCCGATAAGCTTTGTGACATTGGTACCCCATACGATCTCCTTTTCGGAAACCGGGCAGAGTCCCTGTACCCCTACCTAATTGGGTAGGGGTTTTATTACCTAAACTGTTGAAATTACTATCAAAAGCCTGGAGGTGGGGGGAATCGAACCCCCGTCCGTAAGCGATCCACCGAAGCCTCTCCATGCGTATTCTACGTTTATGATTCGCCCTGGAACGACCTCGTAGACTCGACTGTCCCAGCGCTAGCCTCAGTATTTTTGAAAGCCCGGTCCGCTGATGCACCCTACCGAGCTCGATCCCACTTTTTTACGTCCACTAAGACCTCCGCGGGAGTGCAGTCTCGGGACGGCTACCTAATTAGGCGGCGAGTTGAGTGTTGCCACTTAACAGTTTGTCGCTTTTTTTACGAGTCAGCAACGAACTCGGCATGCGACTTCAAGCTTCAGCACCCACGTCGAAGCCAGGTCACCCCCTTTATCTAAGCTTAAGCTTAAGCTTAAACTTAAACTTAAACTTAAATTTAAACTTAACCTCGGAATGAGAACATAGGGTCGCCACCCCATTTAATCAAGCTTCACCACTTACGTTAGCTTGGATCAAGAGGCTTAAGGCCGCCCCTACCTCCGCTCCCTCACCTGGCCGTTCCGGCGCATGTATTCCAATTCGTCTTCGTACACCCGCGTCGAACCGCCACTGCTATTGCGAATTCTCATTTCGAGTTCCACCTTGCGTTGTTGAAACTGCTGAGAACGTTGCTCCTCGTGCAGCGTGCGTCCACCGTCATTCGGATACATTTTCCTCTTCGCTTTGGCTACTCACTATGTACCAAACCAAGTTTGCCCCCCGATCGTGATACACCGTTTTTGAAACGGTCTTCAGAACCCGGCCAATCTCTTTCTCTTGGCGATCCGACAATCCCCACTCCTGCCAAACTCGGTAAATGCCGCTATGCGCCCGCTCTTCCATTTGAAGATCGGTAACCGTCCAGCGTCCTGTTCCGAGGTCTCCGAGGGTTGCTTTCCCATAAATGATGCTGGTCGGCTTTTTCTGCTGGTTAAGCTGACTCCATGGATCCTCCGCATAAGAGCCAAAAGCAGTCTAGTAAGCTGCCTGCCGGCTTCTGGCAAAGGAATAGCCCGTCTCTCTCTTAGGGGGAATGGCTTTCTTGAGGTTTTTGTAACGGCACCCTGAAAAGCACCCATGGTATCGGCGAGCAAAACGGGAGTGGAAGACGCGGAGGGGCTGAGCCCTAGTCCACTCCGGCGCCGGAGTGATTCCCAAACGACCGTCCTACCATCCGACCAGTCGCCTCAGTTGTCCGAATGCGGACACCTTTCGCTCGCACGTCAGCGGGCTCATGTCCGCCGGCATAAGCTCCGGATACTTCCCGAGCAGAAGCGTTCTAAGTCCCTGCAGCCCTCGCAGGTCGCAATAGTCGGGGTTCTCGAACGAAATATAGGTGGCTCCCCGATTACCCTTGATGCACCGGTGGGCGAGACTGCAACATCCATAGATTCCACCCGCCACCGCTCCCAGTGCGGCGCCGGCAATCATTCCGCACGGCCCGCCGATGACTCCAACATGGAGGCCGATAAACGCCCCTCCAAAGCAATTGCCGACGTCACTCGAGAAGTCGGCTAAACCGCTTTCTTGCCAGTACTGATAGTGCGCCCAATCGATACCGTCATTTTTGTTTTCGAATACCGTCAGCTGGGCCTCAATGCTCGCCAACAACCTACCCGGGTCGAATGGCTGGGCCAGGACTTGTTCAACGCGCGATCTCGGAGGATTTGCCCTCAGATAGGCTTCAAGTTCTTCGGACGAATACAGCTCGGCCGCTGCGGAGGCGGCCCAAGGTAGTTGGGTAGCTGACATCTTTTTGGCCAGCGTGGAACGATACAGTGGAAGCTCCCGCAGAATTGCTTGCAAGTGGTGCCACACGATCCTCTTATCTGATTGCTCCAATTTCAAAAAAAACTCGACGGTCTGTTTCGGCGAAGTGGATTGCCTGGCACTCTGAATGACTTCATCGTCCAGACTGCGGAGCGTGACGACAGGTTTCAGGAATGGAAGTGGGCGATCCGTGATACTGCGTCGTACCCAATCCACGCGCTTCCGGTAGGTTCGCAATTGCTCTTCCGCACCGTAAATCTCCCGGCGCAAGCGGTCGCGTTCCGCATCATCCACTTCCTGCACTTCTAACTCGGCCAGTTTTCGATGGAACTGATTTGAGACCTCCGCATCGGAGTACACTTGAAAGGGAAATAAACCGAGGATCTCAAAAGGGGACCGTGCTTCTGCTTGAGTCGCAAATGCGCAAAGGATCAAAAAAAGACTTGCCGCTATTTTGCATGAGCTTGCCAATGCACCCAGAGAGTTTTTTTGCATAGACTCTGCTGATAAACTTTCTGCCTCGTTCGATCAAGAAAATCCGATGCTCGAGTCCGCCTATGGATTGGGATCCGTCGCACTCGTAATGAGAATCAGGCGATCCAGGCGTTCGAACTGCCGATCCACCTCTATGCCTAGGCCTCGAAATTCGGGATAGACAGGCTCGTCGTAAATGCGCGTGATGGCTTGCGTCGCATCCGGCTTCGCGAGCAACCGCAGATAGACATCGATCGTGTTGTAGCTCGCTTTGTAACCGTCGTGAAAGTTGAATCGACCGCTCTGCCAGCACTTTTGAGGATCCAGATCCAAACACTGATGGTTGAGGGAGACATCTTTATGCAATAGGTTTCCTTGGTGAATCTGATTTGCCAGCATCAGCTGCGTGAAATGATTCGAAAATACTCCAATAAAAAAATTGGTGAGAATGACTTTCCTCTTCAACGTATCGGCCAAATCGGGCTTGGGGAGCAAAAAGTCGTAACGTTTCTCTTGATTCTTGGTCGCCAAGAATCGTTTGTAGTAACGTTCGTCCAGCGCCGTTCTCCTGACCCGTTCGGACGCACTTAGGTGCCGGTAGTCAAAGCTAACTATCCCGTCCCAGTCGACATAGTTTCCCCACAACGGGTGCGGTTGACTCGTGTGGCAGTTTTTGCAGACCGCTGGATTTTTTTGGACATCCAATCGATTGCCCGCGTGGCCCAATAAAATGCGGTAGAAGTCGTATTTTAACTCGGCGTTGTTCCAAACAATCGACTCGAGACTTTCTCCGGTCGGCGTGTGCGCACTGTTATAGGCAAAGTAGAGAGAACCATCCGTATTGGCCGTGATCACCCGCGGTCGCACGGCGTTGACCCGATCGGCTTGATCCAAAGGGGTGGTTACTTTTTGAAGACTTTGGGACTCATGTACCAGCGTGTAGTTCACCCGGAACATTTTGGGCAGCTTTTCGACGGCCGCGTCGACCGTCGCGGTTTTCCCATCGTTGGAAATCTCTTTCAGGAAAGTATCCCACTGCCCTTCCCCTTCCAGCTGCCGAAAGCGCGCCAGAAAATCTTGGCCAGAAAGGTACTCTACGTGATCCCCGGCCATCGTATGCACCGACAAAACGGACATCCCCAACCCAAGCAAAAGAAAACGCCCCATGTCTTCCCCCCCAAAGAAACAAGGGTACCTCGCGCTTTTCCGTTCGCCATGGGTCGACGCGCCAAGTAAGGATCGCTTCACTCCGGCGCCGGAGTGAAGGCTACTGACAGGCTTTAAGCTCCGCCAAAATCTGCGGGCCGATGTGCTCCACCTTGTGGGGGCCAAAGCCATAGACGTCCTTGAGGTCCTCGAGTGTGTGGGGATTGCGCCGCGCGAGATCTTCAAGGGATTTGTTGCTGAAAACCATAAAGGCCGGCAGATCGTTTTCATCGGCGTAGGTCTTGCGCCAGTGCCGTAAGACCTCCACACGCAAGTTTTCCGTATCGGAAAGTGGAGAGGCGTCGCGCTGCAGTTTGGGTTTCTTGGATCGGCTTCGGGGCTTGGCATCCAAAGAGTCACCGGCGAAATGCACTCGGCGCGGGCTGCGGGGCAGGCATACATCACAATGCCCGCAGGCTTTGATGCGAAACGAATCGCGAAAATACGTGAGGATTCCCGCGTGGCGGCATTCGCCGCCCTCGGCAAACTGCACCATCGTATCGAGCGCCGTCCAACGCCGCTTGGTCGTTTCGGCATCGCCCTCGGACTGCGTAATAAAATAGGAATGCAAGCCCTTATCGCGCTTGCTGTAGAGCAGCAGGCAAGTGGAGTTGGCGCCATCGCGGCCCGCGCGCCCCATTTCTTGGTAGTAGCTCTCGATGTTCGCGGGCATCTGGTAGTGAATCACCAGCCGCACATCGGGATGATCGATTCCCATGCCGAAGGCATTGGTGGCGGCCAAAATCCGGGTTGCGCCCGATTCATAAGCACGCTGCTTGGTGAGGCGATCCTCGGCGCTTAAGCCCGCGTGGTAAAAGTCCATTCCCACGGTTTCGGAGCCCAATGCGTGGGTCAATGCTTCGCACTGCTTGCGCGTGCCGCAATAGATCAAAATTCGTCCGCGGGGCGTCTGCTCGATCGCCTGCCGCACCCTTTCGATTTTCCCCGCCTCGTGATCGCACGGTTCGACCTGGCAGTAGAGATTGGAGCGGTAAAAGCCGTAAATGTGTCGCGAAGGGTTATTCAGACCGAGCTTGCGAACGATATCGTTCAAGACAATCGGGGTGGCGGTGGCGGTCAAGGCCAAGATCGGCACATCGGGACGCAACTCCCTTAGCAAGGACAGCTTATAGTAATCTTTGCGAAAGTCGGGTCCCCACTGCGACACGCAATGCGATTCGTCGACGGCGAAAAGAGAAATCTTCTGCTGTTTCACCCAATCGCCAAAACCCGCCTTCTGCACTCGCTCGGGCGACAAATACAGAACAAAATTCTCTGCGCTCTTCATCCGCGTGAAGACTTCAATCTTTTGTTCGTAAGTCTGACCCGAATGGACAAAGCCACAAGGGATGCCGATGCGTTGAAGGCCTTTGACCTGGTCTTCCATCAGGGCAATCAGGGGCGAGATCACGACCACAATCCCGGTGCGGAAAATCGCCGGCAGTTGATAGCAAAGGGATTTGCCGCCGCCCGTCGGCATGACCGCCAGGGCATCGATCCCTTGGAGCACGGAGGTAATGACTTCCTTTTGTCCGGTACGAAAATCGGAAAGGAAAAATCTCTGCGTCAACGCAGATTGCAGGCTCTCGGGAGTGAAATCAAGGTGCACGCGATTTTCTAACACGCGGGCCGGCGGTTAGAAAGTTAGGAAGGGGAGCGCCCTTCTGGTTTTCGATCCGAATGCTTAGGGTGCCGAGCCGGCAAGTACCTCGGGGTCTAGCTTCAGAAAAGAAGGGGCAAAGTCCCGCATCGCGAGAAAGACGCCAAAGGAAGTCAGTTCCTTACGATTAAACTTCATGTTCAATACTGTCATATAGTGACAGTATTATTTGTATTTTTTATCCTAACGATTCGGCGCGGAATAGATTCGGTGGTTTATACAAATCGCTTCGCGGCTACGGAAGCCATCGCGCAGACAATAGCCCCCCAACTCATATCAGCGAGACTCATTCGGAGTGACCAATCACGTAGCGTCGACTGATTGGTGAAGTCATAAACGCCATAGACGCACAAACCAAAGAGGGCGCCACGACAAAGCGCGGAAAAGGTGCTCTCGGCATCGTCCAAAACCAAAGTTGAAATACCTACCGCTAGAAGCACGTAGACCACCGCCGCGGCACGAAAGTCGACGTCAAACCCGCCGTCTTTGATCCGAGCGATATGGTGCAATTGCCGATAGTAAAAGCCCCGCATGATCCAGCCGATCCAAAGAAAATCGACGATCGGGATAAACACTAAAACAAAGAAAAAATGCCGTAACCAAAGGGAACTCATCGCCACCTCCGCTGCAACTCCGGCGCCGGAGTGAAAGTATCATCTTTCGTCGGTATCGAGCGCTGCTCAAAAGTTTCGGGAGCAGGCTCCGCCTTTGACTCCGGCGCCGGAGTCAAATCACTGGATCAATACCGGCACTGACCCGGGCGGATCGAGCTGAAGTTCTTCGATGGCCGAGCAAGGGATTACCCGGCGCTCGCCATTGTCGAGGCGCAAAATGAAATCCCCGCTGGGACCGGCCGGACGCTCGGCGGTGGCCTTGCACCACAGCGGCACTCCGATAAATATGCCTTCCAGCTCGAACTCGGGGAATGGATTGCGATCGTCTTTGGGAAGTACAATAAAGCCGCGCTTATCGATCAGGTCCCGGTAAGGAATTTCGATTTCTCCATTCCGACGAAACACGATGCGTCGGCGATGTCGGGCGCGCTCAATTTGTTCGGGGGTGGGATCGCCGGTGGGCTTGAGTCGCAACTGTTGCACCTTCTGATGCGGGATAGGCTGGACACCACCGCTCGTTCGCACGAGGAATTCGCCTTCAATGATGTCGTTGCCGCGCCAAAGCGGGCCGACTTGCGGAACCGCCTCGATCGTACCGGCCACCACCCACTTCGGCTGCGGCTCTCCCCGGAGGTAGAACGCTCCCGTTTGTCCGATCAAGGAACGGGGAAATTCGCCCTGGTCTAGCTTTCCCACCCGCACATCAAAGTCGGGCCAGGTTTCAATCACGGCGAGCGTTAGGTGGTTGGGGCAGGTCATGGACAAGGCCGGCATGGGCGCCCACAACGCTAAGAGAAACCAGGCGAAAACTCTCATGGGCGGGGGGATTAGCACGTATCCCCCGGCTGAATCAAGGCGGCCGGCGATATCGCCTGGCTTGACCGACCGCTTCCCGTCGGCGAATGATCTCCATTGGTTGGGGGAAAAATGGGTTATCCGTCTTTTGTTCTTTTCATTGCGTTCGTGTCGTCTGCGGCCTTTGGCGTTCCGTCCGAAGCGGAGATGGCCAAGGTTTTTAAACGCCACCACAAAGAGCGGTATGTGCCCCGACAGTGTCATGACAACATCCTGGATTTTGCAACGAGCCTCCGCGATCGCGAGGGCCTCTATATGGTGACGATTGAAAACAAGGGGTTTTCGACGTTCGGGATGGTGAATGCCGAGGTCGCGCGCGATCAACACATGGGCCAGCCGGAAACTCGAGAAAAAAACTGGTTCCATCATGTGATCCTCATGGACCGCCGCGGCCTCGTTTATGATTTCGATTACACCGAAAAACCGTCTATTGTGAAAATGGCGGACTACTTGGAAACGATGTATCTCGATGAACCCGAATGTAAGAGCCCGCAGCCGGGCGAGTTCTGTGGGGGCCGCGACGCCAAGCTCGATGGTTACGAAATCATCTCCTATAAAATTGAGGACGCCTTAAATGGAAAAGAACTTCCCGTCGAGAAAACCACCCTGCGCAAGGTTCTGAAAGACTGGCGCGTTCTGCTCGGTACGCCGTGAACTAAGGCCGAGCTCGCCCGGGTCGGCGCGGCACTTGCAGAAGTGTCGGGCATGAAAAGACGCCTTAAGGCCTTCTGGATTTTGCTCAAGTCCACCGCCGCCGATTGGAATTCCGACGATTGCCTCCGGCTTTCCGCCGCGCTCGCGTACTATACGATCTTCTCGCTCGCACCGTTGCTCCTGATTGCCACCGCTCTGGCCGGCTTGTTCCTGGGCGAGGAAGCCGTACACGGAGAACTCACCAATCAATTGCGCGTCCTGCTTGGAAAAGATGGGGCGGAAGCCGTTAATTCCATGGTGGCCAATGCGCGCAAACCGACTACCGGCG
Source organism: uncultured Pseudobdellovibrionaceae bacterium (assembly GCA_964519985.1). GTDB lineage: Bacteria > Bdellovibrionota > FAC87 > UBA2466 > UBA2466 > JAIEOG01. The sequence continues at coordinate 116,186 of CAZFMF010000001.1, read as the reverse complement.
TGCTCGCCACGATCGCCGGCGTCGTGGCCTTACTCTTAGGCGCCAGCGGCGTCTTCACCGAACTCAAGTCTTCCCTCAATCTGATCTGGCATTCGACACCGAAGAAATCAGCGGGAGTGTGGGGTTTTATCCGCGATCGACTCCTCTCTTTCGCCATGATGGCCTCAATTGGGTTTTTGCTTCTCGTTTCAATGTTAGTGAATGCGGCGATTTCGATGGTGTCGACGTTTTTTGGCGAGCGGTTGGGAATTCCCCCGTCGTTGCTACAGGTTTCCTACACCCTAGCGTCTTTAGTCTTGTCCACCCTGCTCTTCGCACTGATCTTTAAGGTATTGCCCGAAAAGAAAATCGAGTGGCGCGACGTCTGGGTCGGAGCGGCAGTCACCGCCGTGCTATTCAGCATCGGCCGTTTGCTCATCGGTATCTATCTGGGCAGCTCTAGCCTCCTCAGCGTGTTCGGAGCGTCGGCCTCGGTGATTTTGATCTTGGTTTGGACCTACTATTCCTCGGCGATCGTCTTCTTCGGCGCCGAGTTCACCGAAATCTTTGCCCGTACCCATGGATCCCTGCGGGAAATGGAGAAAGCGAAGACCCAATGAAACGCAAGAAACTTCCCACCCTCAAATTTTCGCGTACTCAGCGGATCCTGCTGATCATCGCTTCCGTGCTCATCGTCCTGCGCGCGTTCCTCCCCACCGTCATTAAGAACTACGTGAACCATTTGCTTACGACGCATCCGGACTATGTCGGGCACGTGGAAGACGTCGATCTCGCCATTTGGCGAGGGGCCTACTCTGTTGAAGGCATTCAGATCCAAAAGAAAGATGACGGACAGCTCGCCGCCTATTTCGACGCGGAGGAGCTAACCGTTTCGGTGGGGTGGGCAGAACTTTTGCACGGAGTGATCGCTTCGAATATCCGCGTGGTGCGCCCCGTGATGGCCGTCGCGGCGGAACTCCCGCCGCCCAAGAAGGTCAGTGAAACCGGGACCAAGAAGGCCGAAGACTTTTCGCTGCGAAACTCTCAGAAAACTCACCCCATTCAAAATCAATCATTTCACGGTGGTCGATGGCACCGTGCGCTTGCAAAACCAAAGGGCGAAGCCCGCCATCAATTTGAAGGTAAGCCAAATTGCGGTGGATTTGCGCAACCTGAGCAATCGCGGTGAACTTACCGAAAGTCGCTACACCACTTGCCAGGTGAAGGCGCTCGTAATGGAAAGTGGAAAGCTCGATCTCCACATTGCGCTCGACCCCTTAGCGAAGGAGCCCAACTTCACGATTCGCGGAAAACTTCTCGACTTAAACATGCGCGAGCTCAATCCGCTCATGCGCCAGTACGCCAAACTCGATTTCGAAAGGGGCAACGGCAATATCGTTTTGGAAATCGCGGCCACCAATGGCCAGCTGGATGGCTACGTGAAACCGCTCTTTAAGGACCTAAAAATCTTCTCGCTCAAGAACGATGGCGACGAGAACTTTTTGAAGATCGCCTGGGAGGCCTTGGCCGAAGCCGTGACCCAAATCTTCCGCAACCAACCGAAAGACCAGCTAGCCACCAAGACCCCCGTGCAGGGAACCATCAAGTATCCGGAAACCGGCATTCTACCCACCATCGGCAATGTGCTAAGGAATGCTTTCTTTCAAGCTTTCACTCCCCTCTACGAAAAAAGCTGAGTCCCCAACCCGACGCCTATCACCCCAATCGCGATCATTAAGTGCATGAGAATCCGACCCATTTCTCTGGTTTTCATTTTCGCTCCTTTCACGCCACCACCAACAAGACTGCAATCACGAACAACGCCGCCGCCGTTACCGTTTCGAGGGTTTCTTCCAGATGTCGCGCATCGATCATTTTCACTCTCCTTTGGGGGCCGATCTTCGGTCCTCGCCATGCTTCCATTTCAAAGGGGGTGCCACGCTTCACGGCCGGCAGTTAGGCACTAAAGCGCGGAAAACACGTAGGGATTTTCACAGCTGACGCATCGACTTTGAGACTTTGTCTCGACAAATCACTCACGGCGTTTTTAAATCGGCCTCATCTATATCTCGGGGGCAACGGAGATGGGGAAACTTCGGTTTTTCGTGGGTGCGTTTTTTCTAACCACGCAGCTTTGGGCAGGAGAACGGCTGGTCCTGGTGGGAGGCGGCACACGACCCGCTGCCGCGAGTGAACGTTTCGTCAAATGGGCGGGGGGAGCCAATGCCCAACTGCTGCTGATTACGTGGGCATCGGAGGGTTACACTCCGGAGGAGTTTTTCGAAGCCACCCGCGATGACCTCAACGCTTTTCACCCCGCGGCCATTCAACACGCCGTCACGAAACCCGACGTGGTTCGCGACCGCGATACTCTGGTGACGCAGATTCAAGGCGCGAGCGGTATCTTTTTCACGGGCGGCGACCAAAACTTCATCATGGATGTATTGGCGGACGACGCCCAAGCCCATTTACCGCAGGATTCCTTGCTCACGCTCTTGCGTCAGCGCTACCAGGCCGGGGTAGTCTTCGGCGGCACCAGCGCCGGAACGGCAGTCATGTCGAGCCCCATGCTGAGCGGTGCGGGTGATCTCACCGTTTGGGACGGCACGCAGGTGGGTGTGCGGGGCGGGTTGGGCCTGGTGGCCGACGCCATCTTCGATCAGCACTTCATGGCCCAGGGGCGACTGTTGCGCTTGATGGGCCTGATGGAAATTCATCCGGACAAGATTGGATTCGGAGTCGACGAAGCCACGGCGCTGCTCATCGAAGATGGGCGCTACGCGGAGGTCGTCGGCGATAGTCACGTGCTGGGGATGTGGTGGGATCGCAAGGAACAGCTGCTCAAGACGGTTCCCCTCACCAATGGGGCGCACTTTGACCTGGTGAAACGTTCGCGTTACTAAGATTCATGCGTTTTCATTTCGCAGGACTCTTTCTGTGGGGGGCAGTCGCGATGGCAAACAATGGGGTCACAGCGAGCCAGGTCATTTTGGGCGTGCACGGCGGCACCGGAGTGGAACGCCAGCAGATGACCCCCGAACTCGATAAGAAACTGCGCGCCGGCCTGGAAGCCGCCCTAAGGGTAGGATACGCCGTGCTGCAAAAGCCGGGGGCCACCAGTCTCGATGCCGTCGAAGCCGCCGTTCGCATCTTGGAAGATGCTCCCGAATTCAATGCCGGCAAGGGTGCGGTTTTTACCGCCGACGGTCGCAATGAGCTGGATGCCTCCATCATGGAGGGCAAGGACAAACGCGCCGGCGCGGTGGCTTCGGTCACCCACCTACGCAACCCGGTCTCTGCGGCACGACTGGTCATGGAAAAGTCCAAACACGTTTTTCTCATTGGAGAAGGCGCCGAAAAATTTGCCAAGTCGGTGGGAGCGGAATGGGTTGACCCTAAGTATTTTTGGACGCAACACCGCTGGCGCGAGTTAAAAGAAGCGCAGGCGGCAGAAAAGAAAAAGCCCGCCAAGAGCGGCAAGCGGGCCGAACGCGCCCTGCCCCCGACCCACCAATGGGGCACGGTCGGCGCCGTCGCCCTCGACTCGGCCGGCAATCTCGCGGCCGCCACTTCCACGGGCGGCATGACGAACAAACACTTTGGGCGTATCGGCGATTCACCGGTGATTGGGGGCGGAACCTACGCGGATAACCAAGGCGGCGCCGTTTCCGCGACGGGGCACGGTGAGTTTTTTATCCGCTACGCGGTGGCCCACGAGATCGTTTCGCTGGCGAAGTACAAGGGAATGGCGATTGCGGCAGCGGCGGAAGAAGTCGTGAACGGTCAGCTCAAAAAAGCGGGCGGTGAAGGTGCGGTCATCGCGCTGAGTCCGCAGGGTGATTTCGCGATGGCCAAGAACTGCGAAGGCCTCTACCGCGGGTACATCACCCGGGACGGCCAGCCTTCCGTTTTCATTTACGAGAAATAACTATTCGGGACGGTCGAGCGATTCGGCCGGAATCGGAAGGTACTTCGCGTCCAGTGGGCGCTTCCAGAGCAAGCGCAGCGCAATGTGATAGCGAGGGCCTTGAAAGTACTCCACCACGATGCGATGGGAGCCGGGGGCCAACGAGAGCCCACCCTCTTTGAGGATCTCTTTTCCGTCGGCGTCGACTGAGCGTTGCAGCTTGTCGTGATCGATGATCAGCTGGTCGTCGATATAAAGACGCGAACCGTCGTCGGCCACGAGTGCAAACTGGTGCACGTTGCCGCGGCCGTCGTTATTCAAAATATTCAAACGCCCTTCGAAGCGAATCGCGAACCACTCAATGAGCTCCGCCGCATTCGGAAATCCACTCTCAAACTTCCGTTCGGGAATATCGAGATTTGCCACCACGATGTCATTTTCGAGCGGGATCCGATCGGCCAAGTGAAAGTTCGCCAGCTTCGTTTGCGGTTCGACACTCCACTTCGGGTGCGCCACTGGGTAGTCACTTAAGTCGTAAACTTTACCCACCAAGCCGCGTTGACCTTGATCCAGTTGGCCAAAGAGCTCCGCGCTCGGCACCTTGATCTCATCGATGCTTTCTTCCGGCAGGACGCCGGGCAAGAGCACCCGGTCTCCAAACGAGAAGACGTTCTCGTGCGCTTCGCACGCAACGAGCGCCAGGGCCAGAATTCCGAGCAGGGCATACAAGGTGTATTCGCGTAGCATGCCTCGATTAAGAGCAAGCGCTGTGCCACGGTCCTAGGCTGGGATTTGGGACTGTCGATGTCTTAAACGCAGACAGTTTCTTTAGACACCCGACTAGTAGGTCGACATCTTCGCGGCTTCGTTGGAGATTTTAGGCTGTCGAAGGGGTGGTCGAGACTAGAAAAGGGCCAAACACTCTAAGCCGGCGGAATAGCTTACGACTCCGGTAAGCGCTTTGCTATCGCTGTAGCTCATCGCGCCGGTGCGTAGGCCCAGACCGAAGCGGGAAAGCTTTCCCCACCACTGGCGGTAACCCAAGCTCAGGCCGTAGCCCGTTTGGTTTTGATTGCCGGTGATGCCGGAATAGCGAGCGGAGAGAAAATCCAAATCTCCGGCGAAATACCCGTGGCGGTTGGGCGTGCGGTAGAAAAGAAACGGCAGGCCGAAATGAAATCGGTGGGCCTTCAGTGACGCGCGGGAGGCGTAGAGATAGCCGACTTCCAAGCCCAAGAACGGCCAAGCGAGCAAAGTGACGTTCATGCCCCACGCGGTGTGGGCGATACGCGCACCGCTAGCGGTTCCGCTGCGATACTGCGGCAGCCAGAACGAAAGAACGAACGCCGGCTCGTCGCGATCCACGCGGCGTTTGGGACTTTGGGTCATCTCCGTCCAGACCGCCGGTTCTTGGCCCTCTTTCACCGGTATCAATTTGAAATCATCGACGATGCGTTTTTCGCCTCCGCGCAAAACCAGTTCTCGCTTGTCCCAGTGAAACCCGGCTTTGCGGACTCGGACTTCGTGTTTGCCCGCCGAAAGGGTCTTGGGGCCTGCCGGGGAATGGCCGGCCCGTTCGCCGTCGATCCACACTTCCGCCCCCGGTGGCGTCGTGCGAACGATCAGCGAAGCGTTCTTCAGGGGCAGATCAAAATGCTTGGCGTTGAACTCGTCTTTGGCCACTTCGATTTCCGTCGCGAAGGAGCTGGCTTCGGCGTGAGTGAGCTCGATCTTGAGCGGCTTGTTTACCGGCACTTCGAGCACCGGCAGAGGGGTCGTTCCCATCTGTTGGCCATTGATGACCACATTGGCGTTGGATGGCTCCGAAGTGAGAGACATTTTTGCCAGGGCCGGGACCAAGGTCTTTTCCACTTTTGCCGTTTTTCCGGGCACCGCGACGAAGGTCTCGTTCACCGTTTCAAAGCTCGGGTGATCGAGGCGCAGCTGATGGCGCCCGACTTCTACCACCCCGCGCAAACGCATCGGCGTTACCCCGTACGCTTCCCCGTCGACAAAGACAGAAGCCCCCGCCGGAGTGGTCATGATTTCCAAGGTGCCGCTCTTTTGCCCCGCCGAATCGGACCCCTGCTCGGAAAACTCGGGGCTGGCCATCTCGCGAAGTGAAAGCACACGGGATTTCTCGCGCGCAATCTCGGCTAGGGGATACCGGTAGAGCACCCAAACATCGAACTTGCTGCCGCTCGGCACGGAATGGAACTCAATCTGCTCGAAGCCGTACACCCGAATGTCTTGGCTCACGACCTGAACGCGCTTAGTGGAGACGACTTTCTTGGAAGATTCGTAAGCGTCGCTTTGAATGCGAGTTTGAAATCCGAAGTTTTCGCGAATCGCTTGCTCGTAGGCCTCGCGCGTGGCCTCGGCGATGCCCGACTGCTCGCTGCCGGAGCCGCTGCTGCGGCCAACGTAATACTTATAGGTCTTGTCCGCGGGTTTGCCGCGCTTCACCCAATCGGGCGTGTCGTTCGCAGCGGCGCCCGCAATGCTGATAAGCAAAACGAGCAGCGCCCGAACGCGCATCAGTGACCTTCTTCAGTGGTTTTTTCCGGAGCCTTGTCGAAGAAATCGATCTGCTTCTTGGTGATCGCTTCCCGCAGGCGGGCATCGACCTTCTGCAGTTGATTGAGAACGCTCTGTTTGACTTTGTCGTAATCGGCGCGGCTCATCTCGCTGAGCACGTGGCAGTCCACTCGTTCGGTTTCGCCAATCTTGTAACGTTCAAAGTACTGTTCACCGTGCCGTAAACCAGTGATGCGGCCCTGATACTCACCCGTACGTACCTTCCCCAAAACCACTTCCGCGTTTTCGTTGATGGATTGCTGCGCGTTGTCCAGGGAACCGCGCACTTCGCTCGCCAACTCCGTCAGCAGCGCTTCCTTAGCGTCGAGCTTTGCCAGATCGTAGCAGCCATTGACACGTTCGTCGCCGCGCACCGTTTGCGTCGAACGAATGAAAACTTTTCCGTCTTCTTCCCAAATCAGCTTGAGACCTTTGGCCCAGGATGGGGGATTGTCTTTATGGGTAGTAGAGTCCATCCAAACCCGTTCTTGACCGGGAGGTGTCGAACTGCATCCGACGATTACCGCAAAAACGACGACGGGGACGATTTGGCGGAACATGCGGGCTCCTTTTTGCGAAGAACGAGGACTCATATTAGCATGTTCAACACTGAGGTTAAACCATGCCCCGTTTTAAAACGCGCCGAAATGCGCTGCGCCGATATCTCATGGCGGATCGTATGGCGACTTTTGCACTTCTGACGCTGACCGCCATTGCCGTCGCCACCGCCCTTTCTTTCTTGCGCATGCCGCTCATCCCGTTCGTGCTGGCGGTCTTCCTCACCTACATCATCGCCCCGATGGTGGACTGGTCGCAGGACACACTGCGCTTGCCGCGCTGGGCTGCACTGGCACTCACCTTCGCCATCACCCTACTTCTGCTCTTTCTGCTGGGACTTCTAGTCCTAGTGAATTTTCAATCGCTCATGTCGAGTGCCGACCTGTACCAGGCGCGTTCTCTGCAACTGGCTTCCGACGTGACGCTCTTGCTGCAACGCCTGCGCATCCCGCTCGATCAAGAAACCGTGATGGCGTCGATTCGCGAGTTTCCGATTTTTTCGACCATCACCTCCGCGGCCGGACAGCTTGTACATATCGTGACGTCGGGCTTTCTCATGATGATCTTTCTCTTCTTTCTCATCATGGGATCGGGGCCAGCGAAAGAACGTAAGGGGTTGTACGCCGAAATCGACGCTAAGATTCAGCAGTATCTCTCCATGAAACTCGCCACCTCAGCCGCCACGGGAATCCTCGTCGGCATCGCGCTCGCCTTTATGGGCGTGGAGCTAGCGTTCATGTTTGGTTTATTGACCTTCCTACTTAATTTCATCCCGACGATTGGCAGCATCATCGCGACGCTCTTGCCGCTACCGATTGTGTTGCTGCAGTTCGACAGCCCTCTGAAATGGTTGGCGGTCCTATTGATCCCGGCCGCGATCCAAGGGATCGTGGGCAATTTCATTGAGCCAAAACTGTTTAGCGACAGCCTGGATCTCCATCCCGCCTCCATCCTACTCGCCCTGACGTTTTGGGGAATCATCTGGGGGCCAGTCGGGATGTTCCTCGCCGTGCCAATCTTGGTGGTGATGAAGATCGCGATGGCCCGCATCCCCGCCACCCGGCCCTTCGCGGAATTGCTCGCCGGCCGACTGCCATTCCTAGGAGGCAGTTAATGGCGACGATCGTCGGACGTTTTTTTCGGGGCGAAATTTCCCGGGCTTTTCTCCTGCGTGTTTGGTACCCGGCCGCGATGGCCGTGCTGCTCGGCGGGATTGGGCTTTCCCTCTATTACTTCCCGGGCCCCTTCGATTGGCGCTACCGCGTGGTTTCCAGTCTCATCTCGCAGATCGATAACCCGGGCGGCAATCACTACTTCTGCGCCGGCCTGGCGCTAACCTGTTTCATGCTGATTCCGCTCGGTGGTTTTTTTCGGGCCCGGCTCGCGCCTTACGCCCCCAAGACGGCCGCGTTTTCGTTTCACGCGTTGCGGGTGGGCCTCACTTTCTCAGTCATCGTGGGACTCGAGCGGCTTTTCTTTCGCAATCTCTCGGCGATGATCCATAAAGCACACGAATACATTGCGCTGGTTGCCTTCACCGGGCTTTTCCTGGGCGTCGTCGGTTTTTGGTTAGCCACCGCTTGGCGTCTGCAAAAGCAAAAGCCGGTGCCGGTTTGGGCGCTGGGTTTGATCTTTTTGGCATCGGGCGCGCCGATGATTGGCGCCGCGCTCAGTCAAGCTTACCTTTACTTCGTTCCCAACCAATTGGGATGGGTCGGTCCCCACTGGGCCGCACTCGGTGTGCCGCTCTATCTGAGCTTCGCCTTTTGGGAGTGGATTGCGTCGGGCGCGGTCTTTACCTATCTCTTGCTGATCTTGTTCCTGCTGCCAGCCACGACGCCTACCAGTAGTGCGAAAGTGCGGACAGTCCGCCGAAAAGCGTCATAAAAAATCCACCAATGCGCAAATCGCGCCCCAGTTGCTTGCGCTTGAGTAGCTTCTTGGCCGGGAGCTCGGGGTAGAGAAAGTAGACCAGGCTTTTTAGCGTCAACACCCAACCCGCGATCGTGATGAAGAGTGGAAAATCCAGGGCCCAGGTATTGTGAAACGAAAGTATCACCATCCCGATGGGCAGCGAATACATCGCGATGACCAGGCCCGCGTACTTTTTCTCCCCCAGGTCGTGGAAGAAGGCTTCCCACTCTTTGGGACACGCCAGGTGCGATAACCCGACGAGGAAAAACACGAAGGAAAAGAAAACCCCGATCTCGTTTGTCATGCCGTTACTATAGCGCGCGTTTCGTCGGCAAGGGCTCCAATAAGAATAAGCATATATTTAACATATAAATTAAATACTTACTGTTTTTCAAACTAATTTCATAAAATTTGGAATGTTATTTGATAAATCGTATATAATTATTATTGTTATACTATATGCTGAAAACTAACCTTGAAAAAAACCTACACGCTCTTCAAAGCCTCTATCCCCAACAGCTTGAAGGGATCCTCCGACCTTTACCACCCGATGCTCTTAGCGGCTTGCCGATTTGGATCAAGGGCGCGGTTCGCGTCTTTGCCCTCGCTCACCTTGGAGCGCGCCCCGATCCGTTTCTCTACCTAATGCAGCCAGATCCGGAACTTGCCTTCGAACAATTGATGCGAATCCAGCGACAACTCGCGGAGAGACTCAAGGCGCCCGTCCTCGTCATCGCGGATAAACTTCCACCCAAGCACCGCCCACTGCTCGTGAAATTCAACATCGCTTTCATTTACAAAGACGAATCGGTCTACGCACCGGAACTAGGACTGAAATTCGATCACATCCGGCGTTTTCAGGAACACCGAACCATTAGGGTTGAAAACAAGAATGCAATGTTGACCCCCTTTGCCTTGAAGCTTGTCGCCGGACTTCTCACTAAGCAAATTCCGTCCGAATTCACACTCAAGTCCTTGCTCAAGAAAATCCATCAAGAAAGAGGAGAGACTTCTACAACCAAGACGAGCACGACTCTCAAGGAACTCACCGAATATGGACTCTTACTAGCCGTGGGAGCCGGACCCACTCGATCTTTCACGGCGGCTAAGGTCGAAAAGTTCTGGGAACATCTTCTCAACCTCCCGCTCGCTCCATTCTTTCGCGAAGCACAGACAAACCACATTCCGAAAAACCGAAAACTTTTTTGTCTCGCCGGCGAAACGGCTCTGGCCCAGTATTCAAATCTGGCGGCTACGGCACGTGCCACCATCGCAATGAGCGTGAAGGAATTTCGAGCGAACTACGAAGGCAAAAAAACCGAACTCCCATTTGGTGACTCCCACACGCCCCATACCATCCAAATCTGGAAAGAACCGCCCCACCTTTTTGCTATCAATGGCGTGATGAATCCCATTGAAGTCTTTTTTGCGATGAGAGGCCATCCCGATGAACGTGTGCAAATGGCTCTCGATGAAATGATTAGGTCCTACGGGCTAGAAAGAGGAGAAATCTAATGCCACGTCCACATGGCTTCGATCACTTCTGCAACTCTCTTAAGGGATTTGAATCTCACTACGTCGTCATTGGTGGTGGCGCGGCATCCCTTTTAATGGACGATGAGGGACTGGAATTCCGGGCAACCAAAGATGTGGATCTGGTTGTGCTAGTACGATCGCAAGAGTTAAATGCCCGCATTCTCGCCTACGTCAAGAGCGGGGGTTACCATTCAAAAGAATCGACGGATAAACTTCCTAGATACTATCGATTTACAAACCCTACCGCGACCGAATGCCCAAAGATGATAGAAATTTTTTCTCGCAACGAACTCGGACTTGAACTTGAGAAAGATCAACACATTATTCCCATCAACGATTCTTCTGCCGAAAAGCTTTCGGCGATTCTTCTCGACGATGAATACTTTGAGCTAATTGGAAAAAACATAACGATGTCCCAGTCAGGAATTCCGCTCATCAATGCCCTCGTCAATATCTGTTTAAAAGCCCGCGCTCACCGCGAGCTCTTTAACCGCCGCCAATCGGGAGACAAATCCGTTGATGAGAAAGATATTCAAAAGCACCTTAAAGATATTTGGCGCCTCGCCGCCACACTCACGGGGGAAGAGTCAATCAGGCTATCGGGTATGCCCGCACAAGACTTGGCAACCGCCCTGGAGAGACTTGAAAAACTGTCCGAGACACAGTTCAAGCAAGTCATGGAGAAAACTCCCGGGACCAAACTCGCTGACGTCAAGGCAACTCTAAAGAAGGTATTTGAATCGACCTAGTCGAGCGAAACCCAAACCGATTTGATCTGGCTATAGAGCTCAATTGCGTACGTCCCGAGCTCACGTCCGAAGCCACTCTGCTTGAAACCGCCGAACGGTGAAGCCGCGTCGAAACAGTTGTAACAGTTTACCCAAACCGTCCCGGCCTTGATCGACTTCGAGAGCTGGTGCACCTTTTTCACATCGCGCGTCCACACGCCCGCCGACAAACCGTACTTGGTGTTATTGGCGCGCGGGACGATTTCTTCAATCGACTTGAAAGTCGTCGCCGCGACTACCGGTCCAAAGATCTCTTCCCGAATGATCGTGAGATCGTCGGTCTTGGAGTCAAACACCGTCGGCTTCAGGAAGTAGCCCTTCGTGGCGGCCGGCGCGCCGCCGGTCACGAGCGTCGCGCCCTCTTTCTTCCCGGAATCGATGAAGCCCAAGATCTTGTCGAACTGCTCTTTCGAAACCTGCGCGCCCATCTGGGTTTTGGGATCCATCGGGTCGCCGACGACGAGTTTCTCCGCATGCGCTTTCAGCTTGTCCAGGAAAACGTCGTGCACCTTCTCTTCGAGGAAAAGTCGGGAACCGGCGCAACAAACTTCGCCCTGATTAAAAAAGATCCCGCGCATCGCTCCCGCCACCGCCGCATCGATATCCGCATCGGCGAAAACAATATTGGGGGCCTTCCCGCCTAGCTCCAAAGACACACGCTTCAAATTGCTCTCGGCCGCCATCTTCATGATGAGTTTTCCGACTTCGGTCGAACCGGTGAACGCGACTTTGTCGACATCCATATGCGTGGCTAACGCCGCTCCGGCGGTGGGGCCGTACCCCGGAACGATATTCACCACGCCCGGCGGCAATCCGGCTTCCAAAAGCAACTCGCCCAAGCGCAAAGCCGTTAAAGGCGTTTGCTCGGCCGGTTTCAAAACCACCGTGCAACCCGTCGCCAAGGCCGGTCCCAGCTTCCAGGCCGCCATCAAAATCGGAAAATTCCAAGGGATGATCTGCGCCACGACGCCCATCGGCTCGCGCAAAGTGTAGTTGAAGAAGTTGCCGTTTACGGGAATCGTTTCGCCGTGAATTTTGTCGGCGAGGCCGGCGTAATATTGGATACAGTCAATCGCCAGGGGAAGGTCAGCGCCGCGCGTTTCCGAAATCGGTTTGCCGTTATTGAGGGTTTCGAGTTCGGCCAGTTCTTCCTTGTGGGTATCGAGCAACTGAGCAAAGCGCATCAACACCCGCCCGCGTTCCCGGGCATTGAAACGGGACCAGGGTCCGGTCTCGAAGGCCCGCCGAGCGGCCACGACCGCGACGTCTACGTCGGCTTGGTCGGCTTCGGCGACCTGCGTAATCACCTCTTCCGTCGAAGGGTTCCAGACCGGAAAGGTCTTCCCACTGCGGGCCTCAACCCATTCGTTATTGATCAGAAGTTTGGTCTGGTAGCGCTTTTCCATCTCGGTCCCCCTATGCCGTTAGATAGGCCCTTTAGAGGGGGGATTTGTCAAATCCGTCACGTCATGTAGGATAGAGCGTCTTTTTCGAAACAAGGAGCACGCTTCATGAAGCTATGGACTCTCTCGCTCACGGTGGGTTTTGTCATTCTAACTGGCTGCAGCTCATCGGGTGGGCCCAAAGAGATGGACCACACGCTAAACACCCAGACCGACAACAATAAAGAACAGGTCGGACTGCGGGATGACAAGGTCGTCATCCAGAAGAAGATTTATTTGGAAGAGCAGCTCTGGGGCTTGAAGTCGGAAGTGGATGATCTCCAGCGCACGATTTACGGTGCCTCGAAAAAAGATCCCGGGGGAATTTGGGTGGGCCTGAGAGAGTGCCGAAAGCGCGTCGCCGATCCCCGCCTCGGCGGCATGGGCAAACCGGAAGCTCAGGAACCCTGGGCCAATGTCACCCAGCAAGACGAGTCTTTTTTCTACAAGGTCGATAAAAAGACCAATAGCCTTATCGGTGTTTCCGAAGAGGCGTTGGACGAACGCATCGCACGCTATCAGGCCCACAAGCGCGTTCTCGACAGCAAATACGACGAAATGAAAGACAAGCTCGAGGCTTGCGAAGACAAGTATCACAGCAACCTGGTCGCCCACGGCCTCAATCCCGACGACACCAAAGCTCAGGGGGAATGGGTGGATGGCCCCAAGGGCTATCGCGTTTGGAAGATGAAGCGGACCGCGACGAAAGATCCCGAAGAGTTGATGAAGCGAAAGGCCATTAAGGAAAACGAGTGAAGCTCGGTTTCGCTTGCCTGCTTGGGGCCCTAACTGTCGTTATCCCCTGCTCCGCTTCGACGGACGGAAATTGCAACCCTGAAGATCTGGCCCGGCTGGGAGCTACACCCGAGATCCAGTCCCGGCGAGTGAAGTTGCGAGAGCTCTGTGCTTCTGGCGTCCGCCCCCGCCAAGCCCTCGGCTTGCACGGGACGAGCGTTGAAGCCCTCAACCACTATCTGCGGCACGGCCGTTGGCCGACAGGGATCCGCACCGGACGTTTCAAAGACCGGCTCTTCATTGCTCCGATCAATGCGAATGTTCCTGCCCCCTTCCGCGTCAGCGACGGCGACAATTGGGAAAGCGCCTACGAAGATGCTCGCACCTATGCGGACAGCATCGCCCGGAGCCATGCGTTTCTAGGCGCCCTGGGACTTGAATTGGGAGATTTAGACCTTGAGTTACACGCACGACGCCTGATGTCGCGAAAGGGCCTTTCCGCGACTAAGAAAGCTCCCTATGAGGAAGAAGAAGTGGAGGCGCTGCACGCACTGAAAAAATTGGGCTTTACGATGGCCCAGCTCAAATCGGCGCACGCGAAGGCGAAAAGCCGTCGCGGAATCATCTTGGCCTTCGACCCCGCGAAAGTGCCGGTGACGGCCATCGGCGGAGGCGATCCGGGAGTCCCTCCGCATGCCTACGAGGACGCAACGATTTCCATTCCCGACGGTCAGTTACCACTGGATTGGATTCAAGGCATCGAATTGCAGGGCCAAGACGAGTGGGATGGAAAATAGCTACGCGATGTTTTTCGACGGCTCCCCAAATTCGGGTCGCAGCAATTTCATCACTTCGTAAACCTTATCAACGAAAGACGTCTGCGCTTTCACGACGTGCAGATTGGGGTGCCGCTCCCAAATTCGGTGCGTCGCCAGATCCAGTTGCGTGGCTTGCGACCATCCTTCATTGCGCGACGGGTTCTTAGACCGGTACGTTTCATAATCTTCGGCCGCCGCACATTCTAAGTAGATCACTTTGTGGTAGCGCGCCATTTCCGCGGCTTCCGTGGTGCCCAGCGTACGAAAAAAATCTTCGGGCCCTTTTGGCCAGTAGGCGGCACCGTCGACGGTCCCGCGATCCATCACCAGGTGCGCACCGGGATGGCGGACGGCGTAGACTTTCTCCACCTGTTGCTGCACTTGGTAGATGCTGGTCTGAAAGGCCATGACGCCGACGGGATCGTCCCAACGGGGAAAACCGCCGCTGATCAGCAACGAGGCCGTCTCGGGAATCACAATGACCTTATCGGCAAAGGCACGGGAAAGCACGTCGGCGATCGTGGTTTTGCCGGCACAAGGTCCTCCGGTCAAAACGATTCGGCGCGGCGTGGACTCGGCTTTTCCCATGGCGGATAGAAATTACCCGAGGGCGACCGGATCCGTCGACCGCGATTTCTTTTTCAGGGGGAAATACCGCAGGGCGACGGCGACCAGCACAATCCCTCCCCCGATAAACGTGGTGACCGCCGGGAGTTCGCCGACGAAAAGATAGGCCACGAAGGGATTCAAGATCGGCTCGAGCAAAGTAATGACTCCCGCCTCTTGCGGGCTGATTTGGCGCAAAGCCGAGGAGTACAGCACGTAGGGAATTCCCATCTGCACCACGCCGAACGCCACCATCGCCAAAGCCGTGTGACCCGACAATTCGAAGGGAGAGACTTGGCCGGGGAGAAAAGTCAGGGGGAGAATCAGCAAACCGCCGAACAAAAGATTTAGCGCCGTCAACCAGAGTGGGTTTTCATCTCGCAAGTGGCGCAAAAAAACCGTCGCCAAGGCGTAAAAGACACCCGAAGCCAAAGCCAAGACAATTCCCAGCGGCGCTTCGTTCCAACCACCCCCGGCGATGAGCGCCATTCCGCCCAGGCCAATCCCGATCGAAACCAGACTACGTCGATCGAGCGGTTCCCCGAGCCAGAAAACACAAATGAACAAAGTCCAAACTGGGGCCGTGCACTGCAGGAAAATGGCATTCGCGGATGACGTCAACGTCAGCGCCCAAACGAAACACAGATTTAGCGAGGTAAAGCAAATCACCATCCCGACCAGGGCCGGACGCCAACGCAAGTTTTCGCGTCGGACGAAGCAACTTAGGAATAGGCCCGCGAAAAGTGCGCGATAAGCGGCCATGCTCGGCCCGGGTAAGGCGATGAGTTTTGCCAACCCCCCACTCAAACTCCAGAGGCAGGAGGCAAAGATCAGCTGCAGGCGGGGCACGGCCTAGTCCCTCAGCCGCTTCAGGTAGGCCTCCAGAAAAACTTCGGGAAGGCGATCGAAATCTCCGCGCTTATCACGCACGAAATTCTGCTTTTCGTAAAAGCGCGCAATTCCGTAGGCCCCGCGCCGCACATGGAGGCAAACCCCCCAGCATCCCCAGCCGCGGATCGCGCTGAGCGCCGCCTCCATCAGCTGCTCCGAAAGTCCGGAACGGCGAAACTCGGGGCTCACCGCCAAGTGCTTCAGCTCCGCGCAATCATTTAGCCAGGCCAGCGAATCCCTACTACCCGGCCGGGCCGCGAAAACCGTTCCCACGATCCGCCCACCGACTTCGGCCACCCAAGTCGTGCCTTTATTGCGCTTGCCGCTAAAGCTATTCAACTCCTCGATACGCCGATCGGTCACGACCACCTCGGGCATTTTCTCAGCGTACGTTTCGCGGAAAGCGTCCACCAACAAAGTGCCCAAAACGGCGTCATCTCGCTCCTCGGCGATTCGAATCAAGACATTCGAGGCTTTCTTGCGGAAGACGAGCGAAAAGTTATTCGCCGGCATATCGACGCGATCCTGAAAGAAGAAGCCCGACTGTTCGGCCGCCCGGCGCACGCGATCAAAGGACCGCACGCCCCATGAAGGATTGCGCGCCCGTAACGAGGCATCAAATTCCAAATTGCTCGTCGCAGTGGGAACGCCCGGAACGATAAAGGGACCGTAAAGGAAAAGAAGTCCCCCCGGCGCCAAGCAGTTGGCGGCACCGGCAAAAAGCGCATCCGCGGTGGGTAGCGGCGCGACTTGTAGGAGATTGATCGCAACGATCGCGTCGATTTTCGAAACCGGCCATTGGGCAGAGAAAACATCGAGTCGGATGGAAGGCAGCAGATTGGCCGACGATGTTTCTTCGCGCCAAGCCTCAATACTCAGGAGCGCCTCGGGATCCGCGTCGCTCGGAAGCCACTCCAATTGCGGCCAAGTCCGCGCAAAAAAGCAGGCGTGCTGCCCGGTGCCGCTCGCCACTTCCAGGACGCGCCCGGATTTCGGAAGGACTTTATCGAGAACGGCGGCAATCGCCTCGCCATTGCGCTCGGCGGCAGGGGCATGTTTTTTGAGGCCGGTTGGCATATTTGGGGCATGAAGCTACCATAATCTGATGAACAACGCTCGACTCCGTATCGCCGTACTTGGATTGCTCACCGGAAGCCTCGTTTGGGGGGCACCGCCCGACAAGCCACAGCAATGGTCGGAGAAGATGCAAAAACTCTCGGCAACCCTGTCGGAGATCATGCCAGAATTGGTGAGTACCCGTCCCCCCGACAAGAAGACGCTTAAGAAACTGCGGGAAGGTTCGGCCACGATTACCCAATTGGCCCACCAAATCAAAGTCAGTGCGGGTAAGAATCCGCTACCCGCCGATGCTGACCCAAGCCTTTCGATCCTTTCCGCCCTTTTTGAACGTGAGGCTAAGAACGCGGCCCACGCCCTACAAACCGGGAACGTGGAATACGGCAAAGGCTCGCTGCGTTTGGTCACCAGCTACTGTATTTCGTGCCATACCCGCACGGATCAAGGCCCCCAGTTCCCCGCCATACCGTTGAACGCCCAAACCGCCAAACTCAACCGTATGGAAAGGGCCCAGCTTTTTGCAGCCACGCGCCAATTTGATCGCGCGCTTCAAGAGTTTGAGGACGTAATTTCGGATCGGCAACTAGCGCAGAAACGCCAAATAGAATGGGGCCGAGCCGTTCGCAATGCATTCACCATTACAGTGCGTGTGCAGCAAAACCCGGATCGCGCGCTCAAAGTCGTCCAACGC
Source organism: uncultured Pseudobdellovibrionaceae bacterium (assembly GCA_964519985.1). Lineage (GTDB taxonomy): Bacteria > Bdellovibrionota > FAC87 > UBA2466 > UBA2466 > JAIEOG01. The sequence goes on along the minus strand of CAZFMF010000001.1, from coordinate 98,667 downwards.
GTGGAAGGACTGCCGCAAGTTCCTACCCTCTTCAAAGAATTTGTCGCAACCTGGAAGAAATCGATCACCGACTGGAAAAAAGAAGGAAAGAAGACCTTCGACTCGGAAGAAGCTCTCTTCACCGAAGCCAAGCGCCTAGGCAAGGAAGCCGAATCCGTTCAAAAGTACCCGATGGATCACTCCGCCGATATCCTGTACCTTCGCCTCTCGCTCGTCGCGCACGAGTTGCTGGGCCGCTATCCCGAGGGCAAGCGCTTGAGTGAAACGCTCTTGTTGTTGGGCAATGCGTACGATTTACTCGACGATCACCTGATTTCACCGCTGCCGGAAATGTACTACGAAACCTGCATTCGGCGCACACCTCACTCGAGGGTCGCCGAGCAGTGCTACCAACGCTACGAAGCCAATGTGTACTTCGGCTACACCGGCAGCGGGGGCACTTCGATTCCTGAGGACGTCGCGCAGGTGATGAAAGAGCTCAAGGACCTCTCAAAGTCCAAGTCCTAAAAGGTGCCCGTCTACTTTCGGACCATATCCGCGACGATCTTGGCCACCGGTTCGATGCGCTCGATGCCGTCTACACTTTTACCGGCTTGGTAGTATTCGCGGTAGTCGTTGCCGCGGCGGATGGCGGCCCGCAGGCTCCAGAGGGATTTCACCGAATAAAAAGTGCGCATCCAGTGCTTGGTCTTCCGACCTTTGAGTAAGAGCCGTCCAATCGGGCCGGCCTTGGTTCCGATCTTTTTGATGTAATCGGTTTGAATGATCGCCACCGGTACGCCCGTAAGCTTTTCGGTTAAGACGATATCTTCTTTTTTCGCACGGAGGATGGCGGCCTTGTAATCCGGATGCACCTTGCACTCTTCCGAGGCGATAAAGCGAGTGCCCATTTGGACACCGGCATACCCCATCTTCATGACCCGCTGGTACTCTTCGCGATCGCCCACTCCGCCCGCACAGATTAGAGGTAGCCCGAGGTCGTGGAGCGATTCATAGAGTTCCTCGGGCGTTTTTCCGCCCGCGTGTCCCCCGGCGTGATTGTTGACGCAAATCAAACCATCTACACCGTGTTCGACGGCTTTTAGCGCCCATTTGCGTTCGGTGACATCGTGATAGACCACACCACCCACGGCGCGCGCCCGATCAATGACCCACTTCGGATTGCCCAAAGCGGTGATGAAAAATCGCACACCCATTTCGAGCGCGGTATCCATCCAGGCCTTCATGCGATCGTCGTAAGCGCGCACCGACTTTTCGACGATGATGTTCATGCCAATTGGGTTTTGCGTGACCGAGCGAATGTATTCCAAGCCCGCCCGAAAGTTCGTTTTGTGGGCGAACTCGAGCGAAATGGGTTGGACGATCCCTAGAGCGCCGGCGGCGGACGCGGCGGCGATGAGTTCTTTATTGCTACAGGGGTACATCGCACCGCAGATAATCGGGTGCTGCGCGCCCGAATGTTTCGTGAACGGAGTTTCCATGGGGTTATTCCTGAATCGCTTCGACCGTGACTTCGCAGGCCGTGGCTCCCGCGATGAAACAGTTTTCGTGCGCTTTGTGGTGCATATGTTGAAAGCGGTCATCCGCCACAGTTTCGGAGAATTTAACACGGGGACGCAGCACCACGCCGGTGATCACGAACTTCCCGACCTGATTTTTTTCCAGATGGGCCACCGCTTCATCGGTGTAGCGATCGACCACTAAATGGCTCCGCGCGGCAATCGCCAAGAACGTCAGCATATGGCAGGCCGACAGCGCGGCGGCGAAAAGTTCTTCGGGATTGGGAAGATCCGGGTTGCCCTTAAATTGAGCGGCGGAAGACCCCTTGACCAGCCACCCGCCCTCAAACCGAATCGCATGGGTGCGATCGTAGGTATCGTACTGAAAATCGGGCGTCTCTCGCTTCCAATCCAAGTAACTTCGGTGCTCTGACATTTCCTTTACCTTTCGTCTGTCATTGCGAGGGCCGAAGGCCCGAAGCAACCCCGCATCGCGAAGCGATGCGAGATTGCTTCGTCGCTCCGCTCCTCGCAAAGACAATGTCGCAACAACCGCCTATGGTCGCATAATTAATCTTATTACCTGCATTCGGATTTCGGACATGTCTTCCATGGCGAAGCGGACCCCCTCTCTACCGAGACCGCTGTCTTTCACACCACCATAGGGCATGGCGTCGGAACGCCAGGCGGGGACATCGCCGATGATCACGCCGCCCACGTCGAGCGTTTCCCACGCGGTCTGCGCCTTGTAGAGATCGCGGGTAAAAATCCCCGCCTGCAGTCCGAATTTCGAGGCGTTGATTTCTTTCAGGGCGGTATCAAAATCGTGAAACGGCGCCAGCGTCACCACCGGGCCAAACGCTTCCTCGGTGCATAGCGATACCGTTTCGGGAACCTCTTCTAACACGCTCGCTTCTAACATCGCGCCCTGCCGGTGCCCACCGACGAGCAGTTTCCCGCCGGCGGCTACCGCTTCTTGAATCCATTTCTCGAGTCGCTTGGCTTCTTTCTCGGAGATCATCGGACCGATCACGGTGTCCTCGTGCCTGGGGTCGCCCGACTTCAATCCTTTCACCGCCACCACAAATTTATCCCGAAAGGCGGCATAGTGCGTCTCGTGGATAAAGACTCTCTGCACGCTGATGCAGCTCTGCCCACTTTGCGTGAAACCCCCAATGAGAATGCGCGCCACCGCGTCGTCAATATCCCAGTCCGCGTCCACTAGGCAGGCGGCGTTGCCACCCAACTCCAAAATCGTCTTTTTCTTTCCCGCCCTCGCCTTTAAATCCCAGCCGACCGCCGGTGAACCCGTGAAACTCAATAGCTTCAACCGCGGGTCGGTGGTGAAACGCTCGGCGCCATCGCGCGGGCAGGGCAGCACCGAGAAGGCGCCCTTGGGCAAAGCCGTTTCGGCGAGGATTTCCCCCACAATCAAGGCGCTGATCGGCGTCAAACTCGCGGGTTTTAGAACAAAGGGGCAACCGACGGCAATGGCGGGAGCCACTTTGTGCGCGACGAGATTCAACGGAAAATTAAACGGTGTGATGAAGGAACAGGGACCGATCGGAAAGCGTTTCCACTGCCCGCGGTAACCCTTCACCCGCTCGGAAAGATCCAAAGGTAGGACTTCGCCTCCGAAGCGCGAAACCTCTTCGGCCGCGAGCCGAAACGTTTCGATGAGTCGCCCGACTTCGATCTTGGCATCGCGCTGGGGTTTGCCGGCTTCGAGGCAGAGCACTTCCACCAGTTCCGCACGCCGCGCTTCGAAGCGGGAGACCGCGTGCAGCAGGATTTCCCGCCGCGTGTAGGTGGGCAAGGCCGACATCACCGGCGCGGCCTTCACCGCGGCCGCGATTGCGCGGTCAATCAGCGCCGCATCGGCCAGGCCGACTTCCGCAAAAATTTTGCCGGTGTACTTTTCTGCAACTGGGAGGGACTTTGGAGTTTCGACGGGCGCATTGGCGAGGTAAAGCGGGTACCGGGACTTCAACATTCGGCAAACGTAACCGATTTCCCGCCGCAGAGGTAGATTTCAAAACCGAAAAGCCCGGGGAAACGCGTCACAAAGAAGCGGTCCACCCCGCGCGCCCAGGCCGGAAAAACCCGTCGGAGGGGCCCCAAGGGAAAATGCCCACGCACTTCGTAGCGCAAGAGCTCTAGTCCCGATTCCCTGACCAGCGCTCGCGCGGTTTTCAGAGTGAAAAAACGCAGGTGGTTTCTATCCATGGGGCCGCTATCGGAATAATCAAAGCGCCCGCGCAACGCATTCCACCGGCAGCGCCAGTACGCGATATTGGGCAACGCGATATAGACGTGACCGCCGGGTCGCAGGATGCGCGAAAGCTGGGACAATGTCCGTCGCGGATCGACAAGGTGCTCGAGCACATGCGACATCAGGAAAGCATCGAAACTCTCGGGCGCGTAATCGGGTGTCCACGTTTCGACGTTGGCGAGCACCGCCCGGTGCAGTACCGCGGCTGCTCGTTCGCATTCGCTCGGAGAGAGTGTCACCCCGTGCACTTCAACTCCTTGCGCGCGCAACTCACGGGCGTAAGCGCCGGCCCCACAACCCACATCTAGGACCCGGCGATCTTCGACGCGAAACCAATCGAGAAGCGGGCTGCGCTCTTCGGAACCGTACACGCGCTCGCTGTAAAGGTGAAAGGCGGGATCAAGCGTTTGGGTGGAAGTTTGCATTTGGACTCAGCTGCCCCCATTCTACCACGCAGGAGGCAGCGATGCGGCAAGTCTGGATCACGAAGGCAGGAGCTCCGGAAACATTGCAAGTGAGGGAGGCGCCCGATCCGGTGGCGGGCCCCGAACAAGTCCGTGTGCGCGTACGAGCGGCCGGCGTGAACTTCGCCGATGTGCTGGCTCGCATTGGAATTTATCCCGACGCACCGCCGCTACCGGCGGTGGTGGGCTACGAAATCAGCGGGGTTGTGGACCAAGTCGGCGCGGAGGTGAAAGGGGTTCGCGAAGGCGATCGGGTGATCGGACTTTGCCGGTTCGGCGGCTACAGCGATACCGTCGTGCTTCACCCGCTGCAACTTTTCCCGATGACCGCGGCCATGGATTTCCAACCCGCGGCCGCCATCCCGGTGAACTACCTCACCGCCTTCCAAATGCTTTTCGTGATGGGCTCCTTGCGCATGGGTGACCGAATCCTCGTGCACTCCGCCGCCGGCGGCGTGGGTCTGGCCGTGGGCGAGATGGCGCGGATCGCGGGAGCGGAAGTGATCGGCGTGGCCTCATCGGGCAAGCATGCATTTTTGAAGGCGCGGGGTGTGCACCACACGATTGATTCGCGCACACCCGATCTCGTCGGGGAGGTGAAAAAGATCACCGGGAAACGCGGCGTCGAACTCGCGCTCGATCCGATCGGCGGCAAGTCTTGGGCGCAGAGTTACGAGTGTCTGGGGCCCACCGGCCGGATTGTGATGTTCGGGATCGCGGGTGCGGCCACCGGCAAGACGAAGAACCGGCTTTCCTTTCTCAAAACCGCGTTGGGCATTCCCTGGACAAAATTCAATCCGGTGACGCTTATCAACGACAATAAGGGCGCTCTCGGCGTGAATATGGGTCACCTCTGGGATGTGCAAGACAAAGTGCGGCAATGGGGTCTGGAAATCTTGCGGTGGTTCGAGGAAGGAAAAATCCAACCGCACGTCGACAAAGCGTTTCGCTTCGACGAAGCGCCACTGGCACACCACTACCTGCAAGACCGTAGGAACATCGGGAAGGTTGTGTTGATTCCTTGAGCGCATTGCTTCGCAATGCGAGGTTGCTTCGGGCCTTCGGCCCTCGCAACGACTAGCCGGGGCCCTCGCAACGACTAGCCGGGGCCCTCGCAACGACTAGCCGGGCCCTCGCAACGGCTAACCGGGACCTATGCGGTAGATCACGCCGCGCGGGAAATCGGCCACGTACATTTCCCCGTTGGCATCTCGACCAAAGGTAGAGATTTGGATCGGCCAGCGTCCGAGCGCCTCGAACGTCTGCGAAGTTTTGCTTTCCGAACCCGCGGCCGGAAGATCCGCCGCCCAAATACGGCCAATCACGAAATCTCCGAACACGTACTTCCCCTTTAGCGCCGGCACCGTGTTGCCCGCGTAAACGAAACCACCGGTAATCGACGCGCCGTCATCGCGGCCGTACTCCAACCAGGGATCGCTCATACCCGTGGCGTTGCAGTTCTTCCGGGGGTTGAAACACTGGGAGGCTTCTTTCACGCGCCAGCCTTGATTCGAACCCTTGGTGACGAACGTGACTTCCTCCCAGAGGTTTTGTCCAACATCGGCCACGATGAGGCGACCCGTGGCATCAAAGGTGTAACGCCAGGGATTGCGAAGGCCGGTCGCCCAAATCTCGGGCGCGTATTTCTTATTCGCCAAGAACGGGTTGTCGGTGGGAATGCGGTAGGGCTTCGCACGGTCGGCCGCAACATCAATGCGCAGCATCTTTCCCAACAAAACATCGGTGCGTTGCCCATGGTTCTGGGGATCGTCGGCAAAGCCGCCGTCGCCAAGCCCAATGTACAGCATTTTGTCGGGACCAAAGACCAGCTGACCGGCTTTGTGGTTCGGGTACGGCTGGGCGACTTCCAAAAGGATCCGCTCCTGACCTGCTTGAAAGGTCTTCAGATCCAGGACGCACTCCGAGATGCGCGTCCGCTTGGCCCCGTCCTCTGGGTTGTAGTTGATATAAATCTTGCGATTGCGGGCGAAGTCCGGATGAAACGCCAAACCCAAGAGTCCCATTTCGCTGGCGGTTTTTACGGCACGTTTCAGGATCACCGACCGCACCTTCGGATCTTTTTTGGAAACCAGTTGGATCGTTCCCGGTTTCTCGAGTACCAGCACCCGGTCGGGCTCGCCGGGCACGAACTGGATATCGGTCGGCTCCTTGAAGCCGGTGGCCCATTCCTGCAATTGAACGGCAATCCGCTTGCGGGAAGCGTCTTTTCCGGTAAATTCGGGATTTTCCAGAGCCAGCAAACTAAAGGCGGTTAAGGCGACCACCAGCGCGATTTTTTTCACGGAAGGGATTGTGAAACTCTTTACTTGGAATGTAAACGGCATCCGTGCGGTGCACGGCAAAGGCTTCGAAGACTGGTTTAAGAAGGAGAGCCCGGATATTGTGGCCCTTCAAGAGGTGAAGGCCCACCCCGATCAGCTGGAAGACCGCGTGGTGAACCCGGCCGGCTACCATAGTTTTTGGCTGCCGGCGGAAAAACGCGGCTATAGCGGCACGGCGATCTTCACGAAACGGGAACCGTTATCCATTCGCAATGGCCTCGATCTCCCGCAGTTCGACCGCGAGGGCCGCGTACTGATTGCGGAGTTCGTGGACTTCACTTTGATCAATGCCTACTTTCCCAATAGCCAACGGGATCACGCGCGTTTGGGCTATAAGCTCGAGTTCTGCACCGCCATGCGCATGCTCATGGATGATTTGCGGAGTCGCGGGAAAAACCTTTTGCTTTGCGGAGATTTCAATATCGCGCACAAGGAAATCGATTTGCGCAACCCCAAGCAAAATGTGAACAACGCCGGTTTTCTGCCGCAAGAGCGCGCGTGGATGGACGAGACCCTCAATGCAGGCTACGTAGACGCCTTTCGAAACTTCACTCCCGATCCGAACCACTACACTTGGTGGAGCTACCGTCCCGGTGTGCGCGAGAAAAATATCGGGTGGCGGTTAGACTATTTCGTGGCCAATCCGGAGTTGAAAGATCGCCTGCGCGAAGTCCATCACCACCCCTTGGTGATGGGCTCCGACCATTGCCCCGTTGAGTTGCGATTGAAAAACTAGAACGCCGCTAGAATTTAAACTTCTTGCCGATGCCTTCGATCGCCTTTTTCACCGCCGGCGGGGCCTTCTGTTCCAGCTTTTTCACTTCGGCTTGCATGCGGGCATTGGCTTCCGCCTTCACCTTGGCCTCCGCCGCCCGACCGACGTTAGCCAGCGCAACTTTGATCAACGCCTCCGGCACCGACGTGTAAGACGGCGCAGGGGCGAAGAGCGTTCCCGCCACCTTGATCGGGAAACGCACCGGTTGGCCGGGCTCGGAGAGCAGCGGATCGATCTTCACGCCGTTGACGTCCACCGTCACACCGCGAGCACCCGTAATGTCGTGGGTGTCAATAATCTGCCAGTCGGCGTTGAGTTTGTAGTCCACGAGCCCGATCACCGTGGATCCCTGAATATCAATGCCCTTATGCTTGCCCGAAACGGCCGCGAAGTTCGGCATCGAGAACACACCTTTTTGGATCGTGAAGTTCGCAGTGACCCGTTCGTAACCGGTTTCCGAGTTCGGGGGCGCTTTCACCTGCTTGCCCTTTACCCCAGGGATTTTCGATTCCAAGCCGACCAGCGCCTTATTAATGGCTTCCACCGCCACCCGCGCGACATCAATACTCGCCAGCTGCGCTTCGGCAACGCTCAGGTTCCCGGTCGCATCTAAGTTCACTTTCGCAGGCTCGGGATTGAAGCTCGCGCCCCTGCCCTTCATCGCAAACGAGGCTTTGCCAAAAACCGTGTTCTTGAACATTTCAAACTGCGAGGTCACCGCCTTTTTCATGTCCAGCCCGGCCACATCCATGCTGAAGGTGTAACGCGGCATCTTCGGTTTGAGTTCAAACACGCCACTGGAACCAATTTTGCCGTCGAAGATCCCCATGCGAAAGGCGTCTAAGCTGGCGGTCAAACCTTTGAAACTGAATTGCCCCTCGATGGGTTCCATGCGCACGTTCATGGCCTTTACGAATTTCAACGTGAAGGCGATTTTCGCGTCGGTGTCAGCGGCGATCGGGCTATCGCGCAGCGGATCCAACATCGCATCAAAATCGGCGGCGGGAGCGGGCTTGCCATTGGCGGCGGTTTGGGTCGGCGCCGGGGCGGCCGACGGGGTTTTCGCGGTCGTTTTGGGGGCCGGTTTTGGGAACTCGATCAGCTGATCTAGGTCCATCTCCGTCGATTGCACCCGGAAATTCACTTTGGGTTTCGTGAAGGAAATCACCGTGCCGTCGATAGAAAGATTATTGCCCGGCGCTTTCATCCGCACCGTGAGTCGCTCCACTTTGTCGGCGACGACTTTGACCTGGGCATTGATTTCGGGCTGCGCCTTAAGCATCGGGGCCTTGGCCTTTAGCGCCTTCACTTCGAGATTGGCTTGGTATTGAAGCTTGTCGGTCGGCCCGTGAGCCTCCGCGTCCATTCCCATGGCGCCCGAGAGCTCATAGGCTTTCAGCATCGGCACGAGTTGTGCCCAGGGAGACAAATCGATGCTGTTGGAAGCCATTTTGAATTCCAACGTCGGCGAGGTGGCGCCCCCGAAGCCGGACATTCCGCCGTGCATTTTGACTTCCGCATTGTGAAAGCGCGCGACCATGCTTTCGATCTTGGCCGAAGTCATCGTCGCGGCCAGCGTGCCATCGACGTTCATGGGGATTCCGGCCTTCTTATGGAAAAGGTCGCCGTATTGGATTTCCACCTTATCCATATCAACCTTCACGACCACGGCCGCTTTTTGAAACTCGGAACCCTGGAACGTGGGCTGAGCGGTCGCCGAGATGGAGGCGGGGCCGCGCACAGCAAGCACCTTGCCCATCCGCGTATCGAGCGCGGCGCTGACTTCTACTTCGGTCGGGCGGGAGAGCGAAAGGTCCTTCACCCGCACGTTGAGGTCGTTGACCTGAGACGTCAGGTCGGTCGTCTTATCGGTGTAGGCCAGGCGTGCCTTGCGCATTTCGACACCCAAGCGGGCATTGGCCACGATTCCGGGCAGCGAGCTGCCGCCACCACTCGGCGGCGCCTTCGTCTCGGGAGCCCCGGGTGCCGGAGCGGCGCCCTTGGCCTGCGGCTTCATCAACGTCAGCGCGTTGATTCCGGCCTTGTCCTTGATCACGACCACCTCGGGTTCGTTCATTCGAAAGGTAAGCCGCGGAGAACCCGAGAAGATCGAAGCAAAGGGAACGTGGAAGTACACGTCATTGACGGAAACGACTTTGCGGCCTTGCTTGTCCGAGAGCGTGAACCCATCGACCTGGACTTTGATCTGGCCCCAGAGCGAGAGTTTTAGTTTTCCTAGTTCAAACTTTCCATTGATGTTCTGATTGGCGATCTCGACAATCTGTGGCCGGAACTTATCCACATCGACCAAGAGCGGGATCAAAATCGCCGCCAAGATCAAAAGCCCCAACAACGCGCCCAACGAAATCCCAACCCACTTCAAAACCTTCTTACCACTCGCCATCTTCTCTCCTCCCCGAAAGGTGCCCATCTACTTTTGGTCCCGAAAAGTGCCGGGTGCGCACCCGCTACCTTTTGGGACCAAAAGTAGATGGGCACCTTTTAGGACCTAAGCGGCTTTGAACCAGCTCATGCACCAGCCGCCGGCTTTGACGTAGCCTTTGCCGCCATCGAAGAGCGCGCACGCGCCGACCGGCTGGCCCTTCACTTTGATTTCTTTTTTGTCGGCGGTGATGGCTTGCGAGTAGTGCATGCAACTCGCGCAGTTGGCTTTCTTGTCGGTGCGCGCCGTCGCCTTCTCCGCTTTTTCCGAATACTTCATCGCCTTCGGCATCATATCCGTCGGCTTGACCAACGCTTTGGACGCGTCGGCCTCCGTGGTCGTGACCGTCTTTTTCTCCGCCGCCCAACTCATCAGCGAGGTGAACGGCAAAACGACCAGACTCAATAAAAAAGATCTGCGACTGAACATGATGACCTCCCTTGGACTAGCGCAATTCGCGACGCAGAATTTTACCCACATTCGTTTTGGGCAGGCTATCGATAAATTGAACGTGTTTCGGAACCTTGTAGTTCGTCAAAACCGTCTTCGCAAACTCCTTGACCTCGGCTTCGGTCAAAGACGGATCTTTTTTCACGACAAACGCCTTCACGGTTTCCCCGGAATGCTCGTCGGGAATCCCTACCACCCCCACCTCGAGAATCTTCGGATGACCGGCCAGAACCTCTTCCACTTCGTTCGGGTACACCTTAAAGCCCGAGACGATGATCATGTCCTTCTGCCGATCGACGATCTTCACGTAGCCTTCGGGTGTGAACTGCGCCACGTCGCCGGTTTTTAACCACCCCTCGCCCGGCAGGACATTCTTCGATTCGTCTTCGCGCTGCCAGTACCCGCGCATCACCTGCGGTCCGCGTACCCACAGTTCCCCGGGCTCCCCCACGGTGGCTTCCGTTCCCTTTTCGGTGACCATCTTCACTTCCGTCGAGGGCACCGGCAGACCAATCGTCCCGATGCGAATATCTTCCTGGCGCATCGGATTCACACAGACCACGGGCGATGTCTCAGTTAGCCCGTAACCCTCAATCAGCGGAGATTTAGTCAGCCGGGTCCAACGCTCAACGACGGGTTTTTGCAAAGCCATCGCGCCGCCCACCGACACTTTCAAGCTCGAAAAATCGATCTTTTCAAAATCGGGATGGTTCATCAGCGCATTGAAAAGGGTATTGACCCCCGACATCAAGGTCATCTTGTACTTGCGCATTTCCTTAATGACGCTCGGAATGTCGCGCGGGTTGGTGACCAGCACGCTATGGCACCCGTACTTGAAAAACGCCATGGCGTTCACCGTCAATGAGAATACGTGGTAGAGCGGCAAGGGCGCCAGGCAGACGTCCTCCCCTTCCTTCAGAGCGGGCTTTAGCCACGCCGAGACCTGCTCCATATTCGCCACGATATTGCGGTGAGTGAGCATCGCGCCCTTGGAAACTCCGGTCGTGCCGCCGGTATATTGAATGAACGCAAGATCATCGCCCTTACGCGGAACCTTAGCGTACGGCAGCTTGGCACCCCGATCGAGCACCGACCGGAACGAAAGCGCCTTCGGCAAATGGTAGCTCGGCACCATGCGCTTCACGTATTTGATGACGCTATTCACAATCAGGCGCTTCGGCATCGGCAACATATCGCCAATCTCGGTCACGATCACGGTGCGCAGATCGGTGCGCGGTAAGATCGTTTCCAAGTTCTTGGCGAAATTGGCGCAAATCATAATGCCCTTCACGCCGGAATCACGGAACTGGTGTTCCATCTCACGCGCGGTGTAAAGCGGGTTGGTATTCACCACCACCAGACCGGCTCGCAATGCACCGAATAGCGCGATGGGATACTGCAAGAGATTCGGGGATTGGATGGCGAAGCGATCCCCCGGCTTCAGGTCGGGGAGGCTTTGCAAGTACGCGGCGAAAGCGCGCGATTGCTGCTCAATATCCTGAAAGGTCAGCGTCAGACCAAGATTGCTGAAGCAGGCCTTGGGCGCAAACATTCGGCAAGACTGCTCGAAGACCTCGAGAATCGACGGATACGCGTCGGCGTCGATCTCAAATGGCACTCCCTTCGGATAGTGTTGATGCCATAATTGTTTACCCGGTTGAAGTCTCGCCCCCATTTTTTCCCCCTGCGTGATTCAGCCTTGAAGTCTACTTCAGAAGTAGACCCAGGTCACACCCGCATTGCCATCGTCGAGTTTAAAGCTCTCGATGACCGGTAGGGTCGCCAGATAACGATGCAGCGCTTCACGGATTTTACCGGCGCCAATCCCGTGCACAATCTCCATCCGCGAATGCCCGTCGATAATCGCCCGGTCCATCGCCTTTTCGACCAGGCGCATCGCTTCTTCCACTCGCATTCCGTGCAGATCCAAGCGAGCGGGTTGGGTCGGGGGATTCTTGGCATCACCCGCTTTGGGCACCGCGATCTTTTTCAGCGTCTTGAGTAGGTCCTTATCGACGGCGGCGCGCGGTTTTAGCTCCGACGCCCGCACTTCCACCTTCAGGCCGCCCACGAGCACCTGATACCAACCGGGCCGGGGGGAACCCAGCACGGTGCCGAGCCGTTTCAACGCCCCGACCAGTACCTCATCTTTTGCTTTAAACTCATCCGCCATGAGCGGTATACCGCCTTTATGGACCCGACTGTAGACGACCGCGTGAACTTTATAAAGGTGACTTCCCAGCTGAATTGGGACGAGTACTTCATGCTCCAGGCCATGATGGCGAGCTTCAAGAGCAAGGATCCGAATACCAAGGTGGGTTGTGTTCTAGTGGATGGGAACAATCACCAGATCAGCATGGGGTACAACGGCGCCGTCGCCGGCGTCGATGAGACGAAAATCCCCTGGGGCAATAACCGCAACGTCCCCCTGGAAATGCAAAAATACGGGTACGTGATCCACAGTGAGGCCAACGCGATTTCCCACGCCAACCGCAGCTTAGAGGGCTCGCGCGCCTACGTGACGCTCTTCCCGTGCAATGAATGTGCGAAGCTCATCGCCACCCACCGGGTAAAAGAGATCATTTATCTCTCGGACAAGTACCACGACACCGCCGCGATTCGGATGTCGAAGCACCTCTTCGATCTCTCAGGCGTGCAGTATCGCCAGCTACCCATCTCCGAAACGCTGCTCAATCGGCTGAACGAGTACTTGCACTCGCTTCTGCCGGCGCCGCCGCGTTGACCGGAATGTGTTTTCACTGCCCCTCGATCGACTGACCATGATCGGAAGGACCTCATTGGGCAATCGGGTATAATGGCCGCGAGGGGGATCGATGCTTCGAAGCTTCATCGGGGTATCCGCGTTTTTTTTGGCTGCCTGCGGGCCAGGGCTATGCGTGAATGATTCATGTACGGGCCCCCTTTCCGTGCTTTCGAGCTCCGTTGATTTCGGCCTGCGTGGCGCGGGGACCTTGAACACGTACAATCTGCTACTGACCAACTCCAGCGAAAACTCAATCTCCGGCCTGAGTGGAACGGTTACTAGCCCATTTGGCTTCTTAGGCGGAGTCTTTCCCGGAACCGGAGGGACCTGCACCAGTGACTTGGGCGGAGGTCAAAGCTGCACCGTCGTCTTGATGTACCAACCCCCGTCCTATCCAGCCGTGGGCACTTACGCAGGGACGCTTACACTGAACTATTCCGGGAGCGGAGGTTCCCAATCGCTTGTAGTCACACTGACCGGCGAAAGTGACAACGGAACATTCGTCATTGGCCAGGGCTTCAACGGAACCGTTTCGCAGATCATCCGCACTACGGAGGGGGTGTACGCGGTAGGCGCCTTCATCGCGTATAAAGATCGGGCAATCGTGGGCGTGGCCCGCGTCCACAACGACGGCACCCTCGACACGGCGTTTAACCCGGGCACTAGTACCACCGGCGCGGTAGATATCGTCGCCGCGAACGATGGCTCCGGCGACGTTTACATCGGCGGCAACTTCACCTCATTCAATGGCACCGCTATCAATCATGTGGCACGGATCAATTCCAATGGCTCCTTGGATACGGGTTTCAACCCCGGCACCAGTTGCACCGGCGGTAGCGGCTGTACCTCGCTCGCACTGGCCGCCGACGGGACCGGTCTGCTTTACCTGGGTGGAAACTTCACGGGGTACAACGGATTCGGGCTCAATCGGCTCGTGCGCATCACCGCGACGGGTGCACGCGACGCGAGTTTCACCGTGGGCGGTTTCGACGCCGTCGTGCAAGACTTGGACACCATGACCGACGGCCGGCTCTACGCCGCGGGCCAGTTCACCACTTACGGCGGGACGGCCCGTTCCGGTATCGTCCGGTTGCTCAGCGATGGTGCGGTCGACACGACCTTTGCCCCCGGGACCGGTTTCACTACGCCTAACGAAAAGGTCGTGGCTCAGGACGGCTCGGGCAAGATTTACGTCGGCGGATTTGCGGCCAACTATAATGGAAATGCTTCCCCGTATGTGGCGCGCATTCTCGCCGATGGAACATTCGACCCCACGTTCGCGGTGGGGGCCGGTTTTTCCAGCACCGTAGATTCGGTGATTCCGACGGTAGATGGCACGGGGGATGTCTACATTGGCGGTCCGTTTACCAGCTACCGCGGTACGACAACCCGCGGCCTAATACGGCTTTCCAACGACGGTACACCCGCCACTAGTTTCGCGCCCAGCGTTGCCTTCTCGCCGCCGCCCTACACCGTTCGCCCGGTGGTTTTTGATTCCGACTCGCTCGTCGTAGGCGGATCTTTCCGCAGCTACAACGGTACCGGGGTCAATCGACTGGCGCGCGTAAAACACGATGGAACGCTCGACACCGCCTTTAATTCCCGTTCCGGCTTCGTCTCCACCTCTGTCCAAACCATGGCCGTCCCCACCCTCGGAAATGCGGCGGGAAAAATCTATACTGCCGGCGCGTATGCTCTCTACGACGGAACAAGTCGAGCAAACCTCGCCCGACTCAATGTCGATGGTTCCCTGGACACTACATTCACAATTGGCACCGGCTTGAACTCCGTCACGTACGACGTGAGAGTGGCTGCCGATGGTACCGATGATCTTTTCGTCGGCGGGCAGTTTGCGACCTACAACGGTACGGCCAGCGCCGGCATCGCCCGACTGAATTCCGACGGGCAATATCATTCGAGTTTTGCCGTGCAAGGTTTCACCGGGGGAAACGTGATGAGCATGATCCCCTGGTCGGATGGGGGCGTGGTGGCATTCGGCTCTTTCACGGCCTACGGGGGAACCGGAGCATCCCGCGTCGCCCGCCTGCTCGCCACTGGCGCACTCGACACCAGTTTCGGCGGCACCGGTTTTGCGACCTCCTTGGTCTACGCCGCCGCCAAAGCGGCCGACGGCAGCGGAGACATCATTGTCGGGGGAGACTTCGCCAACTATCGGGGTAGCGCCGGTACTGTGCGCGTCGCTCGCCTACGTTCCGACGGCAGCCACAACCCCAGCCTGAGCGTCACGGTTTGCAATAGCAATGTCTTGACCGTGGGGCCGTTAGCGGATGGGGATATCTATCTGGGCGGTTCATTTACGTTTTTCCAAGGAACCTTGCTCAGCCAAATAGTAAGGATCAATCCCGACGGTTCTGTCGACCCCGCATTTAATATCGGCACCGGCTTCAATGGTTCCGTGAGCGACATCTTCGTTTTACCCGACGGCAGCGGCGACATTCTCGTCGGCGGATTTTTCACCACGTACAATGGCACCTCCACCCCCGGGCTCGCGCGTTTGCATTCCGACGGATCAGTGGACACGCGATTCACTACGGGTGCCAACTCGAACGTGAATCGGCTTCTGCCGGCCAACGACGGCACGACCGACGTCTATGTCGCCGGTAACTTCACCGTCATCGGAAACAAAGTGCGCGACTTTATTGCCCGCATTACGCCGCTTGGCGAGGTGGATTGATCCCGTTGACCAAAAAAAGATATAGAATGCCCCGATGAGCCGACTACGGACATTTCTCGCCCGGGACAACTGGGTCGCCGCCTGTGAGTTCGACCCCTCCTCCGACACCGACGTTTTTTCCCGTATCAGCGATAAAGTTAAAGAAAACATACAGTTAGATATTAAATCGTATGTGATATTGGACATCGATTCGACCCTGTATGAGGTCGCGCCCCGCACGGTTCGCATCCTGCGCGAGGCCGCGGAAGCACTCCGGGAGGGGATTCCGGCCCCGGTTTGCGAGGCCCTTTCCCGGCTCGACGAGCCGACCGCCGGCTATTCGCTCGAGGACACTTGGGCAAATCTGGGACTTTGCTTGAAGGACGCCGAGCTCGGCGCCGCCCGCGAACAACTGCGCACTTACTGGCGGGAGCGGTTTTTTTCGAACGACTATCTAGAGCACGATAAACCGTACCCGGGGATGCCCGAATTTGCCAAAGAGCTCTATGACTTAGGGGCGGAGTTGGTCTATTTGACCGGCCGCGACGAGCCGGGGATGCGCGTCGGGACCCTGCGCATCTTGGCCCGCGACGGATTTCCCATCGCCGTGCCGCGCACGCAATTGAAGATGAAGGCCGGGCGGGAATTTGACGACGTCGAACATAAGGTCGGTGTGGCGCAGAACCTTTGCGCCGACGGCGAAGTCGTCGCCTCCTTCGAAAACGAACCGCGCAACTTCGTCGCCCTCTTCCAGGCTCTCCCTTCGGCCATCCACGTCTTCGTCGATACGATTTGCAGCGAGCAGCCCGCGCCCGTGATTCAAGGGGCCTACCGGCTCCGCCGCTTCCGCGCTTAGACGTCTTTGCAATGACTACTTGGAATTCCGAGGGGTTGGATCTAACCTGATGGGCATCATTTAGGAGCCCTACGTCGCTATGGAGCTGTTCGACTTCTTCTCCCGCGCAAATTCGGATTACATTGAGCAGCTGTACCAGCAATACCGGCAAGACCCCGCGTCGGTAGATGAACGCTGGGCAGTGTTCTTCGCCGGCTTCGAGGCCGGAAACTCCGGCCCCGGCTCCGTTTTGGAAAAACTGCTCGGCAGCAAATCGGGATCTCCGGCCGAAGGTGTCAACCACCTCGTTCACTCCTACCGGGAACTAGGCCACTTCATCGCGACATTGAATCCACTGGGCGGCAACCCCGAAGAGCACGCGCTGCTAAGGCTTTCGGAGTTTGGATTCACGGAACACGATATGGATCGGCCGGTGGGTAACGGCGGATTCTTGGGTCCCGCCGGTTCGACGTTGGGCGAATTGCTTACCGGCTTGAAGACCACGTACTGCGGGACCATCGGCGTCGAGTACATGGACATCCCGGACAAAGCCCAACGCGAATGGTTGCAGGAACGAATGGAGCCGTCGCTCAATCACCCACAACTCACCGCCGACGAGAAGAAGTACATTTTAAGTAAACTCGTCGCCGCCGAAGGTTTCGAGCTCTTTCTCCACACGAAATACGTCGGACAAAAGCGCTTTTCCATTCAGGGTGCCGAATCGGCGATTCCGCTCCTGGATACCTTGCTCAATGAAGCGGGATCCAACGGCGCGGAAGAAATCCTAATGGGCATGGCCCACCGCGGTCGCTTGAACGTGCTGACGAACATTTTGCACAAGCCGTATGAGCTGGTGCTGCGCGAATTCGAAGGCACCGCGCAACCGGCCAACGACGAAGGCGACGGCGATGTGAAGTACCACCTCGGTTACACGAACACGCTCACTACCGCGAGCGGCACACCTTTGCTTGTTACCCTCTGCCCCAATCCGAGCCATCTGGAAGTCGTGGATCCGGTGGTGGAAGGGATGGCCAAAGCCAAACAGAACGCGCGCGGCGATAGCGACGGCGAACGTGTGGTTCCGATCCTGATTCACGGCGAAGCGGCATTCACGGGCCAGGGCGTGGTTCCCGAAACGTTGAACCTTTCCGAACTGCCGGCGTACCGTACCGGCGGCACGATCCACGTTATCATCAACAATCAGGTGGGGTTTACTGCCACCGCCGATCAAACTCGTTTCACGCCGTACCCGACCGACGTCGCCAAAATGATTCAAGCTCCGGTTTTTCACGTCAACGGCGACGATCCGGAAGCGGTCGTCCATGCCGCGCGGCTCGCGATGCAGTTTCGTCAAAAGTTCCGGATCGACGCACTGATCGATCTTTGGTGCTACCGGCGTTTTGGTCATAACGAGACGGATGATCCGAGCTTCACCCAACCGGTGATGTACCAAAAGATCGACCATCTCAAATCCGTGCGCGAGCTCTATGCGGAAAAACTGATCGGCGAAGGCGTGATCACTCAAGAAGAGTACGAGCGTATGAACGCCGAGTTGCGCGAGCAGCTGGATCAAGCGCAGGCCAACGCGCGGGAAGCGCGCGCCCGCAACCCAGTACAAGGGTTGCGCGACCTTTGGGAAGGGTTTGAGCGCGCCCGGGGTGATTGGACGGCAAAGACCACCGTCCCCCGCGCCGAGATTTTGCAGATCACGTCGCTTGCGACCACCGTGCCGGAAGGCTTCTCCGTCAATCGCAAACTGGTGAAAGTGCTCGAGCAGCGTCGGCAAATGGCCAAGGGCGACAAACCGGTAGATTGGGGCTGCGCGGAAGCATGGGCCATTGGCGCCTTGCTCCAGGAAGGCACGCCGGTGCGGTTGATGGGACAAGACGCCGAGCGCGGCACATTCTCTCACCGCCACGCGGTTTTGCACGATTCACTGAACGGCGAAATATTTACGCCGCTTTCGCAATTTCCCGCGCGCTTCACCATTAAGAACACCATGCTTTCGGAACTGGCGGTGCTCGGGTTCGAGTATGGTTACAGCATTGCCGATCCGCGCAACCTGGTGATTTGGGAAGCGCAGTTCGGCGATTTCGTCAACGGCGCGCAGATGATCCTGGATCAATTCTTGGTGAGCGGCGAGTCGAAGTGGGATCGCATGTGCGGCATCGTCTTGCTCCTTCCCCATGGCTATGAAGGTCAGGGTCCCGAGCACTCGAGCGCACGACTGGAGCGTTTCCTCCAATCCTGCGCGGAGAACAATATTCAAGTTTGCTACCCGACATTGCCGTCGCAGTACTTTCATTTACTCCGCCGACAGATGCACCGGAAATTCCGCAAGCCCCTCGTGCTGATGATGCCCAAGAGCTTGTTGCGGGATGAGCGTTCGTCTTCCCATCTCGACGAATTCACCGAACATGGGCTCCACCTGGTTATCGACGACACCAAAGTCGAAACGAAGAAAGTGGAGCGTATCCTCTTTTGCACCGGCAAAGTTTATTTTGGCCTAGTCGCGGCGCGCGAGGAACGCGCGCTGGAGAAGACGGCGATCGTGCGGGTGGAACAGCTCTACCCTTTTCCCAAGACGGAAATCGAAGCGATTTTTGCGCGCTATCCGAATGCACGCGAATTTTTCTGGACTCAGGAAGAGCCCCAAAACATGGGCGCCTGGAGTTTCATCGAGCCCAAGATGCGCCCCTTCCTTCCGGCGGGACACCGTTTGGAGTATCGCGGTCGCTCCGAAGCCGCGAGTCCGGCACACGGGTTTTACCGGGTGCATATGCTCGAAGAACAAGAACTCATCAAAAGTGCCCTCGACCCGACCGAAGCCGCACCCGCGGCAAAGGCCAAGGGTCTCGGCAGCAAACGGAAGACACTGAAAGAGCAGCATGGCAACTAAGGTTCAAATTCCCTCGCTGGGAGAGTCCGTCACCGAAGCAACGCTCTTGCGCTGGATCAAACAAGACGGTGAAGCCGTCGCCATCGATGATCCGGTTTGTGAGTTGGAAACCGACAAGGCCAACGTAGAGATCCCGTCCCCGTCCGCCGGGGTCTTGCGCCACAAGGTGAAACAAGGCGCGACCGTACGCATCGGCGATTCGATCGCCGAGGTCGAAGCCGGGGGCGTGGGCGCGACCAAAGCCCCGGCCGCCAAAGCCCCCGAACCGAAAGCCGCAGGCCCCACTCCGCCCCCCCCGAGCAAGGAAGGTAAGGCGCCGAAGGGGCTTGCCCCTGAGACCCACAATGTCGCCCATCATGAAGAAGTGGATGCGGAGGACCTGGCTCCCAGCGTGCGCCGCTTAGTGCGCGAACACGGTGTCGATCCGGGCAGCCTTCACGGAACCGGACCTCGTGGCCGAATCGTAAAGGAAGACGTGATGGCCGCGGTTACCAAACCCGCGGCTTCGTCCGCGAAGTCCGGTGGTTTCTCAACGCCCGCGCCCTCCGCGCCCGCGGTGAAATCCCCTTCGGTCAACGGCGAGCGCCGGGAACCAATGACCAAAATTCGAAAAAAGATTGCCGAACGCCTCGTCTCCGCCCAGCGCAACGCCGCGATGCTCACGACCTTTAACGAAGTGGACATGTCGGAAGTGCTGGAGCTACGCGCAAGGTACAAAGAACAGTTTGAAAAAACGCATGGGGTCTCTCTCGGCCTTATGTCGTTTTTCGCGCGCGCCGTGGCCCTTGCCCTCAAAGAGTTCCCGGTGGTCAACGCTTTCATTGAAGGCGAGGACGTGATTTTTCATGATCATGTGAATCTAGGGATTGCGGTCAGTACCGATCGCGGCTTGGTCGTTCCCGTCTTACGACAAGTGGAAGACATGTCCTTCAATAAGATTGAAGGCGAAATCAAGCGCATGGCCAATAGTGCGCGTGAGGGCAAGCTGGGTCTCAACGAACTTGGCGGCGGAACATTTACGATCACCAACGGCGGAGTTTTCGGATCGCTCTTGTCGACGCCAATTCTCAATCCCCCGCAGAGCGCAATCTTAGGGCTCCACGCCATCCAAAAACGACCTATCGTCGTGAAGGATGAAATCGTCATCCGGCCAATGATGTATCTCGCCTTGTCCTACGACCACCGGTTGGTCGATGGAAAAGACTCTGTCTCATTCCTGGTCCGGGTCAAAAACCTACTCGAGGATCCACACCGGCTAATGCTCGCCGTTTAGTGCGTCGTCGCACTCTCGGGATGCGGAATGCGATCGGCGACGCCCACGCGCCGAGTCTGCCCCTTGATGTCGCGCATCGCTTCGCCCATTTCCCGTCGTTCTTCTTCGGAAAGCATCTCCCGCATCCGCGGGAACGCTTCTTGTTCTTTCTCAACAATCTGCTTCCGAACCTGGTTGCACAGCTCCGCCAAGGCCGTCTTCCAATCGAAAGCCTCCTGGTCTGCCCCCCGCAGCTTCGCCAATTGTTGCTTGATCTCCATTTGTCTTCCCTCCAACGCTAACGCCAAATTTCTTAACGAGGGTTCCCGGCGAAGTCGGGGATAGAAAATCGCTTCCTCCGCTTCAGCGTGGGATAGGAGTTCTGAATCAATAGCGTGAAAAAGCGCTACACGGGTGACTGTTTCATCTGTCGCCAAGGCTTGCTTCATCAGGCTTTCTAGGGCGCGATGATCGCCTTCCAGGCACCCGATCAACTCTTTATCCATGGGGTTACCTCCTTGCCACCCAGAATTGCAGGCGGCATGCCAGGAACCTAAGCGGGAAATCGACCGGAATGGAAGAGCTGGCCTAGGATTTCATCTTTACGAACAAAACGTTGATGCAACCAGGCGGCCAATTCCGGTTCGCCATTGGGCAGCGCGTCAACCGGGAAGCGGCGGACGTCGATGTGAACTCGGTTCACTAAACCGCGAACGATGTGGTGAATGCGGGGAATGCCACCTTCGTATCCGATGGTGATGTCGTAAACCGCTTGGATGTGACTGCCCAATCCCTCGACCGCGGCCGTAAACCCCCGCGTCTTCGGCGACATCACGTGCTGCAGCCGAGGAAGATTCCGACGACGCGCGTAGTTCTGACTCTTTTCTTGTTTCGCCGGCGTAATGCGGGTGCCTTCGACAAAAGTGATGAGCCAAATCGGAATGCGATACTTCAAAAACTTTTCGAACGTCGTCAGGATTTTGCGTTTGTCGGCGAGCCAATCGCGTTTGACGAAGAGGCAGTCCAGAAACTGCATTCCCCAACCGACTCCGGGAACATACTTTAACGGTTCTTTTACGAACCACTTCATGTCGCCCAAGCGATCTTTACGCCGCGCCAACATCATGACGACGAGGATGTCCGGCATCTGCTGATGGTTGGCAAAAACGATCGCGTTTTCGTGCATTGGAATCTCGTCACCGGTGAACACGGGTTCCACGCCGAACACCTTCTCGGCGCCTACGACACACCAGCCCCACCAAAGGTCGGCCACGAAGCGGTTGATCGCGCGAAAGGCGGAGAGGGAAAAAGGCCTAACCACCAACGAGAGCATCTGGATCGCATTGATGACGAGGATGGTGCCTCCATAAAAAACGACGGCGGCGGCGGCTGAAATCCAACCGCCCAGCCAGACGAATGGGCCGGGGCGGACAACCAGGGGCATCTGGGCCTTGGTGAGAGTAGACATAGTGGCAGAGTGAACCAAAAGCGCGCGCCCTAGGCAACGATTCAACTTTTCAGGGGAAAACGCCGAAAAGGGAGTGAGGGCCCCCGCAGGTGCGGGTCCGGAAAAGCCTTATAAATCAGAAAGATACCTATGAGCAGCAAAGCTTGGTTTCTCCACGTTGAGGGTGAAGCGTTAGGGCCGTTTTCGGTTTCCATGCTCACCAAGATGATCACCCAGGGCAAAGCCACGATCACCGATTTCGTGTGGTGCGAGGGGCTCCCCCAGTGGACGCTCATTGCGGCCTGCGAAGACTTTGCCGCCGTCCTTCCCGAAGCCCCGTCGACACCCCTGCCGAACGAGGAAGCGGAAGCCGCCCCCGCACCGAAGCCGGTCGCCAAGGCCAAACCCGCGCCGGTAAAGGCCAAAGTGGTGGTTGAAGAACCCGCCGAAGAGGCCGCGGTCGAAGAGGAAGCGGAAGAAGCGCCGGCCGCCCCGCCGAAGCCAGCGGCGAAACCGGCCGCTAAGCCGGTCGCGGTCAAGCCCGCTCCCGTGAAACCGATCGCCAAGCCGAAAGTGATGGTACGGGTCTGGAGCAAACCGATCGATGCGAAGGTTTGCGTTAATGGCGGCAAGCCGCTAAAGGTGCTCGACCTAACGGAAACCGGTTTGATTTTTGAGCATACCGCCGCCGGCGCGGAGATGGGCGCGGATGTCAAACTCCGGATCGAAAGCCCCTCCTTCGCCAAAGCTATGGAACTGACCGCCGTGGTGACCCGCGACGAAGCGTTTGAAGGAAAGCCCGCTCTCGGCGTGGAGTTCACGCGCATGAACCCGGCCCATCGCCGCACATTGGCTCAATACATTAGCGAGCGGATGGAAGACCAGGCGGCATGAGGCGGGCCCTCTCCATTTTCCGCCGTAGCTTGGCGACTTTTTTTCTTTGGAGCTTCACTCCGACGACCGCCTTTGCCGCGCAGGATCTGGGACCGCACCTCGCCGAAGCGTTCCAACAAAAAAACTGGAACGAAGTCGTCGGCACGGCAACCGAAATCTTGCGTCGTAATCCTGGATCCGCGGAAGCCCGTTTGCGCGGTGCTTACGGGCTAATCCAAAAAGGCTATCCGAACGCGGCGCTCGCGATGCTCCGCCGGATGTCGCCCGCCGATTGGAAAAGTATCCCGCAAGACCTAAAACCCATGGTCGAAGTTGTCGCGCTCTTCCAAAAGAAAGTGCCGATCATTTCCCTCGCCGCCCGAATCGATCAGCTCAACGAAAATGAAACCTCTTCGGGCCTGCGCGACGAAATCCGCTTCGCCAAGGGGCGGGCGCTTTTTGAAAAGGGCGATCTCGCCGGGGCTACCGCTCTTCTCACGTTGGTGAATAAAGGCTCGCGTTATTCCGGGCCGGCAAGCTACTTGCTGGGTACGATCCTCGTGGGGAAAGGAGATCTGGACGGCGCGCACAATGCGTTCGCGCAGGTCTTCGAATCCCAAGTGCTCCAGCAATCCACGGAGTTTTGGAATGACCTGGGCGCCGATACGACCTCCCAGTTTGGCACCTCCCTGAACATCGTTTTCGATCACAATGCCCTGGCCAAGGCCAATAGCGTTGGCGAACTCTCGATCATGGCGATTGCCCGAGTGCTTTACCAGAAAAAGGATTTCCACGGTGCGATCGCGCAATACAACAAGATACCCCGCACCTCACCGCTCTTTTCGCGGGCAAAGCTCGAAACCATTTGGGCGCTGCTCAACCTCGAGCAACACCAAAAGGCGCAGGAAGTGGCTCTCGACCTTTCTTCGGATGTCACTCACTTTGAGTCGCTAGAAGCGCTTCCCGTCCACGCGCTGATCCTCACCGATGCCGGCAAGAGTGCCGAAGGCCGAATCGCGGTGGGTAAATTCATGGATGTTTACCGCCAATCCAAAGAGTCGCTGATCAAGTACCGGCAATTTCCCAATCCCGAGAGTCTGCCCCCGTATCTAAAAAATGATCTCAAAGACGACAAACGCATCGAAGCGATCGAAGCGTACCAAGCCAGCTTGCGGACCGAGCTTTCCGCGCTCAATCGCGAAGACCGCATGCTCTTCCCCGCGTACGGAGCGATTGCGGTGGATCTCGAACCCTTGCTCAAGCAGTCGCGCGACTACGCCAGCTCCATCGTGGTCGATCTCATCGATCGCCGTCTGAAGGATCTCGAGCGACTCTACGTGCAGGGGCGACTGATTATCGCCGAAACGTATTTGGACGAGCGGGAACGGTTACGGGCCCAGTTCAAGGGCGTGGTCGCCGACGAAGCCACCCAAGACTCTCACGATCAGCAGCTGGTGGCCCTCCTTCTGAAAGCCATCGAGGAAGTGGAGCAAGCCCGCGCCACCAATAGCCCCCGCAATCTTTCTCTCGAGTTTCGCCAGAGCGAACTGCTTTGGGAACTGAGCAGCGCTTCCGCGTTTCTGCAGAAGAACAAGGAAGGAACCACCGGCAAAGAAGCGTACGAAAAGTATCGCAAGCAAGCGGTGCAAATCGCCAAGGATCTCGCGTCCAATCACCCGAAGTTCACCAAGCGCGCCCAAGCGATGTTCTTCGTGGGATTCGCGTTGATGGAAGTGGGCGAAGAAAAAGAAGGCTTGGATTGGCTCCGCCGCTATGTCGCCGAATACCCAAACCACGAAAACACCCCCAACGCTTACCGGATCCTGGCCGACGTCGAATTTGAAGCCAATCGCTATAAGCCGGCCGAAGACCTCTACAAAAACATTTTGAAGTTCCCCGGCTCACCCATCATCGGCTATTCGCTCTACAAGATCGGCTGGTGTAACTACGGGATGAAAAACACCGCCAAAGCGCTCCTCGGACTGGAGCAAGCAATCCTGTGGACGCGCAGCCTGGAAAACACCGATCACCTGTTGAATCTGAAGCGCGAGGCCGGCCGCGACTTGATTTCCATTTACGCTGAAGTCGGGAATCACAAACGGGCTTACGAATACTTCGAACGTTTTTTGGGTGGCGATGACGCGACAAAGTGGCTCGCCGATCTCGCGCGCGAGTTGGAACGCAATGGCCTCTTCGAAAAATCAAATGACTTGTACACCCAATTACTAACGCTTAATCCCTCACCGGAAGACCGCTTGGCCTTCCAAACGTCCGCTATCCACGGCGCGTATCAGCTTCGCGATTGGACGACCGTATTCGATCGCACTCGGGACTTGGTCGGCGCATACGAAGTGGTGCTCAAACCGGAGCAGCCCGCGGATACCCCGGCCTTCAAAGCGGAAAAAATTCTCAACGAGATCATTCTGGCCCAGCACTTCGAGCTCGATCAGTACGCGAAACCCGAAGACGTCGAACGGATCTTGAAACTCGATCAGCTCTACCTGACGGCGTTCGGCGGTTGGAAGCACGCGCAGATGCCGCTCTACCAGTACGCGCACTTCCTTTTGAAATACAAAAAGGTTCCGCAAGCCGCCGTAGCGTTCCGCACCCATTGGGAACAGTTTCAGACGGATTTGAAGGAACCCTTAAAAGAAGAAAGCCTACGTAACCTCGTGCACGCGTGGAATAGCGTGGAGCAAGACAAGGAAAGCGACCCCGATCCGACCGAGGTCAAAAAACGCGTCGACGAAATCGTGAAGTACGCTGGACTCTACAACGAGCTCTATGCGTCCACCAAACACGCCCGTCCCATCGCGTTTTTGCGCACCGTCACCCTCTTGAAACATAAGCGTAACGAAGAGGGCTTGGCCGAGAGTCAGAAAGTTTTCGATGGCAACCCGTCGGATGATTTTGGGAACCGTGCCTTTAAAAACTTGCGCGTGGTGTACTACGAACTGAAAGATTGGAAACGCGTGTACGAATGGGCGTCGGCGATGCTGGCGCGTCCCGAGCTCGGAAAAACCCCCTATCTCGCCGACTTGAAAACGGTTCGCGAAGAAGCGCTCTTTCTCTGGGCGGATAATACGACGGAAAATCTCCAAGCCGCTGACCTCTATTTGAAGATCGCCGAAGATCCCGCGATGCTGCGCCTGCGGCCCAAGGCGCTCTACAACGCATTCGTGCGTTACAAGGAAATGGGCAAACGACCGGAAGCGCTTGCGGTGGCGATTAAGCTGGAACAGGCCGCGCCGCAATTTCCGGATCTGCTGGCGGTTTCGGGCGTGCGGGCCGCCTACTATCAAGATGCCGGCGACTACGAAAAGGCCCTTCCGCTCTACGCGACCTTTTTGAAAAGCCCACCTCCCGGCACGACCCCAGAAACGATCGACCAAGTCCGTATGAGCACGGCCCTTATCGCCGAGAATTTGGGGCATGTGCCGGCGGCGCAAGGCCTGTATCAGGCGGTGGTCGCTTCCGCAAAAACCGGCCCCCTCGCCGACGACGCAAAGCTTGGGTTGCAACGCATTCAGGAAAATGCCAAGCGACAACCTGCGTCCACTAAGGCGCCCGAGTTCAAAAAGTGGGATGGCCTCGTAAAGACGATGGCGGATTTAGAAAAAAGCCCGTTGGCCAAGGCCGAAGCGCTACCGGCCAAGATCCAGGGTGGCGCGCAGAAGTTGGAAAAAGCGATTCGCGCTTTCCTCGAAGTCTCCGCGGATCCGGCCACGCCACCCTTTTGGGCCTACGAAAGCTATTGTGCCGTTCCCTTTCTCTACACGTACTACCAGCAAGGCATTCGATCGCTGGGCGACGGCCAACCGGACGAATTAAAAGTGGAGCTGGAGAAACTCGCCAAACCGCTCAACGCCAAAAGCCGCGAGATGGCGGATCAGTGCATGACGCGCACCACGGAAGGCTTCCACGACGGGCCGATGTACCGCAAGGTACTCGGCCGCTGGGGCTGGGCGCGAAGCGAAGCGGTAGTAAAACAGGCGCAAAAGATCCAAGGCCTGCTGGGCAGCTACGCACCGTGGCTCGAACCCATTCCCCTTTCGGAGACCGAGGAGCAGATCGTGAAGGCGCATCTGGAACAAAAAGAATCGCCGGACAGCTGGTATTCGCTCGCCCGGGCGCGCTTGAACGGCGGCAAAATGGGCCTGGCAAAGCTTACCTTCCTCAATTCCCTCGCTAAAGAACCGAAATCGTCGCGGATTTTGAATGCGCTCGCCGTCATGAAACAAATGGACCGCGCGGATGTAGCGACCCTTAACGCGGTGTTCAAAAAGGCATACGAAGCGGGTTCATCGCCGGCCTACGCCAACTTCGCCCTCGTGCACTTGAACGGCGGACGGTTTGAGATTGCGGTGAAAGCTTTGGAAGAAGCCGAAGATGGAAAAGCCTTCAACGATAGGCCGGAGATCGTCGCCGCCCTTTCCGATTTGCGTAGCCTAGTGAAGGCGGCGGAAGCGGCGCGCCAAGCCGAAGAGGAGGCCGCCCGATGAACGCGTTACGCCTTCCGAGCCTTTTCGTGCTCGCGTGTTTAACTCTTGGTATAATGGGATCGGCCGCATTACTGGCGAACGAACCGGAAAGTCCCGGGGTCTCGCAGGCCGCTCCTCCTCAAACGGCACCACCGCAACGGATTCGACGTGCTGAATCGAGCGTCAGTTTCTCTGGTTTGAAACTGACGGGACGGCTGAAGAAACCCGACCTTAGTTATATTTATCGCCGACGGGGTCTCCGGGCAGAACAAATCGTCAACATCCCGGAAGACTTCAATGAAGAGATCGTCCAAGGAGCAGGGAAGTTCTAGTCTCATCGTCCGCGTCTATTGGGGCGATATTCTCTACGATACCGTTATCTGCGATAAGAATGAGCCGGTCACGATCGGCCGGGCGGCGGGTTCATCGTTCGTGATCGATCTCGGCAAGACCACCGGCCTCAATCAGCTCCCCCTTCTAAAATGCAACCCCGACGGCTCGGCCGAACTTTGCTTTACGGCGAAGATGGAAGGCCATGTTCGGGTCGGCGGAAAACTACAGACGCTGGAAAAGCTTCGTGCTGCGCCCGGCACCGAGAAAACCGCCGACGGCTTGTTCAAATTTCGGATGAGCAGTGAAGACACCGCCAGCATCGTGGTGGGCTACGTCAGCTTCGAAATCACCTGGTCGAAGGAATTCAGCCTCGTTCCGCGCCCCATCGTGCTCGATACCCGGGGCGCAATCTTCACCGCGGCCGTCTCGGTTTCAATGATTCTGCTGTTCACGCTTTTCACCGTGCCCGAAGTCGCGCCGCCGGAAGAAGAGAAGCCGCCCGAGCGCATCGTCGAGATCATTCCGCCCAAAATCTTACGTCCCAAAAACAACGATGCACCGCCGGCCGACGCGGCTCCGCCCGCCGCCGGGTCGCCGGTCGTCGCGCAAGAAGCGCCGAAGCCGCCTTCGGCCGCCGAGACCTTGAAAAATGCGGATCTCGGTAGCTTAGTCAGCAACCTATCGTCTATCGGCGCAAATGTTTCGGCGCCCGCGGTGCAAAATCGCGACGTAGCGATGGAAGGGCCCACAACCAGCTTCTCCTCCACCGCCGCCGCCAACGCTAATACAGCAAAGGCCAGCTTGGGCGCCACCCAAGGCGCGGGGGAAGGAAAGCTTTCGGGAACCGGACAGCTTGGACTCGCCGGGAATTCGGGGTTAGTGAGCGGAACGGGCAATACGCTCGGCGGCGTTGCGGGTGAAGGGGGCGCGGGCCTCGATCGCCAAGTCATCGATCAGATTGTGCGCCGCCGTCAGGACCGCATTCGCCTCTGCTACGAACGCCAGCTGAATTTCGTCCCCGGTCTCGCCGGCAAAGTGACGGTGCAATTTACCATCGGCGTCGAAGGCAATGTGGTTTCCAGCACGCTCATGGAAGACACGATGAAGAACAACGCCGTGAACAACTGCATCGCCCAGGAAGTGAAGAGCTGGACCTTCCCCCGCCCGAAGGGCAACGCGATGGTGAAAGTGGATTATCCGTTCGTTTTTGAATCGGGCGGAACTCGGTTTTAGCCGTCACCCTCGAGCAACCTTCCGAACTCGGTTGGCCGATCCCAACTCACCCCATTCTTCGCACCGTAAAGGCTACGCCGAGCCGCGCGGATAACCTTTTCCAGCTCGAGAAAAATGCGCCCCGCATCCGGATTGAAAATGGAAGCCTTGCCCGGATAAGACCTGGCCAACCGCTCTGACTCGGCGGCCGCGAAACCTTCAATGGTCAAACTAAACCCTCGCCGGAAATCACCGGAGAAAATAAAGGGCACCGGCGTCGAAGAATCGCGGGCCTCAAACATTTCGTTGTAGCCGGTAAACTCGCGCAAAAACCATCCCCACCCGGGCGCGTAGTAGAGATTGCGGGTTCCATCATCCAAGCCAATCTGCCGAAATGGCGCCGCCCGCTTCGCAAACGCAAAGAGCTCCTTCTCGACTTGAGCGCGCGTGCGCGGATGCAGCTCCTTCAGCTTTTTCGGGTTCAGGAAGTCCATGAGTGAGAACGCGTTCGCCGGCATCGCATCAATCAGGAAGTACTGACATTCATACCCCGCTACCCGAATTTTACGCCGGGGAATTTCGTACTCGCCGAGTTTTCGAGAAAGCTTTTGGAAGTCGGTGCCATAAGAAACCAGTTGCTGACGCTCGCGAAGGAATGCCCTTACCGAAGTCGGATTGTCGGTTAGAAACGGAATCCAAAGCGCCACCCCTTCCTGCATCTGGAAAGAGATCCCGTAATCCTCATCCGGATTTCCGTACTCTTTAGCGCCTAGGGTGAACTCGGTACCGTCGCCAAAAACCACGGTATCGCCGGCCCGAAGGCGCATCAGTTTTCGATTAAAACGCAAAGCGGGGATGGTCCCTTGCCAAAGCACCACCCGTTCGGGAGGGCGTTCGACTAGCTTCGAGGCGCAGGGATACGCGGTGGGAGAACAGCAAAATGAGCCCCAAAGCAGTAGGGCGAACAGAGTGTTTTTCATCGGCCGCTAGGGATTAACAGCTTAAGGCGAAGGAATCAAATGGAGCCTAGGGCTGCTTCACGTATCGAACTTCGACCACTTGGGTCACGTCGGACTGCAGGAATTCGTGGTAGACGAGAACATTCTGACCGTCCATCACCGCCGTCACCGATAGCTCGAAGAGTTCAAAACACTTTGACTCCGGCGCCGGAGTCAAACGGCAGAAGTCGTATCGACACCATCCGGGAAAAGTTGTCCGTCACGTGACGGATAAAGCGCGATCGAGAGTCCGGCGAATGGGCGGAGGAGGATAATCCGTGACGACTACTGCGGGCCCTTTTTGCCTTTGGGCGTCGCACGTTTCGCAGGAGCGGCGCTCGGAACGACGCCGGCAGCTGGAGCGGATTCCGAAGTCGCGCCCACCGGCTGATTCGGATCGTTTTGCGGTTGCGAGGCGACGCCGCGCTTGCCGTTGTAGAGGGTGCCCGTACCGGGCCGGTCGAAGTAGTCCGTGCGAACTTGCTCTTGGAGATTAACCCCGTCGGACACGAAGAGATCCACCATCGGAGCCGTGCCGATCATATGATAGGTCACGGTCTTAGGGGATTCTTCGTTGCCCAATTCATCAATGCTTTTGAAACTAATCTTGTAAATGCGCTGTTCGGCGGAAATCGCGATCGGTCCCTTATAGGCCGTGAACGGACCGTCATTGATACTCATCATCGTCGACTCAACGCCCACCCCGTTGCCTTCGGGTTTCAAAGTCACCGTGTTGGGTGAAGGCGAGTAGGTGATGCCGTCGCGAATCACGAGCGGCTGACTGGTTTCTACCTTCGTCTCGGGCGCGGACTCCGTGACGACGACGCGGAAGTTGCGGGACGGTTCGATGTTACCGGCGCGATCCACCGAGCGGTAGACGACGCTGTTTTCACCCATTTTGTCGAGCTTCAGCGGTTCGACGTACATCGTGAACTCAGGATTAGGGTCGATGCGGTACTCGATATGGTCGAGACCCACGGCGTTTTCCCCCGCCGACAGTTTCAGCTTTAGGTCGCGGCGCGCGTAGTTGATCCCGCCCTTATTGATGACTTTGCCCACAGTGGTAGCCGAACTGCGCGGCGCCGTGGAGATCGAATAGACGGAAAGCGTTTTCGGCTGCTCGCGGTTGCCGACGTTATCTTCGGAGAAATAGGTCAGGGTGTGCGGGCCTTCCTGCAGGAAGAAAATCGGCTTCAGGTAGCGGACCGGCGCCTTACCGTCGACACTCACGTTCATTTCCCGGACGCCAGACTCGGTATCCGAGGCCTTCACCGCGAACGAGATGCTATCGCGCGTACTGAGATAACCCACGCCATTGATCGTCGTCGGCTTCAGCGGGCCGCCCGAGATATCCAACTCGGAATTGGGCGCCTGACCATCGGCAATGAAGGTCACCTTTTGAATGGGCTCCGCGTTGCCCACGCGATCGGTTGAACGGTAGAACAGCACGCGCTTGCCCGGCTTATCGATCAGAATCGGTTTGCTATAGGGCATGAAAGCCGTTTCCGACTCCCAGCTATATTCAATTTTCGCCACACCCGAGAGGTTGTCCTGAGCCAGGAAACTCACCGAGGAACCCAGACCCGCGTAAATGTCTTTACCTTCCTGCGCCTTCCCGGAGCTGTCGTCTTTGGTGTACCAAAACTTGCCTTCCTCAAACTTGGTTTCCGTGGACGGAGCGGTCAAGTCGAGGAAGAGCTCGACGAATTGCACCGGCGACCAGTTGTTCACTGGGTTGATGGCGCGGAACTTGATGGTGTGCTTGCCTTCGTTTTGAAGCGCGATGCCATCTTTGTATTCGAAGTACTCACCGCCATCGACGCTGACTTCAATGCGATCGATGATGCTGCTGTCTTGAGTCTGACGCAGCATGAACTTGGCGTTGCCGCCGATGAAGTATTTCTTGCTCTCCGGATCGAAAATGAGCGACGCGCGCGTGTGCTGCCACGACGGATTTTGGTTGACCGGCGCCGAGACGGATTGCGGCAAACCATTGTCGCTGGCCGCGTTGACCGTGGTCTCGCCAAACAATCCGATCGCTGCTACAATCAGAAAGTACAGACCAAAGGCTATCTTAGGTCTTTCGCTCATGCCTTACGGTTCGGCAGTCTTGCCTGAAATCTTTAGCTTTTCTGGTTTTGCTTCAAACCTTGTTAACTGATTGTAATCCGGCGCGTTACGCGCCCTAAGGAGGACCTGTGGGAGGCCTAATTACTGCCTATCGTGAAGGCGGCGCGGGGATGCACCCCATTTTGCTGCTCGGCATTGCGTGTACGTACATCGTGGGGGAGCGCGTTTATCAGCTCTACTTCAAGATGAATCTCAACAAGGAACATTTCTTTAAGAGCCTAACGACCTATCTGCTCAAGGGCGACTTGGAAGGGATGCTCGTGGTCTGCGACCAGAACCCCGCGCCCTTGTCCAAGGTCATCAAAGCTTGTCTGATTAAGCTAGTGAACCGCGGTACTGACGCGGAGATCCAAGCGGCGCTCGATGAAGGCGCGATGATCGAATCGCCTAAGATCGAAAAGGGCATTGGCTTCCTCGCCGTGTTCGGCAACGTCGCAACCCTGGTCGGTCTGCTCGGAACGATTTCCGGTTTGATTATCTCTTTCGCCGCCGTCGCCAATGCCGACGCCGCGACGAAAGCCGCCAAGCTAACGGCCGGTATCGCCGAAGCGATGCACTGTACCGCATTCGGTCTGATTGTGGCCGTACCCGCGGTGCTGGCGTACGCCTTCCTGCATAGCCGGGCGCAGCACATTATTGAAGATATCAACGAAGTCAGTATCCGAACGCTGAACTTCATCATCGCCAACCGCGAGCGATTCGGCGTGGGTGGTGACGAGGCGGAGGCGGCCTAATGGGCGGCGTCTCAACACCCGGCGGCGACGGAGGATTAAACGTCGAGCTGAACCTCGTTCCGTTTATCGACTTGCTCTCCTCGCTCGTACTCTTTCTGCTGCTGGGCGCTTGCTGGGTGCAGATTGCGTCGATGCAGGCGGCGGTCGAATCGAAAAAAGGGGTTCGCTCAACCGCCAGCAAAGAACCGCCTCAGCGTGTGGATGTGCGGATCACCAAGCAGGGCTATCAGCTCCAGTGGCCGGCGAAAGCCGGCAAGCTGCCCGCCTCGCTCGGGCTACGCGATAAGGTCTTCGATCGCGAAGGGCTGCTCAAACTCACGCAAGGGGCGGTAGCGGAACAAAAGGTAAATTCCGGTGGCGTCTCGGCCGACGACAGCGTGCCGTACGGCGAAGTGGTGCGCGCTATCGACACTTTGAAAGAAGGCGGCCTCCCCACGGTCGCCCTGAGCACGGAGTGATTTGAAATGCCCCTTCAGAAAGCCCGACTCAAAATCAGCCAGCTTTCGGTGAATCGGAAGCACAAGGCCCACGAACAAACCAAGAAAGTCGCGGCGGTTTCTCTCTCGCTCACCTCGATGGTCGACATGTTCGCCATCCTGGTGATTTTCCTCCTCACCAATAATCAGAGCGTCGAAGAATGGGTGAAGTTGGAACACGGTATTTCCCTGCCCCAAGCCAAGACGGTGGATGAGCCGAAGAAAGCCGTCACCCTACAAATCGCGGCCGACAAAGTATACGGGCAGGATGCCGCCCCGGGGTCCGAAGAAGTCGTACTTTCCGACGTCAATACGATCGCGCGTGGCCCGCTCATCAACGACACGGTGAAGAATTGGCTCGTCAAACTCCACAATAAGGAAGGCTACGTCAATATCGTCGCCGATCAAACCGTAGCCTACGGTGCCATCCGCCGTATCGTCTCCACCGCTCAGATGGCGGGTTTCCGCAATATCAACTTAGCCGTAGTCCCCCGTTAATCATCCCCGGCAAAGGCCTCCAATTCCTGATCAAAAGCCTCGTGCAGCTTCTCGGTGAGCGGCCCCTGCGCGCCCGAC
This sequence comes from uncultured Pseudobdellovibrionaceae bacterium, assembly GCA_964519985.1. GTDB lineage: Bacteria > Bdellovibrionota > FAC87 > UBA2466 > UBA2466 > JAIEOG01. The sequence continues at coordinate 64,738 of CAZFMF010000001.1, read as the reverse complement.
CCGATTTTCTTCCCGTCGATTTCACTCACGCCCATCACCTGGGTCATCGTGCCGGTGATAAAAACTTCATCGCATAAATACAATTCCGGCCGGGTCAAATAGCTCTCCTCAAACGGAACTCCGATCTTTGCGGCCAGAGAGATCACCTCGCTGCGCGTGATCGACGGAAGCACGTTGTCGGTCAGCGGATTGGTTTGCAGCACTCCTTCGCGAATCCAAAAAACCGAAGTGTGCGATCCCTCCATCACCTTTCCGTCGCGACCAATGAGAATCGCCTCCGTCGCCCCGCGCTCTTTGGCGTACTGCGCGGCCATCACATTACCGAGGAGGTTGAGCGATTTGATATCGCACCGCTGCCACCGCAAATCATCAAAGGTCACCGCCTTACAACCTTGAGCGTAGGCTTCGCCGGGAAGATCTTTCGCCGCCGACACGAAGAGAAACTCCGTCGGCGCTCCGATACGCTCTTCGGGCGACGGATCGTACGCGTGGCTGCGCACCGGATAGACGCCCCGGGTGATCTGCAAGTAGATCAGTCCATCGCGTACCGTGGAGGCCTCCACCAACGCCCCGATGCGGCCTTCCAAAGCTTGTAAGTCGCAGGGCCCAATACGCAACTCGTCCAGACTCCGGCTCAGGCGCGCCATATGCCGGTGCAGGAGGTACGGCCGACCATTGTAGAGGTGGATCACCTCGTAAACGCCGTCGCCGAAGAGGTAGCCGCGATCCATTGGAGAGACGCGGCATTCGTCGAGCGGTTGGATTTTCCCATTGAGCGATGCGACATTCTTCATGGCGGAAACCTTACCCGGATTGGGCTAAAATGGAAACGTGCGCGAAGCCATCTGGAGTTTTCGGAATCAGTTCGACTTCACTCTGCGCCGGGTTCTGAGCACCCCGCTCCGAAACACCGGACTGACTGCACTCCCCGCCGACACTCAGCTCGCCAATGAGGTGATCGCCTTCCTTGAACGTTTTGATTGGCCCGCCCCGACCGAGGAACATGCGTTCTTAACCATCGCGGATGTCGGCTGCCGAAATTTCTTCCTAGCGCCCGCCCTCGATAGTTTCTTTCGCGCGCGCGGTTGGGAGCCCGCATTGCACGGGATTGAGATCGATGCGTACCGCCGCCTGAGCAATCTGCGCACCCGGCGGCAATACGGCGAGTTTTACGCCGCCCAAGTACCCCAAGCGGAATTTCACGCGATGGATTTTCTCAAATGGAAATCCGGGCTGGATTGCATCTTACTGCTCCATCCCTTCGTGAAAGCCCGCTCGGTTTTAGCGTGGGGATTACCTTTGAAAGTGCTACGGCCCGAAGCGATCTTCCAACATGCGGCCGAAAAGTTGATCCCGGGTGGACTGATGCTAGTCAGCAGCCCCACGCCCGAGGAGCTCGAACTGAGTGTGCGCTTCGCATTAGATGCCGGGCTCGCTCCTCTCCAATCGGCGGAGTGGAAGCCAGGTCCGGATGCCACCCAAAGTCGTCCGCGCTTGGGTGTGCTCTTTAGCAAAGTCTAACGCCAGCTGCCGTTCTCCACGATCAATAACGCCAAGCAAACTAACGCTAAGGCACCGAGCATCGGCGAAATCTCCCGCCGCCGCCCCGCCAAGAGATAGAAAAGGGTGTGCGAAACCAATCCCCAAAGCACCCCCTGGGTGATGGAAAAAGTTAGCGGAATGAGTAGCACGGTGAGAAACGCCGGAATCAGGTCTTCCATCTTTTCCAGCTTCAATTCTTTCACCGATCGAAACATCAAACCGCCGACGACGATCAGCACGGGCGCAGTGGCGTAGTCCGGCACCACCGCGGCAATGGGCGCCAAGAAAAAACACGGCAGAAAACAAAGCGCGGTGAAAATGGAGGTCCAACCGGTGCGCCCGCCCGCCTCGATGCCGGCGGCGCTTTCGATGTAGGCGGTTCCCGACGAACTCCCGAACAGACCGGCCCCCATTGTCGCGAAGGCATCGACGAGTAACCCTTCTTTCAAACGAAGCGGTTCACCCCGTTTGTCGACGAGACCGGTGGCATGGGAAACGCCGACGAAAGTCGAAATGGAATCAAAAAGGTCGGTAAAAAGTACGGCCAGAATCGCCGGCAGCAGCGCGAAATTCAGGGAGCCGACAATATCGAGCTGGAAGAAGACCGAACGGAAATCCGGCCACTCCACCCATTTCGTCGGCCAAGCCACCCAGCCCAACGCCGCGGCGGCCAGCGTGACGGCAAAAATTCCGGTCAAAAATGCGAAGGGGTTTTTCCTCCGCATCATTACCACCATGATCGCAAGCCCCATGAGCGTAAGCAGGCTTTTGGCGTTCAGAGTCCCGAGCTTGAGCAGCGTCACGGGATCGGAGGCGATAAAGCCTGCGTTCTTCAAGCCAATAAAAGTGAGAAAGATTCCAATCCCCGTCGCCGCGGCAAAACGCAGGTTGTGGGGGATCGCTTGAGCAATGCGCACCCGCAACGGCGTGATGGAGATAACGACAAAGAGCACGCCCGCCCAGAAAACCATCCCCAGCGCGATCGGCCACGGAATGCCCCGCCCGACAATGAGGCTCAGAGCAAAAAAGGCGTTCACACCCATCCCCGGCGCGACCGCGAAGGGTAGCTGAGCGTACAGGCCCATGAGCAAAGTCATGGAAAACGCGACGAGCACCGTCGCGGTCAGGGTTCCCGAAAACGACATCCCCGTTCCCGACGACAAGATCATCGGGTTCACCACTACGATGTAAGCCATCGTAAAGAATGTTGTAATTCCGGCCACCGCCTCGCGGCGCCACTGCTTCGGCAACTTCATAGACCTCCTAAAAGGTGCCCATCGACTTTCCGGCCGGAAAAGTGCCGGGTGGAAAATGACACAGGTCGCACCCGCTACCTTTTGGGCCGAAAAGTCGATGGGCACCTTTTAGGATGCTCGTACGCTGATGGGCTTGAAGGCGTCAACGTCGATTAAACCTCGGTCCGTGAGCTTGAGCGACGGAATAACGGGAAGACTCAGGAACGCGAGCTGGAGAAAGGGCTCGTCCAATTCACACTGCAGATCGCGACAAATCCGGCGCATCTCCGCGAGCTTTTTTTCGATCGCTTCGCCCGGTTGGTCGGACATTAACCCACCGAGCGGTAGGGGTAAGAGCGATACCACCGCGCCGTTTTCCACCACGCAATAGCCACCGCCACTCTCAATCAGTGCCCCCAGTGCCACCGCCATATCCTTCGCGTCTTTGCCCACGACGATGAGATTGTGGCTATCGTGACCGACGCTCGAAGCAATCGCGCCCCGAAAACGTTCACCGAATCCGACGACATAGGCATTGGCGGGTTTGCGTCGATGGCCGTAGCGTTCCAAAACGGTGAGCCGCGCCACATCCCGATCGTCATGGTTGCGGACGAGTTTGTCGGTGATGATTTTCTTTTTTTGCACCCCGATTGCATGAACGCGGCCCGATGGGCCCACGAGGTCCTTCGCTTCGGGGAGCGCGGCATCGACTGAGTTTGGGAACTTCTTTTTCTTCAGGCGTCCCAAATCCAGTTCGTCGACAAAATCGCCGGCGCACAAGACGCGTTCGACCGCGCAGCTTTTGCGATCGCCTAAGACCAGCAGATCCGCGCGCAAGCCGGGTGCCACCGCGCCCCGATCGTTTAGGCCGTAGTGCCGCGCGACGGTCCACGAGGCACTGCGGTAGGCCGCCTCAAGAGCCACACCCAAGCGAATGGCTTCCCGAACCAGAAAATCGATGTGGCCTTCGCGGGCGATATCGAGCGGATTGCGATCGTCCGTACAAAAGCCGATGCGTGCGGAGCTCGCCACCGTGAGCAAGGGGGCTAGCGCCTTGAGATCTTTGGCGACACTGCCCTCGCGAATCCAAACCGCCAGCCCCTTCGTCAGTTTCTCGCGGGCTTCTTCGAGCTGGGTGGATTCGTGACAGCTCGAGATGCCGGCGGTCGCATAGGCCGATAGCGCGTGTCCGCTCAGCAAAGGACAATGGCCATCGATCACCAAACCCGAAAAGGCCTCGAGCTTTTCCCAAACTTCCTTATCGCCGGAAAGCACGCCGGGAACGTTCATCATCTCGGCGAGCCCTAAAGCGTGGGGATGCTTGCGCAAGGGCAGCAGTTTGGAGGCCGGCAAGTGGCCGGCGCCGTTGGTTTCAAAGTCCGTGGCTGGCACACAGGAGCTGAGCATCACCCGGAGGTCGAGAGAAAGTGACTCCGACGACTCGAGAAAATATTTGATACCCGAAACGCCTTGAACATTGGCCAGTTCGTGGGGATCGCAAATCGCGGTGGTCGTTCCCCGTGGCAAAACGGCCCGCTCAAAGTTTCCGGGGGCCAGCATCGAACTTTCCACGTGCACGTGGGCATCGATAAAACCGGGAACGACCGACTTGCCATTGAGCGCGACTTCGCGCTTTGCCTTCAGGCCGGGATCGAGGCCGACGATACGGCCATCAAAAATCGCGATATCTCCCTTTTTCCACTCGAGGGAAAAGACGTCGAGGTAGGCGGCATCCCGAAGAATAAGATCGCAAGGTGTTCGGCCGAGGGCCGCTTCAACCCGCCTAAACCGCTGCTTGCGATCGTTCTTCATCAATAAACTTTACCACCGCTCTCCAGAAAGTACCGGAAAAGCCCAACACACTCCGTTTGCATCAGATTTCCTTCAATTTTCAAGCGGCCGCCACCCAAGCGCACCATCTCGTGAGAAGAAATGGTCAATTCCTCGAACCCGGTATTCTTGGCGTCGGCAATCGTCGCTCCAAACACGAGCCGATCGATCTTGGCCCAATGGATGGCGGTGAGACACATCGGGCACGGTTCGCAGGTGGAATAAATCACCGACCCCGTAAGATCGATGGATTTGAGGTTTAAAGCAGCCTGACGAATGGCATTCACTTCTCCGTGGGCGGTCGGGTCCATCGTGCGCCAAACCGTGTTGTGCGTATTGGCGACGATTTCCCCGGCCCGCACAATCACGGCCCCGAAAGGCGATTGCCCCTCTCGGATGCCCTGACGGGTCGTTTCGATCGCCAGCGCCATGTAGTCACGGTCGGTCATATTTCCCCCTGAGTGGAGGCTAACCAAGAGTTCGTCCGAAAGGCAAACCCTAGCGGGCGGAAGCCAGCTTGCGGAGCGGGACCTTTCCCACGCCTTTGGAACCACGCTTGCTGCTGCGGCGCTGCCAAAGGTAGGCACCGAATGCACACGCGTACATTCCCAACCCGAGGAGGTAAAGGCTGCGGAAACCGGCCACCATCGAATGGTACTCTAGGAGCCCGCCGCACATCGATCCGAAGAGATTGGCCGCCATCGCCATTCCCACCGTGGCGTGATCCCGCAGCGCCGAAGAAAAGAGCAATCCGGAGAAGAAAAGCGGGAGCACTGCCACCACGACATTGCCCACCGAGCCGATTTCCAAGTTGGCATTACCGCCTTGCAACCACCACCCAAAGAGAAGACTGGCGGCGAGACAACCGAAGGAAACACTCGGGGGAATATTCGGTAAGTACGACACGGTGAGATTCGCGGCCCAAGCCATCAAGAGGATCCCGCTGATCACAATCGCTACCACCAACCAGGTGTTGCCGAAAGTCAGACCGAGCTCCGTAATCGATCGGGTTTCTATCAACATGAAACCCGCACCGAGGAAAAAGAAAACCCACGACGACGCCGTGACGCCCGCCCGGCGTTCCGTGGGGACAAACGCGCGGATGATCAGCAGTGAAAGCGCCAACAGGGCGCCCAGGATCGCAGCGTACGTCACTGGGTACTGACGGCGCGGCATGTAGAAGAACGGCCAATCGTCGGTCGAAAGATCCACCGTACCGGTATAGCTCGAGTAGCGCGAAGCGAGATTGGGTAAAGGCAAGCTGCTCGCCGCAATCTGGCGCGTGCCGCCCCCGGCGAGAAAGAGCACTCCGCCATCATAGCCCGGTTGCAAAACGATCGGATCTTGGCCGTCGAAAGCCTGTTTCAGCATCCGAAAAAGTTTATGCCCCAGACCATCACTGATCATGCTGAAGCTCAGAGCCAGCATGCCGTTCTCCTTCAAACGGGAGCGCGCTTCTTCAAACGCTTCGACGGTGTAGACGAAGGAGTCGAGCCGCACATTCGAAAGATTGGAAAGCATGGTGTGCGAATCGAGCAGGCCGTAAACGACGAGGTCATAGGATTTGCCCGGCTTGCGCAAGAAGGCGCGGGCATCATCGATATAAGTCGACACACGCGAGTCCTGGTATGGCTTCTCGGGATGCAATTCCCCACCGATCTTTTGGATCACCGGATCGATTTCTACCGCGTCGACGTGCGTCGCGCCCCGACGCAAAGCCGCGGCCACATCGTTGCCCGTACCCGCACCGACAATCAGCACGTTCTGCGGCGTCGGCGTCAACTGAAAGGGCATGTCGTAACTCAAAGAGTTAAGCTGCGCGGTGGGGCTGCGCAGGGATTGGCTGCGCGAGAGATCCAAGATCTTTTGGTAATAGAGCTGATTCACGCTGACCACCACGCGCGACTCGTCACTAACCGGCCGAATGGAGAGCGCTTGGTAGGGCGAGTAAACATTTTTGCGCAAAGGCCGGGGTTCGTAGGCGCAGAAGATGGAAAAGAGCATCGCGCAGACGACCACCGCCGGCGCCACCACCGCGGAGGCTCCCATCATGAGGAACAGGCCTGCAAACGCCAGGGCGAACCAAGCTTCGGGGGGCATCCAAAGGTAAGACAAACCGGTGAAAGCTAAGATTCCCGCCAGACTGCCCAGCAGATTGAATCCGTAACCCCGCAAATTCGGAACGCGAGCCATGAGGGCACCAGCCACTTGGCCAAGCGGCATAAAAGTCATCGCATTCAAAACAAAAACCAGCGAGAGAAACGCGACCACCCCAAACCAAGCCGTCCAACCTTCCGTACCATCGAGGCCCATGGTTAAGAGTTCGGAGACCGGGTTTTTGAGCAGGTGGTGCCAACCGGCCAGCTTCACCACACCGAAGAGTCCGAGCTGAAGCCCCAGGAAAAGTACGACGAAGCCCAGGCGAATGGGTCGGCGTTTGCCCACCGCATAGCCGACGCCCAGTCCGAGGAAGGCCGAAAGGAGGCTGAAGTTCTTGTAGAAGCCAAAGAGCGAAAACAGCGACGAATGCCAGCGAATGACCGAAAGCTCCAAGAACAGTCCGACCGCCGCGGCCAGTGCGATCCAGTACGGAAGCGATCCGGTCGACCGCAATCCCACCCAATCGGTCTGATCGGTGCGAAACCAATTGATCGGAATTTGCCAAAACGTCAAAACGCTAGACCCGCGCCGCCGAACCATCTTTTGCCTCAATTCTTTGGGGTGTCTTAAAAAGTGCGTGGAACCTTTTAAGACAGCCTTTTAAGACAATATTGACGAGGCGTTATTCTAACACGAGGTTTGGGAAGGTGCGGTGGGTCAAAAAGACGAAAGCCGTGTCCCGAAGCACGGAGCCGGGGCCGGGAGTCCTCGCCCATCGGAGAGGGGTACCCTTAGCTCGAACCCGTGATTCGGAAAACGGCTTTCGTTTACGGCTTCAAAAATCAGTCAACGCGTTGGGAGCGGACCGCGAAATCGACGTTGTCCTTCACCCATGAAAACAATCGGTCTTGTTCCGGAAAAGCTTTACCTTCTTTAAAGAGGTTCGAGCTCTTCCACTCCGACATCACCGTGGCGTCCTGCGTCCAAATCTTCACCTTCTTGCGTGGAATTTCGCTGCGCCAGAACTTACCGGTTTCCGCGTCGGTGTAGAGCAAGCGCAAGGTCACGTGCCGCGAGAGATTTTCCAGAGGCTTCAACTGGATCGTGCGAACCGCATCTTTTCCGGTTTTACCGGCGACATCCGGCTTACCATCGCTGATCAAAACGATTGAAACTGGCTTCATCAACAGCTTGCGATCTTTAATTGTGTCTCCCACCGATTCAAAGAACGCGTTGAAATCCGTGAACGGGTTCGATTTGTGCTTTGGGAAAATATCGGCCAGCTTCGCACGAATTTCCGGAATCGACGTGTTCTGGAACGTCTGGATCGGAAAGAGCGTCTTCGGTTCGTCGGGCTTCGAGCCGCCGATTGTTCCCACGAACATCGCGGTCGGCACTTCGAGTCCGCCGTGGCCGTGCAAGTGCGCGTAAAGGTAGTGCGCGAGAAAGTCCATCGCATCGCTGAAGTGTTTTCCCTTCAGAAACGACCCGCTGATATCCACGCCCACGAAGAGCACCAACCGCGGCACCGGCTTTTCGGCGGCGGAAGCCGGAATGGAAACCGTCGCAAACACGAAACTCAGAGCTAAGAGGACACGAGCGAGCATTTTTTCTTCTCCCGGAGAGCGGTTAGGCCGCCTTACGGCGCGACGTTTTGCGTTTGGATTCCATATCGGCCAACAGCGAACGAGCATCCTTCAAGTCACCCACGCTCTCGAACGGAATCGAGAACAAGTGGCGGTTTGCAAACAGCACGGTACAGAAGTTGATCGCCCCGGCTACTACTTGGAGTGGCGGCAAGATAAACGCGCCGAGCACCATTTCACCCGTTTCTTTAATCCAGCCCATTTCCGCCTTGATGCGATCCACCAGCTGGCTGGTGAGTGGGAAGCTCAAACGCACTACTTTGCCGGCGCCCCCACCCTTCATGTTTAAGCCCGTGCCTTGAATGATGGCCATGATCGTCGGCGTGCCACTCGAAGCGAAGAGGAACCAGGAGAGCGACCGGATACCGAACCACGTCGTTGCCGCAATCAAAAGTGTCCCGAAAATCCCGAGTTCGAAATTCGGCGCGTGCTGCGAAATCCAAGGGGTCAAGGCATCGACGAATTCGCGGTACAAGAACACGACTTCCACGAACATCGCCACCGCTTCGATCGCGCCGATTTTTACAATCTGCGCCATATCGCGCGACTTGAGCGACGTCGCCCACGTCGACAAGACCGAGTAGCTACCCAATCCGATGAAGGTCATGAAGCAGAACAAGGGAACTTGCACCGCCGTCTGATTCAATTCGCCACCGACCAAGTTTCCGAGCACATCGACCACTAAGGGGGTCATGACGTAGGTGAAGAGCATGCCTTCGAAGAAGCACCAGGCCAACGTCATCGTCACCGCAATCCACGGGATGCTGGGATTCGCAATTCCGGAGGCCACCTGTGCCGCGCCGCGGAAGGGAATCATCACGAAATCTTGTACCGCCACCCAGGTTCCGACCAGCGCCAAGCGCGCTACGCCGAAGCAGGCTATCGCCAGCGAGAAGACCGCTTTGAAGCAACCGCCCCAGAAGCTGAAAATCGCTCGGCCTAGGTCCCACCAGGTCACGAAGAGGGTGCTCATGAACCGCTGCCGGTCGGCGCGGAAGATCACCGTCACGAGGCTCAACACCGTCGTCCAGTAGCTCAGCGCAATCGCGCCCAGCGGGAGCATGAGGAAGGTGCGCTTCAGCACCGCCATCCACATTGGGTCCCCACTTCCCCAGATGAATGCCACCGCCGATTGCAGGGCTTTGAGGAACATGACGTTTTGGACGATTTCGAGCGTTTTCGGATCCATGCGTGAAACCTCGTGGTTTTTTTCCTATTTCGGAGTCCGCGGAAGCTTTCTTTAAGCTTTTCGTTAGGGCCTTGAGTTTGCTAGATCGACCGGCCGCTATCTGCTACACGTCGGGCCCATTCAGGAGGAGTTTTCCGGTGAAATATTTGTCCTGGCTGGCGGCGGGCCCGCTTTTCTTATCGAGTTCTGCCCTCCCCGCCGATCTCGCTACCCTTAACCTCCAGCTCGCATCGGCGGTGGGAATTGAAATCGTTTGCCCCACGCCTTCGGATGCTTGTCTGGCTTTGGCGGCGGATATCGCCGAAGCAATCCACGCTCGACACGCAAGACTTGGGCAAAGCAGCTTTAAGGAAATGGCGTTTGTTTTTCGTATCTTTCTCCTACCGGGAAGCTACCAAATAACTAATTTAAAGCACGGCCTCGCGGTGAAGAGTTCCGGCTTTAGTCTGACTACGAAGTCCAGGGATTCGGTTGCCCTGAATGTGGCGGCCGAGGTCGAGAAATGGAGCCTTCACCTGTCTGACCCCCGGGCTTTCCCGCACGAAGACGATCGGGACAATTTCCTTTTGTCGCTGTGGGATAAGAGCGAAACACCGAGCGCCACTGTCTTCGCGGAGCTGGGCTGTGCGATGGAACTGGCGGCGGAACCGAAATCTACGTACCGTGAAATCGGCGACGTAAACGGGCAGGTAAAAACTGTCGGTAGAATCTCCCCAACTTTTCGGCGACGTTGGGCCCAAACCAAGTAGCCAAGTACTGGTATCCCACCGACGCGCCCTCGAACCGAGCGCCTCCCAACTCTTTCGCCCGCACGAAGCACTGGCGGGCCCGATCGGCCGCGCCCAGCTGGTGCAACTGGCGGCCGACGACCCCATACGCATCCGCCAAGGGCGAGCGGTAGCGAGGTGGTAAAACTCCGGTCAGAATTTCTAACCCTTTGAAGCGACATTCCCAAACTTCCAGCTGCTTCTGACTGCGGCTTTCTCCCCTCACGCGCAGCAGCACCAGTGGCTCATAAATCGCACAGTATTTAGCGCCGCGAGCGGCCAGGCGGACGTGAAATTCATAGTCTTCGGATTGCCAGAGATCCTCTCGATAGCCTCCTGCGCTTCGCACGAAGGAGCGGCGGTAGGTGCCCGCCGCCGGCAAAACCGGATGCTCTAATGTGAAGAGCACCAGGTCCATCTGCCGAGAGAGCTTGCGAATTTGAATCAGGCGTTCCGAATGTGTGCCGTCGTCCCGTCGCGAGTTGAGCTCTGTGAGAATCAGGTCGGGGGCCTGCAGCTCCGCCGCGCGCACGATCGCCTGTCCCCACCCGGGCAAGAAAAGATCGTCGGCATCGTGAAAGTGGATGTAGTCGGCAGTCGCCTCTTCCAACAACCGGTTTCGCCCCACCGCGGGCCCCTGGTTCGTTTCTGCTCGCACCACGCGGGCGGGTATTCCGTTCAAGTAGTCTTCGGCGGGAAAACGGGAGGCATCGTCGTAGATCAAAACCTCGTCCGGCAGGCGGCTTTGACTCATTAGAGAAGTCAAGCATTCGGTCAAGAGCTCACGCTCATTGTGATAGGTGATCAGCACGCCCAGTCGCATTTTGCCCCCTGTGAACTTCTTTCAGGATACCAAATCCTAAAAAAGAAATTCCTTTTCGTCCTTGGCATGCCGCACTATCGTGATCGTGTCGGGGGGATGAAATGCAGATTCGGGTTGAGGGTACGGAAATCCACGAAGGCGCCTAAGGGCTAGGCCAAGAGCGAGAGAAAGAATTCGCTAATCTGGGTGAAGGTTTGAAATCCCAGACACTCTTGCGCCGGGGAACCAAAGCCATAAGCCGCATGATAAAAGTCCGCGCCCGCTTGCCGCGCGGCGATCTGATCTCCCGCCGTATCGCCGATGTAAGCTGCCTGCGACAAACCGTTCCGCCGCATTACCAACGAAATATTGTCACCCTTGGGTTTCAAAGTGTTGCCGTAGCACTCCGCATCCTGGAATAGCGGTTTCATTCCAGTTAAATCGTAGAAGCGCGTCAGGTAACTGGGTTGGCAATTACTCACCACGAAAAGCGAGTAAGACTGGGCGAGCTTCGGGAGACTCTCGCGCACCCCCGGATAAAGGTAGTTGTCCCGTAAAAGCGCGATTTCTTTTTCGTAAAATTCCCTAGCCGCCGTTTCGACTTTCTGGGGAGGCACACCGGGTAGGAGTTTGTCGAACGCTTCCTCGTGCGAAAGTCCCATTACCGAGCGAATGTCCTCATCGCTCACGGAGGGCAAGTCGCGGTGTTGCTGGGCGACGGAGTTCCAGGCCCGGGTTACTGGCCGCGTGGTATCCCAGAGCGTGCCGTCCAAATCGAAAATGAGGCCGTCGTAAGCCACAGCCCAGTCTAAGCACGCGCCGCTCCCCGGTAAAGCTTGATTCGTTTGCCTCCGCCGAGTATCTCGACGGTATGTTGAAAGAAGGCGATAAAGCACCGGCGTTTTCATTGGAATCGGATGTAGGGAAAGTTTCCCTGAAAGACTTTAAAGGAAAGACCGTCGTTCTATATTTCTATCCCAAGGACATGACCCCGGGTTGCACGCAACAAGCCTGTGACTTCCGGGACAATCTGGCCAAGGTGAAAAAATCGGGCGCGGTGATTCTGGGGGTCAGCAAAGACTCCCCTGACCGCCACACGACGTTCCGGGAAAAGTATGATCTGAACTTTCCCTTGCTCGCAGACGAAGACGGGAAAGTCTGCCAGGCCTACGGCGTTTGGCAGCAGAAATCACTCTACGGGCGGAAGTTCATGGGAATCGTTCGCACGACTTTTGTGATCGATAAAGCTGGGAAAGTCCGCAAGATCTTCCCCAAGGTAAAAGTTAAAGGCCACGCCGATGCCGTGTTAGAGGCTATTCGCGACCTTGCTTGAGACGCCGTTTGCCAGCGCCGGCGGGCATGGGGTAAGCCTAAGAGTCCATGGATCCCAAACTGCGTATCATTGTTGCTCTAGATGTTGATTCCCTGGCCCGCAGCACCCCGCTGATCGAAGCCCTCGCGCCCCACGTGGGGTACTTCAAAGTGGGGTTGGAACTGATCACCGCCGCCGGCGGCCCGTCGGTTGTGCACCACGTGCAACGCTGCGGGGGCCAAGTTTTCTACGACGCGAAATTTAATGATATTCCCAATACGGTTGGGGCCGCCTGTCGCACCGTCGGGACAATTGGCGCCAAGATGTTCACCGTTCACGCTTCGGCGGGCATCGATGCCCTGAAAGCGGCCGCCGAAAACAAGGGCTCGGCCGAGTGCTATGCGGTGACCGTGCTGACTTCGTTCAGTGAAGAAAACTGCCGCAGTGTCTTTGGCGATTCCCCGCAGAACAAGGTCGTTCAATTTGCGAAGGACGCGCTGGAGGCGGGCGTAGACGGCATCGTTTGCTCGCCGCTCGAACTGGCCGTGCTGGGCGCGGATGAACAGTTTAAAGAACTGAAAAAAATCACGCCGGGAATTCGCCCGGGTTGGTACCACGCCGACGATCAGCAACGCGTGATGACACCGACCGAAGCTCTGAAGGCCGGCGCGGACTATCTGGTAATTGGTCGCCCGATCACCCGTCCGCCGATGGGAGTGGGCAATCCGATCGACGCGATCAAAAAGATCATCGAAGAAATCGGTGGCTTGGGCTTCAATCCTTCGGCGCCGGTGGAACCGCAATGAGCGATTCCCGCGCGCTCTCGCTTTTCGAGCAGTGCGGAGTCCTAACCCGCGGCAGCCATCTGGTGTACACCTCCGGCCGTCATGGCGCCGACTATGTGAACAAAGACGCGCTCTATCCCATTCCCGGCGTCATTTCGGAACTCTGCGAGGAAATCGCGCGGCAGTTTTCCAATGAACGGGTCGACGTGGTGCTTGCCCCCGCGTTGGGCGGGATCATTTTGACCCAATGGATCGCGCACCACCTGACGATCATGACCAAGAAATCGGTGCTGGCGGTCTTTGCCGAAAAAGACGAAACGCCGGAAGGCTTCGTGATCAAGCGCGGCTACGAAAAACTCATTCAGGGCAAACGGGTTTTGATCGCCGAAGACGTCTTGACCACCGGGGGATCGGTGAAGAAAGTCGTCGCATTGGCCGGCAAGCTGGGAGCGGACGTCGTGGGCATCGCGGCCCTTTGCAATCGGGGAGGCATCCGCGCGGCCGATATCGGCGCCAAAGTGCTTTTTTCGCTCACGGAATTTGCGCTGGAATCTTGGGAACCGGCCGAGTGTCCGATGTGCAAAAAAGGGATTCCGATTCTTACCACCCTCGGAAAAGGCGCTCAGTCTCGCAAGGCGCCGTAAGTCAGCAAAAGCCATCCGGCTAGAAAACAGGCTCCGCCAATGGGTGTAATCGCGCCGAAGAAGCGAATTTGCGTGAGCACCAGTGCGTAGAGCGATCCGGAGAAAATCACCGTTCCGGCGAGAAAGGCGTAACCGGCGCGCGCGTGGCCCGCATCCGGAAAGAGACGAATCAAAACCGCCACTGCCAGCAAGACCACGGCGTGCGCGAGCTGGTAATGCACACCCGTTCGGAAGATTTCCATATCGGCGGGCGTAAGCCGCGCCCGTAGCGAGTGCGCCGCGAAGGCCCCGAGGGCGACACCCAAAAATCCGGAAAGGGATCCGGCCACGAGAAAGAAACGTTCCATGGGATGGGAATAACAAAAGTACGGGCGTTACGCCACTTCGGGAACACCGAGGCTAAAGAACATCCGCTGGGCTTGTGGCAGTTGCCCAATGTACCAAGCGACGGTTTTGTCGATCCCCTTGTTCAACGACCAGGTGGGGCGAAAACCGAAGAGCGCTTCCGCGCGCGAGGCATCGACGCAACGACGGGGCTGACCGTTGGGTTTGGAGGCATCCCAACGCAATCGCCCCTTGAATCCGGTCGCCCGCGCAATCTGGGTGGCCAGATTGAGGATCGAAATCTCCTGACCGGTGCCGAGGTTGACTGGTTCGGCGCCGTCGTAAAGTTCTCCGGCGCGGACGATTCCGTCGGCGGCGTCCTCAACGTACAAAAATTCCCGGGTCGCACTGCCATCACCCCAAAGTACGATCTCTTCGTCCTTAGCCTTTACCGCCTCCACACACTTGCGAATCAAGGCGGGAATGACGTGGGACGTTTCCAAATCAAAGTTGTCGCGTGGTCCGAAAAGATTCACCGGCAGCAAGTAAATGCCATTGAAACCGTATTGCGCGCGGTAAGCCTGGGATTGCACCAACATCATTTTCTTGGCCAATCCGTACGGCGCGTTGGTTTCTTCCGGATAACCATTCCAAAGATCAGTTTCCTTAAATGGAGTGGGGGTCATTTTCGGGTAAGCGCAAATCGTACCCACCGCCACGAATTTTTCCACCCGTTTGCGACGAGCCGCTTCCATCAACTGCAGGCCCATGATCGCATTGTCGTAAAAAAACGAACCGGGGTTTTTCATATTCGCGCCAATGCCACCGACCACGGCGGCAAGGTGGAAAATGACGTCTGGTCGCGCGGTTTCGAACAGACGTTCAATGGCCGATTCCGAACGGAGATCGAAGTCGCGGGAACGGGGAACGAAAACGTCCGCACCCCGGGCGCGCAATTTCTCCACGACGTACGAACCCAAAAAGCCCGCACCGCCGGTGACCACAGCTCGTTTGCCGTTCCAGTTCAATTGCGACCTCGATTTTTTGAATTCTTGCGAAGAATGCTCGCAGCACTATATTAACAGAAAAAGGGGCCGCTTCCTTTCAAGACTTTCTTCTGGAAGTAAGAGCGCACCTTTAAGGAGTGCGAACCATGCAAACCGGTGAAGCTATTGCGCAGCGTTGGAGTCCTCGCGGTTACCGTTCGGCGGAAGTCGACGATGCAGTGCTTAAAGAGATCTTCGAAGCAGGCCGAAGCGCCCAATCGTGTTTTAACGAACAGCCGTGGCGCTTTCTCTTTGCAAAAAAAAATGCCGGCGCTCCACGCGCGGCGTTGGAGGCGCTCCTTGCGGAAGGCAATGCTTATGCCAAGCAAGCGTGGGTGTTGGGGGTGAGTTTCGGTAAACGCACCTTTACACAAACCGGCAAACCGAACCGACACTTGGGACACGACACCGGCGCCGCTTCCCAGCTCATGGCGCTTCGCGCGTTTGATCTCGGCGTGAATACCCGTTTCATGGGGGGTTTCAGTAAGGAAGAGGCGGAAAAGCTTGTCCCGCCCGACTTTGAAGCTTACGCGATGTTTGTGATCGGATTTAAAGCCGAAGACTTCATCCGTCCGGAAAGATCTCGGACTCCCCTCGCCCAAACTGTTTTTGAAAATGCTTGGGGCCGCCCGGCCAAGTTCTAAAAAATGTCTCGGCGCGGGCGTAGCCACGGTGGGATCCAACCCTTGCAGGGTCCCGAATCTTCCGGAACCTCGAGTTCGGCGAATCCCAATTCCGGTCCGTAGTCGTAGCGCAGATCTCCCGCCCAAAGACTGCCTTCCTCCTCCTGAAGGAAAGGAGCCCGCGCAAAGCGCAGAAAGGCCGACCACGCGCAAGAATAGTCCACAAATTCTTTGAGGTCGCTCACCGCCGATTGGTACTGGCCATCCCAATCGAACTCTGGTCCCCATAGCTCGGGGACAGCACTCAAGTAAGCAGTAGGACCCGTAGTCGGCATCTTCGGGCAGCCAGCGGCGGAAACCAGGAAAGGAATGGGAGCAAAAACACCGCGGCGCAGCCGGTAGCGGCTACCGTCACTAAACGTTTCCACCGTGATCACGTTCCAACACAAGGGATTGGCCGGAAACGGTGTCAACACGGCGTCGTGCAATTTCGCCGTGGGGTTTTGTTCGGCGTGTTGCTTCACCAGACGCGCGCGCGCGTAAGTGGACAAACCGGAAAAAAGGCCGATGACGGTGGCTCCCATCGCCAGACAAAACTGCGCCCGCCAACGCGGCTTGGCTTTGCGACAGGCAAACCACATCAGCGCGCCCATCCCAAAGATCGCCAATGCCGAATACCAACGCGTGATCGGGAGAATCCAAACCACGGTGAAAAGCGCCACCAATAGCGTCTCGACGATCCACCGCCAACTACGGCGTTGGGTGACAAAGTAAACGACCGGGAAAAGCGCGAGCCAAAGCAACGGCTCCATGATGAAGAGCGAGTCGCCATAAACCCAGCCGTTCCAGACGGGCCAGAAGGGGTGGACGCCGTAGTTGTTCAGTGCGTCCATTCCTAGGTGAAGCAAAGGGGCCGCCAGGGCCAAACCCCAAATCGCGCGCTCATCCCAAACCGAGAGATTCTTCACTTTGCGCTTCAACCAAAGATGGGCCAAGGCGCCCGTCAGTGCCCCTTGCGCCAAACCGAAGAGCAACGTGTGGGTGTGACCCCGGTGGTGGAGTAAATAGCCGAGGCGCCCATTCAGTGCGAGTGCCGCGTAGAGTACGTCAAGATCCGGTAGGTTATTGCCCAGGATCGAGACGAGCCAGAAGGCCCGTCGCAGACGGGGCGCAACCGTGCTGCGTTTCAGCGAAGGCGAGTGCTGATAGACACACTCGGCCATCACAGCGCCGATCAGTGAGTGAGTGAGATTATCCATGAAACCGCCGATTTGCCTCGCGAAAAGCCCTTGATGGATCTCGGCCCAGTGCGTTAGGTTAATCCTTCCGAAAAAAGGATATCCTTGAACGCATTCGCCCGTAAATTCATGATTCTGATGGCTTTGTCGTCCGTGGCAGTGGCGGTTCCCGCCGGTTGGGAGGAGGTCGAAGCGGAGGAAGCCGTCTGCCCCGACTACTTGACGCAGTTAAATGGGCATGCCGAATTGATCCGTGTCTTACAGAACAACAATCATCGCACTCTGGAGCAACTATGGGGCTCCGAGCCGATGCAAACTTTTTTGCGGAAAAGAGCGCCTGAGCTCCAAGAAGCTTCGGTTTGGGATCATGCCGAGATCGTTGCCAGCTACCTGGATTCGACCATCCACGTCCGATCCAAGAAAATCACCGCTGAACGTAAATCATCCCTCGCGGCTGCCTTTCAGAACCGCGGCCATCGCGATCGACCGACCCTCTCGTCCCCGCGAAAGCGGTTCGAGACACAAAGCCTCGAGAATCTACGCCGGCTGGTGGGACCCAATCTCGAGGCGGACGAAGGGCCGATCGCGGAAGCGACGCCCGTGTTGGCGCGCTTTCACCCCGTGTTCACCCACATTGCTCCACGGAAAGTCCAAGTTCCCGAGACGCAGCTGCTGAGCTCTCATCAGCTCGAGATTCTCGGATTCAGTGGGGGCCTCAATACAGCAGCATTCAACCGCTGGCTGAACGCGGACGATCAAGTTTTCTTCTTTGTCCATATTGAGCGCACAAATGGGGAGAACGAGAAAACTCGAGCCTACTCACGCCGGAACATGAGTTTGTCCTTTGGATCGGCAGAAGCGATTTTAGAAAATCAGTACGCCGCCGACAACGGTTGGATTTCCGCCTATATCATGGACCCCGACGACCTCATTGAGTTCGGCGATATTCGCGATCCCGAAACCACCCAACGGTTGCGCAAAAATCTCGCCCACCATTTTGGGATAGAAGCCAATATTGCCCGCCCAGTCGAGACCGCGTTGGAATCCGATGGAACCTCCCTCAATCGCGCTTGGGAAACCCTGACTCGCTACCCGGCGTTAGCCGGTGACTTTGCCAAGCTCCGGAGTCAACTCGGCGCCCTCGACCTAACCGTTCCCGACTTTACAACACTGGTCCGACGGCAGCTAAGGCACTCGTTGCGGACCACATTCCAGCGCGATGGCGCGGATGCCTTCCGTCAAGAGCTCCAATTGCTCTCCGAGGGCAATGCGCGGCAACTCGCAGACGCCTTGCAGCGACACTTTTACGAGCCACTGAAACTACCGCGCGATTTTGAGTTGAAAGTTCCCGTGTTGGTCGCGCCAAGAGTCCTGACGCCCGGTCAGTAGATCTCGCCGGACAGAGGATCACGCACCGAAATGAAGCACTGCACCTCGTGAGTGTCGTTCCGTAAGAAGCAGTTGAAGTTTTTGCCTCGTTTGCGCCACGCGATCACATTCGCTTCCAGGTTCATCTTGATCGCCCGCCCATCCAAATCGGCGTACATCTTCTCCGCGGCTTTCCCCTCAACGATCAGCGCGCCCGAATCGGAATAAGTCACCCGGCCTTCAAATTCGGCGGCGGATACCGCCCCGGATAGAAAAAGAATCAACCCCAATACCCATGTCTTCATCACCCCTCCCATATTTTGAGCGTTAACACGTTAAAACGCACCGAGTCAATGCTGACCTTGCTGGCGTTCCCCTCCGGCCGGCCGGGAACGACTAGAACCAGGTGATGACTTGTGCTATTTACCCGCGCATGTCTTCAACCCCCGCTTCTTCGTCAACCCGTCAATGGTACGACCGGCTCAGCGGCTTTTACGATCGCTTGGCCGATTCCAGCGAACGGCCGGCGCGCATTCGCGGTCTGCGCTTGTTGGACCCTCAGCCGGAAGAATCGTTATTAGAAATCGGCTTTGGCACCGGCCATGCGTTGGTGGCGATGGCCCATGCTGTGGGAGGCACCGGAAAAGTTCACGGAATCGACCTCAGTCCGGGAATGCTGCAAGTGGCCAAGGCACGTTTGGAACAAGAAGGAATCGCCGATACGGTGGCCCTGGAGTTAGGGGATGCGCGCCGACTCCCGTATCCCGACGCGCAGTTCGATGGCGTCTTCCTGGGGTTCACGTTGGAACTTTTCGACGATGGCGACATCGTGAAAGTGCTGGCGGAAATCCGGCGGGTTTTGCGCCCCGATGGACGGCTCGTGGTCGTTTCCCTGGCCAAAGGCGACCGACCGGCGATTGGCAGTCGGATCTACGAAAAACTCCACGATTGGTTCCCCCAGTATATTGATTGCCATCCCATCGACTTAGATCGCGCGCTGGAAACCGCCGGTTTCAAAGTTGCTCGCTCCGAACGCTTTACGCTGTGGGGCATCCGGGGCGAAGCCGTGCGCGCCGAACTGTGTTAAAATTGTCTTAACGCGGCCCCTACGCGGCCGAAGCCATCCCCAAGGAAAAAATGCCCGCGGTCGCCCGAAAAGCAGCCGGAAATGCCTTTCCGAGCGTGCGCTCGAAACGCGCGCTGCGCGCCCTCGTCGCCTTCGCCGCCGGTGCCGCGGCGTTTTCCTCCGTGGCCTACGAATTATTGCTGGCGAGCTACGCTACCTTTTTGCTCGGCGCCTCCGTTTTCCAATACTCTCTCGTCTTTTCCCTAATGATGGCGAGCATGGGTGTCGGCGCTCTGTGCGCGGGACGCTTCCGTCATCGCGCCCGCGAGGCCATTCTCACGATCGAGGTGGGACTGGCCCTTTGTGCTTGTGCCGCCGTGCCCCTCCTCTACACCTTTTTCGCCTTGGGTGGGCCCGCGCAATGGGCGTTGATCGTTTTCGTCGCGGCAATAGGTTTTGGCTTGGGCATGGAAGTTCCGCTGCTTAATCAGTTGGAGCGCGACAACCGCTGGTTGAACGACATTCTTTTCTACGATTACGTCGGAGGTTTTGTCGGAGGACTCCTCTTTCCCCTTTGGCTCTTGCCCCAACTCGGTTTTTTTCGCCTCGCCGCCGTGCTCGGGTGCCTCAATGCCGCCATTGCCTTCGGATTTGTCTTGGCCCTGCGGCCACCCCGTCGCGCTTTTTGGCTGGCCTGCGCCGGTTTCGCGTTGAAGACCGCGATCGGTAGCCTGTTGTTCGCGGAGAGCATTCGCGCCTGGATGGAACAAACCTATTTCGGAATTCCCTCATGAAACGTGGTTCCTCAATCCTGTTGCTCTACGCCCTTTCGGTTTTGGGATCCGGCGTTGGGTTCATGACCCAAACGCTGGTCTCGGGATTCTGGTCGACCGCGTTTAGCCAGGACGTCACCTTCTACTCCATTAACCTCGCTTTTTATTTTCTTGCGCTCGGAATCGGCACGCGTTTGAGCGAGCGTTTTGGTCGCCCCACGGTGGGCCGACTCATTGGATTGACCACCGCACTTTGTCTTTGGTGCGGGCTGAGTATCTCCATTCTGCGCTGGGGCATTTTCCGTTTCAACCAAGCAACCCCGATCGCGATTCTCGTCGTCGGAGTTGCTGGAGCCGTAGCCGGTGGAATTCTCCCGTTGACCTTAAACCTGGGCCGCGGCGACCGCCGCATGAATCTCGGCCGCCTCTTCTTCTTTGATTACTTGGCCGCGATCGCGTTTACCCTGCTCTTTACTTTCGTCTTGCTCATTCCCCTCGGCTACTCGCGTACCGCGCTCGCCGTCGGCGGATCGGGGTTGGTCGTCACCGTCGCACTGAGTGCGTACGCCGGCGCATTGCCGGTTTGGCGGGCTACCCTGAGCGTGGCCGCCTTTGCGTTGCCGGTACTGGCTTCGATCGGAATGGCCCGCCTCGCGACGCCGCCAAATACCGGACCGGTAAAAGTGGTTTGGTCCAAGCAAAGTCACTACCAAAAGATCGTCCTGACCGAATCGACGGCGGGGGGAAATGCGGTCTTTCCCGGAATCCCGCAACACACTCTGTACTTAGACGGGTTCGTCCAATTCAGCAGCGGCTCGGAGCAGCTCTACCACTTTTGTATTGCGAACTTACCCGTCACCGCCGCCGCCGATCGCGGCCACGCGGTGAAACGGGCTTTGATCTTAGGCGGGGGCGACGGCTTGGTCGC
This sequence comes from uncultured Pseudobdellovibrionaceae bacterium, assembly GCA_964519985.1. Taxonomy (GTDB): domain Bacteria; phylum Bdellovibrionota; class FAC87; order UBA2466; family UBA2466; genus JAIEOG01. The sequence goes on along the minus strand of CAZFMF010000001.1, from coordinate 43,520 downwards.
CCGCAACCTAATTGCGATCCCGCAGGTAGAAAAGGTACGAATGGTCGAACTCGACCCGGAAATGATTCGCCTCGCCCGCACCGACGAACGCCTGCGCCGGTACAATCTTGATTCGCTCCGCAATCCAAAGGTGGAAGTGACTGTGGCGGATGCTTTCACCTGGGTCGGGCAACACGCGGAACGCTACGATCTCATTGTGATCGATTTCCCATCGCCGAAGAACCTGGCGTTGGCCCGACTCTTCTCGGTGGAGTTCTACCGTCGGGTTTTTGACCGATTGAATCCGGGTGGGTTTCTCACCATTCAAGCCGGTCCCTACTTCGCACCCGGGAATGACACCACTGCAATCTCCCGCATTACCGCGGGCATTGCGCAAGCGGTGGAAGCGGCCGGGCTGAAGGCCTCCATCTACTTCACGCCGCGCGATGCGGATGCCTTTGTGCTGGCGTCCTCCGACCCGGATTTTTCGATGGATTCCTTTGCCGCAAAAGTCGGCATTGTCGCGGGCGGCCCGCTTTCCGGAATGTGCGCGTACGATCCGCAAGGACGGCGGCCCGCTACCGAACTCAATACTCTCAATACCTTACCGCTCGCCCGCGACGCGGTGGCGTGGTACCGCGAAGCCGGCGGCAATAGCTTTTTCCACTTCAGTGATTCGTTTGGCGTTTTTCTTCCGGACTGAACCTTAAACGTTTGACATCCCGCACCAAAAAGTTCTAACCCTGAATTAGGGGCTAGATAATATTTTCACAGGGGTTGGGATGCGAAGAATTCACGCCACTCGTCTCGTCACTTACTCTCTCTCGATTTGCTTAATCCATACTTTGATCGGTTGTGCCGATCCGGCGAGTAAAAAGTCCGCGGAATCGCAGCCGGCAGTCCGCGCCGCCACGAAGATTACCGATTCCTTCTCGGTCACCACCGATGCGAAAACCGGGCAACCTTCGCTGGTCATTCGCAAAACCGCGCTCGACAAAGAATTTCTCCTCCAAGCCAGTTTGATCGAACAGACGGTCGCCGCCATGGGCCAAGGCCTGCGCAGCCGCATTGTTGCCTTCAAACGTCAGGGCGAATCGCTCTTCATGATGGAAGCCACCACGGGCCACACCGTCACCCGCGATCTGCCGCAGAACCTCATCCTCGCCTCGTTTCCGATCTCAAACGAGACCTCCGACGAAATCCAGTTCGACTTCAATGCCGGCATGTCTTCGATTTTTTCCTCAACCGAGTGGACGGGACAAGATAGCGGCGGGCGCGATTACAAACCGTCGTTCTCGATGGTCAATGTGCGCTTGAGTTACCTCGAGGAAGTGAAGCTCTTGCCTCCGGATCGGATTTCCATTCGACAAATCGCGCAGGTCCCCCAGGAGAGCTTCTCCGGCAACAATGCCCTGCCGATCGAAGTGCGTTACTTCCTAAGCCCCTATCGGCCGAATCCAAACTTTGTGCCCGGCCCCGAAGGGGACTATGAGCGGACTGCCTTTTTTGAAATCCCTCCCCAGCTGCAACTCGACGGCACGACTAAAATCCTCCCGGTCAAATTCAACGAGAAAGCACCGATTGTTTTTGCGATCTCCAGTAACACCCCGGCCGAATACCGGCAGGCGGTGCGCGATGGAATCCTCTATTGGAAAGGGGTTTTGCCGATGGTGGACGCCGTCGACGCGCCCGCCGGCGTGACGGCGCCCAATTTCGAACACCACGTTGTCCAGTGGGTCGCCCACGATCGGGCCGGCATGGCCTACGCCGATGCCCAAGTCGATCCGCGCACAGGGGAAGTGCTGCACGCGCAGGCCTACATCACCAGCATGTTCGCTTTTTCGAGCATCCGCCAAGTGCGCTCCATGTTACGGCGACTCGATGAACCGGCCAAACCCAAGCCGGTGAGCCGGAGCTTCACCCTGTCGGGGTTTGAAAACCAACGCCTTTGCCACCGCGAGATAGCTATCGATTCCGAGTTCCAACGTTCGCTGGGCGAATTGCTGGCGGCGAATGTGTCGGAAGCCGTCACGTTAAGGGTTTCGCAAGACTACGTTCGCGCGGTGGTCGCGCACGAAGTCGGGCACCTGCTCGGACTGCGACATAATTTTGCAGGTTCCTTACGCACCCGGAACTACCCGGTCGATCGCCGTCGCGAGATCTTCTCGAAATACGTTCACCACGACATTGTTCCGGCCGACCTCGAGACGGCCAGCAGCGAAATGGATTACCTGCCCGTGGAAGAGTCCGCGCTGCATGGCCAGCAGATGCGAACCTTGCCCGGATCCCTATACCCGCACGATCGCCTAGCGATCGAAATGCTGTACCAAAACAAAAGTCCCACGCTAAAAGACACCCCGCCTTTTTGCGCCGACTCCGGCGTTTCCAAGTACAGTGACTGCCGCCGTTTTGATGCCGGGGATTCCCTCTTGGAGTTTGCCTCGCAGTCGGCGAAGGAGTCCGTCCGACGGCTACCCAATGCCTTTCTCGAAACATTCATCGCCATTAAATCGCCATTGCCGTGGGACCGCATTCGCCCCGTGGCCAGCGCGAATTTCGATCCGGAGCGCATTGCCGGTATTCTCATGGCCCCGATGGCGGAGGTCATGGCCAGCTTCGCGCCCGACCGCCGCTCGCTCATGGTCGCGCGCGAATTCCCATTCGTAGGGGCACTGAACAAAGATCAAGTCGAAGCCGCCGAAGCTAAGGCGGTGGAAGCCGAGGTCAAACGCTTAGGGGGATGGGAGAAAGTCCTTCAGCCGGCAACCTACCAGGATCTGGAAAAGGTCTTCGACGAGACCGAGCGCCTCCTGCGCGATCCCACGTACCGTGAAGGGGAAGGCCCCGGTGGACACTACGCCTTTACCCCCGAAGAGTCTGCGCAGATTTTGAATACGGCGCTTAACCTCTTCGCGAGGTTGCCCGTGGAAATTGCCAAGCAGGACATCGAGATCCTCCTGAAAGTTCCGGATCGCTGGAAGATCAACGGTACGGAAAACGGCGATTCGCTTTTGCGGTTGATGCTCGCGCGCGAAAGGGAGTACCTCTTCACCCTGAATCCGGCGAGGTTGGAAATTCTCGTCTCGTTGCCGTTGACGACCCCGCCCCCACCGGTGACCCCACCCGTCCCTCGGCTGGAGCCTTTTCCGGCACCGTTACCACCGACGTCCGTCGACAAAACGTGGAAGCTGCCCGTTTTTACGTACGATGCCGACCTGCGGGCGCGCGCGGCGACCTTGCTAAACGCCGGCAGTCATCCGGACGGCGCGAATTGGGGATCGGAAGAACGCAAACAGATCAAGGCGCAATTCAAGAAGCTGATCGAAGATGCGTTGGGGCAAGAATTGTCCAGTGTCGACGTGGATAAGATCCAGACGAGGGACGCTACCACTCAGCGCAAACTGGCTCGCTGGCTTGCCGAGGCGAAGCGGATCCAATCCGCGCTCTAGGGCCTACCATCCGAGTACAGGCCCTAGTCTTGGCAACGCGCGAGCAATCGCGCGTTGATGTCGGCGGCGGGATTCGGGAGGACGACCCAGATTTCCGTGTTCGCTCCCGGTTCGGCCCAAATATCTTCGTGCAGCGGTTTTTCGTCGCCGTTCATGGAAATGCGGCTGGTGCAGAAGCGCGGTTCCTTGGCTTTATTAAAGACCGAGTAGGCGAGCATCATCTTGTCCGGACCCCACTCGGACGTATAGTCGCAACCGATACGAACGTGCTCGTCTTCATACGGCGCTTGGCAACGAAAGTGCGGTTGCCGCGTCCAACGAAAGCAATCCCGCGCCGTGACGAGGGCGAAGAAAACCGCGACTCCAGCGAGGGCGTGACCACTGCGCCGCTCGAATTTGTTTCCTTTCGGCATTTTCCAGTTTTGGATTCCCCAGGCGACAAGGACGTTGGCCAAGATGAGCGTACCGATGTAGAGCGTGCGGTAGGCCCAAGCAGAGAACCCCTGAGCCCAGGCAAAACAGGGCCCATGGACACAGTTGATATTTTGGTGAGCGGGAAATAGCGCGTAACTCGCTGGCCAAACGATAAGATGGAAGGCCGCGATATAAGCGACGGTGCGCTTCCACTCCTCCCGTCCGGACTTCAACCAAAACCAACCCATCACGGCGGCGGGCCAGAAAAAAAAGTGCGCGTGTCCCAAGAGGAAGACTCCCCCATTAAGACCCGCGTTGTATAAGAAATCGGTGAGTCCAAAGAGGTGCGGGCCTCCGAAGACCGCAACGCAATGTTCCGCTAGGTAGGCGCCCATCGGAACCAGCGCGGCGGAGAGAAAAGCGATCACCAACGCGCGATCGCGTAATAGTAGCGCAATTCCCATCGCCGTTACCGCCAGGTGCGTAAACCAAAAGTAGAGCCCCTGGGAAAACCCGGTACTCCACCCCAAAAGTCCGGCGTCCCCGACACCGATCAAAGTGAGCAAAATCCCGGTCCCAACGATGCTTTTTTCCTTGTTCATTCGGGCCCCCTACTGGGCGCTTATCGGTATTTATCTCAATCACTTAGAGCGAAAGCGGGGGTAACCGGCTCACCGTCCACTGGGCAGGCGCCCTAACCCGCTGAAACCAGAGCCCTTTCCCGACCGTATTTTGGGAAGGCGAAATTCGACCGAAAGTTCGACATCTGACGCCCGCCAAGTCAGCTGCATTTGTGCGAAACGCCTGGGCACAGGCGTTGCACACTTAAGAATCAAAGGGTTCGAGGAAAATTCCGAAAAGGGGAACATAATGAGTCTCTTCAATCTCACCTATAAGAAGCAGCTTTTGGCGCTCTGCCTGGGCCTGAGTCTCGCCGCATGCGGCCAGCGCGGCACCAGCACAACGAATTTTGAAGATGACGGCGGTTCCGGTCTCGGCTCGGGTGACGTTGATGACATTGCCGGACTCGGTTCTACCGACAACGGCGGCAGCGGATCGGGCGGCGCGCTTACCGACGCCGACAAAGAAGCTTTGAATAAACTTTTTGGCGAGACCGCGGGCACTTCCCCGCAGGATAAAGCCGCGGCGGCGCTTTCGGAAGCGTTTCGCAATGAAGTGGCCGCGCTTTTAGAAAAGCAACGCAAAGGGGATCAGGCGGCGCTTTCGCAGCTGATGATGATTGCGGGCAAGATGTTGCAGCAATGCTCGGCGAAAGTCGGCGCCCTCGCTCCCGTCCCCGGACAAACGCTGCTCGGCACGTGGGGAACTCCCGCGTCGGCCCAGAATAGCAGCAACAAAGGATCGAACAATAAACCGGGGAGCAACTCCTCTTCGCAGAGCACCGAATATTCAGCGCGCGCGTTCGGCAGCTCGAAGCAGAATACGAACTGCTCCGTCACTTTCACGATTGCCGGTGCGGGCCCGCTGCAGCCGCAGACGACGAACAAGTATGCGGTAACGGGGAAAGCGACGGGTTCCATGACCGCCGATGCCAATGGCCTCGGGGTGGTGCAAGGAAATCCTTGGTCGGGCAATTTGCGCGATACGCCGCAAGCGGGTAACGGAGTGCTCCGCAATCCCGCATTCACGCCGGCAACGGATGGCAAAAACGCCCAGCCGGCGAAAGCGTGCGATGCCGCGGTGGAACTTCAGACCAGCGCGAATCCCATTCCGGCCAACTACACGGAATCGGTGGCGCGTTTGGGTTGCTGTTTCCGGCAAGCCCTCATGCTCATGAGCCCCACGATGGTGAGCCTCATGTCGAATATGGACCCGCGTCTGGCGATGTTGCTGGTCCAGAAGTCGGGTTGCGAGAACCCTCAGGGCTCGCCGCAATAACCGGCGACGCCGCCGCGTTCGCCTTACAATCGTCCAGATACATCTGGCACCGCTGCTCGTAGAATGAGCGGCCATCGACGAGCTTCGCGGCCAGCGAGGCGAGTAATGAAGCCACCATCAACGGAAAAATCGCCGAATGGCGATCCGTCATTTCCAAAACCAGGACGAAGGCCGTGAACGGAGCGCGGGTCACGCCGCTCAAAAACGCCGTCATCCCCATGAGAATGACCAGGTTGGGATAGGGTGTGTGCGTCAGCTCGGCGAACTTCGCGCCGATCGCCGCGCCCGCGGCCAAAGCCGGCGCGAAAACGCCCGCCGCCGCACCCGCGGCGGTAGAGATCAGTGGAGCGAAAAACCGCCCAAAGAGCACTCCCCAGCTGACGGTGCGATCGTTTTCGTGAAAAAGCACACGGGTCATCAGATCCGTTCCCCCGCCCATCGTCTCCGCACCCAAGAACCATCCGGAAAGCGCCATCAGCACCCCGATAATCAAAACCCGGCGGACGCTCTTGCGTACCGTGGTTCCCAAAAGGCGCCGAGAAGTCCAAAGCAAGATCGCGCCGAACCACGCCCCAAACAGGCCACAAAGAATTCCGACCGCAATCGCCCAGGGCAACGCCATGAAGGACAACGTGGCCAGCGGTGGATAGCCCAGAAAAAGATAAGGCCCTAGGATCCACTGCGCGACTAACCCCGCGATGATCACCGCGGAGATGAGAAAGGTTTTGAAGCGATTGAAGTGCTGCTGCGAGAGCTCTTCGACCGCGAAAACAATTCCACCTAATGGAGTATTGAACGCGGCGGCGATTCCGGCGGAGCCGCCGGCCACGAGCAACGACTGGTGGTTCAACGATGGCCAGATGTGTTTAAAGCGCATCCCCAAGCTATAGAAAATTCCGGCGGCGATCTGGATCGTTGGACCCTCGCGGCCGATCGCACCCCCACCCAGGACACAACACAAGGAGGATGCAAACTTCACCAGCGCCGGTCGCGCCCCGGTCCAGCGGGCCGCGGTTTGGGGATCGCTTTCCATGGCGACGAGCACCTCCGGAATTCCGCCGCCGGCCGCCCCCGGCGAATACCGGTGGACCAGCCACCAGGCGGCTAAGAAACCGAGCGGAGAAAGGATGAGCAGGAACGCCGGGTGAGTGATCGCGATCCCCTGAGCAATCGATGCAAACCGACTAAAAATCCAAGCGTACCCGACGGCGAAGAGTCCAACCGCGAAGGCCGCGATCCAATAGATAATGCCCTGTAAGCCGGGGTGGGCCCGCAGGTAATCTACGGCCGCGGTCGTGACATCGACCGACCGCGACCAATGCCAGAACTGCCGAAGGTTGGTCACGCCTTGGGACTGAAGCGTATCCAGCAACGCCCGAAAGCGCCCCCACCATTTCTGCAAGTCTTGTTTCATTACCGCTGCCAGTAGGCCGTGAGATAACTGGCGTAACTCCAAGTGAGATTGGAGGCGCCCTGCATATACCCACTATCGCGATGGATCTGCTCCGACAAGCGCCCATCCGGAAATCCGTGGAAGCACGCGCGGCTCAAAAAGCGATCGCCGCGGTCCCGGATTTTCTTGACGAGGGCGGTTTTGGCGGCTGTTCGGAATAGCTGGGTCGACGACGGCGCGCCCACGGCATTCAGGAAAGCCGAATTCCAAGTATCCCGACGAAACTCACTCGCCGCCTCGATTCGGTGCGCGGCCCGGTAGTGCAATTCGGCCACTCCCGCGGTGGTGAGAAACCACGGGTTTCCTAGTCCGTTCGTTCCAACACCATCGTACCGATCTTCCGGGTAGCGCCCCATCGCCACGGCCGTATAGCCCTTGCGGTTGACGGAATAAAGTGAGTCGAAAACGGCAATCTGTTTTTCTAGCGTCGACAAAACGCGACTGTCGTCGGCGGCGTAATAGGCATCGTTGCCCGAAGCGTGCAAAACCGCGAGTAAGACGGAAGTGTCGATTCCGCTAAATTTGTAGTCGATCCCGCGGTCTCGATCCAACGTCGGTAGAATTTTTCCAGAAGAGGCTTGCCAGTGCTGCTGGATCGCCGCTTCCAAAGGCACCACCTGCGCGCGATACCATTTTGCTGCCCCCGGATCTCCCAAGTCATCCGCCAACGCCGCCCCTTCCAGCAAAGCCCGCCGCTGGACCAAGCGAGTATAGAAATGCTGACCGGAAATTTCTTCCCAGATATCGAAGGAGGTTTTGGTCCATTGGTGAGAAACAAATTCTAAATCCGCTTTCAGCGGACTGTCGGTCGGATTGCGGCCATCGTAGAGCAAGTTCCGAACCTCTGATTCGCGCCCTTGCTTCATCCACTTCCGGGCGACGCGGATGAGCGTGAGCGCACGCAACGCCGGTCCGTCGTTTTGTGGGCGGCCCCACCCTCCGGTAAAAGCGGAACCATCCGCCTCGAACTTGGGTTCGCCCAAACGGCCACTCGACTCAGAATCGCTGGGATTCGCCGTCGTCTGGTTGCGACGCGACAACGCAATGTAGTCTTTGAGCATCGTTTCGTAACGGGCTCGCAACTTCGGGTCGGATTCGGTGTGGTACAAGTCAAAAACCGCTGACATCACCAACGCCGCGTCTCGAACCCAGTGATAAAAATAGTTGGGATTCGATCGGGAAGGCGAGGCAACCACCGCCCCCGCGGCGGCCCCGTTCGGCCCAATATTATCGAGGAGGAAGCCAGTCGAGAGTTTTGCTTTCTGATCCATCCAAGACTGTGCGGAGGCCAATCCACAAATCAAAACCGCAACCAATGAAAGACGAACCTTTACCCCACCCATTTTTCCCCCTTTTGTGACGCGCACCGTTGGCGTCTCACTTCCGAAAGTTCCTTGTCGACGTGGGACAAGGTAGACTGGAAATGAAGCGGAACGAAATCAGGTGCGTGCGCCACTCCACTTTTAACGTGAAAACTCCGAAAAGAAAAATGGCATGTTCTCGAAACGAAATCCCTTTCTAGTTTCCCTAACGCTCCTGGCCATATCTGTCGTCGGGTGCACGGAACAACCCAGCACGAATATCGACGCGGAATCCGCTTTGGCCGTGATTGGTGGCGCCGTTTTGACGACCCAAAACGAAGGTCGCCTCGCCCGCACCGCGCCACCCCAAACCCTTCCGCAAAAGATGCTCCACTGGATCAATCCCATCCCAGAGGCTTTCGCCGCACCGCCGGCCTGCGCCCCGGTCACCACCGGAACGTGCAATGGTTCCGATCTCGAAATTTTTTATGACAACTGCCAGCAAGCCGGTTTCGGCGAGGCCGGCTACTGGCGCAGTTACTTTCGCTACACCTTCCCTGCCCCCGCTGACTGCCTGAACGTCCAGCTCAATGGTTTCAGCGCCACCGGTATCGCCGGCCTCGTCGGGGCCACGGTCACGCGTAACTGGGGGCTGGGGGGGAATGGCGATCAAAACAATATTCGGGTCGGCCCCAAGGGTGAAGTCGTCTACGTCTATTCCGATTTCCCCAGCGGTTGGCAGGACGATCGGCAGGGCGGCATGGACATCGCATTCGAGACCACTACCCGTCGCCGCGTCGTCGTCAATGGAGTGCACGCGATCGGCATCTCGCACTCCATCCCCATGATTCCCATCGACGTTTTCGATCTCAAAATGCTCCCCACCTCCGGGGAAGGCTCCCGTACCGAATGGGACCACACCCTCAACACGGTGAAAACTGGCGATACCTTGTTTGAGTTGGGGATTCCCATTCGACAAAATGCAGACTTCAGCATTTCTTTCGACTCACTGGAGAACAATGTCACCGCGAGTTTTGACGGTGATATCGTCATCAATAACAATACCGTAGAGCGGGGCGCGATGCTTCGCATCCAGCACAACTTGAGCGAATCGCTTGGTGTCTTAGTCGTCACCGAGCCCTTGGTTTACTCCGATCCGACGTGCTGTTGGCCGATGTCCGGGGCGGCCGCCACGAAGTACGATCAAAACTTGAAAACGCCCACCCTCGAAGAAGAAGTTCTCTTCACCGGCACCGCTTGTGGAGCAATCATCTACACCTCTACGGCCGAGACCGAAGTCGAAAAAACGCTGCAACATTGTTTTTAATGTCCCGTCATTGCGAATGAAGCTTGAAGCACTCTCGCCGCCCCGCGCGCCCGGCCAGACTTCGGCCGGGCGCGCGGGGCGGCGGTAGGCATTAACCTGAATCAAGCCTTATCAACAGGCCGAATGCGGCTCGCTAACACCGATACGAAAAGAATCGCGCCACCGCTGACCCAAAACGGATAGCCGATATTTCCTTCGAAGAGCACACCCGCTAGTGCGGGTCCGATGGCGCGGCCCAGTGCGGAAAGCGATTGGCCGACCCCCATCGTGTGGCCTTGCTCGCCCGAAGTGGTCGCCCGCGATAAGAGACTGGAAAGACTCGGCGTCGAGATGCCGCTGCCAAAGGCCAGAACGACCATCACGACGATAAAAACGGCGTAGCCACCCAATGCCGGCGTTGCGGGAATCAAGGCCGTCGTGACGCCGACAATCACCAAGCCCCAAACGAGAAGCGCCTTCTCCCCAAAACGCGCGACCAATTTTCCCAACGCCCCGCCTTGAATGGCGGCAATCGTTAACCCCACCGCAATCATCGCCCAGGCGGTCAACACCGACGCGCGACCGGCCGAAGCATTCGGGTGATCGGGCGAGACACCCACCCAAGCCGCTTGCACGAACAGACTCAAAACCTGCTCCATCATGGAAAAAGCCGCCGAGTAGAGCAAAAAGGTAAAGAGCATTGGACGAACATCGCCGGACTGAAAGAGATTGAGCAGGCGGCGAAAGGGATGCACGGGAACAGTGGGTTTGCCCAACTGCCTCGTTTCGGGCAGAAGCACAAACGCCAACCCAAAATTCACGGCGCTAAAACCGGCGGCCACGAAGATCGGAACCCGCAATCCCCACTGACCCAGAATGCCACCCAATGCGGGTCCTAGAATGAAGCCCAGACCTAAGGCCGCGCCCAAAATTCCCATCCCCCGTGCCCGGCGTTCCGGCGGCGTGCTATCGGCAACGATCGCTTGGGCGGCTCCAAGATTCGCGGTGCCGAATCCCGATAGCAAGCGGGCCAAAAAGAGTGCGGTAAAACTTTCGGAAAAGGCAAAGCAAAGGTAACCGACGGTGGCGAACGCAATACTGGACAAAATAATCGGTCGGCGCCCGTAACGATCGGACAACCGTCCCCAGAGCGGGGCAAAGACAAATTGCATCAGCGAATAGCCGGCGCCCAGTAAAGTAATCATCGCCGGCGTCGCGCCCAGCGATTCCGCGTAGAACGGGGAGATCGGGATGATGATACCGAACCCGATAAGATCCATCAGCACGGTGACAAAGACGACTAGAAGCGTTCGCTTTTCTTGATTCACGCGCGCGAGTCTAGCAAGTAGCCGCGGATTTGGGAAACCGTGGCTTCGAGCACCGGATCGCCGTCCGATTTCACTTTTTCGATCGCGTTCTGCAGACCGGGGTGACGGGTGACGGCCATCGCAATCAGAGCATTGCGCCGCAACCCCGCGCGCTTCGCACGGGTCAGGGGCGTACCACCAAAATGCTTTTCGTATTCGGCCTGGTTCATGCCCGCCACGGTATCGAGATCGGGGTACGTGCGCGCCTTCCAGTCATCCGGGGGGCCCTTCGCTTTGAGATTATAGGGACAGGCCAGCTGGCAAAGATCGCAGCCGAAATAATACTCGGCGAGCCAAGGCCAAAAGCGCTCCGGAATTGTGCCTCGATTCTCAATTGTCCAATAGGCCAGACACTTCGCCGCATCCAGATTGTAGTCCCGATCCAGTGCGCCGGTCGGGCAAGCGGTCTGACAGAGTTTGCAGGGACCACAACCTCCGTCGCGAGTCTTGCGCGCCGAATCAATCGAAGGGGGAACGTCGTGGGCGAGGTCCGCGTCGGTGAGTATCTCGCCCAGAAGTAAAAAGCTTCCGTGATCGGGATGGATATAGAGCGTGTTTTTCCCGATAAATCCCCGGCGCGTTTTCGCCGCCAACGCCCGCTCCAAAATCGGAGCGCTATCTACCGTAACGCGCGTCGTGTGCGTGGGCAGCGCCGCGGCGGCCACCCTTTCCGCTTTCTCCTTTAAAACCCGGTGATAGTCGGCGTAGCGCGCATAACGGGCTACCTGCGGGCCCGACGGCGGCGTCGTATCGTGATACGGCAGCGCCAAAATCACCGCCGATCGCGCGCCCGGCAAGAGTCCGCGGGGTTGCGCGCGCAGCGCGCGATGGTTTTCCAAAAATCTCAAATCCGCGTGTCGGTTTTCTGCAATCCACGCTTGGAAGCGACGGTAATCTTCGGGGTATTCGAGTCCGACGGCGCCGAGAAAGAGCAGGCCTTCGCGCTCGGCGGCGGCGTTAATTTCCGTGCTCATCGCGGATGTCTCCAACGAGACTCTCCAGGACGTCTTCCATGGTCACGATGCCTTCGTTCTTACCCGTCGAGGGATTTCGCACGATGGCCATGTGCGCACGGCAGCTCTGGAAGAGTTTCATCAACTGATCCTGACGCAAGCTGGAATCCACAAAGATGGGAGGACGGCAGTTCTTTTGAAAGACTTCGTTCGAAAAGCGAGTGAGGAGATTCGGCCAGATATCCTTCATATGGACAATCCCGACTACGGAATCCAAATCGGTTTCGCAAACCGGAAACCGCGTGTGCATCTTGTTGCGCACTTCCTCGAGGTTTTTCTCCAGCGGCCGGTTCAACGCGATGTACTTCACGTTTTCCCGCGACACCATGATGTCGAGCGCCCGTTTATCGGCGAATTCGAAAGCACGGCTGATGATCTGCGCTTCACTGTCGCTGATCACGCCCTCTTCTTTCGACTCTTTCATCACGAGCTTCAATTCCGTTTCGGTCAACGGCGGCTCTTCCAGGCCGTGGTAGCCGATTCGGTGCAGGATGAAATTCGCCATGAAGGTAAAACTACGAATGAGCGGCTTGGACGCGAAGAAGAATAGACGTAGTGGCCGGGAGACGATGAGGGTGATGCGTTCCGCATTCTGAATGGCCATGCTCTTTGGCACCAACTCGCCCAAGACGACGTGCAACATTGTCACGAGGAAGAAGGAAATGCCGATCGCGGCTACATGGTGGGTCGCCCCCACCTGGGGAAATACCTTCGGAAACCCAATCACCAGTAGTTCGGCGAATGCCTCTTCCCCGATCCAACCCAAGCCCAAGCTGGCCAACGTGATGCCCAGCTGGGTGGCGGAAAGGTATTCATCCAGCTCATCCACGCACAAGATCGAGATACGGGCGGCCGCGAGTCCCTGTCCGGCCAGCTCCTCCAAACGGGTTCGGCGCACTTTCACGATGGCGAACTCCGCGGCGACGAAGAAACCGTTTAGCCCGATGAGGGCAAACGCGCCTAGCAGCGACAATAAGGGAACGACTAACTCGGGAGAGATTTCCATATACGAAGGGCGACAGCCTATCAAAGGCCCACCCAAACACCAAGTCTCGCGTGGGCATTGATTTCTCGGGCGGTTGTGACTACTTTCGGACCTTCGAAAGGGAAAACCCATGGAAAAAGCGCCAATTAGCCAGTTTATCGAGAAGCACTATCGGCATTTCAATGCCGGCGCGCTGACCGATGCCGCCAAAGGCTACAAGAAGCACATCGACAACGGGGGAAAGATGTTCCTCACGTTGGCCGGTGCGATGAGCACGGGGGAGTTGGGGATTTCGCTGGCGGAAATGATCCGCCAGGGCAAGGTGCATGGGATTAGCTGTACGGGCGCCAACCTCGAAGAGGACGTCTACAATCTGGTGGCCCACGATTACTACGAACGGATTCCCAATTACCGGGACCTAACGCCCGCGGACGAACAGAAACTTTTGGATCGCCACCTCAATCGGGTCACGGATACCTGCATCCCCGAGGAAGAAGCCATTCGCCGGATCGAACGCATTGTGCTCGATGGCTGGAAAAAGGCCTCCGACGCCAAGCAGGCTCGGTTGCCGCACGAGTATATGTACGACATTTTGCTGAGCGGAAAGCTGGATTCCATGTTCCAGATTCCCAAGCAAAACAGCTGGTTGATGGCGGCGGCGGAAAAAAATCTCCCGCTTTTCGTCCCCGGCTGGGAAGACTCGACGATGGGCAATATCTTCACCGCCCGGGTTATCGAAGAAAAAGTGTCTCCGAATTGCATGAAGGCGGGCTTCCACTATCTTATCGAACTCGCCAAGTGGTACGAGGGGAATTCTCGTACGGGGGCGGGAATCGGCTTCTTCCAAATCGCCGGCGGCATTGCGGGCGACTTTCCGATCTGCGTCGTCCCGATGCTGAACCAAGACTTATTGAAAGACGTGCCGGTTTGGTCCTACTTCTGCCAAATCAGTGATTCGACCACCAGCTACGGGTCGTATTCGGGCGCGGTCCCCAACGAAAAAATTACTTGGGGCAAATTGAGTCCGGAGACGCCGAAGTTCGTCGTGGAGTCGGATGCGACCATCGTCGCCCCGCTGATCTTCTCTTACGTACTCGGCTGGTAGTCGACGGGTCTTTGCGAGGCCGAAGGGCCAAGCAATCCTTCCAATGCGATTTCCGCCACGGCTTTCACCCAAACCGGATGGTCGTTCAACGACGGCACCAGAGTGAGTGACTCCCCGCCGGCGCGACGAAACTGCTCGAGGCCACGGATTTGCACTTCTTCCAGTGTCTCTAAGCAATCCGCAACAAACGACGGGGTGAGCACCGCCAGACGTTTGATGCCCTTTGCCGGCAATGTTTCGTAAAGCACGTCGGTAAACGGTTGGATCCAGGGCGTGCGCCCAAGACGCGATTGAAACCCGATTTGCCAGTTTTCGCCTTTCAGACCCAGTCGCCGAGCGACTTCGCGGGCGGTCGAAAACGACTGCGCCCGATAGCAATCTCGATTGGCGTCCGAAATTTTTTCGCAGCATTCCGTCATGCGGCAGTGGCCCGCCGTTGCGGTCTTTCGCACTTGCCGCTCGGGCAAGCCATGAAAGCTAAATACGGCGTGATCCGCCGGCGAGAGATAGGGACGGCTGATCTCGGCCACGGAGTCGAGATACCTTGGGTCGTTGTAAAAAGGCCCAATGAACTGCATGGGAATTCCCGGCATCAGGCGGGCGATCTGGCGCGCGAGTTCCACCTTCGAGGACTCCGTCGCGGCCAGCGAGTATTGCGGGTAAAGCGGGAACGCAATGAGACTATCCACCCCGCCCGCCCGCAGTTCGGTCAGCGCCGCCGCAATGGACGGTTGCCCGTACCGCATCGCGGGGCGCACCACGAAACCGTCACCCAGTTCGGCTTGTACCTTGTCGGCGAGATTGCGCGTATGGACTAGCAATGGCGATCCCGCCGCCGTCCAAATCTTGCGGTAAAGCGCGGCGGAGGCGTGCTTACGCCGCAGCAAAAGGCCATTCACTAAGAGCCAACGCAATGGCCACGGAATATCGATGACGTAGGGATCCATCAGGAACTCGCGCAGGTAGCGCTCCACGTCCGCGGGTTCCGGCGTAGCGGGAGTCCCTAAGTTGATTAAGAGCAGACCGACTCGGCTTGAGGCCCGCGCCATTTATTTCTTTTCCACCGTTTGTTCGCGCAAAATGAATTTTGCGATTAGGAAGACTACGAAGGCGACAATAAGAAAGTCGATGGCGGAACCCACGACCTTGCCGTAAAAAATCCCGTGGTAATTCAATTCCCGGATGCTAGCCACGTTGGCGGCCTTCAAGGCCGGCTGAAAGACAACCGGCATCAGGAGATCTTGAACCAAGCTTGTCACGAACTCATTCAACTTGCCGCCGATAATGACGGCGATCGCCAGTCCAATCGCGCCATATTTCTTCAAAAACCCAACAAACTCCGCGAACATGGGGTTCCTCCAATGATTGACCAGCGATAGCAGATGTCGGAAGGATTGGGGAGAGAATGAAAGACAAGTCGCCCAGTTTACACCGCAAGGTTAGCGAACCCTGGGATCAGATATTGCTGCGCGTTATCCAGGTCCAGGGGGGTGAGATTTTTCAAGGGATTTTGGAACGCAAAGCCTCGGGTCGCGAATGGCAGCCACCCCGGTACAACCTCGAGCAAGTCAGAAAGAAACTCGCCGGTCTCAACCGGGATTGGGCGATGGACAAGGCAACTTCCACAGTGTTTTCGGTCCAGGCCGGGTGGCAGGGACTCAAACGCCATTGGCACCAACTCCGCCATGGACCCCACCGCCGCGAACCCTTGGAAAAAGCCGCGCTCGAGACGCTGAGTGGGGTGGGCTTCGTCGGCGGAATTCTTTTCGGACTCCAGTTGCCGCAGATCGATTTGAAACTTTCCGCCAAGGGCAAGGAACGCGACTCCCTGATCCTGCATGCCGCTGCGTTGATGATGACCGAGGTTTCGGTCGAATGGGTTCAGGAAGTGCTTCGGCGCACCCTCCTCACCGCCACGCTCGGTCCGGCCGAAGCCCGTTTTATCCGCGCCATCTCCAAAGTGCTCGACGCCAGTCTGCGCGGCGTGGAAAGAGGCTGGTCGGCACGCCAAGTCGCGTCACTCTGGATCCGGTTTTGGCGTTCACCGATCGTCAAACAACATCATGTCGCCACCGATGCCCGCGCGATCCAAATTGCCCAACAGTGGATTGAGCGCCTGAAATAGGTACCCACTTCCTTTCGGGAGACAAGTCTCCCGAAAGGAAGTGGGTACCTTTGGTTGCGCGAACCCCGGTCGGCCGGTAGCCTTATTCCATGGCACAAACATTCATCGATGAAAAAACCCGCAACAAAGAAGAAGTAGAAGCCCTGGAGGTCGCAGAAGCGGCGCGAGAAGCGGACTGGGAATTTCCGAGCTTCGTCGGTGACATTTTTCTGGGGCGACTGCGCCTGAAATCAATCCTGCCCTACCCGTTTCAGGACGCCGAAGATCGCCGCGAAGGCGATGCTTTTCTGGCCAAGCTTGAGGCGTTCTTAAAGGCCAATTTGGATGGCGATAAGGTTGATCGTGAAGGCCAGATTCCGGATGCGGTCATGAAGGGGCTCGCCCAACTCGGCGCGTTCGGCATGAAGATCCCCAAGGAGTTCGGCGGACTGGGTCTCTCGCAGGTCAACTACAACCGCGCCCTTGCCCTCGTGAATGGCATTTGCGGCTCCACTACCGCGCTGCTCTCCGCTCATCAGAGCATCGGCGTACCCCAACCGCTTTTGACCTTCGGCACCGATGCCCAGAAGAAAAAATATCTGCCCCAATTCGCCAAGGGCGCGATCTCGGCGTTTGCGTTGACTGAACCCGAAGTGGGCTCCGATCCGGCTCGTCTGTCCACCACCGCAACGCCGACTCCGGATGGGGAACATTACGTGATCAATGGCACCAAGCTTTGGTGCACCAACGGCGTTATCGCCGACATCATGGTGGTTATGGCCCAGACGCCTTCGATCACGGTGAACGGCCGCGAGCGCAAGCAAATCACCGCGTTTATCGTCGAAAAGACAATGCCGGGTTTCAAGGTGCTCCACCGCTGCCGCTTCATGGGTTTGAACGGCGTGCAAAACGGCTTGTTGCAGTTTGAAAACGTAAAGGTGCCCAAGGAAAACATCATTTGGGGCCTGGGCAAGGGATTAAAACTCGCGCTCATCACCTTGAACGCCGGTCGGTTGAGTATCCCGGCCTGCTGCATCGGTTCTTCTCGCACCACCATTGAAAACTGCCGCACCTGGGCCAACGAACGCAAACAGTGGGGCGCGGCGATTGGAAAACACGAACCGGGGGCGCAGAAGCTTGCTTCGATGTCGGCCAACCTGCTCGCCATGGAATCCATGACTTGGCTGGCGGGGACCTGGGTCGATCGCGGCGAACAGGACATCCGTCTGGAAGCGGCGATGGCGAAGCTCTTCTGCAGCTTGCGCAGTCACCACATTATCGACGAGGGCTTGCAATTGCGCGGAGGCCGCGGTTACGAAAACGCGTCATCCCTCAAAGCGCGCGGCGAAAATCCGTTTCCGGTCGAGCGGATTTTGCGCGATTCGCGCATCAACCAAATCGTGGAAGGCACGAACGAGATCATGCGCCTTTTCATTGCCCGCGAAGCCCTCGACAAACACCTCGAGGTCGCCGGCGATGTCTTAAACCCACGGCTACCGATCGCCAAGCGTCTGACCGCCCTGGTGCGCGCCGGCTTGTTCTACGCCTGGTGGTACCCGCTCCAATGGCTGTCGTTCACGCCCTGGCCGTTCCACGCGAACTTAGGAATTTTGGGCCGGCACATGCGCTTTGCCCGTCGCAATACCCATCGCTTGGCGCGCACAACGTTTCACCTCATGCTTTGGCACGGCCCCAAGCTCGAACGCAAACAGATGCAACTGGGTCGTATCGTCGATATCGCGATGGATCTTTTCGCGATGACCACCACCATTGGCCGCGCCGCCTCGGGCCAGGAACCTTACGTCAAAGAAAGCGCGGAGCTTTTTTGTCGCGAAGCACGTTACCGAATTCGCGACAATTTCCGCCTAATTGCGTGCAATTGGGACGAAAAATCCAATCGGCTCGGCGCAAAGGTGATGGACGGTTCGCTCAAGTGGCAAGAGAAGACCGCTTCCTAGTCGCGGCCTGCGGATCACGAATCGGTCTTACCGCCAGCAAACCGTCGTAAACAAAACCGGCGGCGATGCCACCTAAGCACGGGGCAACGACGGGCACCCACCACCAGCCGGTGCCAGCCCGAAAGACTTCCGGGCCCCAACCCGCCAGAAACGTGAACAACCGCGGCGCGAAGTCGCGTGCCGGGTTGATGGCGTAACCCGCGTTGAAAGCAAAGCTCATTCCGATCGCAGCGACAATAAGGCCCACCAACAATGGGGCGAGCGTTTTCGCCCAACTCGCGTTGCGTTCATCGCCAATGGCGAAGACACCGAGCAATAAGAGAAAGGTTCCGAAGAACTGATCAAAGAAACCGCCGGGAAAAGCGGAAAGATGTGCGGCCGGATAGGTGGCGAAAATACCGGCGGTTCCGGTGGCTCCGGCGACGGTGCGCACCCCGCCATCGAAAACCTGGAGCGCTTCAAGGTAAGTGAGGTAGACCAAAGCGGCGGCCGCAAACGCGCCCAAAAACTGGGCGCCAATATAGCCTGCGACTTTTTTCCAAGGAAAGTTTCGGTGGACAGCGAGTGCCAAGGTGACGGCGGGATTTAAGTGCGCGCCCGAGAGACTTCCCGCGACGCAGATACCGAGCGTGACGGCAATGCCCCAGGTGAGGTTGATGCTGAGCATCCCGCCAAACCTTTCGCCGCCTAGGACGGCTTGTGCCACCGAGCCCAGTCCAAAAACCATCAAGAAGAAGGTTCCTAGGAACTCGGCGCCCAACTCCAAGCGCGTTTGATTTTCCATCCATCCTCCTCGAAAGGCCCTTGTCGCAGAGCTCGAGGATTTTGGGAAGACATTTGCGGAAAAGGGGGATTAGAGCGTTTCGAAGCGACCCAGCAATCGGAAGGAGGCGAGCAGGCCCACCACCAGTACGGCGCCCAGCCAAGTCGAGTTCGCGGTAGACGGTCCCAAAGCGACCACCAACGCAAAAACGGTGATGAGCAAGTTACTGACGTGTAGGGCAAAAACGGCTCGGTCGGGAAGGCGTCGTCCTAGCAATGCCACCCCGACGGAGATCAACGCAATCAGCAGCAGAGCGCCGATCAGTACCGGGCGGCCCATGGGTCCAGTGGAAGTCACGTCGCGCGGAGGAACGCGTTCGGCTTCCTTTAGAAGCGCGGCCAGTTCCGCTTCATTTTCGGCTACCGACATCTTGGCAATGGTCAAACGGGTGGTAGGCGTCGTGCCGTCGCGGGGAGCCGCCTGAATCTGGCGGAGGGTTTCGTAGCCCTGAATGACCTTTCCGAAAACCGTGTACTTCCCGTCGAGGTGGGGCGCAGGCCCCAGGAGAATCGAAAAAGACATCCGCGCGCTGTTCGGATCGTCATCCCAGCGTGCCATCGAAAGCACGCCGAGTTCGTGCCGGAGCGAACTGAATTCGGCCGGAATATTCTTGAGAGCCGCGCGCTGCGTTTCATCGAGCGGGTGCTCGCGCTGGGTTTCTTCGCTCACCTGCGCCACAAAGCCCGGATGCACGCGAAAGAAATGGGTGGTGTCATAGACCCCCAACCGCACCAGTTTTAAAAACTGCTTTACCGTTTCCGGAGCGTTCTGCGGGTAGAGGCCCAATACAATCGCGCCGAAATCGGTTTGGAGCACTACTTTTTCTTTCGCTAGCGGCGGGGTGGCGCAAACGCCGACGGTCGCGAAAAGGAGGCAAAAAGCCATCGCCCGTATCATGCTGCTTTCCTCCGCGCGGTCGTGCCTTCGGTCACCGAGGCCATTAATGGCGAGGCGACTTTTGGGTTGCGCAATTTCCAGATCACGCCGTCCACGATGAAGTGGTGGATTTGCACGCCGGCGATTAGCACTCCGGTAGCGAGCGGCAGCGGGATGCCGCGCAGCTCGGCGAGCTTCGGCAGACCGGCAAAAAGTGCCGCCCCGCCGACGAGATTCACTCCCGACCAAACCGCCGTGGCTTTCCACGTGAAGAACTTCCCTCGTCCGCCTTCCTTCCGACGTTCGGAAACTTCCATCGCCCAGGCAATCAGCAGGTACTGCAGCGAATGGAACATCGGCACGAAGTAGTAGAACGAAGGCACACGCCAACCGACGATAAACCAAACAAACTGGGTGGCACCCGGAAGCAAAGTGATCGCCGGAAAGAACGCCCGGCGCAAGAAGAGGCGCCGCAACCCGGCAAAAACCATCCCGGCCCCGGAAGCGTAGAGCGAGTACCAAGCCAGGGTTCCCATCCAACTGGGAATGTTCAAAGCAGGGTAGAAAATCTGGTAGTACTCCGCACTCGCTTTACCCGCTTCGGCGCCCAGCGTGGGGGCGAGAAACGTGGAGAAAATGAAAACGGCCAGCAGGCGCCGCTCCCAGCCTTCAAACTGAAATCCCGCCCGTCGCGCGTAGAGCAGGCTTAGGCCCACGTTTTGTCCGCTGAAGTGGTAGGGCGACCAGATCAAAAAGATCTTTACGAAGAAGGGAGCCACCGCCTCCGGTTGGGCGAACGAAGCCCAAACCGCCGTGGCGACCAAGATCGGGACGAAGAACGCGGTGAGCGGGTACTCCCGCCAGTTTTCTCGCCGCTTAAAGAGTCGATAACTCGTCGCCGAAAAGTGCGGCCAATTGATGATCCACGAAAGGTAGACGGACCAAAGTGCGGC
This sequence comes from uncultured Pseudobdellovibrionaceae bacterium, assembly GCA_964519985.1. GTDB lineage: Bacteria > Bdellovibrionota > FAC87 > UBA2466 > UBA2466 > JAIEOG01. The sequence continues at coordinate 22,535 of CAZFMF010000001.1, read as the reverse complement.
CTGATTGGAAAGTGTGCCGCCCGTTGTCAAAGCGAACGCAACGAGCGTTAACATTGACAGGGCGCCCATGCAGGCAAAGTCCACCGGCGCATTTACAAAATAAAGCGGAGCTGGATTTTTTTTCATAGGAGGAAGGGGCTCTTCCATAGGATAACACGAAGTACGATGTTTCGGGCGATCGGCAAAGTCCCTCTCCACTGGCAGACCCTCGCCGCCATGGGTATCGGCGCGCTGCTCGGTTCGTGTTTCGGAACCGCGATGTCGCCGCTGGGCAAAATGGGTTCGGCGCTGATCCAGATCATCAAGGCGCTTGCCACGCCGCTTCTTTTTTTCGTTTTGCTCGACTCCTTTATGAACGCCGCCATTCGTGGGCGCGCGTTACTGCGACTGGTCGTCGTCTGCGCGATCAACGCCGCCTTTGCGATCGCCATCGGCGTCATCGTCGCCGAAGTCTTTCACCCCGGCGTTGCGTTGCGCGGGATTCTCCCGAGTGGCTCGGTCCCCACCGCCCCCAAAGGCGATGTTTGGACGTGGATCTTGGGCTATCTGCCCGAGAATCTCTTTCAGCCATTTATCACCCACTCCATCCCGGGCGCCATTTTGCTCGCGGTGCTTTTCGGACTGGCCCTGCAGTCCCTGAAACAGGAGGGCGAAAGCATTCAGGGAGCGAAGAAAGGCGTCGCGTTCACCGTGCAACTTCTCCTGCACGCCATCGGCTGGGCGGTCAAACTGAGCCCGATCGCGGTCATGGGAGTGGTCGCCCAATCAGTCGGCGAGCGAGGGCTCGCGCCCCTGGTTGGACTCGTCGGTTACACCGGCGCGACCGTTTTGGGAATGGCGCTCCAAGTGGTATTTGTTTACCAGGTGTGGATTTATTTTTCCCGAGTGCGCTTAGTGGACTTCTGGCGGGCGGCGAAGCAACCCATGCTCTATGCCTTCGGCGTGAATAGCAGTCTGGCCTCGCTCCCCCTCACCTTCCAAGCATTGGATCGCTTGAAAGTGTCGCCGGCTGCCGCGCGGCTCGGTGCCGGCCTGGGTACCAATTTCAACAACGACGGGATTCTACTTTATGAGGCGGCCGCCGTCTTGATCGTGACCCAAGCCTACGGAATGGATCTTTCCGTCGGAGCCCAGATGGCACTCATGGTTTCTTGCGCCCTGACCACGTTAGGAGTCGCGGGGGTTCCCGAGGCCGGAATCATCGCCCTCACCCTCGTCTTAAGCAGCGCGGGAATTCCCACCGAGATCTTGCCGTTGCTCCTCACCGTCGATTGGATCGTGGCCCGCTGTCGCTCTGCGACAAATGTGCTCGGCGATATGACGACCTCCATCGCGCTGGATATGCGTAGGGCGACCGCCTAAACCCGGGCTATACTGGCGCGATAAGGGGGACATCTTGAATAAAGCAAAACTGTGCAACATTGGAATTGTCATCTGTCGGGTCGTGCTCGGCCTGATCTTCTTCGTCTTCGGATTGAATGGTTTACACCCATTCCTACCGATGCCGACCCTGCCGCCGAAAGCGATGCAATTCATGTTGGCGATGATCGATACCGGCTATCTCATGTTGGTCATTAAACTCATTGAAGTCAGCTGCGGGGCGCTCCTGCTCGCGTCATTGTACGTTCCATTCGCCTTGGTGCTTTTAGGACCAATTGTCGTGAACATCTTCTTGTTCCACGCCATGCTGGCTCCCGAAGGCATTGCGATGGCGGTGATCGTCGCCGGTCTGTGGGGCTCGCTCTTGTATTGTTACCGCGGCTACTACCGCAGCGTCTTCACGATGAAGGCCACACCCGCCAACTGCTAGTCAGCGAGGTCGGCGGCAAAGGCTTTGGGACTTAAGGGCTGGCCCGTGGCAAAACGGGTCAGCTCGTTCCAAGGCATCCGGCGTCCGGGGCCAAAAACTTTTTCTTTGAAGAAGGTGCCCACCGCTTTGTTGCCGATGTACTGGGCCGTGCGCGGATCCTTGGCCTTCAAAACCTCTTTCACGATCGTGTGGTGCACCTGCGCCGCGAAGAGTTCGCCCATGAGATAGTTGTGGTAGTACGCGGGGGCGACCACGATATGGATCTTCGATGCGTAGTCCGGCGCGTTACGTCCCTTCGGTGGCGTGAGGCCCTGGTACTTCTCAACCAAAGACCACCAGAGAGTATTGAGGTTTTGGTTGGGTTTTTCGTACATGGCTTTTTCAAACCGAAACATCACCTGCGCCCAGCGCGAGAAAATGAGTAGTTCCGCCTGCTGCAGCTTGCGCCCCGCCGCATTGAAAGCCTTCGCATCGCGAACCTTCACGCCCATCGCCGTCAACCAATCCGCGCTCTTGGAAAACTTCTGAAAGAGCATCCCCACGCCCTCCGTCGTGAGGATGTGGGCGTCGCAACGCAAAAGATAAGGAACGGAAAGCGGAATATTCTTGCTGCTGTAAACTGCGTGCCCGAGTTCGTGCAGCATGGTGTTCATCCAGCTTTCATTGGGCACCACGTTGGCAAGCACCCGCACATCCCCTTCCCGATCGATATCGGTGCAAAAGGCGTGGGGACTCTTGCCCGGCTTCTCAAACAGATCGCTGCTTTTTAGGACGTCATCCACCGGCAAACCGATTCCGGCATAGAACGCGCGACTCAAAGCCACGATATCTTGCTTTTGGTAGTCGACATCGAGATTGGTTTCGAAAACCGAGGGTGCCTCTTGGAAAAACGGATCGTGGTAGTGCCAAGGCTGCAACTCCTTTACCGGGATCTGGTAGTTGGCCGCGAGCTTCGCATCGATATCGCCTTTCACCTTTAAGAAGGGCTTGCGCGTCAGGTTGTCGAGATTGTCGAAGAGCTTGAGCACATCCTTGGGTTCTTGCTCATTCAGACGCAACATCATGGCGTGGTAGTTGGGAAACCCGAGCTTCTTAGCCGCCTGGTTGCGCAGCCCCACCAACTCTTTCAGATCTTTTTCGACCTCTGCCCCGACCACTTTGCTGGCTTCCCACACGGCTTGGCGCTGCTTGGAGTCCGCTGATTCTTGGAGGATTTTCTTCACCTCACTGGCGGCAAGCTCTTTGCCGTCCACTTTGGCGCGCGCGACATTGAACGTCTTTTCGATCGCATTCGACTTGGCCGAGATTTTTTTCAGTAAGTCGGCCGGCACCTGCTTCTCGGTCATCATTAAGTAGAGCACTTCCATCTGCCGCCGCAAATCCGCGTCCGTACTTTTGGGCAACGCGTTTCGCAGGGCCTTGATCTCTGAGTACCAGTGCATCGCCGATAGCTTATCGTCGTACGCGTTTTGGGCCGCCTCTTTCTTGGTGAAGTCTTCGGCCTTACCCGTCACATTCGCGGTCCACCAGAGTTCGTTGAGCTTCTTCTCGAGAGGCCTCACTTCCTGAGCATGCCACTGCAGCACCAGCCGGGCCCGGTCCTGCACACTCGGTTTCTTTTCGGCCGCGCTCGCTCCCACCGTCGCCAAAGTCAGAAAAACCATCGCCCAACGCATTTTTTCCTCCGATCCCAGAAGGCTAGAGGACGGGCTGGACGGCGGCAAGGCTTTCATCTTTAATGGCGGGCCATGAAAGCAAAAGAACGCGATACCCTAACCTGGGCCTACCCCGAAATCGATCCCTACCGGACCGGACGCTTGAAAGTCTCGACCGTTCACGAAATCTATTGGGAGGAGTCGGGGAATCCGGAAGGGAAACCCGTCGTCTTTGTGCACGGCGGTCCCGGGGGTGGTACCGACGGCAAGCAACGGCGTTTTTTCAACCCCGACAAGTACCGCATCATCCTTTTCGATCAGCGCGGTTGCGGCAAGAGCACGCCCAATGCCTGCACCGATGAGAACACGACTTGGGACCTCGTGGAGGATATGGAAAAGATCCGCAAACACCTAGCGATTGAACGCTGGCAAGTGTTCGGAGGTTCCTGGGGTAGCACGCTCGGATTGGCCTACGCGCAGACCCACCCGCAACAAGTCACCGAGTTGGTTTTGCGGGGAATCTTCTTGCTGCGCCCCGAGGAATTGAAATGGTTTTACCAAACCGGCTGCAGCAACCTCTATCCCGATGCTTGGGAAAAATATTGGAATCTGATCCCGGAGAATGAGCGCCACGACCTGATCGCGGCCTACTACAAGCGCCTGAACTCCAAGGATCGGGCCGTGCAATTGGAAGCGGCGCGCGCGTGGAGCGGTTGGGAAGGAGCGACGAGCAAACTCTATCCCGATGCCGGTTTTATCAAGGGGTACGAGGCGGACGATTTCGCTTTGGCCTTCGCGCGCATCGAGTGCCACTATTTCACCCACGGCGGATTTCTCGAACGGCCAAACCAGCTACTGGAAAACGTTGAGCGCATCCGGCACATCCCGGGTGTGATTGTGCAAGGACGCTACGATGTGGTCTGCCCCATGACCAGCGCCTGGGCTTTACACCGCGCGTGGCCGGAAGCCGATTTCTTTGTAATCCCGGACGCCGGTCACTCCGCGTTTGAACCGGGAATCACTCGAGCCCTGGTTGCCGCGTGCGATCGCTTTGCCGGCTAGCGCAGCTCGAAATCAACGGCGAGCGCTTCCGCCCAGCGCCCGGAAACCGCGGGGTTCTTGCTTCGTGCGCCGGCATCCCCGAGGGCGCGGATGTTGAGCGGGATCAATCGTTCCGAAGCGCCCACCCATTTCTCGGTGGCTTCATCGAGCTTGCTATTGGTGAGCTCCAATAAAAGTGCCCTTCCGAAAGTCGATTGCATCGTCTGCAAAGCATCAGTCGTCGGCGCATCCGTTTTCCTTCCGATGGGTAGGATCTGGATCAGTTTGGGCGCTTTGTTCCCACGGAACTCCATGACAATACCGAGCGTATGATTTTCCTCCGAGGCCTCGGATCGCAGAGTGACCAGCAGGTCCATGAAATGGCGAGTGCCCTCGGTCCCCGGCATCGACCAGGTCTTAACGCGCGGACCGCGTTCGCCCGTGGCCACCAAACTCACTTTTCCTCCCGCGGCGTCGAAGCCCAAAATGCCGGCGAGAATCCCTGATTCCTTCTCCCCTAAGGAGCGATCGCCCCCGAAGCTCCCCTCGATGAGCGTTTGCAAAAGCTGGGGCGAAGAGACCACCGTCACGACGTTCCGGGTGGTATCCGACACGTTAGGCATCCGATAGGCCGAATGATCCTTGGGGGCCGACGCGGGCACCAAACGCCAGAGGACAATCGGCAGACGTCTTCCTTGGCCATCCACCCTCTCGGTACGGGTGCGCCGCAACACCCAGTCCTGGGACGTGAGATCGGTTGGCAATTGCGTGGGCAAAGCTTGAGCGCCCGAGATCAACAACTTGGTAAGTTCCTCCGGGTTAAGCGATCGCTTCAAACCTTCCCGCGCCTGGTCCAACAGCTTCGCGCGCTGACCCCCTAAGAGCTGGTCCGCGGCCTTGCGACCGAGCTCGGTGAGTTCGCCGGAGATCTTGGTTTGAAAGGATTGATCAAACTTCGAGTCGGAAAAAATAGCGTCAATCTGGGCATCGATCGCTTTTTTCAGCTCTCCGTCGGCAAGTGCAAACCGAATCCGGCCATCCGCAACCTGCGGCGTGAGTCGGACCTCTTCCGGAAATCCCAGCGCCAGCTCCGATTTATTGGAAACTTCGATGCGGATATTCTTGAAAACGAAAATCGTCTTTTCTTTGTTGATGACCGGTACTTTTGCGCGGCTTTCCAACTCGGTGCAAGCCACGGAGCCGGCCATCGTACCAATCCGCAAGCCCTCGTCTTCCCAGCGAATGCCAGTAATCTGCAGGTGCTCGGTTAGCTGTTTCGCCGTAGTGATCGGGTTGCTCCCAAAACTGACATCGCCACGCGCTTTCTCCGATTTCACTTCCGGAACGGTAACAGCGGGACGGTAAAACCAAAACTCCAACGGCGCGGGCGCCGGCGCTTCGGCGAAAAGCGGAAGCGAAAAAAGACAGAGAACGACCCGAAATGAATTTTTAAGTGACCCCATGAAACCCCGTATAAAGCTTAGGAAGGCCCGGAGTATACCACGAATGACGCGGTGTATTAAAGTGGGGATTGCTGGGTGACGAAGTTTGTCACTGTCGTTGCGAGCCCAAAGGGCGAAGCAAACCCGCATCGCATGAGCGATGCGAGGTCGCTTCAGGCTTCGCCTTCGCGATGACTACTTCGCGGAGTAATTAAACGTCAGCTCGCCGCCCTTTTCATCGACCTTTACCGTTCCACCCTTGGCGACGGTGCCGAAGAGCAGCTGGTCGACGAGCGGCTTTTTGATGTGTTCGTCGATCGCGCGGCCCAAGGGGCGGGCGCCGTACACCTGGTCGTACCCCTTATTGAAGAGCCATTTCTTGACCTTCTGGCTCACGACCAACTCGACCTTTTTCGTTTTAAGCTGAGTGGAGAGTTCGCCCAAGAACTTCTCGATAACCTGCAGGACGATTGGCTCATCAAGGTGCACGAACGGAATGACGGCATCCAGTCGGTTGATGAACTCCGGCGAGAAAGCGCTCTTTACCGCCTTCAACGCCTTGTCCGAGCCCGTCGCGGGACGAATTCCGATGCCGGGCTTGGCGGATTCCCGCCCGCCGGCGTTCGAGGTCATGATCAAAATCAGGTTGCGGAAGTCGACCACTTTGCCGCTCGAATCGGTCAGCTTTCCATTGTCCATCACTTGCAAAAGGATATTGGAAACATCCGGATGGGCTTTTTCAATTTCGTCGAGCAAAAGCACCGCATAGGGCGTGCGGCCAACCGCCTCGGTGAGCAATCCGCCTTCGTCGTAGCCCACATATCCCGGCGGTGATCCCACCAGCCGCGCCACAGAGTGCTTCTCCATGTATTCGCTCATATCGTAGCGAATCAACTCCGTGCCCAAAATCCGCGCCAACTGTTTGCAAACTTCCGTCTTCCCAACCCCGGTAGGGCCGGTGAAGAGAAATGAACCAATCGGTTTGCTCGGGTTGCCAAGCCCCGAACGCGAAAGCTTGATCGCCGAAACGAGGGCATCGATCGCTTTGTCCTGACCGAAAATGACTTCTTTGAGTTCCTGATCGAGTTTGGCGAGCTTCTGCTTGTCGTCCGCACTCACGGAGTTGGCCGGAATCTTCGCGATGGAAGAGACCACTGTCTCAATGTCCTTCACCGAAATCGTTTTATTGTCGCCTTCGATGCTCTTGATCCGCGCCCGCGCCCCCGCTTCATCGATCACGTCGATCGCTTTGTCGGGCAACGGACGCCCGTGAATGTATTTCGCCGAGAGCTCGACCGCGGCGCGCACCGCGCCGGAGCCAAAGGTTACGCGGTGGAATTCTTCGTACCGGCTCTGCAGCCCTTCTAAGATACTGACCGCTTCTTCGATCGACGGCTCGGTAATATCAATGCGTTGGAATCGGCGGATAAGCGCCCGATCCTTCTCCAGGTACGCGTGGTACTCCTTGTGCGTGGTCGACCCGATCACGCTCAACGAGCGATTCGTCAGACTCGGTTTGAGCAAGTTCGAAGCGTCCATCGAACCGCCGCTCGTGGCTCCGGCCCCAACCAGCGTATGCATTTCGTCGATGAATAAGACAGCGCCCGGTTCGGCCTCCACCGCTTTGACCACCGCTTTCAAACGTTCTTCAAAGTCACCGCGAAACTTCGTGCCCGCCAAAAGCGCGCCCATATCGAGGGAATAGATCACGCTCTTTTTCAAATTCTCTGGCACTTCGCCTTTCACGATTCGCAAAGCCAGACCGTCCGCAATCGCGGTCTTGCCCACGCCAGGATCTCCGACCAACAGCGGATTGTTTTTGGTTCGGCGCGCCAGAATCTGAACCACCCGTTCAATCACGTCTTCGCGCCCGACTAAGGGATCAATCAGTCCCTTCTCGGCGCGCTCGTTCAAATTCATCGTGAAACTTTTCAGCGGCGAGACCTTCGGGCGCTTACCGGCGGGGCGACCCTCTTTCGCCGGATTTTCTTCCGCCTCTTCGGCTTCCTCGGCGGGAATGGCTAGCGTCGGCTCTTTAGAGAGCCCGTGCGAAACAAAATTAATCACATCGTAACGCGTGATGCCCTGTTGCTCGAGATAGTGCGCCGCATGGGAATCTTTTTCGCGGAAGATGGCAATCAAAACGCTCGAGGCACCGACTTCTTCTTTGTCCGCGCTCTGGACCTGAATCACTGCCCGCTGGATCACGCGGTGAAAGGCGATCGTGAGTTCGGGCTTCCACTCCGATTGCGCAAACTCCGGGTTGCCTTCTAGCTGCACGGTCGGGCAGTGCTTTTTCAAAAAGCCTTCTAATTGGTGCTTGAGCGCCGGGACATTTCCCCCGCACCCTTCCACAATCTCGACCGTCTCCGGTCCATTGAGCATGGCGAGCAAAACGTGTTCGATGCAAACGAATTCATGCCGCCGATCGAACGCGTACTTGACCGCGTCATCTAAACTGCTTTTCAAAGAGGGAGTGAACACTACGTTTCCTCCATCACGCATTTGAGCGGAAATTGATTTTGCTTCGAATACGTATTCACCTGATACGTCTTCGTCTCCGCAATCTCGTACGAGAAAATCCCTGCAAGTCCTGAACCCTTGTGATGGACTTGCAGCATGAGGTTGGTCGCGTCTTGCTCGGATTTACCGAAAAAACGGATCAGCACGTGCACCACAAATTCGCGCGGGGTGAAGTCGTCGTTGAGAATGAGCACCTTATAGAGCGACGGCTCTTTGGTCTTGGACTCGGGCTTAATCAGTGTCTGGGTGCCCGAGCTTTCAATGATGGATTCTTTTGAATCGTCCGACATCTTAGATCTAAAGATAGTATCGATAGGGCGCGGAGGCAAACCCACCCCCGTCATCCCGAGTGAAAAAACGGGCTAAGTAGTGGAATTCGGGGCCACACCGGCGATCCAACCCTCCGCCCGGGCCGGGGCGAAAAGAGGGAAACTCTCAAACGGTTGGAAAAGCCGCTCCTTCCGCTGGAGCATTAAACCCGCGAGCGCCAAGACACCGGCATCGGCCAAATCGGCACTGCGGGACATCGCGGCCTTTCCCTTGATCCGCAGTGGAATGCCCTCTTGCCGGACGGTGGCAAAAACCTTTTTCAAACCCACGGCGGAACGCGACCGGCAGCCAAAGAGATCCTTCCAGTAGAACGACGGGTACCCCTCGAATACCCACGCCCGACCGGAACCCAGAGCGTCAAACGGCCAGAACGAGAAAAGGTCTTCATCGCCCGAAGCCGCCAAATCTCGCCAGATCCGATACGTGCCGGTTTGGATGTTTTTTTGCGCCGGTTGGAGTTGAAACAAGGAATTGGATCCCGTGGCCCGCTCACACTCGCGCCGAAGAAAACTCGTGGACGGGTTCCAACGCCCAAAAAAAGCCGCCGAAGCGTTGCGACCGTAGGCTTGCTCGAAAGCGCAGGTGCGAATCAGCGCGCGCACGTCCCCAGGACGCTCCCCCGCCTCCCGCCAACTCGGCCACGGAAGCCCAAAAACGCAGTCGACCAGAATCGCTACCCGGTGGTCGAGGTGCACGTGCACGGTGGCGAGCAGTTCCTCTAAAGCCTGGTGCGTAAAGGCCGCCAGCGCGAGGGGCTTGCCCGAGCGCTGGACGGTATGAAGGACCCACTCCCCGTCCCGACCCACCAGAATCGCACAAGACAGCGGGTGCGGAACTCCGTCCGAGCGCACCGCCCCCGTTTGATCCACACCCACGAAACATTGGAATCCGGTTTTCATGCCACCTGCCTAAAGCGATAGTCGAAAATCGCTTTCACGTCATTCTCCGCGAGGCATCCGTTAAAAGAGATCGTCTAACGCTTGCTTCAAAGTAGGCCGGGTAAACTGAAAACCCTTTTCTACGGTCCGCCGCGGTAAAACCCGGCTCCCGCCTAAAACGACCTCCGCGCTTTCGCCCATGGCTACGCGTACGGCAAAGGCGGGAGTTCTAAAAAAGCAGGGTTTTTTAAGGGCTGCCGCTAAGGTCTCGGAGAACTCCCGGTTCGTAACGGGTTCGGGACTCGTTCCATTCAACACGCCACTCACCGGTGCGGTAAGGGCCCAGCTGAGCAGCGAAACCAGATCGTCGAGGTGGATCCAGGAAAGGTATTGATCGCCCGACCCGAGCGGACCCCCCAGCCCGAGGTTGAAGACGGGTAGCATTTTTTCGAGCGCGCCACCCCCGCGCCCGAGCACCACCCCAAAGCGCACAATCGTGACTTTTTCACTCGGCAGCGGGGCCCACGCCGCCTCCCAATCACGGCAGAGCTCGGCAAGAAATCCTTCGCCCGCCGGAGTGGTTTCGTCGACAACCCGTTCCCCCGTATCGCCGTAGTAACCGACGGCCGAAGCGGAAATGACCTTGGGCTTCGCACCGCCTTCGGCAAGCGCGACGGCCAGCCGGCGCGTGCCCTCCACCCGGCTATCGCGCAGCTGTTTTTTTCGCGCTTCCGTCCAGCGTTTGTCGGCAATTCCTTCGCCGGCCAGATGGAAAACGGCATCGATTCCCTCAGTGGCCTCCGCCGGTACCGGCTCGGCCGCATCCCAACGATGAAACCGGCAAGGCACGGCAAGCTGAGACTTGGCCTTTTCGGGTGATCGCACGAGGGCTACGATTTCATGCCCTTGTTGCACCAACCGTCCGACGAGCGGTTTGCCGATAAACCCGGTGGCCCCGGTGATCAAAACCCGCATAAAACCTCATTTCTTGACCAAATCCTGATTTAGCTTACCCCCCACCCCCCTCTCAAAAAATCCTTTTCGTGAGCAGGTTCTTCCGTTAGCGTCAGGACCCAATGGCACATCTCGGGTGGTTGAAAGTCGGGCAGCGCTTGCTGCTCATTCTGGGGATCTTTTTATTTGCCGGGCTCGGCAATTCGGCCGGAGCTACGCCTCTGCTTCTGGACCCGGCGGCGCGGCAGGCGAGGACCGAATGTGCGATCCAATTGGGCATTCGCGGAAAGTTTGATCCGCTCGATGGCGTTGAGACCATCGCCGCCCTAAATACGATGAACGCGATTCTGGAGGCACGGATTGCGTCCGGAGACCTGACGGCCGCTCAGGTTTTTACCGAGCGCCTCGCGTTTATCTCAACCAACCTGGTGACCGCGAAAAACGGGCAAAAAGTTCCGGTGGTCGATAAGAACGGGCAGAAAGTCCCCTATGTGGAACTCCGCCTGCCCCACGCCTATACCGGCGTTTACCTTCCCACCGGAAACAATGACGAACCGATGGATGCCGCCGGTTTTGATGGCGCCTTGATTGCGCTACCCGGGATTGGATTTAGTGTCAGCGTGGCCAAGTCGATGATGGAGATCGGGGGCACTTTCAAAAAGGGCAAGAGCGAGTGGCTGGCGCTTTCCCCCAATCGGAAACTACGGCTGATGCCGTTCCCCATGGACCCACCCCTCAACGGAATGGGCGAAAGCGCTCCTTATGGCTTGGGCCACCCGGATGGCGTTATGGCGGTTTTGCACCATGCCCGTTTGATCTTGGGCGCTCTCTATCCCGGAAAAAAATTCTTCATGATTGGTCGGAGCCAAGGGGGGTTGAATGCCTTAGAGTATGCCGCTCGCTACACCGATGTGGAACGAGTGGTTGCCCTCAATCCATCGAGCCCCGACGAGTACATCCACCAGCACTGCATTATCAAACACGAAGAGATGGCGTTGCCAGAAAACATTGATGCCGCCAGGGCCCAGGGTTTTGATTGCACGTTTCACGCGAAGAGTTGGACCGCCCACGCTGATTTCACGCCGCTCTACACCATCTTAAGGCGACCGACGCTCGTCCCCGCTTTCATCCAGCTCGGCGACGAGGACACCTCCTACCCGCAACCCTATTTCCTAGATCACTGGAAAGGGTTTGCGGCGGCCCAAAACGATCGGCGACAAGTGCAGGTTTACAAGGGCGGGCACAATCTCTGGACGAAGATGGGACGCAATCGCGAAAAAGCGGAGTGGCTTTTCGACCAAACCACGCGGGATATCACAAAGTTTTTTGCCCCTTCGATTATACCGTGAGCAGCTGACTTCGCTTTTCCCTTGCCAAGCGGAGCAAGTCAGATTTTATCTGAATCAGACCAAGTCTGAATATGAAACGCTGCTTGCATCTGCTTCTCGTCGTCTCCCTATTGTTGCCCACTCCTCCCGTCTGGGCGGATCCTCCAAAGTCGTGGTGGCAAGCAACCCGCGCCAAGATCGCCGAGGGAACAGACTATCTGCGCAAGCTCACGGCGAATGAACCCGAGTTGCTTGCCGAAGTCCGTTCCGCGGTCGCCGAAGACGTGACTCGCCTGACCATTCAGGTGCGACGATTCGCCCTTGCCTCCGATGAGGAGTTGCCCGCGATCCGAGAAGCGATTCACGAAGGCGAACATGCCGTCGAGCCCCCCACGCACGCCGAGGGTTTTTGGGCGCGACGCCTGGAAGTGATTCGGCACCCCTTCGTTGCGCTGGACCTACGCCGTTCGTTTCAAAATGTCCGTCGCCTGATGCGCGTTTCGCACAACTTTGAAAATCCGTTCATTCGAAAGCTCTTAATGGTTTCGGCGGGCACGTTTGGCGCCACTCACGGAGGGGAAGTCTTCACGGGGGTCACGCTGGGAACCAAACACGCCGCCCAAGCGGTGCACCACTTCATCATGGGCGATACGGCGAGTGCCTGGGTGGAAGTCGGGATCGCGATGAGCTGGTACGGGCTCGCGTTGCCCGGGTTGTATGATGTGGGGTGTTGGGGAGGTCAGGCCGCCATTGTCTTCCGCCCATACCGCGAGGGGGCCTTCTACTTAGGACAACTTTCGATGCGGATGGTCGGCAAGGCGGGATCGGCGCTGGGCCTGCCGGCGGTGTTGCAGGCGATCTTTGAGTCGCAACCGGCGCGCGCTAAAATTCTTGAAGCACTGGAGAATGGCGGCCCAGAAAATGAGTTTGAAATCACGATCCGAGACGAAGACCTCTTAAAGTTCTCTTTCGAACTCGATGGCCTGCCCGTCTTTGACTTGCAGTTCGAGGAGAATGCCGCGGGAGAACTGATCTTGCGACGCGCGACGATCGAAGCCCACGAACTCAAGGCGTTGACTTACGCGCAACTGAAGGAGGCCGTCGGCGTTTTTGGCTGGAACGTCCTCGGTGTCTTCCGCCAGTTTCGCAAACTCTTGCTGCGCGGCCACAAAGATCTCATTGAGGAAGAACACACGTTCGTCCACTCCGTGAAATGGGTGAATGCTCACCGATTTGACGTCGAATTTCGTGACAACGCCGTTTTTGTTGGCCCGAAACGGCGCTTCCAGCCCGCCTTTGTTAACGAGTGCGTAGAAACCCTCGCCATGATGGGCGAGGCGAATGTGTCGTTTACTCAATAATCGGAACATCCTTCTTTCTCCCCTTTTGGCTACCCTTAACGAATCAAGGAGTTCCAAAATGAAAAACAAGGGAATGCATCAGCAACCCAACGCGTTTACGCCGAGCACGGGCAGCAACGCGCCCCAACACGGCAGTATGAACAAAGGCGGCGGATACAATCCGACGTCGAGCCACAACTCGGCCCCCCCGAGTTGGAAGCCGGCGACGACGCCTTCGACTTCGACTTCGGCCCCCGCGCCGACGGCGAATGCGAACAAAGGATTTAAAAAAGGAAAAAAGGCAGCTTAAAACGCTCGCCCCAAATTCAAAGATCCCGGTGCTCGCAAGGGCACCGGGATTTTTTTATCGGGCCCTTCCGAACTCCCCATCAACAGGCGTCCAAACCCTAGCCACTATCCGCAATGTAAGTCATTGAAATCATTGAGCGCACTACTGGTATACGCTTTGCTTCATAGAGATGGTGAATGCGCTTGCGAAACACAGCCTGGTTTTTGGGAATCGCGATGGTCACTCTGGCCAACCCGACTCGCGCGCACGATAGCCCAAGCCCGAGTAACCCCGCGGACAAACCGCGCCACGATCACAATGCCCACCATCACCATGGCCACGCTCACGGTCACGGACAGCAGGCGGGCCAATCGTTGGGGCAGCAGCTGAATAACCAGGGCAACTACGATTTGATGCAGCGGATGTTGATCAACGAGACCGCGCGCCGCGCGCTCGAAAACAGCGCCAAGATCGACAAGATGCTGCAGAACAACGACATCAGCCAAGAGGGTTGGTCGCAGCTAAAAAATACGATGACGGATTCGATGATGAACGCCATCGATCAGCAAACCCAAGAGATGCCGGTGCTCGCGCCGATCGATACCCGTTCGACCGTCTTGGATGGTCCGATGCCCGTGACCGAAGTGAACATCAATGTCGCCGGTCCGACGATTGCGCCGCCTCCGGGAGCCGAAAAGGATTTGGAAACACAAAAGGGCGAAGCCGCTCCGGAAGACGCTCTGGCTGCACTTGAAGATGATAAGTCGGCCGCACCGGCGAAAGATGTCGTCGATCTCCGCGCCGCCGCACCTTACATTTTGGCGATGGATCGTCCAAATGGCGACGCCACCGCACCTTCCACAACGCCCATCGAGAATTCTGGACCCGCGACCGAGATCCAGGTCAAGGGCGCCGCCGCTATCGATCCGCTGAACCATGACAATGGACCGGGCCGCGCCGAACTAAACGAGAAGAAGAATCTTTTACTCGCTCAACGCCTCTTGCAAACTAGCGCCAAAGCGGGAAAACCGACTTCCGCCGAAGCTCCAAAGAAACGCAAGTCCGTGGTCGGCCGTACGCTGACCAAGGTTGCAAAACTTTTCGGGCTCAATGACAAGGAAATCCCGAAGGCGATTACCGCGACCGGCTTTCGCCAATCCGATACCGAGGCCAGCGCCCTGGCGCTGCCGGAAATGGTCGAGGCGGACGCCGAACTCGAAGCCGAAGCCATTCTCTTCGAGTGGGATGAACTCTTTTTACTTGCCTTCATTGCCCTACTGGCGACCGGATTCGCGGGCTCGGTATACCTGCTGCGGCGCCGCTCCAAGCTGCCCGTGCAGGTCCTGGTTCCCGGATCGGGTGAACACTTTACGATCCGCGCCGGTGACAACGACGGGGATTTCGTTTTGGACGTAAAAGATGTGCGCGGCCAATTGATTCGCTCCGCCGGCATGTTGCGCCCAGCCAGCGTGGCTCGCGCGGCGGTCTTGCCGCCCGCCCTCGCTGCGCAACTCGGCGCTCAGAGCTCATTCGATCGGTTTGAATTCACGGCCGAGCGTCGCTTCGAGCGCACCCAAAAAGAAGAAGGCTACCAAGTCTTCCCCTTCGTGATCGAAAACCACAAGAAAGCGTCCTAAAGGCTCGGAACCCCGGCCTAGAACGTTTTGAAATGGACTTCCGGCATCATGGATCCATGAAACTATTCGTCGTTCTCAATCCGCTCTTCGCGGGCTTTCATCTTGACCTGCAAATCATCCAGCTTGGTTTGCACGGCCTCCATGGTCGCTTTAGAGGAACTGGTCGTCGAGTTGAGGCCCAGGTCCTTGCCAATTTCGGCGGGAATCGCGACTTGCCCCGCCGGGTCGCGCTTGAACATCAGCGTCGTAAGGTAGCCGATGATCGCCAGCGCGATGAGCAAACCGATAAAGCCAATGCCTTTAGGGGATTTCTTCATTTCCAAATTATAGCAGGTAGCTTCGGAATCACTTTTTTAAGATATCGAGAAAATCCGCTCGCAACTCTTGGGCGCCAGCCTCACTGAGGTGATCGTCATCGATGTAAAACACCTCGCGACCTTCTGCGTATCGCACGGACCCATCCGATAAATAAAAATGTGTAGCGGTGTTCAAGACATTCACATTGGAAAAAATCGGCGGAAGTTTTTGTAGAACGCGCCACGCCGCCTGGCGCTTGGCTTCCCCACCATCAGGAGGGATTCGGGGAAGTGTGCCCTTCCAACGAAACTGAGTCGAAGCAAATTCCCGCAAATTCAACGTATCCGGGAGCTCCAAGGCCGGAACTTGGGACAAAACCCAAACTTGCTGGGCATGCGGGGTGATCTTCCGAAGTAATTCTCGCAGTCGACGATCGAGATCCTCTGCCGTACCCGGAACCCCGTCCCAGCGCTCCGCTACAATTACCCATCGAGGCTTCCATTTCGCCAGGGCGGCAAAGCGCGCGGCATCATATTCCGGCACCTCAGGGTTGATGAAGACCGGGGCCTCGTCCGCGGCGAAAAAGGCCACCGAAAGCTCCCGCTCGCGACAAATTTCATCCAACACCTTCCCCAGCATAATCGCGTGGGAGCTTCCAAGGACCACCACTTCGGGTATCCCGGCCCCCCAGAGGTGCTGGATGCCCCCCTCCCGCCAATGGGCCTTTTTGCCGACCAGCTGAGAAAAAATCACGTCATACAGACGGGGACTGGAGGCCGCGGCCCGTATATCGAACGGTTTGACGTCATAACTTTTTCCGTAAAATGCGACCGGATCCCAAAGATCGGCCGGATCGGCATTGGGCGCCGGAAGGGCGATCGCCAAACTGCCGACAACCGCCAGCGCGAACCCACCGGCGATCGCCTGCAAGCGGCGCTTGCGACCCGGCCCGCGCTGACGCAAGGGTCTTTCCACTATGAAATAGGCCGCGAGCGCGAAAACCAGACTCGCGCCAAATCCGGTTATCGCTCCAGTTTGCGGGTCGAGGCCGTTGAATTCCGCGTGGAGTCGCCCAAGCACAATCAGCGGCCAGTGCCAGAGATAGATAGAATAGGAGAGCGTGCCGACCGCCACCATCCAAGGCCATGCCAGCGCTCCCGCGATCGCCGTTTCTTCCCGCTGGGTGGCGATCAAAACGGCGAGGGTTCCCACCGTGGGAATTAAAGTCGAGGCCCCCGGAACCGCCCCGCCTTCACCCAAACGAAAGAAGCTAAAGACGATTGCCGTTAGACCGAGCCAACCCAGAGCCTCCGCCCACCCGCGTGCGGGAAGCCTCCGTTTCCACGGCGCCACGGCGAGCCCCGCCCCCAAGCAAAGTTCCCACGCGCGCGTCGGCAAAAGATAAAAGTTTTCGGCCCCGGGCCGGTTTCCACCCAGGCAAAACGCCAAACTCGCAAAAAAAAGAAAACCGATGCCGTAGGCGATGCCCGCCCTACGCCCCTTTCTAAAGGCGAGGATCATCAGCAGGGGAAAAAGAAGGTAAAACTGTTCTTCCACCGCCAAAGACCAGGTATGGAGCAGCGGCGCGGTGGCCGCGGGGGCGCCCCAGTAGCCACCAAATGTTTTCCAGATATAGAAATTCGACAAACTAAATAGCGCCCAAACGCCGTGCTGCGCGACCCCGCGAGCCGCCGAGGGCGAAAGCAGCCAACATGACAGCGCCACGGTCGTGACGATCGTCAGTACCGCATTGGGTAGCAGCCGCTGGATCCGCCGAAGGTAAAACTCCCTGAGCGAAAACCGCCCATCGTTTAGCTGATGCGAAATAATGGATGTGAGCAGGTATCCGGAAAGGACGAAGAAAACATCAACGCCCAAGAAACCGCCCGGTAGAACTTTGGGAAAAATGTGAAAGACGACGACGCCCAGGACCGCCACGGCCCGCAATCCATCTAGAGGGGCGGAGTATTTCATTGCCCCGAATCTAACTTAGAAACGGTTTTCCGTCGAAATGGAATGTGCCCGTGGCTACAATGGGTTCATGTTACTGCGACTCGGATTACCGCTTCTCACTTTGTTGCATTCCCTCAATGTTTGGGCCGAAACCCCACGAGAAGGGGATATCATCAATGATGTGCTGATACAGGGCCTCCACCACGTTTTGGACAAAAAGCCCGTCGAGAAATCGGCGGGCGGCATCGAAATGGAATGCCATCTTGCGCACGGCGTCCCCGGAATCGCTTGCCCTTCGCTTGCCTTTGCAGCGCAGAGCCAAGGGACTTCGACGCCGGCAGAGTTTCGCGGGGAGGGAAAGTTTATCTTTCGCGAATTGCACCCCGATCGCCGGTACCGGCTCACCCTCACATCGACGAAGTACGAGCTCGTCCGGGCACCCACTCATTTGATTCCGGGAAAGCCGGTTCGGGTGGAAGTGAAGACCAAGGCCTCGCCATGACCCTCTAGCGATTCACCAACATTCCACTTTCACTTGGAGACTGCGTCACCTCCCAACGGTTTCCATCCGGGTCGACGAGCAGAAAACTTCTTTCCCCCCACGGGTGATCCTTCGGTGGACCGCCATTGGTCACGCCCAGCTGTTGAAATTCCGGCAACAAGCTTCGCGCGTAGGCCGCGTCGACATCGGGAGTGGTGACGCCAAACGCAGTGAAATGCCGTGTGCCCTCATTCGAAAACCATTGTGCCGCTTTTCCGACCGGAAGGAAAAAGGCGATCCGAAACCCATTCGGGAAGACAAAGTCCACGAACTGTTCGTTGGCGTAGTGGGGCTTCAGACCAAAGAACGTCTGCACGAAACATGTCATGCGCTCCACATCGGGCGACGCAATGACCAAGTGAGAAACCGCGGATATCACTTTGACGTCTTACCACATGTAGACTTTCGCATTGCGTCATGAGATGAGTCCGTTTCCTGGAGGGCTCTCAATGGGTCGTTGGCCTTGGTTCCTTTCTTTTAGCGTCTTGCTTATCAGTGCTCTTGGGCAAGCCGCCCCACTCCCCGGCGATGTGGTTACCTATGTCCATCGGTCGGGAGACCGAACGGAAAAACGCTGGGCCACCGTACTAATTGTTGAAGGCGACCAGAAAACCATTCGTGATGCGGAAACTCGCGAAACGCTCACGGTCTTTGCCGTTGAACCGGCGCCGATTCTTGCCGATAGATACGTGCGTCGTACGGATGAGGTGACGACTGTTCCAACTTACCGACTCACCCGTTCAACTTCTAAATCCTTTCATTGGATCGAATTCCGAGAAGTTCCGAAAGTTTACCGTGTCGTCGTTACCCATCCCACCAGCGAGAATACAATTATTCAAGACGCTCGTGGCCAGGATATTGCCGTCCCGAAGCTGATGCTAGCCGCGGTCGACATGAAGGGACGCAAGGGGTTTGTGGAAGACGGATTCGGAGAAGTCTTGGCCTACGATGTTCGCTCCGGGCTAGCCTATGTCGGACCCGTTGGTAGCGGGGCGATTGGAGCAAGCCATCCCCTGACTACGTGGAAGTTTGAACCGTGTCTCGGAAAGTTCGGCCAGTTCCAAGTTGGAGACGCGTTCCGAGATTCCCAGCATATCCTCCCACCCCTTTCCCGAATTGCGGGTATCCGCAGGGATGGCTTGGCGGTGGTGATGGTGGTGGACGGCGAGGCATACCGAGGTCAGTTGCCTGCGATACGCCTCGACGAAATACGGCGGTCGCGTTCCCGACCCGTGACGAACCGTTTCTCTCCTCATTTAGACGGGACGCATGAACGGGTTTTTCCGCCCCTCTGGCGACAAGCCTTTGACTCTTCCTTTTTCAAAGCGGGGAGAGATGCGGCCTCGTCTGATTCTGGCGCGCGGGAATCCGTTCGCCTGTCGGCGTCTGCGTTTTGCCCCGGCGGCTTGTTGAATTGGGTTTTGCGCTCGAATGCGTTGAAGTAGGTCGTCGCACTTTTTCTTGACGCGTCTTAGGGAATCGTGCGTTGAGATCTCTATGCGAAACCAAAAACCCAGTCTGAATACACTCATTCTGACGGCCTCAGTCTTCTGGGCCTTGGCCGGGCACGCCCAAACGGCAAAGGTCAATATCTACGAATTTGATCCGGTCACCGGGATTGAAACCGAAGCGAAGTCTCTTCAAGCCAATCGCGTTTATGTGATTCGACCTCCCGGTGGTGACATCGGCACCCGACGATTCCGACTGGTTTCTAAGAAGGGAACCGGTCCCCAGCTTGGTCCGATCAATGGTCTGGCGAAGCAGGATCGCGATCACGAACAGTTCCTCCGCAATGTGGCCGAACGAGAAAAGGCAATCCTAGGATCGACCCAGGGACTCGAAGTCGATCCCTACGTCATCGGAGTGGGTAGCCGCATGACCGGCGATTTTTTTGGACGAGACGCCGACGAGCTCTATGAGCTTGCGCTCCTGGACGGCAACGGCGTGGAATTACCGACGAGCTACCTAGGCCTTTCTCCGGAGGAAAAAGTCGAGCAGTACAAGGACTACGATCGAACGGCCATCGAGAATGTGCATTTCGAGTGGCGGGCGATTGAAGCGCCCGAGAATCAATTCCGAACGCTGTTCCTCGCTTTCAATATCGGCCAAGGCGGCGTCTGCGGTTGGACGTTCGGTGAAGGCACCTGGGGAGTCCTGCCCAATCGCGTGCAGCAAAATGCCCTGGGCGCACCGCTAGCCGATCTTTCCCCCGAGGAAGGTCGCGTGTACGCCATCTACGATACGTACAAGAATGGCCCCGGCTGGGCCAATATGGTCGCGCTAAAAACCGCCAAGGGTCTCACCTATTGGCCGCTTCGCGCAAAATCGATTGTCCGCGGCAAAGGGATTGGACTAACGGGAGACGACGCGGATCGTTCTTTTCAACTGGAAGCCGGAGCCAAATTCAACCCACTCGCCAAAGAAGCGAAGCAAACCTTCTACACGTACCGCGGAACGGAAGAGGTAACGATTATTCAGGAGCCCGAGGGATACTGCCTCTACTCCCACCGCCGATCGTATGCTTCCGAGCCGGTCAAACGCTTTTGGATTATCGATATGCCTTACCAGAGTGGTTTCGACTTACCGTGGAGTGAACAATTCCGCCGCGCGGGCCTAATCCTGCCCGGAGGCCCTCCGTTGATATTCCCGGCGGGAATTAGGGTGCGTTAAGGCCCATCGCGGATCGCGCCGTTGCGGCTACCGGATCGAGCGCATGGCCTTTGGTCAAATCTTGCAGGAGCGTTTTGGCTTCGGATTGCGGCAAAGAAAGCAGAATTCCTACGGCCTCGATTCGGTTACGCGTTTCTGGCGAATATTCCGTTGCTTCCGCTCGCGTTAGAATTTCACCCAGTCGCCAATGCGCCTCGGGGTTAGAGGATTTGTTTGTGATGGATTCGTTGATGCGGTTCAGCCACCAGAAGCCCGAGGGGGTATCCGAAGCCGCCAGTTGAGCCATCTCCGCCGTCGCCCGGTCGCGGACTGCGTAATTTTCATCATTCAACCTCGCCACCAAACCGTTCCAGTTCGATTCTAGCCCCGCGAGGGTCTTAGCATCGAGAGGTGGAAGCACGAGTTTCTTACGAAAGACCTCGATTCCTTTCGTGTCCATGGCTTGAAAAAATTGCTTCGCCAGATAAGCCTCAATCGGATCCGCCGAACCGAGCGTTCGCCAATGTTCTTCGATTCTGGACAATTGGTAAGGGGATGCTTTGCGGAGCCTTTCTAAACTCTTCACTTGGGCAATGCAGTTTTTTTCCGTTGAGCTTCCGTTGGCGCGGCCGTTCCCATGGCCGCTGACCACGAGGACATTTCCGTCCGAAGAAAACTCAACTTGGCCCGCTCCCGTCGGATGATCTTCAGTCAGAATCTTCTGACCCGACGGCAAGGCATGTAGGTGGAGTTTCTGATGGGTGACAACCGCTGCCTCGCCAAACCCATATGTTGTGAAGGCGAGAAAACGACCATCCGGCGAAATGGAAATATCGGCAACCACACCGTTCTCCGTCGGCCTTGCAATCTGCGCCAGTCGCTTCCCCGACGAAATATCGAAGATCTCGACTCCGTCATGGTTAACCGCCACAAGATCCCCCTGCGGCGCGAGGGCGAAGGGACCGAACGGGGCATTCGGGGACTGACTCACGTACTTGAACTCTTGTTTTCCGCTCCTCGCATTCAGCACGGCAATGCCCAGAGCACTTCCCGCATCTTTTCCGCCTAGAATCAATCGTTTGCCATCCGCGGAAAAAACGATCTCGTCATCGCTGGTTATCGAGATACTCGAGGTCTCCATGGGCTGTGCTTTCCAAAGCACTTTGCCGGTGTCACTGTCGCGAGCTTCTACGAAACCCTTGTCCAACGAGCTAACTATCACTTTTCCATCATCACTGATCCCTATCATCCCCTTAGATATCACCGCGTTGGGGATCTCCCGAAGTAGCTTTTGATTCGGAACGTCATAAATACGCGCCAATGGTTTGTCGTCGCGCGTCCCCGTCACAGCCCGCCTACCGTCGCGCGAAATACGCAACGCATGAAGGTTTGTTCCTACCTTGAAAGCCTGCCCAACGGGTGCCCCCGTCCGAAGATCAAATTGCCGAATCAATGTAGGATGGCCCGAGATCCATTCCGAATGGTAGCCCACGGTTACCGCGCTCCCGAAAATCCGAAGCGGGGAAAGCATCCGGGGCGAAGGTTTGCAGCCGAAGTCGACTTGAACCTGCGGTAAGGCGGCCACCGTGGCACGCCCTTCCGTTTTCTTTTCTTGATGCTCCTGGGCGTAAACGAATGAGAAAGTCACTGGGAACAGCAAGAACATCCAATGAGCCATGGCGCCTCCGGTAGCGAACCCGCAAACCCTTATTTTAGACTTAAGGGGGTGAATTCCCTATGCGGTAGTTTCGGGCCTCCCATGGCACCTTCCTTGCTCTTACTTTGAAACAGAACAGAAAAACGGGTTTGAAAGGGGGATATCGCAACATTTCTCGAGGGTGTGAATGAACGACCTGAAATCCTCACTT